>JAFWFZ010000044.1 GCA_017515345.1 Oscillospiraceae bacterium | reverse complement strand
GCCACGGGCTCGTACTCGAAGTACGCCTTGGCGTACGCGCCGTAGGAGGCCAGCTTCGCGGCAAGGGCCTGCAGCTTCTCGCTGCCGAACTCGCCTGCGGCCTTGACGAACCGGGCCACGCTGTAGACGCCGTCGGAGGCGTTGCCCGCCGCGTCGGTGAGAGCGACGGCGGTGCCGTCCGCGGTATAGATCGCCAGAGTGATCTGCTCGGTCATCTCCTTGGCGGCCACGAACTGGGTGAAGCAGAATCTGCCGTCGTTGTCCGGGGTCAGGTCGGCCAGCATGATCTTGTCGCCGGTGACGCCCTTGGCGGTGAGCTGGGCATACGCGCCCTCGTCGGCCAGCAGCTCGTCATTGGGGATGACGAAGAAGTTCACGCCGATGTCACCGGCCAGCGTCAGGCTGGCGGAGACGATCTGCGCCGCGGGCCCTGCGGGCTGGGCCTTGACCAGAGCCGCAAGGGCGGCGTCCACGGCCTCCTGGGAGGCGGGGATGTCCTTCAGCACCGCCATGGCGTCGGCATAAGTGGGATACTCGTCCTGCTCACCGGCGGCGTTGATCTCCGCGATCTTCCAGATCAGGGCGTCCTTGTCGGCGACCTGGATGCCCGCAGGGCCGCCGAAAGCCTCATTGTTGTTGCCGATGTCGGCGCCCAGGCCGTAGCACGTATACTGCCACCGCATGACGTCACCGTTGGTGAGGCTCCAACTCGACGCGCCCACGCCCGGGAAGTCGCAGTTTACACAGTACATCCAGCCGGAGTCGTCACCGTGCTGCTTCTCGGCCAGGTACGCCTCGCTGCCGTCATCGCCGTAATAGTAAATGCCGGAGAGATAGAAGCCATCGGTCTCGGTGCCGGTCATGGTATAGGGCACGCCGCCATTGAGATCGGGGAAGTTCTCCTTCAGCAGGTCGGTGACCACCACGGAGGCCTGCGCGAAGCGGGGCACCTCTATCAGCGTCGGCTCGACGATATACTCTCCGTCGAGGGTGAACTTCTCCACCGTGACGGCCACGGTGATGGTGCCGCTGACCTGGCGGGCCAGGGCTCCGATGGTATCCACCGCCTCGTTCAGGGCGGCGTACACGCCGTCGTAGCTGGTGGCCTCGGCGATGCCGGCGAGGCCCGCCTCATAGGCGGCGACGATCTGGGCCCACACGTCGGCGGAATAATCGCCCTCGGTGAGCTTGCCGTACTCGGTGTTGAGGCTTTCGGTGGCCCGCTCACGCTCCAGCGCGAAGGGGTCCTCGCCGGAGCCCGCCTCGACCCACTTGGCGTAGAGGGTGAGGTCCGTCGCGGGCATGAGGCCGAAGGCGTAGGACGGCCCGTTGGTCATGAAGTCGTTCAGGGTGTACCAGCCCACGAAGGTGTAGCCCTCCCGGGTGGGAGCCGTGGGCGGTGCGATCTTCGAAGCGATGGGGGCGGTCAGGGTCTCCACCGCGCTGCCGCCGTTGGAGACGAAGGAAATGGATTTATTCCCGGTATAGAGGTAGAAGCCGCCGTGGGAGTTATTCTCTACAGCGAATTTGCCGTAGAGGACGGTGACGCCGTCCAGAGGCACCTCCATATATTTCGGGCCGTCGGGACGGATGCGTCCCTTGGACTCGTCGGTGCAGTCCTCGGGATCATCGAAATCGCTCATGATCTGATAGACCCACCGCTCGTCGTCGTCGTTCCACTTGAAGACTGAGACGCCCTTGCTGGGTCCGCCGCCCATAACGTCGGTGCTCCTGTGGAGGCGGCCGAGGGTCAGGGCGTACCAGTCGCCGTTGTGGTCCTGATACGTGCCGTAGACGGTGAGGCCCGCAAGGCTCGCGGTGCTGGGAGCGGCAGGGGCGTCATCCTGGCTCCAGGCCGTGCCGTCGTAGACATAGCGGACGCCGCTGCTGTCGGTGGCGTAGGCAGTCCCATCGCTGGCGCGGGTGAAGGAGGTGTAGTTGGAGCCGTGACCGGTCCAGCTCGCGCCGTCCCAGTGGAGGCGGGTCGTCCACACGTCGTCCTTGCTCATGACAATGGCGCATGTTTCCCAGCTTGCAAAGGTGGAGAAGTCACTCCCCTCGACGGTCGTCCATGCGTCGGCCGCCGGGTCATAGCGGGTAATATAGTTTCTGTTGCTGTCCACCTTGACGACCGCTGCGAGGCCGCCCTCGCCGTCGGGACCCAGGCCGATGACGCCATTATCACGGACGGATTCGGTGCTGGCGGGCGAATTATCCTTGCCGCCCAGCTCCACAAAGTCGGTCTCGCCGTCGGCGGACAGCACATAGACGCCGCGGCCGTAGGCATAGAGCTTGAGCTGGCCGGTGGCATCGTCCACCGTGGTGTAGACGCCGTGGAGGATCGGCGAAGGCTGGACCATATAGGCGTCGTAGGCGCCCTTGCCTTTGGGGAATGTCTTATAGGAGTAATCGCTGTTTTCTGCCACGGAATCGGTGTAATCCGTGGTATACGTCTGGGTCAGGGAGGCGATGACCGCCTCGTCCTTCACCAGCTCGACCGTCGCGGTGACCGTGGCATAATCAGCCTGGAACGGATCAAGCATGACGACGCTCGTCCAGCTCCCGGCATCCAGCTTCTCCAGGTTATGCAGGCTGAGGCCCTGATAGTTCGCTGTCGCGTCCGTCACCGAGATCACCTCGTCGTCGGCACCCCGGAGGGTGACGCGGATCTGGTCGACGGCGGTCTGTCCGTTGATCGAGAAGGGGATAAACACCGCGGCCCGGCCGCCCACATAGGGCTTTGCACTGGGTTTATTGGACGCGCCTCTCGTGGTGGCGTTCCACCATTCGGGTGTTTGGGCAATGCCGCCCTTGCCGCCGGGGACGCCGGTCATCTCCATGGGCTTGAAGTGGGCGACGTACACATAGCCGTTATCCATGAGGCTCCGTACACAGGTGGCGTTCGTGCTGACGCTCTGCCCGTTCTCCTCCCAGTAGTCAAAAACGTAGCCGGGAGCCGGTGTTGCCGTCAGTGTGATGTTGTCAAAAGCGCTGTATAAATAGCTCACGCTGTACTCCACGGCGCCCTTGCTCTCGTCCTCGGGCTGGACCGTGGCGGTGAAAAGCTCCCGGAAGTGGGCGGTGAAGGAGGAATCCTCCGTCAGTACAAGGCGCTGGTTATCCTGCGTGAAAAACTGGCGGTTGCTCTCCACGTCCTCCAATCCGTCCTTCAGGATGTACCAGAAGTACTTGCCTTCGGCGGCTTCGGTGGCGACCCGGTACTGGTCTCCCCGGGCGGCGTCGCCGTTCACATACCCGTCGAATGTGGTGGTGACGGTGCCCCAGTTTTCCTGCCCCTCCGCGTTCGTCAGCGTCAGGCTGTACTGCGGCACGGCCGGGGTGTAGGTGATCGTCAGGGTATTGCCCGACATGGGCGTGAGCAGCTCCGCCGCCGTGGCGCCGTTCTGGAAATACATGGTGTTCGTGGTGAAATACAGGAATTTGCTGCCCCGCACGATCATGAAATACTGTTTTTCCTGGTTCCGCTGCATATACTGCAGACCGTCCACGGTCCAGTTCGTGGCGAACGCGCAGCTTTCAAACGTGATCACGTCGTCGGAGATCGCGTCGCTGCCGGAGAGGGTGAAGCTGTAGGTCTCACCGGCCTCCAGCGTGACCGCCCGGCCGGCGATGGTGAGGGTGCCGCTGATAGCCCCCTCGTAGGCCGACAGGTCGATGTTGAAGGTCAGGGCGCCGGATTTGAAGTGGGCGATATATTCGGCGTCCCCCCCGACATAGACGTCTGAGTAGGGATTCTGCTTGATCTGCTCGCCGTCCGGGGACTCCCAGTAGTCGAAGGCGTAGCCCTCGGCGGGAGTTGCCGTAAAGGTGTAATAGCTGCCGTTGACAGTGACCGCAGTCGTGCCCATTTCCTCCTGGCCCTCCGCCACGGGGGCGGTGACCTCTTTCACCTTGAAGTACGCGGTGTAGTGGGTGTCCTCCGTCAGGGTCACGGTGAAATTGCTCCTCGTGATCTGTTCGCCCGTATTGTCGTTGATCCAGTAGAGGAAAATACATCCGCTCTTTGCCGACGCGCTGACGATCCAGTTGTTGTTGCCCTGATCCATGACCGCGGTCGTGCCCAATTCCTCCTGGCCCTCCGCCACAACTGCCGTGGCCGTGGCCTTCTGCGCGAAGTACGCAGTGTAGTTTGCGTCCTCCAGCGCGACTACGTACAGGGGATTTCTGGTAAGATTCGTCTCGGTGCCGTCCTTGCGCCAGTAAAGGAAGTTGCTGCCTTCTGCCGCGGTAGCGGTCAGCTTGTAGTAGACGTCGGTGACTGCTTCCGATGTGGCGCTGCCAAGCGCCTGATTGCTGGGCGAGGCAGTGACCGTGTAAAGGGAAGTCAGCTTCTTATAGGTGAAGGTGAGGGTATCACCGCTCAGGCCGTTTAGAATGTCGCCGGCCGTCATCTCTTCAAAGTAGATACAATAGTCATCCCAATACAGGAAATAATCATCCATGTCGCTGCTGCAATAGGCCATGGCATAGCCGTCATCAAGCATCAGACAGTCTGGGTTGATACCGCTGACATCCCAGGATTGATACGCGATTTGTGCGTCCATGAAATCTAGGTATGCACTGACTACTGCATCAGGTGAGTCGATCGTCAACGTAGTTACCGTCCCCGCTGAGGGGGTATACGATTTGTCGCCTACCGTGATATCACCGGAGTATTCTCCGCTGAAGTCTCTTAGATCGAAAACGATCTTCAGCGTCTGCTCATCCTCCGCCAATGCCGCGGCGGGCAGCAGGCTCAGGACCATCACAAGGACCAATAGGATGCTGAGTAACTTCTTTTTCATTCTTTCTCCTTTCGTCTGTGTGTTTGTGTGGATTTGCTGTTTGTGTGCTTCTTTTGCTTTTCGTTCGCCGGTTTCGCCTGTCGGCCGGCCGTTTTGCTTCGTTTTTTCTCCGCGTCTCCTCCTCTACCACCTTTGATATTATGTTAACCGCTCTTGCGGATCGTGCACGACCCTTTTCCGGAGATCAGGCCCT
>JAFWFZ010000043.1 GCA_017515345.1 Oscillospiraceae bacterium | reverse complement strand
GATGCACTTATCCGGATTGATCTTCACCGGTACGCTCGGCGTCTGCACGTTCGGTAACGCAAATACTTTATCTGCCATATTTCTGTCCTCCTGTCTCAATCAGCCTTTGTACACGCCGGTGTAATCCTGGTTGTGAGCCTCATACTGCTCCTTCATGTTGCCCCAGAAACGGATCGGGATCCGCTCGAACACGACTTCATCGTTCTCCAGGTGCATGAGCAGGTACTTCTTCAGCTCTTCCTCATCGGGCTCGGGATAGTCCAAACGGTTGATACCCAGCTTGGGGCTGGAGAGCTTGCGTTCTTTCTGGGCATAGATGATGATCTTGGCGGACTCGATGGCGCTGAGCGTCTCGAGAGAGCGCATGAGCTTGTGGGGATCCAGGGCGTAGAGCTGCGGCACCGCGTTCTCCTCGATGCGGGCGATCTCCTCCAGCGCAAGGTTGTACAGACGCTCCGTCTTGTACTGGCTGACATAGTACTGCATCACGCGGCAGAGACCGTTATGGAGCTCTTTCCACTCGATGCCCTCGCTGCGCATGGCGGGCGCCAGCACACGCTCTTTCTCCTTGGCGATCTGCTCGCGGCAGACTTCGCCGAGCTCCACTGTCTTGGCGTAGGCGGCCGCCTTACGGCCCGCGTAACGGCCGGTGGACGCCGCAAAGCTGTGATCCTCGGGAGAGAAGACGGCTGTTCCGGCCGCATACAGGCCGTCCAGCGTGGTCTTCAGATTCCAGTCGTGCAGGATACCGCCGCCGCGGGGCGCGTCATAGTACTGGGGAGGCGACTGCATCTCGATGAAGGAGTAGTTCATGATCTGGTCCCTGGTGTGATCGAAACCGCCCTCGGTCATGGTCTTGACCATGATCTTGGTGGTGGACTCCTCGTTGAGCATCAGGTTCCAGGTGGCGTTGCTCTCCTCCGGCTTCATCCCGGCGAAATCGCCGAACATGGGCAGCTCGAATTTGCCGCTCTCGACGCCGTCCCGAACTGCCTGCAGCAGATCCGGGCTGTTCATGGCGCCTGCGTCCGCCCAGCCCTGAGTCACCAGATCCAGCTTGACGTTGTTGGCGTCCACGATGGGCACGTTCTCGTAGCTGGCGTCGCCGCCGCCGGTGTACCACTTGTGCTTCAGGCCGCTGGCGATGCCGAAGGGATGGCTGCCTTCCCGCATGGTGATGGTCGCACCGGCCTTAAAGGCCATAACGCTGCCGTCGCCGTTTTCATTGCGGGAATACATGTAGGAATAGCCGCCGTGCTCCATATCAATGTTCCAGAGCTGGCCGGAACCCGCGGTGGCAATGATGGTGGCCTTTGCTCTAGCGATGATGAACTCGCCGGTGCGGCCGTTGATGCCGGTGGCGCCGACCACGCGGGCACCCTGCTTGCCGTTCTCATTCAGCAGGGAAGTGGCCATCACGCGGTCAAAGATCTGAACGCCCAGCTTCTTGCACTCTCTCTTCAGGATGGGCTTGAACGTGCTGCCCCAGATACGGATGACCACATTGTTACGCTTCTCGGGGGGATTGAAGCCCGGCTTCCGCCAGTCGGGATGCGCGCCGTAACCGGCCTTCGCTCCGTAACGGGGGGAGAACATGAGCTTGGTCTCCGGATCGCGGCCCTCAGCGCCCACGAACTCATCCTTGTCGTCGCGGATCTTGCCACCCATCTGCTCCATCTCCAGCAGGGTGTCATAGTCCTCGCGGCACTGGATCTCGATGCCGATGCCGTTAGAATAGTCGCCCAGGGCGTTGATCATTTCAATGGCCCACTCATCGGGATCGACTCTGGACAGCGGGTTCGCAGGCACGTTGCACCAGTGGTCACAGCCGGGTCCGCCGGCGCCGGAACGCCGGACGTCGCCCTTCTCAAAGAGCGCAACCTTCACACCATTGCGCGCCGCGCTGATGGCAGCCCAGCAGCCTGCGATGCCGCCGCCCAACACAAGCACGTCGGTTTCTACCTCGGTCTCCTCTCCGTATTTGATCGGATAGGGCCACTCGGGCGGCGTTCCCGCAGCCTTCAGATAATCATGCCATGTTCCCATTGCATATCCTCCTTTGTCAGATTGGTTCTGTTTTCTCAGAACGATTACTTAAATTTTAATCTTTTAAAATGAAAACGTCAAGTCATTGATGGTGCAGATTGGATATTTTGTGTAAATTTTAGTACAGTTCTCACTTTTTGTACCAGTACGCAGCATGCTTGCCGAGCCGCGTATCAATCGCACGCAGGAGTTAAAACGCCGCCGCGGGTCATTTCCGCGGCGGCGTGTTTATATGGATGATTTTTACTTGAGCTGGCTTACGACGCCGGTCTCCTTGTTCCTCCAGCGCGGCTTCAGCGGAAGCGGCCAGTTGAACTCCATCGCGCCCGGCGTCGGGCAGTCCGTTGCGCAGCAGCCGCAGTACCAGCATTCCTCGGCGTGGAGGATGATGGGCGGCGCGCCCTTCTTCGGGTTCGGGATGAAGACGTCGATCTGGCACGTCTCCACGCAGGTGTTGCAGCCGATGCACTTATCCGGGTTGATCTTCACCGGTACGCTCGGCGTCTGCACGTTCGGTAACGCAAATACTTTATCTGCCATATTTCTGTCCTCCTGTCTCGATCAGCCTTTGTACACGCCGGTGTAATCCTGGTTGTGAGCCTCGTACTGCTCCTTCATGTTGCCCCAGAAGCGGATCGGGATCCGCTCGAACACGATCTCATCGTTCTCCAGGTGCAGAGCAAGGTAGTTCTTCAGCTCCTCGGGATCGGCGTCCGGGTAATCCTGCCGTTCAATGCGCAGCTTCGGAGAAGAGAGACGCCGCTCCTTCATGGCGTTCAGGGCAATCTTCGCGTACTCGATGATGCTCAGGCATTCCAGCGAACGCATAAGCTTGTGGGGATCCAGTGCAAAGAGCTGCGGCACCGCGTTCTCCTCTATACGGGCGATCTCCTCCAGCGCCAGGTTCAGCATTTCCTCATTCTTGAACTCGCTAGCGAAGTACTGCATAACGCGATTGACGCCGACGTTGAGCTCTTTCCATTCGATACCTCCGCACCGCTTCGTGGGAGCCAGGACGCGCTTCTTCTCCCTGTCGATCTCCTCGCGGCTGATCTCGCCCTGTTCAACGCGCTTGGCATAGGCGGCCGCCTTGCGTCCTGCGTATCGGCCTGTGGCCGCCGCGTAGCTGTGGTCGCCGGGGGAGTAGGTGCTCATTCCGGCGGCAAACAGCCCCTCAACATTGGTCATCAGATCCCAGTCGGTCATGATGCCGCCGCCGCTCCCGGCGTCGCGGTACTGCTGGCTGGGCTGCATCTCGATGAGCGTATAGTTCATGATCTGGTCGCTGTACTTGTCGAAGCCGCCCTCTGTCATGGTCTTGACCATGACCTTCGTGGTGCTCTCCTCATTGAGCATCAGATCCCATGTGGCGTGGGCCTCTTCGGGCTTCATGGCCGCAAAGTCGCCGTAGAAGGGAAGCTTGTACTCTCCGTGCTTTACCCCCTCGCGGATCTGGGCTATGATCCTGGCCTGGGGTGAAAACATGGCGCCGCCGTCCTCCCAGCCCTGGATGGGGGCGGGGAGCCGCTTGTTGTTGGCATCAACCAGCGGCACGTTCTCGTAGCTGGCGTCGCCGCCGCCAGTATACCACTTATGCCGCAGACCGCCGGAGAATCGGCTGGCTCCGGAGCACTCCATCATCGTCAGCTTTGCGCCGGCTTTCCAGGCCATGACCGTACCGTCGCCGGTCTGGTTGCGGGAGTACATGGTGGAGATGCCGCCGTGCTCCGAGTCAAAGTAATAGACAAATCCGGAGCCGGAGGTGGCGATAATGGCGGCCTTCGCCTTGACAATGATGAACTCGCCTGTGCGGGCGTTGATGCCGGTGGCGCCGACCACACGGGCGCCCTGCCTGCCGTTCTCATTGAGGATACGAGTGGCCATGGTACGTTCAATGATATTGACGCCCAGCTTTTTGCACTCTCTTTTCAGGATAGGCTTGAACGTGCTGCCCCAAATACGGATGACGGTGTTGTTGCGCTTTTCGGGCGGATTGAAGCCCGGTTTCCCCCAGCCCTCGGCCGGAGCCAGAGAGCCGTCGACGCTGTAGCGGGGGGAGAACATGAGCTTGGTTTCCGGATCGCGCCCCTCCACGCCTACGAACTCGTCCTTGTCGTCGCGGATCTTGCCGCCCATCTGCTCCATCTCCAGCAGGGTGTCATAGTCCTCGCGGCACTGGATCTGGATGCCGATACCGTTCGAGAAATCGCCCAGGGAATTCATCTCCTGGATCGCCCAGTCGTCCGGCTCAACACGGGACAGGGGATTGCCGGGAACGTTGCACCAGTGGTCGCAGCCGGGGCCGCCCGCGCCGCTGCGGCGGACGTCGCCCTTTTCAAACATCGCCACCTTCGCGCCGCTGCGCGCCGCGCTGATAGCCGCCCAACAGCCCGCGATACCGCCGCCTAATACGACCACATCCGTCTCGTACTCGCTCTCCTCGCCGAACTTGATCGGATAAGGCCACTCCGGCGGCGTTCCCTCGGCTTTAAAGTATTCATGCCAGGTACCCATTGTATGTCCTCCCTTGTCATATTGGTTTGTATGCTGAACTGCATTCCAGCAGAATGTTTGATTAGATTTTATTCTTTTACAATGAAAACGTCAAGATGTCGATGATATTGTTTGGATATTCTGTGTGAAAATCAGCAAAGAGCAAAACCGGGCCACAAAGCATTGACAAATGAAAACACCGCCGCAGGGAGGCCCTGCGGCGGTATCTTGTCGTATGGATGATTTTTACTTGAGCTGGCTTACGACGCCGGTCTCCTTGTTCCTCCAGCGCGGCTTCAGCGGAAGCGGCCAGTTGAACTCCATCGCGCCCGGCGTCGGGCAGTCCGTGGCGCAGCAGCCGCAGTACCAGCATTCCTCGGCGTGGAGGATGATGGGCGGCGCGCCCTTCTTCGGGTTCGGGATGAAGACGTCGATCTGGCACGTCTCCACGCAGGTGTTGCAGCCGATGCACTTATCCGGATTGATCTTCACCGG
>JAFWFZ010000004.1 GCA_017515345.1 Oscillospiraceae bacterium | reverse complement strand
GGCGGCCTACGGCGTCGATCTCGTCGATGAAGATGATGGCGGGGGCGAGCTTCTTTGCCTGGTCGAACAGGTCGCGCACGCGGGACGCGCCCACGCCCACGTACAGCTCCACGAAGTCGGAGCCGGAGATGGACAGGAACTGGACGCCGGCCTCGCCGGCCACGGCCTTGGCGATCAGCGTTTTACCGGTGCCCGGAGGGCCCACCAGCAGCACGCCCTTGGGGATACGCGCGCCGAGGCTGATATACTTCTGGGGGTTCTTGAGGAAATCGACGATCTCCCGCAGCTCCTCCTTCTCCTCCTCGGCGCCGGCCACGTCGGCAAAGGTGACGCGCTTTTTCTCCTCGCTGGCGAGCCGGGTCCGCGCCTTGCCGAACCGGGCCACGCTCTTGTCGCCGCCGATGCCGGAGCGATTCATGATGATGCTCCAGAACAGGATGATGAGTCCGAAGATGAGGATATACGGGATGAACGACAGCCACCAGGGCGCCTGCCAGCCCACGCCGTAGTTATAGGCGAAATCGTCGCTTCTCTCCATCTCCTCGTCGATCACGTCGCTGAGATCGTAGTAGAAGATGGACACGTCGTACAGGTCGTGGGTCACGGTCTTGGAGCCGGTGTCCTTGTAGTCCTCCCTGAGCTCCATGGTGAGCTCGTTGCCCTCGATCTTGAAGTATTCCACCTGGCCGGCCTCGAACAGGCGGCGCACCTCGGAGTATTCGATGTCGGTGACCTTTACTGTGTTCCGGGTGGAGAGCAGATAGACGGCGGAGATGACGATCAGGATGATGAGCACGTAGAAGCCGATGTTTCTGGGATTCTGGGAACGTTGTTTCAAATGAGGTTCACTTCTTTCTGCCGGCGCGCCGGGCGGACCGGGCGGCTCCGGTTGCTAGATTTTCGCGGAGGGATCAGGAATATACTTCGCGCTTCAGAATAGCGATATACGGCAGGTTGCGGTATCTCTCCGCGTAATCCAGGCCGAAGCCCACGATGAACTCGTCGGGGCAGGTAAAGCCCACGTAGTCCGGCGTGATATCCGCCTGGCGCCGGGCGGGCTTATCCAGCAGGGTGCAGATCCGGATAGACGCGGGGCAGCGGTTTGCCAGATATTTCTTCAGATAGGCCAGGGTGACGCCGGAGTCGAGGATATCCTCCACTATGATCACGTGGCGCCCCTCGATATCCTTGCCCAGGTCGCGGGTGATCTCCACGGCGCCGGTGGTGGTGGTGCCGCTGCCGTAGGAGGAGACACCCAGGAACTCGACCTCGCAGGGGGTGTCGATGGCGCGAATCAGGTCGGCCATAAAGACGAAAGCGCCCTTCAGCACGCCGATGACGATGGGATCCTTGTCCAGGTAGTCCGCGGTGATGGTTTTGCCCATCTCCGCGATGCGGGCTTTCAGTGTCTCGGTGTCGTAAATGATCTTCTCAAAATCGTTGTTCACGCGTTGATCTCTCCCTCAAATTCAATGATCCATACGGGATCGCCGGGCTCCGGCGCGCCCCGCTCGTCGGACCCCAGGGACCACACGGCAAGGACGCCCGCCTCATCCGCGGCGACCGGTACGGTATCCCGCAGACCGCGGGCGATATGCGCCTCGTTATACAGCTTTTTGAGCGATTTCGTTACGCAGCGGCCGCGGAGGCGGATACTGTCGCCCGGGCGGCGCGGCCTGACAGATATTGTACCACAGACGCTATCCTTTTTGAATAGGAAAGTGGTAAATGATTTGTGAATTCTGCCGTCGGCGATCCCTTCGCCCAGCCGGACGGTGAACCCGGCGTACCGGTTCTCCCCCGGCGCCAGGGAAACCGCCTCCGGGACGGGGGACGATCCGGTCACGAACCGGAGGCTGCCGCCCTCGATCACGGCGCGGCAGCCGTGCATGCCGAGCTCCGTATCCCGCCCCTCGCGGCAGGCGTCCAGCAGCGCGTCCACATGCGCCCTGTCCTGGGGGACCGGCGCCAGGGCGCGCACAGCGCGGGACGCTACGGCGCGGGGCAGGGCGGCCAGCGCCTTCGCCTCCGCCCGGCTTTTGCCGCTGAGGAACGCATCCGCCATGTCCTGGAGACAGCGGTCGTCCTCCCGCAGCAGCTCCGCCGCGGCGGAGACGCTCTCCGCGAAACGGGGGTTCAGCTCACGCAGGACGGGGACGACCTTCTGCCGCACCCGGTTGCGGGCATACAGATCCAGCGCGTTGGTGGAGTCCTCCGTATGGGGGATGCCGCGTTCCCGCAGCCACGCCTCGATCTCCGCCCTGGTGGCCCAGAGGAGAGGCCGGATGATCTCGCCCCGGACGGGCGGGATGCCGGAGAGGCCGCGGGTCCCAGCGCCCCGGGCAAGGCGCATGAGCACGGTTTCCGCGTTGTCGTCGGCGCTGTGGGCGGTGGCGATACGGACGCAGCCGGACTCCGCCATTGCCCGGCGAAGGAAGCCGTAGCGCAGGATGCGCCCCGCTTCCTCGCAGCCGAGGCCCCGCTCCGCCGCGAAGGCGGCCACGTCGCCGCGGCCGGTGACGCAGGGAATCCCCCGGTCCCGGCACAGGTTTTCGGTGAATTCCGCGTCCCGGCGGGATTCCGCCCCGCGGAGCATGTGGTCGAAGTGGGCGGCGCGGAGAAGGAATCCGCGCTCCTTCGCCGCCTCCGCCAGCAGAAACAGCATACACACGGAGTCGGCCCCGCCGGATACGGCCGCCAGAACACCCTCGCCGGGGTCGGGCAGCATATGATATTTGTCGGCGTAGGCCAGGAATCGTGTCAGCATTTACATATCCTTTTCGGTGTGGTCGGGGTCCACCATGGTGGTGTAGGTGGTGTACTCGGGCAGCCAGCGGAGCTTGACCGTATCGGTCTCGCCCCGGCGGTTTTTCAGCACGATGCACTCCGCCACATTGGGCTCCTCCGTCTCCTTGTTGTAGTAGTCGTCACGGTACAGGCCGATCACGATGTCGGCGTCCTGCTCGATGGCGCCGGATTCGCGCAGATCGGAGAGCATGGGCCGCTTGTTGGTCCTGCCCTCGTTGGCGCGGCTGAGCTGGGAGAGGCACAGCACGGGAACGTTCAGCTCCTTGGCCATGATCTTCAGCATGCGGCTGATGTCCGAGACCACCTGGGTACGGTTTTCCCCGGCGTAGTTGGAGGTGCCGGTGGCGCTGGTCATGAGCTGGAGATAGTCGATGACCACCAGCCCCAGGTTGGATATCCGGCGGCACTGGGCGTTCATATCCGCCACCGTGAGGGTGGGGTTGTCGTTGATCAGCAGCGACGCCTCGCTCAGGGACTTGACGGCGGCGATCACGTTGTGCCAGTCATTCTGGGACAGATTGCCCCGCTGGAGCTTTTTCCCGTCCACAAAGCTCTCCCCGGACAGAAGGCGCAGGCCGAGCTGCTCCCGGCTCATCTCCAGGGAGAAGACGGCCACGGTCTTGCCGGAGTTCTTGGCCGCGTACAGGGCGATGTTCAGCGCGATGCTGGTCTTGCCCATGCCGGGCCGGGAGGCGATGAGGATCAGATCGGACCGGTTGAGTCCCATGATGGCCCGGTCGATATCCAGGAAGCCGGTGGAAATGCCGGGGATGGAGGCGTCGCTCTTGGCGGCGGTGGTGATCTGGTCGTAGACCCGCACCATCACCTGGCTGAGCGGCTCCAGCCCGGACGTGTTTTTCCCCTGGCGGAGGGCGTAGATCCTGCGCTCCGCCGCCTCCAGGATGGCGTCCGCGCCGCCCTCCCCCTCCAGCGCCATGGCGGAGATGGTGCTGCCCGTGTCGGCGATGGCCCGGAGCAGCGCCGCGTTCTTCACGATGGCGGCATATTCCAGCACGTTCGCCGCGGTGGGGGTGATGTTCATCAGCTCCAGCAGGTAGGCGGAGGAATCGTCGCGGATGACGCCGGAGACGCGCATCTGCTCCAGCACCGTCAGCGGGTCGATGGTCATGGAGTAGTTGAACATGGTGTAGATCGTCTCAAAGATCTCGCGGTTGATCTGGGAGTAGAAGTCCCCGGCCGACACGGCGCCGAGCACGTCGCCCACGCAGCGGGAGTCGATGAGCATGGAGCCGAGCACCGCCTGCTCCGCCTCGCTGCTGTGGGGCATGGTGCGGGTGACGAACTCATCCATGCATTTCACGCTCCTTTCAGCTTCGGATAATTATTTCGCCTCGGTGACGATCACGTGGATGGTGCCGCTGATCTCAAAGCCCAGCTTGCACTTCACCTCATAGGAGCCGAAGGTCTTGATGGGCTCCGCCTGCACGATCTTGTTCTTCTCGATGCTGATGCCGCACTGCTCCTTCAGCGCCTCGGAGATCTCCTTGCTGGTGACGGAGCCGAAGAGCTTGCCCGCGCCGCCGGCCTTGGCAGGGATCTTGACTACGATCCCCTCCAGCTTTTTGGCGTTCTCGGCGGCCTCGGCCCTGTCCCGCTCGAGCTGGGCCTGGCGGGCCCTTTCCCGGATCTTCATGGCGTTGAGATTATCGGAGGTGGCGGGTACGGCCAGCTTCTGCGGAAAGAGGTAGTTCCGGGCGTAACCGTCGGCCACGTTCACCATCTGGCCCTTCTTGCCCTTTCCCTTCACATCCTGCTCCAGTATGACTTTCATTCTATTCGTCCTCCTTTATAGTGTGGGTCATTGATTGTCCTCCGCCAGATAGGTGTCTATGGCCGCCGTCAGCTCCCGCAGCACCTGGGCGGAGGTCTTGCCGCGGATCTGTACGCCGGCGGTGGATTTGTTGCCGCCGCCGCCCAGCTTCTCCAGGATCATCTGGACGTTGACGCTGCCGATGCTGCGGGCGGATATGTCGATGCTGTCCTCCCCCGGGGAGAGGACGAAGCTCGCCTCCACCCCCGCCACGTTCAGCAGCTCGTCCGCCGCCTGGGCGACGATGATCCGGTTCTCCTTCCTGTCAGAGACCGCGATGGCGATGCCGCTCTTGTAGAGGGACGCGCTCTTGATGATGTCGTATCTCGCCATGGTGGTGCTCAGGTCGGACTGGAGGAGCTTTTTGACCTCGGAGGTGTCGGCGCCCACCCGCCGCAGGAAAGCCGCGGCGTCGAAGGTGCGGCTGCCGGTGCGGATGGCGAAGCTCTTGGTATCCAGCACGATGCCGGCCATGATGGCCTCCGCCTCATACCGGAGGATGGAGGATTTCTCCACCAGGTACTGGAGCATCTCCGCCACCAGCTCCGACGCGCTGGAGGCGTAGGGCTCGTGGAAATTCAGGTCGGCGTTCTGGATATAGGTGGCCGCCCGGCGGTGGTGGTCGATAACGGCTACCCGGTTGCAGGAGAGGAGCAGCGACTCCGACTCCACCTGCTCCGGCCGGTTTGTGTCCACCACCACGAGAAGGCTCTTCCCGTCGGCCTCGATCATGGCGTCCTGGGCGGAGATGAACACGTCGGCGTATTCCGGGAGCTGGCGCATGTGCTCGATGAGGGGCTCGGCCAGGTTTTTCTCCAGGTCGACCACGATCCGGGCGCGTTTTCCCCTTGCCCGCGCGATGCAGCACACGCCCACGGCGGCGCCGATGGAGTCAAGATCCGCGAACTTGTGCCCCATGATGAGCACGGCGGAGGCGTCGTTCACCAGCTCGCCGAAGGCGCTGGCCAGTACCCGGGAGCGGACCTTGGTACGCTTTTCAAACTCCGCGCTGCGCCCGCCGTAGAACTCGAAGTTATATTTGTTTTTGATGACGGCCTGGTCGCCGCCGCGGGACAGGGCCATTTCCACGCCCAGAGAGGCAAAGCGGAAATCCTCGTCCAGGCTGTCGCCGTCCTTGCCGACGCCGATGGAGAGGGTGGCGCGCATGCCGTTGGTTGCGATGACCTCCCGCACCCGGTCCAGGATGGCGAACTTGCCGTCCACGAACGGCTTCAGGTACTGGGCCTCAAAGAGGAAGATGTACCGGTCGCGGTCGTATTTGCAGAGATAGCCGCCGCAGCCCCCGGCCCAGTCGTTGATCCGGTCGTCGATGTCGGCCAGGAGGACGGACTTTTCCTTGTCGCTCATGCCGTTGAGAAGCTCATCGTAGTTGTCCAGCAGCAGGATGGCCGCCACGGGCCGGGAGTTGTTGAATCTGTCGTGCTCGGCGGCGTATTCGGTGAGGTCCACCCAGTAGGTGGTGGCCAGAAAATCCTGTACGCCGGGACTGCGCTCGGACTTGATGATGCTTCCGAAGACCTTGTACTGCTTCTGCCCCACGGTGACGAGGTCCGGACACTCCACCTTTCCCTCAATGAGCCACTTGCTGGAGAAGCCGGGGATCAGATCACCGATGCGCGCCTCGAACAGATGCTCCCGCTCGCCGGTCATGTTCCGGAAGCGGGCGTTGGACCAGAGGATAAGATCGTCCCTGGGACTGAAGATAAGCACAGGCAGGGGGGAGCCCTTCAGGGTGTCCATGGTGGCGGTATCCATATTGTCGGTGACGGACTCGATGTACTCCAGCAGCTTTTCCCCGCGCTTCTTGCTGGCGATACGGGTGTAGATGGCAAGCAGGAGGATGATGACCGCCTCGCCGCCGGCCAGCCATTTGCTGGTGGGGCCGAAGAAGAAGGTGACCACCGCAAATAGGATCAGGATGATGAAATAGAATCTCATGCTGGGCTGCAGCATCGATGAAAACTTTTTGTTCACGGCAATTCCCCCCGACAGGCGACAATCGTCCAATTTAATAATTCATTATACCAAATACAGCGCAGATTACAAGTTCCGGGGCAAAAAAAGCCGCCTGCCGCGGAAAAAAACCGCGGCGGCGGATGGCAAATAAAAACAGCAAAAAAACCGTTGCCTCGGGGCGCGATGTGCAATATAATAATAACAGGATTATGTCAAGTGAAATGACGTCCTGAAACGGAGACTGTACATATGAAAAAACCGGCGGCCCTTGTGAGCCTCTTGATCATATTTGCGCTTGCCCTGACGGGCTGCGCGTCCGGCATGCCCGAAAACCGGGTGTTTTCCCGCGCCGATATGGCCGGGCGTATCGTGGGCGTGTGGAGGACGTCCCTGGCAGCGGCCCTCCTGCCCGACGCCAGGGGGTATGAAACGGCGGAGGAGCTGGCGGGCGCCCTGCGTTACGGCACCGTGGACTGCGTGGTCATCGACGAGGCCCTGGCCGGGAAGGTGACGAAGGCGCAGCGCGGCCTCCGGGTGCTGGAGGAGAAATACAGCGACGGGGAGTGGCGCCTGGCCATCGCCAAGGAGAACGCCGACCTCACCGCCGCGGCCAACGAGGTGATCACCGCCCTCCGGGAGGAAGGGACGTTCGACGCCATTTACAATTATTATATGAACGGGAAGGGCTCCGCCCCGGAGATCCCGGAGTCGGAGTATGAGCACACCATCGCCGTGGCGGCGGACAGTAGCCGGTATCCCTGGTCCTATCTGGACGCGGACGGGGCCTGGGCCGGGATCGACGTGGACTGCGCCCGGGCCATCTGCGACCGGCTGGGCGTGGGGCTGGAGATCCGCGACGTGCCCCACAGCGGCCTGGTGGACGAGGTGTGGTACGGGCGCGTGCAGTTTGCCATAGGCGCCATGGAGCGCAACGACGCGGACCTGGAGAAGATCGACTTCTCCTACGCCTATGTCACGTCGCCCCAGGTGATCGTCGTCCGGAAGTGACGGAGAAAAACCGCATGAAAAACCACAACCCCGCATCCGTCCAGCGCGGATGCGGGGCTACGCCTGGTATTCAGTTATCAATGGACTAATACCACCTTTCCACCCGGTCATACATGCTTCGTCTTACGTCTCCGATGCAGAAAACTTGCGCCTTCTATTTAAACGGCTGTTGCCGCCGCGAGCGCCGATCGGGTCCGCTGACCCATACTGCCATGGACCAAGCCGGAACCATCTATATCCGGATGCTTTCAAGATACTCGGCCGCTCGAACCCTCCCGGTCGCTGCAGCCTTTCTCTTTGTGTCTAAAATATACTACGATCGAACGGGAATGTCAATAGCTTTTATAAAAAGTTTTTAATTTTCACCAGACTCGATTTCAGGAGCGACGCGATGATCAGACTGAACGACATACACACCCCGGTGCGGCCGGAGCCTGAGACCGCCGCGCGGCTTATGGAGGAGCGGCTGGGCGTGCCCGTGCGGAATGCCCGGATCCTGCGCTGCTCGGTGGACGCCAGGCGAAAGTCGGACGTCCACTACGTCTGTTCCCTGGCCGCCGAGACGGACGACGAGGCGCGGGCGATCCGGGCCGGCGCGGAGAAATATGAGCCGGGGGAGCGCTACGTCTTCCCCTATGGGAACGTGGCGGCGGATGAGCGGCCCGTGGTGGCCGGTATGGGGCCCGCGGGGCTTTTCGCCGCTCTGTGCCTGGCGGAGGCGGGGGTGAAGTGCCTCGTCCTGGAGCGGGGACAGCCCGTGGAGCGCCGCGGCGCCGACGTGCGCCGGTTCTGGTCCGGCGGAGGGCTGGATACGGAGTCCAACGTCCAGTTCGGGGAGGGGGGCGCCGGGACCTTCTCCGACGGGAAGCTCACCACCGGGGTGAACGACCGGCGGATGCGCTTTGTTCTGGAACGGCTGGCGGGCTTCGGCGCGCCGGAGGATATCCTGTATCTGGGCAAGCCCCATATCGGCACGGACCGGCTGCGGGAGGTGGTGCGCCGCGTGCGGGAGCGCCTCCTGGAGCTGGGCTGCGAGATCCGCTTCGGCAGCCGCCTCGCGGACATTGTGACAGAAAACGGCCGCCTCCGGGGGATCGTTGCGGAGGCGGAGGGGGAGCGGCGCGAGATGGCCTGCTCCCGGCTGATCCTGGCGCCGGGCAACAGCGCGCGGGACACCTTCGCCATGCTGGAGCAGCGGGGCGTGGCCATGGCGGCGAAGAATTTCTCCGTAGGCGTGCGCATCGAGCACCGGCAGGCGGACGTGGACGCCGCCCAGTACGGCGAGGCCGCCACCCTGGGCACCCTGCCCGCCTCGGATTACAAACTGGCCGTCCACCTGAAGGGCGGGCGGAGCGTCTATACCTTCTGCGTCTGCCCCGGCGGAAGCGTGGTGGCCGCCGCCTCGGAGGAGGGGATGGTGGTCACCAACGGCATGAGCGAATATGCCCGGGACGGGGAGAATTGCTGCGGCGGCCTCCTGGTGAGCGTGACGCCGGAGGACTATCCCGGCGATCCCACGGCGGGCGTGGCCTTCCAGCGAACGCTGGAGCGGGCGGCGTTCCGCGCGGGCGGCGGGGACTGGCGGGCCCCCGCGCAGCTGGTGGGCGACTTCCTGAAAAAGCGGCCAAGCGCGGGCCCCGGCCGGGTGAAGCCCACCTATGAGCCCGGCGTGCGGTACTGTGATCTGTGGCAGGTGCTGCCGGAGTTCGTGTGCGAGGCGCTGGCCGAGGCGCTTCCGCAGATGGAACGGAAGATTCGGGGCTTCGCGTCCCCGGACGCGGTGCTGACCGCGGTGGAGACACGATCCTCCTGCCCCGTGCGCATCCTGCGGGAGGAGATGGAGTCCGTGTCCGTGTCTGGGCTCTACCCCTGCGGGGAGGGCGCCGGCTATGCGGGGGGCATCATGTCCGCCGCCGCCGACGGCGTCAGGTGCGCCGAACGGGTGTGCCGGGATCTGATCGGAGCGGAATAGGAAGAACGGGGGAGGACGGTGCGCCGTCCTCCCCCGTTCTCATAAAAAAGTTGCGCGGGCAGGGGAAACGCGATATAATTTCTCAATACACATCACGAGTGGGAGGAGGGAATACCGTGCTCATCAAAAACGCGGTGGAGTATCTGGAGGGCACGGCGGCCCTCTGTCCGGATAAGATCGCCTTTGCCGACGAGAGCGGAGAAATGAGCTTTGCCGCGCTGCGTCGGTCGGCGCTGGAGCTCGCCGCCTCCGTGGCTTCCGTGACGGACCGTGTCAACGCGCCGGTGGCCGTGCTCACGGAGCGGAGCGCCGCCTCCGTCGCCGCCTTCATGGGCGCGCTGTACGCCGGCTGCTTCTACGTGCCCGTGGACGCGGATATGCCGAAGGAGCGGATGCGCGGTATCCTGGAGCGGCTCGCCCCCGCGGCCGTCATCGCCCCCGCCGCGATGCGGGAGACTGCGGACGCTTTCCGCCTCTGCCCGGTCGTCGGGATGGGGGACCGCGCCCCGGAGCCGGATGAAGCCATGCTGCTCAAACGGCGCTCCCGTATCCTGGACGAGGACCCCGCCTATGTGATCTTCACCTCCGGCTCCACGGGGGAGCCAAAGGGCATCGTGGTCAGCCACCGGAGCCTCATCGACTTCGTGGAGTGGTTCACGGAGGAGATGTCCCTCACGGCAGACGACGTGCTGGGCAGCCAGGCGCCGTTTTTCTTCGACCTGTCCGTGAAGGATATCTACACCGTGCTGAAATGCGGGGCCACGGCCCGCATCATCCCGAAGAAAGCCTTCATGTTTCCCACGCTGCTCACCGGCTTCCTGAACGAAAAGGGCGTCACTGCCCTCATCTGGGCCACCTCCGCCTTCCACCTGACGGCCAACTCCGGCGTGCTGGAGAAGGACCCGCCCGTGACCGTGAAAAAGGTCATCCTGGGGGGCGAGGCGCTGCGGGCGAAGCAGCTCAATATCTGGCGGCGGGCGCTGCCGGATGTACATTATGTAAACCTATACGGGCCCACCGAGGTGACGGTGGACTGCACATACTATCCCATCGAGCGGGAGTTTTCGGACAACGAGCCCGTCCCCATCGGCAGAGCCTGCCCCAATAAGGAGGTCTTTCTCCTGAACGAGGCGCTGGAGCCGGTGGGCCCCGGCGAGACGGGGGAGCTCTGCGTCCGGGGCTCCGGAGTGGCCAAGGGATATTTCGGCGACCCGGAACGGACGGCGGCGGCCTTCATCCCCGATCCGCGCAGCGGCGCCTGGCCGGAGCGCATCTACCGTACCGGGGACTTGGCCGTGATGGACGAGGACGGGGTGTTCATCTTCGTCTCCCGGAGGGACGGCCAGGTGAAGCACATGGGCTACCGCGTCGAGCTGGGGGAGATCGAGACGGCCGTCGGCGCCGTCCCCGGCGTGGGCGAGGCCGTCTGCCTCTACGACGGGGAGCGGGACAGGATCGTCTGCGCCTATACCGGCGGACCGGAGGGCGGCGAGCTGGCGAGGGCCCTCCGCGCCGCGCTGCCCCGGTACATGATACCGAATATCTATCACAGGCTGGACCGTATGCCCCGTACCGCCAACGGAAAAGCGGACCGGAAACGGCTGGAACAGGAGCTCCTCCATGGAACGGATCGGGCGCTTTGACCGGCTGTCCGCCCTGGCGGAGAAGCACATGCGCCGGGGCGTTCTGACAAATACGCTGATCACGCGGGAGACCTATGAGCCCTACATCCGCCGGGGCGCCCTGACCGCGCTGGAGACGGAACACGGCCTTTTCCTCCTGCGGGACAGGGGGGACCGCGCCCTGCTGAGCTTTCTGATGGAGCCGGGCGCGCCGCTGCCCGCGCTGTCGGACGGCGCCGTTTGCGAGATCGCGTTCCGGGAGCGGGATACCGGCCTCGCCGCCCTGCCGGAGCGGTTTGAGGCCGCCGGCTTTGAAACGGTCCTGCGCCGGATACGGCTCGCGCGCCCCGCGGGACCCTGTGACCCGCCGGAGGAGCCGCTTTGTTCACCGGAGAGTCCGGAGGAGGCGGGGGCGTTTTTGAGAGGGCACTTTTCCTCCCTCACCGGCTGCCTGCCGGGGGAGGAGGAGCTCCGGGACGCGTTTGCCGGGCGGAGACTCCTGGCGGTGCGCGAACGTGACACCCTCTGCGGGCTCATCCACTTTTCGGTCAGCGGGAAGCAGACGCAGATCCGCCACCTGGCGGTGGGGGAGGGATACCGGGGCCGCGGCCTTGCGGGGCGGCTCATCCGCGGCTTCCTCGCGGAGACGGACGGCATGCGGAGCGCCGTCTGGACCGGGGAGGAGAATATCCCGGCCGTCCGGGCCTACCTGTCGGCGGGATACTCGCCGGACGGGGCCCGTTCAGCCGTTCTGTTTAAAGGCCGTACTGTATAAAGAATGAGGTTTTGTTATGAAGGAAAAGCTGATCCGGATACTCACCGAGGTATGCCCTGGCGTGGATTTCGCGGCGGAGACCGCGCTTATCGACGACGGCATCCTGGAATCCCTCGACATCGTGGCCATCGTCACGGAGCTGCGGGAGGCGTTTGACGCGGACATCGGCGTGGACGATCTGCTTCCGGAGAATTTCAACTCCGCGGACGCCATGCTCGCGCTCATCGAGCGCAGGCAGGGCTGATATGTCGCTCACCTCACCGGGCTTCCTGATCCTTCTGGCCGCGGCCGCGGCGGTATACTACCTCGCGCCGAAAAAGCTCCGGTGGATCGTGCTGCTCGCCGCGGGACTGGCGTTCTACTGCGTCGGGGGAGGGCTCGCCGTTCTTTACGTCCTCTTCACGGCGCTGGTCGTCTATGTCTGCGGCCTGGCGCTGGGGAGGCTCAACGAAAAGCGCCGCGCGGATGGGGACAGGCGCCTGGCGGCCCGCCGGTGGTGCGTGGCGGCGGCATGCCTGCTCAACTTCGGGCTGCTATTTTTCCTCAAATACTGGAATTTCACCGCGCAGCTCCTGTCGCCCCTTCTGGGCGGGCGGGATCTGGGCGTTTCCGGTCTGCTCATGCCCCTGGGCGTTTCGTTTTTTATGTTCCAGTCCGTGGGCTACGTGGTCGACGTGTACCGGGATAAGGTCGCCCCGGAGAGGAATCCCCTGAAGCTCCTGCTCTTCGTCAGCTTTTTCCCGCAGATGGTGCAGGGACCCATCAGCCGCTTCGGGGAGCTGGCGCCGCAGCTTCTGGCGGAGCGGCGCTTTGACGCGGACCATGTGAAGTACGGGCTCCAGCAGATGATGTGGGGCTATATGAAAAAGCTCATCATCGCGGACCGGGCGGCGGTGCTGGTGAACACGGTCATGGGCGATCCCTGGTCCCACGGCGGCGCGGTGCAGGCGCTGGGCGTGCTGTTCTACTGCGTGCAGCTCTACTGCGACTTCTCCGGCGGCATCGACATCGCCGTCGGCGCGGCGCGGCTCTTCGGGATCGAGCTGGCGGCAAACTTCAAAAGGCCGCTGTTTTCCGTTTCCCTGGCGGATTTCTGGCGCCGGTGGCACATCACCCTGGGCGCCTGGATGCGGGACTATGTGTTCTATCCCATCTCCCTGTCGAAGCCCTTCGCCAGGCTGGGCAAGGCGGCCCGCCGCCGCTTCCCCGGCAAGCTGGGCAAGGTGATCCCCACCTCCCTGGCTACGTTCATCGTGTATCTCATCATCGGCGTGTGGCACGGGGCGAACTTCCGCTATATCGCCTTCGGCTTCTGGAACGGGGCGATCATCACCCTGTCCATCCTGCTGGCGCCGGCGTTCGAGAGCTGGAAAAGCCGGCTGGGCGTCCGGGAGACCGGCCCCTGGCGGGCGTTCCGAATGGCGCACACGGCCGTGATCGTCTTCTTCGGACGCTATATCACCCGCGCGCCGCGGCTCCTCACCGCGCTCTGGATGGTGAAGGAGCTGTTCGTCCACCCGCGGTTTCAGGAGCTGGGCGCTGTCGGGGAGCTGGGCCTGGGCGCGGGGGACCTGCTGATCGTGGCCGCCGGCGTGCTGATCCTTGTCCTGGTGGAACTCTTTGAGGAAAAACGCGGCGATATCCGGCTCTGGCTGGAGAAGCGGCCGCCCCTCATCCAGTGGCTCGCCATCGCGCTGCCGCTCCTTGCGATCCTCTGCCTGGGGATCCTCCGGGGCAGCCACATTTCATCGGATTTCATCTACAAACAGTTTTGACGCTCCCGCGGGAGCCTGTGAAAGGGGACGCGATGTCTTCGAAAAAATGGATCGCGGCATTTTTGGGCACAGTGCTGGCCATCGTGCTGCTGATCGCCGCCTTCAACTTCATCACCGATCCCTTCGGCGTGTTCCCCGGGGAGCTGCTGGAGTGGCCGTCCTATGAGATGACGGTGAATCCCCGCACGGCAAAGGTCACGTGGCTAAAAAAGCACTGGCAGGAGTATGACAGCTATATCATCGGCTGCTCCTCCACCAGCTCCTTTTCCCCGGTGACCTTCGGCGGCTACTGGGGGGCCGATTTCTACAACATGATCATGTACGGCGCGGATATGCTGGACGCGGAGCAGCTGGCCCGGTGGCTCACGGACAACTGCCGGGTGGAGAACCTCGTTCTGAACGTGTATCTGGATAACGCCGTCTATTACGACACCCTGCCGGACCCCCTGTCCTACGCCATGCTGCCGGAGGTGACGGGGGAGCGGGCGCTGCCGTTTTACCTCAGATACCTGTTCTGCGACCCCCGCCACGGGCTGGACAAGCTGAAGGCCATGGCGAGGGACACGTACATGACCCAGCCCTTCGACGTGTTCGACGAGGCGACCGGCGCCTATGACAAGAAGGTCCGGGACGCGGAGGCCATCGGCTCCCTGGAGCGGTACTATATGAGCTACCCCGCCTTTGCCGATTACCCGGAGGCCAGTCTCCGTACCAATGAGACGGCCGTTCAGGGCACCCTGCGCAGCGTGGCCGCCATCCGGGACCTGTGCGAGGAGCGGGGCGTGTCCCTTTACGTGGTGTGCGCGCCGGTCTACGCCGACTACCTCGACTGGTTTCCCCGGGAGCAGGTGGAGGACTTTTACGCCCGGCTGGCGGAGGTGACGCCCTACTGGGACTTCTCCCGGAGCTCAGTCAGCTTCGAGCCCCGGTACTTTTACGACGAGACCCACTTCCGCAACTGCGTGGGAGACATGGCCGCCGCCAGGATGACCTATGACGGGGAGCCCTATGTGCCGGAGGATTTCGGCGCCTACGTCCGGGCGGAGACGGCCGCGGCGCATCAGGAGGCGCTCCGCGCCGCCGCGCCCCTGCCGGAGGAGGCGTACACCGCCGACGTGCCCGTGCTCATGTACCACCACCTCGACGAGGTGGGCAACGACTCCACCGCCATCACGCCGGAGCTGTTCGAGGCGCAGATGAAAGCCCTCCGGGACGCGGGGTATGAGTCCGTGACGCCGGACGACCTCATCGCCTATGTGCGGCGGGGGGAGCCTCTGCCGGAGAAGCCGGTGGTGATCACCTTTGACGACGGATACCTCAGCAACTATGAGTATGCCTGGCCGATTCTGGAGCGGTACGGCTTCCGGGCGACCATTTTCGTCATCGGCTCCACCGTGGGCTGCACGGAGCATTATAAGGATACGGACTTTCCCATCACGCCCCATTTCTCATGGGCGCAGGCGGCGGAAATGGTATCCTCCGGCGTGATCTCCGTCCAGAGCCACACCTTCGACATGCACCAGTGGGCCCCCTACGAATCCGGCAAGCCCCGGGAGAGCATCCTGCGGTGGGAGGGGGAGAGCGAGGCGGATTACCGCGCCGCCCTGGCCGCCGACTGCGGAGAGATCGCCGGGCTGATCCTGTCGGCAACGGGGGAGCGTGCCCATGTGCTGGCTTATCCAAACGGGCTCTATGACGATCTGGCCCAGGTCACCGTGCTGGAAAACGGCTTCGACATGACCTTTGACACCGAGTTCGGCAGCAATACCATCATCAAGGGGATGCCCCAGTCCCTCTACGGGCTCAATCGGTTCACCATGAACGAGTCCGTCTCCGTGGAGACGATGCTGGAGTGGGTGTCCACCGCGAGAGGGTGAGCGATCCGCAAAGGCTTTGCCGGTCCGCGAGTGGAGGACTTGTAAGCGCGTTTCCCGTTCCTGCGTCGGCGGGGACGGGAAACTTTTTTTTCGGAGGGGCAATAAAAAACCGGCCCCAAACAGTCTAACAGGTGAAAGAAACGGGAAGGAGAGCGGCCGATGGATATGCACGAATACGCCCGCCGGGCGGAGGAAGCCAAATCCAGGCTGTACCGCACGGCGGTGATGGTCCTGGGCGAGCCCTCCGCCGCGGAGGAGGCGCTGGACGAGGCGGTGTACCGGGGGCTCAGGGGCTGCCGCAGGCTCAGAAGCCCCGAGTACTTCGACACCTGGCTGACCCGGATCCTGCTGAACGCCTGCTACGACGAGCTGAAAAGGCGAAAACGGGTGACGGCGGCGGAGGAGCTGCCCGAAACGGCCGAGGAATTCGACGCGCTGCCCCTGAAGGAGGCGGTGCGCGGCCTGCCCCGGGAGCTGCGGGACGTGGTGGTGCTCCGGTACTTTTCGGGATACACCCTGCGGGAGACGGCGGAGATCCTGGAGATCCCCCGGGGCACGGCGGCCACCCGGCAAAGACGGGCGCTGCAGCTTTTGCGGCTGGAGCTGGGAGAGGAGGAGAACTGATGGATCGCAGAACGGAATACGAGTCGCTCCTGCGCGAGCTTGACGGGCTGGAAGCTCCGGAGGGGAGCGTCCGGCGGGCTGTTGGCCGCCGCAGGCGGACCGTGTGGCTCCTTCGCCCGCTGGCGAGCGCCGCTGCCGTGTTCGCGCTGTTCGTGCTGCTGGTAAACGTGAGCGCCCCGGTGGCCGTGGCCTGCTCCCGGATCCCCGGCCTGAGGGAGCTGGCGGAGGCCGTGACCTTCTCCCGGTCCCTGGGCGACGCGGTGGAGAACAACTATGTGCAGCGCGTGGACCTGAGCCAGACGGCGGGGGACATCACCGTAACGGTGGAATATCTCATTGTGGATCAGAAAAACGTCACCGTGTTTTATCGCATCCGCTCCGACCGGTACCCGTATCTGGAGGCGGAGCCTGAGTTTGCCGCAGCGGACGGCGGGCATCTACAGCCGTCCGCCTGGGGACCCAACGACTGGGGCACGCCTAACGGCGAGCTGCGCAGTGCCACCCTGGGCTTTGCCCGGAACGACGTTCCGTCGTCGGTGCGCATGCGGCTGAAGCTGTGGGACGCCGGCGCGCGGGAAGCGGTGACGGAAGCCCCCGCCTCGGAGGTCGGCGCGGCCCCGGCGGAGGAGCCGTGGGAGCCGGATTATCTGGCGCAGTTCGAGTTCCTGCTGGAGTTCGACCCGTATTACACCGCCCAGGGGCGGCACTATGCGCCGGATACGCTCGTTGCGCTGGACGGACAGACCCTGCGCCTGAAAAACGTGGACATCTATCCCACTTATCTGTGCCTGACCCTGGAGGGGGAGCCGGACAACACGGCCTGGCTGGAGGACCTGGATTTCTATCTCGTCTCCGACCGGGGCGAGCGGTTCGATCCGCCTGCCGGCGGTATCATCTCCTCCGGGAGCCCAGATACCCCGGAGATGATCACCTACCGGGCGGACAGCGCCTTCTTCTACGACGCGGAGAGCTTCACGCTGTTTATCACCGGCGCGGAGTGGCTGGATAAGACGGCGGACGCGGTTCACGCGGGTCTAAGCGCCTGTACCGCCGACAGGCTGCCGGAGGGCGTCACCCTCACGGAGACGAGCCGGGTGGGGGCGGACTGGCGCCTCACCATGCTCAAGTCCCAGGCGGACGCCCAGGCGTTTATGAAGTACCGGGACGATGCGGGGCAGGAATATGAGTTCGATACCTGGTACTCCTCGACCGTCGGCCCCGACGGCGAAGCGGCGGGGGAGGGGATGATCTTCGAGACCGTATGGCTCCGGAACTGGCCCGGCGACGAGGTGTGGCTCATCCCGCGTTACACCGGCCGCTGGATGGCCGATGAGCCCGTCCGCCTGGCAATCGACCTGAATTAGAAGATAAGCAAAGGCTCCGCATCGTCTGATGCGGAGCCTTTATCAGTCTTGGATCTGCCGCGATGACCCGGCGCGGCGTTTGCGCTTTTATGACGATCAGTCGTTGTATTTCAGGGCCTTGTCGAAGAGCGCTTCCACGTCCTTGCCGGGGGCCTTGGACGCCAGGGAGACGACGACCGCAGCAATGAGGCCGCAGATCGCGCCGGGGACGATCTCGTAGACGCCGGTGGAGGACAGGAAAGCGAGCCAGAGGATATCCACCGCGGCGCCGGCAACGATACCGGCCACGGCGCCGGAGAAGGTGAACCGCTTCCAGAACAGGCTCAGCATGATGACCGGGCCGAAGGCCGCGCCGAACACGCCCCAGGCGTTGGAGACCAGGGACATGATGGAGCCCGCCTTGGGGCTCGCCGCGATGACCACGGCGATCACGGCGATAAGCAGCACCACGTAGCGGCCCGCCCAGAGCATCTCCTTGTCGGAGGAGGCGTTCTTGCGGATGATGGGCTTGTACACGTCGCTGGCGAAGGCGGAGGCGGCCGCCAGGAGCTGACTGTCCGCCGTGGACATGGAGGCCGCCAGAATGGCGGAGAGCAGGATGCCGGAGATGACCCCGGGGAAGATCTTCCGCACCATGGTGATGAACACCAGGGAGTTGGCGTTGATATTCTCGTCAAAGCCCAGGAACCGGCGTCCGACGACGCCCACGATGACGGAGAAGATCAGGATGAGCACGGTCCAGGTGATGCCGATGCGCGCGGATTTCTTCAGAGATTTCTGGGACTCCAGGGACATGAAGCGGATAATGATGTGCGGCATGCCGAAGTAGCCGATGCCCCAGCCCAGGCCGGAGACGATGTCCTGCCAGCTCGCCGTGGGATTCCAGAAGTGCGGCGTCTCCGAGGCGATGGCGGCCACGGAGGACACGCCCGCCTTGTCCAGCATGAACACGGCGAAGATGGGGGCGATCAGCAGGGCGCCCAGCATGAGCAGGCCCTGGAAGAAGTCGGTCCAGCAGACGGCGGAGAAGCCGCCCAGGAAGGTATACACGATGATGATGCCCGCCGCCAGGTACATGGCCACGTTGGCGTTCATGCCGATGACCGTGTTGAACAGGGTGCCGCAGGCCTTGATGCTGGAGGCGGCGTAGATGGTGTAGGCCACCAGGAAGATCACCGCGCAGATCACCTGCACCGCCTTGGACTTGGAGAGGAACCGGTTCGTCAGGTACTGGGGAATGGTGATGGAGTCTTTCGCCACGATGGAGAAGCTGCGCAGGCGCCCGGCCTCAAGGATCCAGCTCAGGGCGTAGCCGATGCCGAGACCCACGGCGATCCACACCTGGCCGAGGCCGAGGGCGTAAATGGAGGCGGGAAGCCCCATGAGCACCCAGGCGCTCATATCCGAGGCGCCGGCGGACAGGGCGGAGACCCAGGGACCCATCTGGCGGCCGCCCAGGAAGTAGCCCTTTTCGCCCACATTTTTGCTCCGCGTGAAGAAGTACACGCCGATCCCCAGCATAAACACCAGGTACAGGATGAATACGATTGTTTCGCTGATATTCATAAAAACATCTCCCATCTGTTTCTATTGAGTTTTGAGTATAGCATACTATTTTGCAGACTGCAATACAGAACGCCGTTTGCACTGCAAACGGCATTCAAATATCAATATTCCACTAATTATGTAAATAAACCACAAAAATCCGCAAATTTTGTCGATAATCAAAATATTTCACGGAATAAAACAGTAGACTGCAGTATATACTATTTCGAGAACATATATATTTATTTTTCGCCTTCCCGCATATAGCCCAGCATGGCGGGCATCATCCGCGCGGCGTAGGCCCGCAGGGAGTATTCCCCGTTGCAGATGCACCAGTCGTACAGCAGCGCCCGCTCGCACATGGCATAGGCCCGGGTCAGGTCGTTGGAGGAGATGTCCTTCCGGATCTGGCCCTTTTCCTGCCCCTCCAGCACGATCTGCCGCAGGAGCCGGTAATAGATCCTGTTCCTGTCCAGCAGATGCCGCTCCCCCCTGGTGGTAAGCTGGGTGGAATAGAGGCTGGCCAGCAGGTCCAGGGGCACGGTGTTCTCGATCATGGCGAACAGCTCGGAGTTCAGGTACATGAGCTTCTCAAAGGCGTCCGTCTCCGGGTCGAGCCTGGGGATCAGCTCCTCGTATTTCTCGTCGAACAGGAATGACAGGGAGCTGAGGAGCGCGTCCTTTCCGTCGAAATAATGGTAGAAGGAGCCCTTGGAGGTGCCGGAGAGCTCGATGATGTCGTCCACCGTGGTGTCGTCGTAGCCCTGGTCGTAAAAGAGCTGCCACGCCGCGGAGACGATCTTCTTTTTTGTGGAGTTCCTTTTCTTTTTATACATGACCTCTGTCCTGTCTGCGCGGCCGCGTTCAGGCGGCCGCAGAGCCTGTCCCGTTTTTGTTATCTTACCACATTTTCGTGTGCGATGGCAACACTTTACCGCTTGCCTTCCGGTGCGCAGGGTGGTAAGATATACGGAGTACGTAATAACCGAAAGGGGTAACAGTCAATGAGCGAGTCATGCACACATAACTGCGAGACATGCGGCGAGAGCTGCTCCGAGAGGACCGCGAGCAGCATCATTGCGCCCATGAACGAGCATTCCAGCATCAAAAAAGTGATCGCCGTGGTCTCCGGCAAGGGAGGTGTGGGCAAGTCTCTGGTCACCGCCGCCCTGTCCACCGTCATGCGCCGCCGCGGCAGCACCGTCGCCGTGCTGGACGCCGACATCACCGGCCCCTCCATGCCCCGGGTGTTCGGGCTGCGGGAAAAGGCCGTGACCGGCGAGCTGGGGATCCTGCCCTCCATGACGGAATCGGGCATCGAGGTCATGTCCGTGAACCTGCTGCTGGATGATGAGAGCACGCCCGTCGTGTGGCGCGGCCCCGTGATCGCCGGCGCGGTGAAGCAGTTCTGGTCGGATATCGTCTGGGGCGATGTGGATTATATGTTCGTGGATATGCCGCCCGGAACGGGCGACGTGCCGCTGACGGTATTCCAGTCGCTGCCGCTGGACGGCATCATCGTCGTCACCTCTCCACAGGAGCTGGTGGGCGTCATCGTGGGCAAGGCGGTCAACATGGCGGAGATGATGAACATTCCCGTGATCGGCATTGTGGAGAACATGTCCTATTTCGAGTGCCCCGACTGCGGCAAGATCCACAAGATCTTCGGCGAGAGCGGGGTGGAGGCCACGGCGGAGAAGTTCGGCATCGGGAACGTCGCCCGCCTGCCCATCGACCCGCGCTTCGCCTCCATGTGCGACACCGGCAGGATCGAGCATTTCAGCGGCCCCTGGCTGGATGGAATGGCCGACGCGGTGGCCGCGCTCTGAAGTGCGCGGCCTGATACCATTTAATTTATTAAGAACGAGGTGCTGTCCATGAACAAAAAAGCGATGTACAATATCAGCTACGGGCTCTATGTCCTCGCCGCGCGCCGGGGGGACAAGGACAACGCCTGTATCGTCAACACGCCGATCCAGGTGACCACTTCGCCCAACCGGATCGCCCTGGCGGTGATCAAGGCGAACCTCACCCACGACATGATCATGGAGACCGGCGTCTTCACCCTCTCCGTCATCTCCAAAGAGGCGCCCTTCGAGCTGTTCCGGCACTTCGGCTTCCAGAGCGGCCGGGATACGGACAAGTTCAACGGCTGGCGCATGGCGGAGCGGAGCGACAACGGCTGTCTGTATCTCACGAGCTGCGTGAACGCGTGGATCTCCGGCAAGGTGATCAGCTCCCAGGACCTGGGTACCCACACCCTGTTCCTGGCGGACGTGACGGACTGCGAGGTGCTCAGCGATGCGGAGTCCATGACCTACGCCTATTACCAGAGCGATGTCAAGCAGCAGCAGAAGCCCCCTGAGAAAAAGGGCGGCTGGCGCTGCCGTGTCTGCGGCTACATCTACGAGGGAGACGAGCTGCCTGCCGATTTCGAGTGCCCCATCTGCCACCACGGGGCGGACGATTTCGAGAGGATCTGACAAGTCACGAAAACAGCGGACCGGAGCAGTATACTCCGGTCCGCTGTTTCATGTCTGGATATGCGTTATCTTGTCAGAGAGAACAGAGGCGCCTTTTTCGCGGTCAGCCCCTCCCTGATCGAATCTTCCCATGCCCGGTAGTCGGAATCGGCCAGGGCGGTCTGCGCCAGATAGTCGCAGTAGTCCATGCCGAGCCCCTCGAAGCAGACGAAATAGTACGACTGCCCGTTGCCGTCGGAGAAGATCGCCCCGTCCCAGGGCTGCCTGGCGCTGTCATACACCCACTCGTCCATTTCTTCCTTGTACAGGTGCCTGTAGTAGTACTCCACCAGACCGTCCTCATAGTAATAGTCGTCGGTGTGATCCTTGTAGAGGATGCTGAAGGTCTCCTGATTCTTCACGGGGGCCTCGTTCCATTCCTTCAGGATCGCTTCCGCCTCATCCTTCAGGTCGGTTTTGGCGGCGGAAAGGGCGCTGGTGTATGCTTCCGTGGTATCATAATCGGAGTTGTTGACGGAGCTGGCGTACATGGTGATTATGTGCAGCCGCGCGGTGGGATAATCGTTGCTGCTCCGCTCCATGAAGAACACGACATGGAAGGCGCCGGCGGTGGTGTTCTCCGCCACGTATACGTCGCCGTACTGTCTGGCGGGATCCCTGACCCATTCGCTGTACTGGCTGGCCAGGGAGGAGCCGGAGTAGCGGTGGAGGGTGGAATCGTCCGCCGCGTAGATGCTGCCGTCATAATCCCGGGCTGCGTCGATGAGATCCTGCTCCGTTCTGATCCCTGCCGCGTACGACTCCGCCGCGGCCTTCGCGCCGTCGGCCCCGTCGTCAAAAGCGTCCTTGGAGAGGTAGAAGGACCGGATGGTGTACACGTCCAGGACGTCGCGGTGCTCCGCGTAATATGTATCCAGCGCCTCCTGGGAGTAGGTGAAGCTCTCCTTCATGTGCTCGCGGTATTCGTCGGCGTACGCCTCCATACTTATAAGATTGTAATACGCGTCGCCCGTGATGCCCTTCCCGTAATTCCTGGCGAGGAAATCGTCCAGATTCGTCTGGCCGGCCTCGGCCTGCGCCTGAACGGCGGCAAAGGTCTCGTTCAGCGAATGGAGCCTGTCCTCGCTGAGCTCAAAGCCCGCGGCATGGCCGGCCTGCCAGGCGGAGGCCGTGCGCAGGATGCTGTTCATGGCTTCATCCGTGAAGACCTCGTCCCAGGTCTGGCCGGTGGATTCGCTGAAGATCTGTGACTTCAGCGATTTCGTCATATCCGGGAGCATCGTCTCCGCCTGGGAGGAGTAATTCGCGTAGATGTTGGCAACGTAGCTGTTGTACGCGGAATAGTAGAAATAGTTGAAATCCACCACGGTGAATTTCATATCGCCCACGGTGACGGCCGTCGCCTTTCTCCGTATCATTTTGGAGTTGGCGATCAGCGCCAGCACCACGAGGATCACGATCAGCACGGCGCCGATCACGGCGAGGGCGGCGGTCCGCCTGCGCTTCCGCTTTTCCGCCTCCCGCTTCAGGGCTTTCTTTGCCTTGGACATGCTCATATCTGCTTCATTCCTTTATCATACCTTCCGCCGGGCTGCGCCCGGTTTTTTCATATAACGAACCCAAACCGCAAGTGTTCCGGCTCATTGTATACGATTCCCGTCGGCGTTTCAAGTGAAAATCGGAGTTGTTAACAATATTTTTCATTATATGCCGATCTATTATATGTCGCAGTACGTTCCGTAAAACACAGAAATGGCGGCTTTTGGTTTCCATACCGTAATATGCTGGCAATTCCAGTAGAAGATTAGCACAATAAACAAGATAAGTTACAAATGATAACTTTTCCTTATAAACATTTATAAAAAGGTTATTACTGAGTTGTTAATAATGCTAATTGATTTTTATTGTTGATATTGCTATAATGAGCGCGAATTCAGAAGGCTTACTATGCCCATGTCCGCCGACGGAAAAAAGCTACGTTCGTCACGGACAGGCAACGTCGGCCGGAATCAATCAAGGATAGTTTAAGGAGGAAAACAAAGAAGATGAAGATGAAGAAGATCCTTGCGCTCGTTCTGGCGCTTGCCATGGTCTTCGCGCTCGTGGCCTGCGGCGGCGGCGGAAATACGCCGGCTCCCGCTGAGTCCAATTCCCCGGCTCAGGAGTCCACTGCTCCCGCGAGCAACTCCCCCGCGCCGTCCAGCTCCACCGCTCCCGTGAACCCCAGCGCTGAAGTTGAGGTTGACACCGCGAAGCCGTATCCCCATGCCAATGCGGACGGCACCCCCGATCTGGACAAGATCGCTCACTTCGACTATGAGTACGATTACACCCAGAATCCCCAGTACAAGGTCGCTTATGTGGCGTCCTCTTCCTACTTCCTGTATCAGGCCGCGGCTGACGCCATCGAGGCATGGTGCCCGTCCTTCAACCTGATCTGGGATGGCTTCTATTTCAACAATGACGGCGACGCCAACAGCTACATGACCGTTCTGCAGCAGGTGCTGGACAGCGGCGTCGAGCTTCTCATCCTCGACCCCGACAACACCATCTTCCCCTCTGTGAAGCAGCTCATCGACCAGTATCCCGGCGTGAAGTGGATGCCCATGATGAGCCAGGCCCGCGACGGTTCTGAAGAGGCCGGCGCTCCCATGGGCGGCTGGATGACTCATCCCTATGCCGGCTTCAACATGGGCGACGCAGGCCGCGCCGTTGTGAAGAAGGCCTGGGATTGGAAGGAAGAGAACTATCCCGATGCCGATCCCGCGAAGGTCGGCTGCATCGTGTTCGACTTCTCCACCTCCCCCGCCCTGCATGAGCGCACCGTCGCCGTTCAGGAGTGGTGGGCCGCCAATACCGGCGCTTCCTCCGCGAACTGCTGGGTCTGCGACACCGTTTCCGCCGGCCTGACCTATGAAGGCGCCAAGTCCATCTTCCCGGGCGAGGTCGCCAAGCACACCGAGATCGAGTACTGGTGCATCGCCGGTATCATCGACGACTGGGCCCTGGCCGCTGCTGACACCCTGGACGAGATGGGCCTGACCGACACCTCCGTCTCCGTCACCTTCGGCGGCACCGGCTTCATCCAGCAGTGGGATGCCGGTATCTCCACCGCTGCCCGTTACGCTCTGTTCACCGCTCAGACCCTGTACGACGAGCCTATCCTCGGCGCTGTGTACGCGTTCAAGAACGGCTGGTGCACTGAGGAAGAGATCTGGCCGAACTGGAGAAATCCTGCTGACTGCGGCAAGAACGGCGAGTACAGCTCCCTGCTGCTGCCCACCGAGTGGCTGAGCGAGGACGACTACATCCCGTATCTGAAGTGGACCGATATGTATGCCAGCGTCAGCACCTATGCTTACCTGAAGGGCTATGACGATGTGAACGTCACGATCGACGACTTCAGCTCCTTCGTGAAGGAGTATCCGGATTATTACACCGGAACCGGCATGTAATTGATGAATTGCGAGCGGCCGAATCCGTGATGGAATATAGATTTACGGGGTCACGGACCGGCCGCTGCAAATAAAGAGAAACCCAGGCTTTTTCTAAGGAGGCAAACGAAAACATGAAAAAAATCCTTGCACTCATTCTTGCACTCGTTATGGTCCTTGCGCTCGTGGCCTGCGGCGGCGGCGGAAATACGCCGGCTCCCGCTGAGTCCAATTCCCCGGCTCAGGAGTCCACTGCTCCCGCGAGCAACTCCCCCGCACCGTCCAGCTCCACCGCTCCTGTGAACCCCAGCGCTGAAGTTGAGGTTGACACCGCGAAGCCGTATCCCCATGCCAATGCGGACGGCACCCCCGATCTGGACAAGATCGCTCACTTCGACTATGAGTACGATTACACCCAGAATCCCCAGTACAGGGTCGCTTATGTGGCGTCCTCTTCCTACTTCCTGTATCAGGCCGCGGCTGACGCCATCGAGGCATGGTGCCCGTCCTTCAACCTGATCTGGGATGGCTTCTATTTCAACAATGACGGCGATGCCAACACCTACATCACCGTTCTGCAGCAGGTGCTGGACAGCGGCGTTGAGATGCTCATCGTCGACCCCGACGCCACTATCTATCCCTCCGTCAAGCAGCTCATCGAGCAGTATCCCGGTGTGAAGTGGATGCCCATGATGAGCCAGGCCCGCGACGGTTCTGAAGAGGCCGGCGCCCCCATCGGCGGCTGGATGGTTCACCCCTTCGTCGGCTTCAACGGCGCTGACGTTGGCCGCGCCCTTGTCGACAAGTGCTGGTCCTGGCTGCAGGAGAACTATCCCGACGCGGATCCTGCGAAGATCGGTATGATCTCCTTCGACTTCTCCACTTCCCCCGCCCTGCATGAGCGCACCGTCGCTGCTGAGGAGCACTGGAAGGAAGTCGCCGGCGCTGCTGCGGATCACTTCTGGATCTGCGACACCGTTTCCGCCGGTCTGAACTATGAAGGCGCCAAGTCCATCTTCCCGGGCGAGGTTTCCAAGCACAGCGAGATCGAGTACTGGCTGATCTGCGGCATCATTGATGACTGGGGACTGGCCGCTGCCGACACCCTGGATGAGATCGGCCTGACCGACACCTCCGTCTGCGTGACCTTCGGCGGCACCGGCTACATCCAGCAGTGGGATTCCGGCATCCACACCGCCGCCCGCTTCGCTCTGTTCACCGCTCAGACCCTGTACGACGAGCCTATCCTTGGCGCTGTGTACGCGTTCAAGAACGGCTGGTGCACTGAGGAAGAGATCTGGCCGAACTGGAGAAATCCTGCTGACTGCGGCAAGAACGGCGAGTACAGCTCCCTGCTCCTGCCCACCGAGTGGCTGACTGAGGATGATTACGTCCACTATCTGAAGTGGACCGACATGTATGCCAGCGTCAGCACCTATTCCAACCTGAAGGGCTATGCCGATGTGCCTGTTGAGATCGACGACTACAGCTCCTTCGTGTCCGAGTATCCGGATTATTACACCGGCACCGGCATGTAATCCGGCGAGCATTAAAAACAATTCATCAAACCCGTAAATTATCAGGAAAAGGGACGGCGGGTCCGCCGTCCCTTTTCCGCTAACCGCGATCAATTCTATTATTAGGCAGGTGAATATGTGAAGATGGAGAAGTCATACGAATTAAGAGGTATCGGCAAATCCTTCCCCGGTGTTCGCGCGCTCGATGACATCAGCTTTAAGGCAGAGGGCGGCAAGGTCCTGGCCCTGCTCGGAGAAAACGGCGCCGGCAAAAGTACGCTCCTCAAGATCATGAACGGCGATCTTCGCGCAGACGAGGGTGAGCTTGTCCTCAACGGCAATCCCATCACGCTTCACAATCCCCAGGAGGCTATCGCCAACGGCATCAGCGTGATCTATCAGGAGCGCCAGCTCATTCCTCATTTGTCCGTTATGGAGAACATCTTCCTCGGCGAGCTCCCCAAAACGAAGCTCGGCCTTTTTGACAAGGCAAATCTGATTAAAAAGACCCAGGCGATCATTGATGATTTCGGCCTTCCCATCGACCCTCAGGAGAAGGTCGGTATGCTCAACGTGGCGCACCAGCAGATGGTCGAGATCATGAAGGCTTACCGCCGGAATTCTGATATCATCGCTTATGACGAGTCCACGGCTCCTCTGACCGATACGGAGATCAAGATCCTTTTCGATCTGATCCGGAAGCAGAAGGCAGAGGGCAAGGTCATCATCTACGTTTCCCACCGTCTGAATGAGATCTTCCAGATCTGTGACGAGATCGTTGTCCTGAAGGACGGCAAGTTCGTCAAAACGCTGGAGACCGAGACGACGACCGAGGCGGAGCTCATCAAGTGCATGGTCGGCCGTGACATCGGCGACACCTATGCAAACCTCAAGAGAAATGACAAGTACGGCGAAGTGGTCCTGGACGTGAAGGATCTGAAGACCCCCTATGTCCACGACGTGACCTTCCAGGTCCGCAAGGGCGAGGTCGTCGGTCTGGCCGGCCTCGTTGGCGCCGGACGCACCGAGGTGGCGCGCGCCCTGTTCGGCGCGGATCCCGTTCTCAAGGGCGAGATCATTCTGGATGGGAAAAAGACAAACTTCAAGTATCCCGCAGACGCTATTTCGGCCGGTGTTGCCCTCTGCCCGGAGGATCGTAAGGATCAGGGCCTCGTGATGTACCGCACGATTCGCGATAACGTGGCGATGCCCGTTATTGACAAGGCGGTCAAGGGCGGCGTTTTCACCGATGAAAAGCGGATGACGGAGCTGGCCGACAACGCCGTCGCTAAATATGACATCAAGACGCCGACGATCTACAAGAATGTTGTGGAGCTCTCCGGCGGCAACCAGCAGAAGGTCATTCTGGGCCGCTGGACCAATGAGCTGATGGATACGAAGGTCCTCATCCTCGACGAGCCCACCAAGGGCATCGACGTGGGAACGAAGGCCGAGATCTATCAGAGGGTCTGCGATTTTGCCAAGCAGGGCATGGCCGTGATTTTCATCTCCAGTGAGCTGACCGAGGTCATCAACGTCGCTGACCGGATCATTGTGATGCATAACGGCCACATTACCGGCGAGGTTAAGCGTGAGGACGCTACGGAGGAAAACGTTCTCGCCCTCGCCATGAAAGAGTAAGGGGGTCATGAAATGAACAATGCGAAGTCGGATGGGTTCTTCAAGACCCTGTTTCAGAAAAAAGTCTTTCCGCTTCTAATCCTCCTCATATTTGAGATCATCCTTTTCAGCGTGTGGGCCCACGCGCGCGGCTCCAACTTCTTTGCCATCACCACGCTGAGAAATATCCTCAACAATATGACCTTTGCAGCGTTCCTGACCATCGGCGCCGGTAGCTTGATGCTTGCCGGTCACATGGATCTGTCGGCTTCGACGATCGGCGCGTTCTGCGGCATCGTGACCGCGTGGTGCATCGTGCACAGCGTTCCCTGGTTCCTGGCCATTATCATTGCCATCGCCTTCGGTATCGGCTTCGGTGCTCTGAACGCCTTCATCATCACCCGGTTCCGCTTCCCGTCCTTCATCGCCACCCTCGGTATGTCCTCTGTGATCAGGGGCCTGATGTTCTTCTTCAGCTCCCTGGGCATGGGCAGCGGGGACGGTACGGCCCAGAACATCAACTTCCAGAATGAGACGCTCTATGCCATCGGCAATCAGAAGCTCATCAGCGAGTTCTCAATCTGTGTTGTGATCATGCTCGTGATCTACGTCGTTTTCGCGATCATCATAGCAAAGACGAAGTTCGGCACCAAGGTGAAGATGCTGGGCGGCAACCCGGTCGCGGCAAACCTGGCCGGCATCAAGTCCAAGGGCATCACGTTCCTGCTCTTCATCATCAGCGGCGGCATGGCAGGCGTGGCCGGAACGCTCTTCGCCTCAAAGATGCAGCAGGGCAGCCTGCAGGCGCTGTCCGCGGCACAGTTCACCGGCCTTACCGGCGCCATCCTCGGCGGTATCTCCTTTGGCGGCGGCGAGGGCGGCCTCGGCGGTGCGTTCGTAGGTATGCTGATCCTGAACACCTTTACCATCGGCATGAGCGTGTGCAACGTCAACACCAACCTCTCCACCATTTTCAACGGCCTGCTGCTGATCATAGCCCTGGCGCTTGACTTCTTCAGGCAGGCGCGCAGACGCAGAGTTTAAGGGGGGTCAATTATGCCTAAGAAATCAAATGCCTTTAAGCGCTTTGCATCGGGTACGGGCTTTAAGCTGCTGATCATCCTCATCATTCTGATCATCATCGCGGTGCTCATCAGCAGCGACGTACTCCATGGCGGCAGCCCGTTTGGAAAGGGCTTCTTCTCCACCGTGAACCTGCGCTCTCTGTTCTACCAAATGGTCGTTCCGCTGTTTATGATGTGCGGCCTCGGTATGCTGCTCATCGGCGGCAACATCGACCTGTCCGTTGCCGCTCAGGCGACGCTGTTCAACGCGTTCTTTGCGGTCATGTGCCGCGATACGAGCCTGCCCTGGTGGGTGATCTTCATCATGGCGCTTGTCATCGCAGCGATCGTTGGCCTGCTCCACGCGTTCATGGTCCTGCGGCTTCACTTCCCGGCCTTCATCGCGACGATCGGTATGTCCTCTGTTTATACCGGCATCGCGGGCTGGCTGCTGAACCTGACGAACGTCAACGTGAATAACGCCGCGTTCCTCAGCATCGCCAAGACGACGGTCTTCAAGCTGATCCCGCTGACGTTCCTCCTGGGCGTGGTGCTGGTTTTCATCTGCCAGTTCATCCTGTCCAAGACGACGTTCGGGCGCAACTGCTTCGCAGCCGGCGGCAACGCTTTCGCCAGCCGTCTGGCCGGCATCAATACCGGCAGGACCACCACGATCCTTTTCGTGCTGTGCTCCGTGTTCACCTGCCTCGGCGGTCTGTTCTATGTGAGCCAGACCAAGAAGGCTGACCCCACCGCGCTGACCGGCTCCGCGCCCAACATGACGGCACTGTCGGCCGTTATGCTCGGCGGTGTCGCGTTCTCCGGCGGTACCGGCGGTATGACCGGTCCGCTGATCGCCCTCCTTGTCATGAGGGTGCTGGACAACGTGCTCACCATCCTCAGCGTGAAGACGTACTGGAACACCTTTGCAGTCGGCGCCCTGCTGATCGTGGCCCTCATCATGGACTACCTGCAGGCGGAAAAGAGACGCAAGGCTCTGCTGGCCGCTGTCCAGTAAGTCCCGTTTTCCATCGGCAATACTCGTTGAGCTCCCGCAGCAACCTGCTGCGGGAGCTCTTTTTCTGCCCGCAGCGAACGAAGACGCGCGCATTGTAAAAATAATATAAACTCACTGCTCATCCGTTTGACATTCCGGGCCTGGAAAACTACAATACTGGTATGACTTGGAAAGGAGCTGCATCGGATGGAACAGAGGGCGCGGACCGGCTATGTGGAATTCCGGAACGTGAGGAAAGTCTACAAAATGGGCGAGGTCAGCATTGAGGCGCTGCACGACGTGAACTTCACCATAGAGAAAGGGGAGATCTGCGTGATCGTCGGCCCCTCCGGCGCGGGCAAGACCACGCTGCTCAACATCCTGGGCGGCATGGATCGGCTCACCTCCGGGCAGGTGCTGCTGGACGGCGTCGAGATCTCTGCCTACTCCAAGCGCGAGATGGCCTCCTACCGGCGGTACGACGTAGGCTTTGTGTTCCAGTTTTACAATCTGATCCAGAATCTGACGGCCATCGAAAACGTGGAACTGGCTACCCAGATCTGCCGGGAGCCGTTGGATCCCATGGATGTGATGGAGCGGGTCGGCCTGCGGGATCGGGCGCTGAATTTCCCCTCTCAGCTCTCCGGCGGTGAGCAGCAGCGCGTAGCCATCGCCCGGGCGCTGGCGAAAAACCCGAAGCTCCTCCTGTGCGACGAGCCAACCGGCGCGCTGGACTACGTCACCGGCAAACAGATCCTGAAGCTGCTGCAGGATTCTGCCCGCCAGACGGGCATGACCGTTATCATCATCACCCACAACAGCGCCCTCACCGGCATGGCCGACCGGGTCATCCGTGTCAGGAGCGGCACTGTGGCGGAACAGCGCAAAAACGAGCACGTGGTGCCCGTGGAACAGATCGAGTGGTAAAAATGCAGAGATCATCCGTATTGTTTTTATCTGTCCTGCGTCAGATCAGAAGCACGCTGGGCCGGTATCTCGCCATTTTCGCGATCATTGCCCTTGGAGTCGGCTTTTTTGCGGGACTGCGCGTATCCACCGACGCCATGTTGAAGACCGCCAACGAGTATCTGCGGGAGAAGTCCCTCTATGATTTCCGGCTCATCAGCACCCTGGGACTCACCGGGGAGGATGTGGAGGCATTCGCGGGGCTGAACGGCGTGGAGACGGCTGTCGGCTCGGTGAGCGCCGATTTCCTCTGCGCAGGCGAGGAGGGAGACACGGTCTTCCGCGCCCACATGATCACCGACGGGGTGAACCGACTGGAGCTGGTTGCCGGCCGCCTGCCCGAAGCGGGGGACGAGTGTGTACTGGACGCGAAGTATTTCGGGGAGGAGAGCATCGGCCTTTTGCTTCCCCTCTCCGACGATAACACGGAGGATACCCGCGATTTCTTCGCCTATGATGCCTACCGGGTCGTGGGACTCGTGGATGCGCCATATTATGTAAACTTTGAACGCGGCACGACCGCCCTTGGCCGCGGTACCCTGGCGGGGTTCATCTATATCCCGGCCGACGGCTTTGATACGGAGCTGTATACGGAGGTATTCCTGTCTCTGGGGGACAGAGGAGACATCTACTCGGACGAATACGAGGCTGCCGTGGACGGGGCTGAGCCGGCCGTCAGCGCGCTTCTGGAGGAGCGGGCGTCGATCCGGCACGACAGCCTGGAGGCGGAAGCCCTCGAAAAGATCGCGGATGCCCAGTCGGAGCTGGACGAAGGCCGCGAGACCTATGAAACGGAACGGGCGGAGGCGGAGAAGGAGCTGTCCGATGCGCTGGAGGAGCTGAACTCAGCCAGGAAGGAGCTGGACGACGGCTGGCAGCAGCTTTCCGACGGGAAAGAGGAGCTGAACAGCCGGAGATCCGACGCGGAGACGCGCTTTGCCGACGCCAGACGGGAGCTGGACAACGGTTGGGCAGAGCTGGAAAACGGAAAACAGGAGCTGGCTGCTCAGCGGGAGACGGCGGAGCAGGGCTTTGCCGACGCCCGGGCGGAACTGGAGGAAGCGGCGGAGCAGCTTGCGGCCGCCAGGTCGGAGCTGGACGCGCGCCGGGCCGATTCGGAGCTCCAGCTCCGGTACGCTCAGGTGGAGCTGGAGGGGGCCGCCCGGCAGCTCGCCCAGGGGGAGGCTCAGCTCGCGCAATGCCGGAGCCTCTATGACGCGGGGGTCGCCCTGACTCAGGCCGTCAACGCCGCCGGTCTCGGCGTGAGCTTTGAATCGCCCTCCGCGCTGATTGCAGCCCTGTCCTCCGGGGAAAACGCGCTTTTGAATGCCGCGGCGGAACAGGCGCTTGGCGCATACGGTATGACGGCGGAGTCATTCTGCGCCGCCTGGGATCAGGCCGAGCAGCAACTTGGCACGCCCCTGAGCGGCGAGACCATCGCCGCATTGGCCGCCGGTCTCGACGACGCCCGCACGAAGTATAACGAGGGTTCGGCGCAGTTTGATGAGGCAAAAAGGACGGCGGAAGCCGCATTTGCCGAGGCGGAGGCCCAGCTTGCCGCCTCCCGGGAGCAGTATGATGCCGGCGCGGCTGAGCTGGAAAAACAGACAGAGGCTGCGGAGACAGCCTTTGCGGAAGCGGAGGATCAGCTTTCAGCATCCGAAGCGCAGCTTGCCGCAGGAGAATCGGAGTATGCCGAAGGCCGCCGGGCCGCCAATGAGGCTATCGCGGAGGCGGAGCGGGAGCTGGCCGATTCTGAGCGGAAGCTGGGTGACGGAGAGGCGGAGTATGCCGACGGTCTGCGGGAATACGAGGATGCCCGGGCGGAGGCGGACGCGCAGTTTGCCGACGCGGAGCGGGAGCTGGCGGATGGGCAGCGGGAGCTGGACGAGGCCCGGGAGAAGCTCAGCGAGCTGGAGGAGCCTTCCACCTATGTGCTGGACCGCACCGCGAATATCGGCTGCGCCACCCTGGATAACGACATGGGGATCGTCCGCGGCGTTTCCCGCGTGTTCCCCCTGTTCTTCTTCCTGGTAGCGGCGCTGGTCTGCGTGACCACCATGACCCGCATGGTGGATGAGCAGCGCACCCAGAACGGGGTGCTGAAGGCGCTGGGCTACGGCAGCGGCGCCATCATCGGGCAGTACCTCTTTTATTCCGGCAGCGCCTCGGTGCTGGGCTGTATCGTAGGATTCCTGCTGGGGTCGCGGTTTCTGCCGCTGGCCCTGTGGCAGGTGTATCGGATCATGTATTCCATCGCGCGTCCGGTGGCGTTCCTGTTGGACTGGAAGCTGTTCGCGGACTGCACGGCGCTGTTCCTGCTCTGTTCCATGGGGGCCACGTATCTTGTGTGCCGCCGGGACCTGAACGAGTCGCCCGCAGAGCTCATCCGGCCGAAATCGCCGCCCGCCGGCAGGCGCATCCTCATCGAGCGGGCAAAATTCATCTGGAAGCGTGTGAAATTCCTCCACAAGGTTTCCATCCGCAATATCCTTCGGTATAAAAAGCGGATGATCATGATGATCCTGGGGGTGGGGGGATGCACGGCGCTGCTGCTTACGGGCTTCGGTATACGGGACTCCATCCAGCATATTTTGGACTACCAGTTCGACGAGATCGAGGTTTACGATTGCTCCGTGTCCTTCACAAAGGCGCTGAGCGAGACGGAGACGGAGGCTTTTCGCGCCGCTCATCAGGATGAGGTCTCGGGCGCCGCCTTCCTTCACGTGAGCGCCATGGACCTGACCGCGGGAGGCAAGACACTCAGCGTCAACGCCGTGGTGTTCGAGGAGGAGATGGACGGCTTTATCGACCTGCACCGGGGCGAAGACCACATCCCCTGGCCGGAGACCGGAGAGACGGTCATCGACTACCGGCTCGCCATGGACTGCGGCCTGAAGAAGGGGGACGTCATCACCCTCCGGGATACGGAGCTCCGGGAGGTGACGCTCACCGTCACCGGGATCTTCGACAACTATATCTACGACTACGCCTTCATCCGCGCCGACACATTCCGGGATCAGTGGGGGACCGCGCCGGAAGTCAAAACGGCCTACCTCAACCTGGCGGAGGGGGCGGATCAGCACGCTGCCGCGGCGGCGATCATGGGTGATGACAATGTGGCCGCTGTCAATGTGCTCAGCGACATGCGGGAGCGAGTGGCGAGCATGCTCTCCAGCCTGAACTACATCGTTCTCATCGTGCTCGTCTGCGCCGGCGCGTTGGCGTTCATCGTGCTGTACAATCTGACCAACATCAGCATCAACGAGCGGAGGCGGGAGATCGCCACCCTGAAGGTGCTGGGGTTCTACCCCAATGAGTCGGCGGCCTACGTGTTCCGGGAGAACATGGTGCTCACGGGCGTCAGCGCGCTGGTGGGCCTGCCCATGGGCTATGCCCTGCTCTGGTACGTGATGAGGCAGATCAAGATCAGCAGCTTCTATTTCGGCTGCCGCGCCGCGCCCCTGAGCTACGTCATCTCGGTGGCGCTGACCTTCGTGTTTGCGGCGGCAGTGGCATTCCTGCTCAACTTCAAGCTGGACAGGATCGACATGGCTGATTCCCTGAAAGCGATTGAATGAGAAAAAAGTTCCCTTCCCGACTCTTCGGGAAGGGAACAGGTTTACATAACATAAATCAGCTCTGACCGGGCGCTGTTTGGGAGGGAGGACCCGCGGCGACCCGCTCACGGAATTTCCGCATGACGAAGCGGGAGATGCACAGGGAGATGAGGCAGGTGACGCTCTCGGCGATAAGCACGGCAAACCACACGTTGCCCAGCACGCCGGTCTTTGACAGCAGCCAAGCCGCCGGGAGGGGCAGGAACATCTGGCGGCAGGCGTTGGAGAAGAGGGTGAACCCGCTGTAGCCCAGGGACTGGAACGAGGAGGAGAGCACCAGGCACAGCCCGCCGAACACCATGGAGACGCTGCAGATCCGCAGGGCGGTGACGCCGATGGCCATCATGGTATCCGACGCGTCGAACAGGCCCAGCATGACCTGGGGGAACAGCTCATAAACCAGCGCGATGGCGGCTGTGACCGCGCCTCCGGCCAGGAGGGCGAGCCGGAGCGCCTTTTTCACCCGGTCATAGTTCCGTGCTCCGTAGTTGTAGGAGTAGATGGCGATGGTGCCGTTGTTGAGGCCGAATACCGGCATGAAGCCGAAATACTGCAGCCGCTGCCACACGCCGTTGACGGCGGCGGCGGTGGTGCTGAAGCCCAGCAGGATCTTGTTCATGCCGAAGGACATGACGCTGTTGAGGCACACCGTCAGCATGGAGGGCACGCCGATGGAGTAGATCTGTCGGATGATGGCCCAGTCGGGCTTCATTTTCCGGAAGTGGAACCGGGTGGCCTTGTTGGAGCGGAGATTGAAGAACAGCGCCAACAGGGCGGCGATCGTCTGCCCGATCACGGTGGCGTAGGCCGCACCGGCCACGCCCAGCTTCGGCGCGGGACCGAGGCCGAAAATGAGCACCGGATCCAGCAGGATGTTTACCACGGCGCCCACACCCTGACAGACCATGGAGAGGACGCTGTTGCCCGTGGCGACCAGCAGTTTTTCAAAATTCTGCCCGTAAAACATGCCGAGGCTGAGCCCGCAGCAGATAGTGAGGTACTGTGTTCCGTAGTCCACGATCACCTTCACATCTGTCTGAAGCTCGAAAAACCAGCGGGAGAGGAAGATGCCCAGCAGCGCGAAGATGACGGTATAGCAGGCGGAGAGGAACACCTGGATATTCGCGGTGCGCTCCGCCGTCTCCCGGTCGCCCCGGCCGAGATGCCGGGATACCAGCGCGTTCACACCCACGCCGCTGCCAACGCCCACGGCGATCATGGCATTCTGGAAGGGAAAGGCCAGCGACACCGCCGTGAGGGCGTCCTCGCTCAGATGGGCCACGAACATGGAGTCCACGGTGTTGTAGAGGGCCTGCACCAGCATGGAGATCATCATCGGCACCGACATGACCACCAGCAGCCGCCCGATGGGCATGGTGCCCAGCTTGTCCTGGGATTGAGGTTTGTTGTCCATTCTTTCGGTTTCCTTTTTTTGAGTTTTTCCAATTATACCATAGAATCATAAAATGATGCTGGAAAATTGAAAAAATTTCATCTCATAATCGCCGCATCCCGTGTCAAAATAACTGCGAAAGGCGGCGGCCGCCGAAACGGGCGCGGACAGACGATCGCGCCCCGGTCACCGCCGAAAAAGAGAAGGAGATGCAGAATAATGGCAAAATCCAGCATTATGAACCCCAATGCCCGTGCTGCCCTTGACAAGTTCAAGATGGAAGCGGCCAACGAGGTCGGCGTCAATCTGAAGCAGGGCTACAACGGCGACCTGACCAGCAAGCAGGCCGGCTCCGTCGGCGGTCAGATGGTCCGAAAGATGATCAAGTCCTACGAGGACGGCATCCAGTAAATAAACGGATCCAACCCGCAAATCTGAGGACAGCGATAAACCGGCAGACGGATCGTCTGCCGGTTTATTGTGATCGTGCCTGTATGTGGTGTGCTGCGGGATCAGCCGTTCTTCAAGCCCATGAGGGCTTCGTTGAACAGGCGGGCGTCCATCCTTTTCAATTCCGGGGAAATCTTCGGCTTGAAGGCCATCTTGCCCAGCACGTCCTTTTCCAGATCCACGCCGGGAGCGATCTCGATGAGCTCGATCCCCTCATCGCAGAGGCGGAACACGGCCCGCTCGGTGATGTACATGATCTCCTGCCCGGCCTTGCGGGCGTAGTCGGCGGAGAAGGTGATCTGCTGCACCTTGTCCACGAACTTCACCGCGCCGTCCCTGTTGATCCTCAGACCGTCGCCGGTGCACTCGATATCGGTCTTGCCCGCGGTGAACTGGCCGCAGAAGAAGACCTTCTTGGCGTTCTGGGAGATGTTGATGTATCCGCCCGCGCCGATGCAGCGGCCGGCAAATTTGGAAACGTTCACGTTGCCGTCGCTGTCGATCTCCGCGCCGCCCAGGAACGCCATGTCCAGCATGCCGCCGTCGTAGAGGTCGATGCAGTCGGTCTGGGAGAACATGCACTCCGCGTTGGCGACGCCGGGGAAGGCCAGCCCCTCCTGGACCTGGCCGCCCATGGGACCGGACTCCACAGAGCAGGTGAGCCCCTCGTTGATGCCCTCCTCCGCGGCCACGCTGCCGATGCCGGAGGGAATGCCGGTGCCCAGGTTGATGATGATGTTGGGCTGCAGCTCCATGGCGGCGCGGCGGGCAATGACCTTCCGCACGCTCATGGGCAGGGGCTTCGTGGCGCTGCCGGCCAGCTTCTGCTCGCCGGAGAGCTCGGGGCGGTATTTGGTGGTGGCGTAGCACTGGCGGCTGTTCATGGGATCCTGGGCAACCACGATGTAATCCACCAGCTTGTTGTGGATGCGGATGTCCCGCAGCTTCAGCGTGTTGCGGGGGACCACGGACTCCACCTGGGCGATGACGATGCCGCCGTTGTTGTGGACGGCTGCCGCCACCTCCAGCTCCGTGCCGATGTACGCCTCGTGGATCATGGAGAGGTTGCCGTCCTCATCGGCATAGGTGGCGCGGATGAAGGCCACGTCGGGCTTAGGCGCTTTGTAGAAGAGGTACTCCTCGCCGTCGATCTCCATGAGCTCCACCACGCTGCCGGCCTCCTTGGCCTTGTCGTTACAGGCGCAGCCGTCATGCCGGGGATCGGCAAAGGTGCCGAGGCCGACCTTGGTGAGAAGGCCGGGCCTGCCGCCGGCGGAGCAGCGGATCAGGTTGCACATGACGCCCATGGGGGGCAGGTAGCCGGGGATCTTGTTCTCCCCGATCATATAGGCGATGGTGCGGGCGTCGGTCATGTTGCCGGCCCAAACCTTGCCCAGCAGCCCGTCGATGGCGATCTTGTTGGCGCCCAGATTCAGGCCCTTGTAGGGCTCGGTGCTCTCGGTCTTGTCGCCGGGGGTGATGGTGCAGATGAAGGTGATGTTCTGCGGGTGCCCTTCCTTCCGGAAGCGGTCAGCCAGACCGGAGTAAAGCTCCTCCGGGCTGCCCAGAGAGCCGAAGCCGCCGCTGAGGAGCGCGGCGTTGTCCTTGATGTGGGAGACGGCCTCCTCCAGGGAAACGAATTTAGCCATGGGTCAGTTTCCTTTCGTCAGTCAGATTGAAAGCCCGGCAGCCCACTCAAAGGATGCCGGGCTTTTCCGTTCGGTTTATTTGTAAACGTCCTTGTCCGCGTCGTAGTTCTGCTTCATGACGACGGAGAAGTGGAAGATGGGGCGGTCCACCTCCAGGATCCGCATGGGATTGTGGGGGATGCCCGCGGGGATGAAGATCATGGTGGACTTGGTCAGCAGATGGGCCTCGCCGCCGATGGAATACTCGATCTTGCCGCCCAGGTCATAGGGGTTGTTCATGTCGCTGCTGAAGAAGCCGACCAGCTCGCTGGTATCGTCGTGGCAGTGCTCCTCAAAAATGGGGTCCCGCTCCGGCACGCCGAAGTACCAGGCGGTGTTCATCTGGAACGCGCCGGGGCAGACGCTCCCGTCCATCCACATGATGCGCTTTGCGAATTTGTCGTAGATCGCCTTGAATTCGGGATCCATGCCGGGGCCGGGGCTCACCTGCACGAAATTGCCGGCGTACTTGCCGGACTCGTTATTCAGTATTGCCATTTATCTTCTCCTTTTCTTCAAAGATCATTCCTTCGGGAAATCCCAGCTGCAGAACCGCCAGTAGGGTGCGTTCACGCGCTCCGCGTAGGCGGCCATGTCCACGCCGTTCCAGTCGTAGAAGCCCTTCTTCGTGGGGGATTTGGCGCCCCAGGCGTCGGGGGATTCGGCCTTCTCCCTGATGATGTCGGGCGCCTCGTCCCAGCGGGGGAGGATGGGGAACACGGAGTTGCAGGTGGTGATGTTCAGCTTATAGCCGCCGTTGTCAAAATGATCGAAGATGCCGATGCTGGAGTAGCGGGGGCAGAAGCTGTAATTGAGGCAGGTGTCGATATCCTTGGGCTCGCAGACGCCGTCCTGCACCAGCTTGAGGCAGGCTGCCCAGAGTGCGAACTGCAGGTAGTTGCCGATGAAGCCGGGATTGGGCTTTTTCAGGATGGCGGGCTGCCGGTCCAGGGACTTGAGCACGTCCACCGCAAAATCCACAACGCCGTCGGCCGTCTTGCTGCCGGCGCAGATCTCAAAGTAGGGGACCATGTGGGCGGGGTTGAAGGGGTGGGTAACGATGATCCGGTCGTAGTACTTCTCCATCTTCGCGCCGAGGGCGTCGCTGAGGAAGGAGGAGCTGACGGAGCAGATGACCTTCACATTGGGGCAGTTCTCCTCGATCTTCCGGTAGATCTCATGCTTCTGGTCCAGATCCTCCACGATGCACTCGAAGATGACCTCGCAGTCCGCCAGGTCGGCGTAGTCCAGAGAGTAGGTGAGGTATTTCTCGCAGATGTGCCACTGCTCCTCGGTGAGGACGCCGTGGTCGATCATCTGGCGGAAATAGGTGTCGTACTGCTCCTTATAGCCGGGGATCTTGGCGGGGTTGCGGACCAGGTTCGTGGTTTTGTAGCCGTGGCCGGTGGTGAGCACGGTCATGCTGTCGCCGATCATGCCGGCGCCGATGATGCCGATATGGTTCACATTTTCAAGTTTCATTTGTGCCTCCGTTCAGCCGCTTGAGCGGCGGATTCGATGAAGGGCACAGTTTCCTGTGCCCTTCCGTTCCGGTTCAAATGTGCGCTCAGATGTTGCCGCGGACGTGAGCGGCGTCCTTCAGGCGGGCAAGACCCAGGATGTCGCGGGCCTCGTCGGGAGTGGCGACCTCCATGTCGAGCTCGTGGATGATGCGCACGATGCGCTCCACCAGCTGAGCGTTGCTCTTGGCAGGCTGATGATAGCTGTAGTTGATGTTGTCCTCCATGCCGGTGCGGATGCCGGTGCCGCGGAGCATGCCGTACACGGTGCCCTGGAGCTGGTTCGCGCCGATGGCCATGGTGGTCACGTCGATGGGCATCTTCACGCCGGCGGCGGCGGCGGACCTCAGGCACAGATCGTACATGAAGTCGATGTTCTCACGGGTGCAGGAGATAGCGCCCTGGGAGACCTTGTCCATGCCCATGACCAGGGTCAGGGAGACGGGATCGTCCAGCACGCCGGCGGGATACAGGTACTTGAACACGTCCTCGATGGCGGTGGGATCAAAGACCTCGATCTCGGCCTTGATGCCCATGTCCTTGATCCTCTGGGCGGTCTTGATGAGCCACTTGCGGGTCCACATATAGATGAATTCCAGGTCGCCCCAGGTGGTGGTCATCAGGGAGCAGTCCAGGGAGCACATCTCGGGCCAGCAGTTGGGATCCTTCATATCCAGCACGCCGAGGCCGTCGTCCGTCTGGGCGTTGTCGCGGGTGGCGGGAGCGGAGGAGTTCTGGATGATGATGCCGTGGGTGCCGCACTTGGCGCGGATGCCGCTGTTGATCTCCGCGAAGATCTCGCCGTCGTTGCAGCTCTTGCCCTGCTTGTTGCGGGCGTGCACGTGCACGATGGAGGCGCCGGCGTTGTAGCAGTCGTAAGCGGATGCGATGATCTCATCGGGCTGCTCGGGCAGATTGGGGTTCTGCTCCTTGCCCTGGAAATTGCCGGTCTGCGCGACGGTCAGAATGACCTTCCTTTTCTCATATGCCATGGTTTAAGCTCCTTTCATGATAAACAGATATGTGATGACTGATTGCACGGTTAGTCCTGATGAGATTATAACGGAACAGCGGGGAAAGTGCAAACAGACTTTTTTATTGTGTGATTATTTTCCGGAATCCAACCGGGCGGTCAGCCTTTCTTCCGCAGCTCCGTCAGGTGGCTCACGTTCAGGAAGCGGGGCACCTCGGGATTGCCGCTGTTCCGGTTCCAGGCCACGGTGGATCGGACCACCGCATCGTCCCCGGGGATGGGGAAGGAGGTCACGTTGGGCATGTGATAGAAGGTGAGGAGCTGGGGCGGCAGGATGGAGATGCCGATCCCGGCGTTGACCGCCAGCAGGATGGCGTCCGCCCGATTGTAGTAGTTGATGATGTCGGGCACGATGCCTCGGTTCAGGCAGATGCGCCGGATCTGCCCGGAGAGGGAGAAACCCGTCTCCAGCGCGCCGACGAAGGGGTGACCGGACAGGGTCGACCAGTCGTCCATGTCGATCTGATCCGCAAAGCTCCTGTGGGTAACGAGGCTCATCTGCGCGGTGCTGGTGACGAAATAATCGATGTTGCTGTTCCCGGTGACCATATGCTCGTGGGCGAAGTAGATGTCATAGGAGCACTGATTCACGGCTGCGATCATCTCGGCCCCCTCGATCATATCCACGTTGACCTGCACGCCCGGATACCGCTGCACGAATTCCTCCAGGCAGATGGAGAAGGGCTCCGCCGCGCTGGACAGGGCGGCGATGCGGATATAGCCCCGCCGTCCCTCCGCGATGTTCTGGAGACGGCTCTCGGCCTCTGCCTCCAGAGAAAGCATCTGGGTGGCGTAGTCCACGAACTCGCGGCCCTCCGGCGTGAGGGAGACGTTGTGGCTGTCACGCTTCAGGAGCGTTACCCCCAGCCCGCTTTCCAGCGATTTGATATAGTTGCTGACGGTGGGCTGCGTGACGTAGAACTCGTTGGCTGTTTTTGTGAAGTTGAGCGTTTTGGAGATGGAGAGGAATAGCTTGAGCTGCATCGTATCCACGGTTTTTCACCTTCCTTCAGTCCGGCTCATTGGCCGCATGGATCTTCAGCCTGATATACCTTCTGAGCTGACGGATGAACGCCTCCTGGGCGGAGTCCTGGGGGGCGGCCTTTGCCGTCATCAGTACGATGTTGCTGCCGGGCAGGGGCGTTTTCAGCCGGACCTCAAACATCCGGCCGTCCCCTGTGAATTCCTTCCTGCAAATGGCCGGTACAGGCGCAAGACACGGACAGGTGCGCAGGATGGACAGGAACATATCGATGGAGTCGGCGGTGAATTCCGGGGCGACCTCGATGCCGACCGCGCGGAACAGCCGGTCCAGCCGGGAGGCGGCGCTCGTGCCCGACACCAGGGTGGCAAAGGGATAACCGCTGAGCTCCGACAGAGCATAGCTCCCCGTCGTCAGCTCGGGGAAGCCGCTGCTCGCCACCAGGATCTCCTCATAGGACGCAACGGGGGTGACGTTCACTCCCGGCGCTGTGAGCTCCTCCGCCGAGGCGGCTGATAAACACGCCAGGTCGATCCGCCCGTCCAACAGCGCCTCGTTTACCCCCCGATAGGAGCCGAACCCGCCGGAGACGATCTCGAACCGGACGTCAGGCCGATCGAGCCGGTAATCCCGGATCACCGGCAGCACGAACTGGCTGAATACAAAACCGCCGACGCCGATCCGCAGATGGCCGCGGGAGGTCTGCTGCCTGCGCAGCACCGCTTCCTCCCCCTGAAAAATGCTCTCGCATGCGCGGGCGATGTGCTCGTAGAGCACCCGCCCCTCCGCCGTAAAGGCGACGCCGTGCTGGGTCCGTTCAAACAGGCGGCACCCCAGCTCGGTTTCCAGGTTCTGGATCCCGCGGCTCACGGTGGACTGGGAGAGGAAGAGCGCCGATGCGGCGTGGGTGATATTCATGAACTTGCCCACAAAATAGAAGATTTTATATGCGTCGAAGCTGGCCGACATAGAGTCACCGCCGATCAGGCCCGGCCCCCGGGCGATTGTCAGTCACCGGATGCGGAAGGAATGGCTATAAGCATCCATTTGCATACCATTTTGATTTATTATTTTAAGATTATATAACAAAAAATCATCGCCGTCAATCGTCGGTATGATCAAAAACAGATAAGAATGATGCATTATATGCATAGCGATACATCAAATACGCATTTGCGCAAAATGAGAAGCGAGTGATAATATTCTAATTAAGTGTGGGCTGATTGCACGAACTGTACCACATGATATTAGTCCGGAGGAGCGTGATGTGTAGATGAACCCGATCGTGATCGGCGTTCTGGGTCTGCTTGTTCTGCTGGTTTTCCTGTTTGCCGGTATGCGCATCGGCATTGCCATGGCCTTGGTGGGCTTCCTCGGCATCATGACGATGCGTCTGCTCAGCGGCATTGAATTCGCGAAGGCGTTCACCATGGCCTTGGGCTCGTTTACGAACGGACCCTTCGGCTCCACGAACAAGGATTCGTTGGTGGTCATACCGATGTTTACCCTGATGGGAGTCGTGTGCGCCCAGGCCGGCATCAGCCAGGACCTCTACGCGGCCTGCTACAAGTGGGTCAGCCGCGTGCGCGGCGGACTTGCCATCGCAACAGAGGTCGCCTGCGCGTTCTTCGGCGCCATCTGCGGCTCCGCCACCGCCACCACCGCCAGCATGGGCAAGATCTGCCTGCCCGAAATGGACAAATACCACTATAAGCGCACCCTGGCCTGCGGCTCCATCTCCGCGGGCGGCACCCTGGGCATCCTGATCCCGCCGAGCACCGGCTTCATGCTCTACGGTATCAATGCCGGCATCGGCGTGGGCGCCATGTTCATCGCCGGTATCGTGCCCGGTATCGTGCTCACCGTGTGCTATGCCGCCACGGCGGTCATCATCTGTCTCCGGGATCCGGACGCCGGACCCAAGGGAGAAAAGTTCCCCATGCGGGAAAAGCTGAAGGCGCTGCTGGGCGTCCTTCCCGTGCTCATCCTCTTCATCATGGTGCTGGGCGGCATCCTTTTCGGATGGTGCTCCGCCACAGAGGGCGGCGCGGTGGGCGCGTTCGGCTCCTTCATCTTCCTCGCCATCCGCAAAAAGTTCACGTTCAAGAATATCGTCGCCTGCCTGAAGGAGACGGCGGAGACCACCGCCATGATCTTCCTCATCATGATCGGCTCCGACATCCTCAGCCAGTTCTTCGCGCTGACGAACATTTCCAGCGCCCTGGCCACCTTCGCCACGACGGCGAATGTGAGCCCCTGGGTCATCCTCCTGATGTGCCTGTTCATCTACGCGATCCTGGGCTGCTTTGTGGATTCCCTGCCGCTCATCTGCCTGCTGACGCCCATCTTCCTGCCTGTGATCCGGCTGCTGGGCTTCAACGACATGTGGTTCGGCGTGCTGATGGTCATGCTGATGGAGCTTGGCCTCATGACCCCGCCCGTGGGCATGTGCTGCTACGTCATGGCGGGAATCACAAAAGGAACGACCTCATTGGGAGAGATCTTCAAGGGCACCGCCCCCTTCCTGATCGGCATCCTGGTGGCCATCGTCATCGTCATGCTGTTCCCGTCCCTGGCCACCTGGCTCCCCAGTCTCATCCGGGGCGGCTGATAAAACCGTCGAGCAGTCAATTCTGACATAAAAATATAGGAGGAAAAACATGAAAAAAGCTCTTGCACTGATCCTTGCCCTGGCTATGGTGCTGGCGCTGGCAGCCTGCGGCGGCTCCACGACCAACACGCCTGCGGCATCCACCGAGCCTGCCGCGTCCACCGCGCCCGCTGCGTCCACCGAGCCTGCCGCGTCCACCGAGCCCGCTGCATCCACCGCGCCCGCTGCCGAGCCTGCGGCTTCCACCGGCTTCCCCACCAAGGACGATTTCCCCGCCGGTCCTGCCTGGAGCGTGAGCACCGAGCCCACCCATGACAACGGCAGCTGGGCACAGTCCTATGCCGTCATCGACGCCCTTGCCGAGCAGGCCAAGGCGTTTGACAATGTCCCCGCCAAGTACACCTTCACCCTTGCCTGCCACGATCCCGCCGAGTCCGGCCCGGGTGAGTTCCTCACCGCGTGGGCAGACGCCGTTACCATCGCCACCGAGGGCGCCGTTGACTTCAACATCGGCTACTCCGGCGTGCATTCTCCCACTATGCAGTCCCTGGATGATATGAAGTCCGGCACCATCGACTTTGACTGGACCCTGCCCTGCTACTTCAAGGGCTACATGCCTCTCACCAACGTGATCCAGAACCCCGGTCTGGGCATTGCCAACGGCTCCGTCGGCTCTTACGTCATGTGGGAGCTTTACAAGACGAATCCCGAGATCCAGGCTGAGTTTGCCGACGACGGCGAGCTGCTCTTCGTCTGGACCAACTGCACCAGCCCCCTGAGCTACAAGGGCTCCGCCGAGAAGACGAGCCTCTCTGAGGTCACCGGCAACATCCGCGCCAACAACGGCCCTGCCCAGATCTTCGTGAATGAGATCGGCGCCTCCGTGTTCGGCTGCCCCATCGGTGAGGTCTACAGCAACGTGCAGAATGGCATCATCAATGAGCTGGTCACCGACTGGCACGGCATCAAGTCCTTCGCTCTTGCCGATCCCGGCGTTCTGAATTACTACATCGACACCAACATCGGCTGCTCTGCCTACGCCCTCATGGCCAACTCCGACATCTGGAGCACTATCGACGCCGATACCCAGGCGGCTATCAAGTCCGTCTCCGGCGACTACCTGCTGAACCTTGTGGACATCTGGAACTACTGGGAGGCCGCGGGCCGTTATGTGGCCGTCTCCAACGGCGGCTCCATCTATGCGCCCTCCGCTGAGTTCGCCGCCGAGCTCCAGACCGCATATGAAAACGTGGCCAAGGCTTGGATCGCCGAGCAGGCGGACGCCGCTGTTGCCCAGCGTATTTACGATCAGGCCAAGACCCTCGTGGAGCAGTACAACGCCAAGCTTGGCTGATCCTCCTCCTCGCAATCAATCCGGCCCGTCCCGCGGGCTATGAGAAAGGGGAAAGATACCCGTGGAAAAGATCCGCAAAGCCTTCGGAAAAATCGTAAGCGGCGTGAACTACGTCGGCCTTGCCGCATGCTTCGTCATGGTTTTCGTGGTGGCGATCGACGTCATCCTCCGCAAGGTCACCGGCGCAAAGCTGTCCATCAAGGGGAGCAATGAGTTTTCGGCTTACTTCCTGGTGGTCATCTGCCTGCTGGCGATCCCGACCTTCCAGATCAAGAAGGGACACATCTGGGTCAACATGTTCGTGGATATGTTCCCGCCCCGCATGCGGACGATCTGGATGGCGGTCATTCATGTGATCGAGCTGGTGGTGTGCGCGCTGTTCACCTACGGCGCTGTGCTGAAGCTCCAGAACTTCATGTCCACGGGTACGACGACGGACGTGCTGAACATGCCCAAGTGGCCCTTTGCCCTTGTGTGTCTCATCGGCTTCGTGGAGCTGACGATCCTGATCCTGATGGATACGATCCAGCTCTTCATGGATATCAAATCCGCGCCGAAAGCCGCTCAGCCGGAGGAACTCGCTGAAAAGGCTGAGTGACCGGCTTCGGCCGGCGTAAGCGCCCCGTCATCTCATATACGATATAAGCAAACGGCCCGCCGTGCCGCCTTCGGGTGAGCGCGGCGGGCTGTTCCCATGCTTGACCGGAGCGGCCGGCAAAGGTATAATCATTCCGAAAAAACATACGGGGAGGCGGGCGGATGCGGATCTTTGCGCTGGAGCTCGATAACGATATCAAGGGTATTGAGGAGAGGAAGCGGTACATCGAGGGACTGATCGGGAAGCTGCCGTCGCCGGGGCTCGTCGTCCTTCCGGAGCTGGCCCTGTGCAGTTACATGGCGAGCCAGGCGATCTGGAGGTATGCCGACGACCGGGGCCGGGACGCTTCGGCCTGGGCGGTCCGGATGGCCGCCAAATACAATACGTTCATCGGGACCGGTTATCTGGATCGGGAGGACGGGGACTATTTCAACCGATACCTGATCGCCGGGCCGGACGGGGTGTGCGGTTCGGTGACCAAGTCCGAGGGGGAATCCGCCGTGTTCAAGCGCGGGCGCTTCGGCAGCGTCATCGCCACGCCCTTCGGAAGGGTGGGCGTCGCCATTTGCTACGATTCAAGAAGAAGGCACTTTTACGAGAATGTGAAAAATGAGTCGCTGTCCATGATCCTGTTTCCCCACGGCGCGCCGTCGGACCCGAAAAAGCTGAAAAAGGAGCAGGGGGAGAACGATCTCCGGGGCACGCTGTTCTATGACGCGTTCGGCGTCCCGGTGGTGTATGTGAACAGCACAGGCGCGCTGGAGCATATGCCAGGCAAGATGGGCGCGATGATGGAAAAGCGCGGCTTCCGCCTGAACGGCCTGACGAAGATCTATGACCCGACCGCGAAACCCATCGACACGGGGGTCCCGGAGGCTGTCGGCGCGGAGGTGCAGATCCACTCCAAGCGGCGAAAAAAGGAGATCAGCTTCAGCGGAGAGGATCTTTTCCCCGGCAACTGGTTTTTCAGGAGGTTCATCCTGAAGCCGGATATGGAAACCGGGCTTCGCTCCTATGAGGAGAACCGGATGACCGCCGCTGAGAAAGAATAAACAAAAGCGCGGGCTTTGGGCGCTCTCACTTAGGGATTATATTGGTTTTTCGCAGCTCTTTTCCGCCGGAACTGCCCGACCGGCACAGGGTATCCGCCAGGATGACCCTGTGCCGGTCAGATCGTTCAGACGAAAAATAACCAGCGAAAAACTGCTGCGCACCGCAGCGGATGCAGTTTTCGCGAAAGACAAGGCGCAGGGGCCGGATCATCCTGACGGATATCCGGCCCCTGCAACGCAGTATTTCACAAATAAATGTGCCGCTGCGGCAACAGAATCCTTAAGTGAGAGCGCCCCTGCCCGCGCTTCATGCTTCATGTGCTTGTCGGTCCGGCCGTTTACTGCGTGTCCGGCAGCTTGTCGGGGGATTGTTCCTTCATCATCTTCCCCATCGGGATATAGACGGTGCAGAACATGGTGATGTAGCAGGCTAGGCCGCTGACGATGATGGAGATCGGCTCCGAAAGAAAGATGCCCTTGACGCCCAGTCCCCACAGATGGGGAAGGATCAGGACCAGAGGCGTAACGATGATGGCCTTGCGCAGCATGGAAAAGAAGATGGCCTTTTTCGATTTTCCCAGGGACAGGAACGTCACCTGGCCACTGAGCTGGAAGGCGGTCAGCCCGAAGACCATGAAGTAGATCCGGAAGGCCGGGACGCCTGCGGCAATGAGCTCCGGATCCCGGTTGAAGATGCTGATGAGCTTATCCGGGATCGTCAGTGTCAGCGCCCACCAGATGAACGCGCAGCCGAATGCCGAGATGGTGAGCACCCGGATCGTCTCCCGTATGCGGTCATATCGCTGGGCCCCGTAGTTGAAGCTGATGACGGGGGAGGAGCCGTTTGTGACGCCGTTGATGGCGGCAAAGCCGAACTCCCGGATGGAGTTGATAACGGTCATGACGCTCACGTAAAGGTCGCCGCCATGGATCTGGAGCTGCTTGTTGCAGAGACTCTGCACCAGGCAGGTGGTGAAGTGCAGCGTGAAATTGGAGATGCCCAAAGAGACGATCCGTCCCACCGTTTTGGCCCGGAGGCGCAGCTTGTTCAGCCTGAGACGCATGATGGCCCGTTTCCCGGTGAGAAAGGAGAAAGCCCACACGGCGGAAACGGTCTGCGCGATGATAGTGGCGAGGGCGGCGCCCCGGACGCCCATATGGCAGGCGTAGATGAGGATGGGGTCCAGGATCACGTTCGTCACCGCGCCGATGGTCACGGTGAGCATGCCGATCTTGGCAAAGCCCTGGGAGTTGATGAAGGGGTTCATGCCCAGGCTGATCATCACCATGATGGTGCCCAGCAGGTAGACGGTGAGGTAGGCGTTGGCATAGGGAAAGGTGTCGTCGCTGGCACCAAACAGGTACAGCAGCGGCCGCTTGATAAGGAGCCCGATGGCCGTCAGCGCCACGCCCAGGATCAGCAGCATGGAGAAGGCGTTGCCCATGATGCTTTCCGCCTCGTCCATGTCATCCCGGCCGCGGGCCATTGCGCTCAGGGGCGAGCCGCCCATCCCGCAGAGGTTGGCGAACCCGATGAGGATCGTGATGATGGGCATGGTGATCCCCACGCCCGTGAGGGCCAGCCGCCCGTCGCCGGGCATGTGGCCGATGAACATCCTGTCCACCATGTTGTAGAGGATGTTGATGAGCTGTGCCACCGTCATGGGCACAGACAGCCGCAGGATCGTCTTTGGGATGCTGCCCTTGGAAAAGTCGTTTTTGACCTTGGCGTCCTGCTGGGACTCTCTGACGATCTCTCTGCTCACGACCCGGCCGCCGCCTTGATTTTCGCGTAGACCTCCGGCAGATTCTCCTCCATGTTGTAGGAGCGGTTGTCGGGCCCGGTCCAGATGTGGAAGCTGCGGCAGGTGTTGATGGGCTTATCGCTGCCCTCGGCATAGGTCTCGTACAGCAGCTCCAGCTTTTTCGGCGCGTATTCACCCATGCGGGTGCGGATCGTCAGCGTCTGGGGATAGGTGGCGGTGGCGGCGTACTGCAGGTGCAGGTCCACCATGGCCGGATTCACGCCCAGCGCGTTCATGTCGGCAAATGAGAAGCCCATCGCCTCAAAAAAGTCCATCCGCGCCATCTCGTACCAGATGGGATAGACCGCGTGGTGCACGATACCCATCCGGTCGCAGTCCGGATACCGTACCTCGATCTTCGTTGTGGTTTCCATTGTGATGCCTCCCGGTCGTTTCTATCCTTTTATTTTACCAAACCCTTTTTGAAAAAGCAATAAAAAGCCGCCGCATGACGCGGCGGCGGGTGGGATGAGCGTGAATAAGGCTGTGCCTTCACAGTATTGTCAACGAAAACCGGTGGCGGACCGTACGGCGGCAAGAAGCGTCAAAACGGTTTTCCGTATTCAGCATGATCTGCCAATTTGAAAACCGGCGTGCGCCCCGCTGGCCATTTGACAAACGGTGTGATCCGTCATATAATCCACTGGAATTCCAAATGTTTGGCGGTGTTTGTTTTGGGCGAGCTCTCGGCCGAAAAGCTGTACATATTTGAAAAAATGAAGGTGCCCGGCGCGGTAATGAAGCTGGTGGTGCCGTCGGTGCTGAGCCAGCTCGTCACGCTGATCTATAACGTGGCAGACACGTTTTTCGTTGGCCGGACGGGGGACACGTATCAGGTGGCGGCCGTCTCCATGGCTTATACCCTCTACTTCGTCCTGGCGGCTATCGGCAGCCTCTACGGGATCGGCGGCGGCAGCCTGATCTCCCGGTATCTGGGGGCGCGGCGCATCGACCGGGTGAAGAAAGCCTCGTCCTTCAGCTTCTACGCAAGCCTGCTGACAACGCTCGCCGTCTCCATCCTGACGTATCTCACGCTGACGCCGGTCCTGAAGGTGCTGGGCGCCAGCGAGAACACCTTTGGCTTCTGCTGGGATTACTGCTTCTGGGTCGTGGTCATCGGCGGCCTGCCCACGGTGGCAGCGCTGGTCATGGGGCACCTGCTGCGGAGCGAGGGCTACTCCCGCCAGGCGGGCTTCGGCGTGGCCTTCGGGGGGATCCTGAATATCCTTCTGGACCCGGTCTTCATCTTTGGCCTGCATATGGGCGTCAAGGGCGCGGCTATTGCCACCCTGATCTCCAACGTGCTGGCTGTGGGCTATTATCTTCTGACGTTCCGCGCCCTGCGCGGCAAGCTGCTGGTGACGTTGTCCCCGGCGCATTTCCGGCCGGAGCGGGAGATCGTCGGCCAAGTGTTCATGATCGGAATGCCTGCGTTCATCTCCACGATCCTCACCACCTGCGCCAATACCCTCAGCTTCAATCTGATCTCCGGCTACGGCGACGTCCCTGTGGCGGCCTTCGGCGTGACGAAGAAGATGGACCTGATCCCCATGAGCCTCTGCATGGGCATCGCCAACGGCATCCTGCCGCTGATCGCCTACAATTACTCCTCCGGGAACCACCGGCGCATGCGCGCGTCCTTCTGGTTCGGCATGGGCATCGGATTGTGCTTCGGCTTCCTGTACCTGGCTGCGGGGCGGCTGTTCGGGGCGGAGCTGGTGCGGCTGTTTATCACCGCTGACGAGACCACCGTGGCCTGCGGGGAGAGCTTCGTGCACGTGGAGTGCCTGGCCGTGCCGTTCATGGTGGTGAACAATCTGATGAACACCATGTTCCAGGCCATGGGCAAGGGCGTGCCGTCGCTGATCCTGTCCGCGTGCCGCAGCGCGCTGCTGAAGATGCCCGCCACCATTCTGATGAACGCCCTCATCGGGCTCATCGGGATTATCTGGTCCCAGTTCGCCACGGAGACGGCTATGCTTATCGTGACCTTTTCCCTGTTTGCGTGGCTCATGCGGAGGCTGAAACGAAAAACGGACGCCGCCCCCGCGGAATAAAGCCGTTTTTTGCCCTTCGGAAAAATTTCGGCAAATGCGAAAAAATGTCTTGCAAAACCGAAATGAGTGTGTTATTATAATTGGGCGCTCGGGTGAGTGCACGGTTACCGGGTGTGGCGCAGTTGGTAGCGCGCTTGACTGGGGGTCAAGAGGCCGTGAGTTCAAGTCTCGCCACTCGGACCAGTGAAAAGTCCTGAAATCGAAAGATTTCGGGACTTTTTCTTTGTTTTCAGCACGAAATAGTTGCAGAGACCTTCAAGCCTCTGCCTTAATCAGGCCGTTTCAGAGCATGTTTCAGAGCAAGTATCGGCATTTGTCAGAATCGAATTCATCGCAGCAGCTGTAGCTTTGCGCTGTTCATCCATCAGATGTGTGTACACATCGAACGTCGTGCTGATGTCAGAATGCCCCAAGAACTTCTGTAACTGCTTTGGCTGGACATGTGGAGCTAACAGGGAAGCGGCAGTGTGCCTCAAGTCATGGAACCGTATCACGCGCAGCCCACATTGCTTCATTAGCTTGGGAGTCGTGCGGGTGATATAGTCGCCTCGGACTGGCTTCCCGTCAGGCCAGGCACAGATCTTATCCAGCAGAAGCCCGGCGGCCAGTTGCTTTTCCCGGAGTTCCTTGAAATAATCGACAGTTGATTGCATGAGAGCGATGGTGCGATGACTGTCCGCGGTCTTTGTTTCCTCCGCTTCGATCAACAGGTCTCCGTTCTGGACGACCGTATTGGATATGGTCATCGTCATCTGCTCTAGATCAACATCGCACCAGCGCAGTCCCAGGACCTCGCTGCGCCGCAGTCCATAGGATACACCAATTGTGATTGCCGCCCGCATCGGCTCTCCGGCCTCCTCGGCTGCTTTCAGGAGTTTACTGACTTCTTCAGCGGTGTAGGTGGTGCCTCCATCAAACTTTTCTGCCTTTGGGAATTCGAGATGATCAAGATCTGCCAGATTGACCTGGATAACCCCGTCCCGTATGGCTTCCCGGAAGGCACCGCTGACTACTACGTTGACTTTCCGTGCGCTTTTGACCTTATGGGTCTTCAGGTATTCCTCGTAAAAGCCTTCGATATCCCGCAGTGTCAGCTCCTGGATGGGAATATTGCCAAGCTTAGGACCGATGTGCACCTTGATGTAGTCTTCATAGGACTTGATCGTGTTTTCCCTGAGCCGCAGTGCCCGTTTCCGCTCAATAAATTTCTGGACATACACTGAGAATAGGGGAGATTCTGCCCGAAACTGCTGCGCCAGTTCTTCTTCCCATCCGGCAACTATATCTGCCTTCATAGCTTCGGCCTTGCGTTTGGTATTGTCCTTAACCCTTAGTCCTGTGCTTTTGGTTCGTTGCCACTTTTCTCCTGTGACTGTATTACAAAAGCGGCCTTTGATTGTCCATCTGCCCTTGTCGTCTACAAGACAGACGTTAATATGAATCACGCTTGCCACGTTGTTACACTCCTTTCCGTGGTGGCAAGCCGGATAGCTGGAATTATTATAATTGCCCCGTTGGGGAGCGTCAATGATTTCGATTTCTAAACCTATATGATAACCTCCTTAGTATAGGCGCCGTTATGGGGTTTTCCGCGGTGCGGTGACTGCATTTTCTGCGGCTTGACAACCACACCGCGGGATAACTGCGCAGAAAGAACTAAAATTATGTCAATCTATTTCAAATCCAGTTACCATCCAAAAGCCCATAAATACGGGATTTTTCAGTGATATCGCATGTGGAAAAAGTTGTGGAAATTTAGCAATATTATGTTAACTATTTGAGCAATTGTTGTTGTGAAATATGCTGGCATCAAGGGCAGCATATTGGCAGCAAGACTTAGTTCAGTCAAACGGTGTCGCTTCATCGCCGGAGGGCGGCTGGTTGCACGCAGACCATGTCCACACGACAAGAGCGTTCCAAACACAGAGCGCAGGACTGCGATGATCCCGCCGGACGTTGTGCCGGGCGAAGTAGACCATATCAACCAGCCGACCATTTAGTAACTGAGACGGTGTGGTTTGGCTGAACGGCTTTGCAGACAAAGCCTGCTGCCGCGAGGGCAAGCATGGTATTCGATCTGTTGCCCTGCGGGCGTGTTTGCAATAGCAGCCAGGTCTGCCTGTATTCTCTGCATTAATATAAATAGCTTTCAGACACGCAGACCATGTCTTCCCCGCCAAACAAGCGAAGCTGTTAGCTTGCCCGGGCCACACAGCATCATACTTCGTGCTTTGGATGATCATCGTTTCCGGCTGGGACGGCAGTGAAATATGGCGGTGCCTTCTGTTGAAGCTGGGGAGCATATTAAACAAAGAACCCGCACGCGCAGGAACATCAAAAAAGCCGATGAATACACGCTTTTTGGCCAATTCGCCCGTACCATAAAATGAGAAGGATAAACAGCGAAAATTACGCCACTTTATCCCGCATTTGCGATACCTTGTGAAACGAAATTGCGGTTTCATGATTTGGCAGGCCAAGAAATCGCCCTAACAATGGGATCAAAACCGCCTGCCCGGATCACCGTTTGATAGTCGCTGCCCTGATAGAGGATATAAGGGTTGATGAATATCCTCTCTCTGGATGGGTTCCCATCAGCAGGGATCAGCGACCAAAATCGTTCCTCCTGCCCCGCAAGCATAAAGCTGATGGAGGAATACTCTTTGATATATTTCTTCCAGTGCTTGCGGTCAAAGTGACATAGCTCACAGAACTCCGTCACAGAGAGCGGCTCGACCAAATCCAGCCGCTGCTCTTCCACGCACCACGGCTGGCAGATAAGATTGTATTCGGCGTTGATATACGGCAAAAGCTTGAAAAAGCAGCCAAGACGCTTTCGCAGGAGCGCGGAATTGTCATGGTACAGAGCCTGCACCCCGTTGATAAGAAGCTTTCGGTACGGGGTATATTCTTTTTTCGCCATGCTTGTCAGCTTTCCGCGTCTGAAAGTTTGCCTGTCAAGATACAGCAGACCGGACTCATCGACCGTAAGATATCTGGGACTGACGGTCTCCAGAAAACGAGTGATCGTCGATTTTGAGACGCCCAGCAATTTCATCAGGTCATCCTGCCGAATGGGTGTTCTCTCTGTCCGCATCAGCATCTCTTTTGAGATGGGCAGATACGTTGCCAGATAGATTAACCTTATAACGTGTTCGGGAGCAATGCCCTCAAATTGCTCATCTGCGCGGATGAAAAAGTATGGTCCGAGAAGATCGTTGAATCGATGGCGTACTTGCTGTTCCGCCTCACATTCTTTTCTGGCTTTATAGATCTGCAACTGTAGCGGTGTGATATGAAAAGAGCCAGACGGCATGTCGACGGTAATGTTTTTAATAAACTCACCGTTCGTCGGATCAATGTAACCGATGAGCTCGCCGGTTTCCTGATCATAGACTTCTTCATAGTCACGTGATCCGCTGCCTCGAAAGATTCGATTTTGAGATTCTCTTATTTGCTCACCTCCTTCCACGATCTGATGACAAAAAGCAGTTGTCTATCCTTGGTCATGAACCCCCTTCCTTCCAGATTGCGGAAAAACGACCGACCACAAAACAATAAGCGCACCTGAAAACGGTGTACCAACACCGTCACAGATGCACTTCCACTTCGCTACTCGCACTTTCCTACGCCACTTGCATCCAGGACAGAAACAACTTTTCATATTTGATTATACTATACAATTATGGAATATCAAATTCTTAATTTTCATGATATCATACAAAAATTGTATGATTGAGAGAAAAGTGGCTGTTCGCATTACCCGTTTTGGGTACTCGGTATCACCACGCCTATCCCCAGCTGTGCGCGAACGCAAAGAAGCCCCAACGGCTGTCGGGGCTTCAGTGTTCAGGTTGCACGTCTTCAATCCGCCCACCCCGCGAGGGGTGGGACCCGGTCAGTCGGCTCAGCATGGAGCAGGCGTCCTTATTTCAATCCACCCACCCCGCGAGGGGTGGGACCAAAGCCCGCGAGGAACATCCCCATCAGGCCGAGATTTCAATCCACCCACCCCGCGAGGGGTGGGACGTTTATGTTTGTCTGCTTCCATTCTCCGTTCAGCGTATTTCAATCCACCCACCCCGCGAGGGGTGGGACGGCGATGGCGATAACCTCGGTGATCTGTGCCTCATTTCAATCCACCCACCCCGCGAGGGGTGGGACGCACGGTGTCGATGTCTTCCATGTCGTAGTGGCCGTGATTTCAATCCACCCACCCCGCGAGGGGTGGGACCGTCGGCGTACGCGTCGTCCATCTGACACACGACATTTCAATCCACCCACCCCGCGAGGGGTGGGACTGGAGCAGGATACGGGAATCGAACCCCAAACCGATTTCAATCCACCCACCCCGCGAGGGGTGGGACCACCGCGCCGCCGGTTGGAATTGCTATGTTCCCGTTATTTCAATCCACCCACCCTGCGAGGGGTGGGACTATATGCCCTGGCCTCTGCTCTGTCATAATGCTTATTTCAATCCACCCACCCCGCGAGGGGTGGGACCTCCGTGGAGACGTGCGGCGAGATCTTCCAGACATTTCAATCCACCCACCCCTCGCGGGGTGGGACCTTATGCCATGCGGATACAGGTCACGCCCTGGGGAAGCTCGTCCTCCGCCACGGTGACGGTATAGTCCGTGTATGCCCTGGGGGCGGTGACGCCGTCCTTCTTCTCTGCACAGACCAGCTCGAACAGCTTGTGGGCGGGAGCGCAGCCCAGCTCGGAGTCATGCCTGAATACGATCAGTTCGCGCACGGCCATTTTTCCGCGTGCGGCGGAGTGATCG
>JAFWFZ010000042.1 GCA_017515345.1 Oscillospiraceae bacterium | reverse complement strand
TATTACAAAAAAAGTCAGACTGAACAATTAAGGAAACCTCCAACAAGGGTGAACTATGCCCATATGGGTATCAGTATGCCCTTGTATTTTTGCGCCCAAAAACATGAATACATGGAGGTTTACAATGAAAAAAGTTCTTACCCTGCTTGGAGGTAAGCCGCCGTCGAATAATTAAATTGTATCAAAGTTGGAGTTTTTATATCCGCCATTTTTTCACCGATCTGAGGCTTGATCATCTGTGCCATGAATTCGGTGACAGCGCGGGGGGTATAGAACTCACCGGCGCTGCCCGCGCTCTGCAGCTCTTTCAGGATAGTTTCGTAGATCTCGCCGAAGGCGTGGCTTTCCTCGTAGTCGGAGAGATCCAGCTCGTCGATCACGTTGAGCACCTGACGGAGCAGCACGCCGTCCTTCATGTAGTTGTTGGCGTCGGCAAAGGTAGTCTGCACGATGGCCTTCTTGATGGGCGTGGAGGCGTCCACCGGCAGCTTTTTCAGCGTTGGGAACAGGGTGTTGTTCACAAAGTCAAGCAGCCGGTCACCGGTCACCGCCGTGCCGGATTTGTCGTCGTGCGCCCAGTTCGCCCAGCGGCAGGGCTCCGGGATGATGGATACATACTCCTCGTCATCCCACTCCCAGTCCTGCTCCTTGGCGTCGTACACTTTCAGAAACAGCATCCACGCGATCTGCTCGATGCGCTGGGCGTCGCCGTTGATACCGGCGTCGTTGCGCATGATATCGCGCAGCCTTTTTACAAAACCGGATAGATTGGCCATTGACATTACCCTTTCTTACTGCCCATAAGTATCAAACATATAGACTAATCTTTCCGCGCTGATAATCCATTTGTCGGGAATCCGATCCGTGGTGCCATGCCCTACAGCGCGAGGTCCCCAGGTGTGATCCTCATACAGGATCGTTTCACCGCGGCCTCCGGCAGAAGCATTCAGCCGCTCTGCAATCTCCGCAGGTGTTGCCAGGTAGATCCTCGGCATATCATTCGGGGCGGTGTTCTGGAACTGGACTAAGCAGAATATCGTTTTCTTATGGTGAGCCGCCAGCCACTTCGCTGTGGCTTCATGGTAGTCACAGCCCTTTTTGTAACTCTGCGTCAGTCCCCAACCGCCGTCCTGACTGCCCTTTACAGAGATCTTCAACATACGATCCCCGGAAACGGCAATCAAGTCATACTCCGGCTGGTTTGCGCCATACTGCACGGATACGTCGTATCCATACCGGGCAAAAACCGCAGCAGCAAATGCTTCCGCCGCGACTCCCACATGCCATGAGCTTATCGTTTTCATTCAGCTCACCTCATCATCATAAATCGCGTCTTCCAGTTCCTGCACGGCTTTCAGGTACCCGGCTTTCCCGCCGAAGTAGGAAGAGATCTTTGCCGGTTTGCCGTATTTCAGGAACGGGTCGAGCTTCAGGATCTCCGCCCTGCCGATCTCATAAATGCCAAGGTTCATATACTTATCCAGGAGGGCTTCCAGCACTTCCCGGGCAACACCGCTGTACTTACTGAGAAAATCGCGCTTCTTCACGTTGTTCGCCCGCTCCCTGCGGGTCAACGGTTTCCGGTCGTAGGCCACGTGGCAGATGAAGTCGAAATCATCCACGTCGCTCATACCCTGATCGGCCTTCATCATCTCCAGATCGATGCCGCGCTCCCGCAGCATGTCCCTGATCTTTTCCTTTTTCGGATCCTCCCGCCATTCGCTGATGAATGCTTCCAGGGTGGCATATTCGCCGCGGATATTCTCCCGGGTATAGTCCGTGATGCTCTCCTGCCGGAGCAGCTTGCCGTCAGCGTCATATACGGAGACCGATTTATAAATGATCTCCACCCGGCAGCCGTTCCTGTCCACGATAGGCTTGACCTTCGGGTCGGCCGGAATCTCCGGCAGTTTGTCTGAATCGTCCGGGCTGTCACCGTCGTCAGGCGTTTTCGGCTTCGGCTCAAAACCGGGATCAATCTCTATGGGGCCGTCCCAATCCGGATCGGCAAACAGTCGCGTGACGTTGCGGAAATCCATGACCACGAAATGGGTCTTGCCCTCCTTCTCCCGCAGGCGGGTGCCGCGGCCGATGATCTGCTTGAACTCCGTCATGGAGCCGATCATCTCGTCCAGCACGATCAGCTTGGTCATCTTGCAGTCCGCGCCGGTGGTGAGCAGCTTTGACGTAGTGGCGATGACCGGGTACGGCGCGGAGACGGAGATAAAATAGTCCAGCTTGCTTTTGCCGTAGATATCACTGCCGGTGATCCTGACCACGTAATCCGGGTTCTTTTTGACCATATCGGCGTTCAGATTGACAAGCGCCATACGCATTCGCTCGGCAGCATCTTCCGTTGCACAGAATACGATGGTCTTCGCCATGCGGTCCGTCGCTTTGAGATAGCGGGTGATCTCTGCGGCCACCTGCTGGATACGATCCTCGATCACAATATTGTAATCGTAATCGCTGTTTGTATAGATGCGATCCTCAATGGGATTGCCGAACTTGTCAAGCTGTCCTCTGTATGGCCGCCAACCGTCACCGATATCCGTTCTGACATTGATGACTCTAAAGGGCGCAAGGAAACCGTCCTCGATTCCCTCCTTCAGGCTGTATGTATAGATGGGATCACCGAAATAGTTGATATTGGAGACGTATTTCGTTTCTTTCGGCGTGGCGGTCATGCCGATCTGAGTCGCCGAGCTGAAATACTCCAGGATGCGGCGCCAGCGGCTCTCCTCTTTCGCGGAACCACGGTGACACTCGTCCACGATGATGAGATCAAAGAAATCCGGCTTGAACAGCTCGGAATAATGCTCCTGCTCGTCATCCCCAATGAGCTGCTGATACAGGGCGAAATATACCTCATGGGAGGTGATGGTGCTGCGGTCGTCCCTGGCGATGCTGATCTTATGGATCACCTTTTCAAGCGGGGCAAAATCCTGCTGGATCGATGTGTCAGCCAGGAAATTGCGATCGACAAGATACAGGATCTTCCGCTTCATGCCGCTCTGAAGCAGGCGGTACACGATCTGAAAAGCCGTGTAGGTCTTCCCGGTACCGGTGGCCATCACCAGCAGGATCCTGTCCTGCCCCCGCGCGATCGCGTCCAGGGTACGGTTCACGGCTATGCGCTGATAATAGCGGGGCGGATACGTTTTCTGGCTACTGAAATAGGGCTGATCCAGTACCTGCTCCTGTGACGGGGAGAGGCCGACGCCGCCATTGCATTCAGCCTTGTAGCGAGCAATCAGCTCTGCTTCCGTCGGGAATTCATCCAGAGAAAACTCCCGCTCCTGACCGGTGAGAAAATCATGCTCCACAAACCCATCACCGTTTGAGCTGTAGGCAAAGGGAAGATCAAGCATCCGGGCATAGGACACAGCCTGCTGAAGACCAGCGGAAACACTGTGGTTATTGTCTTTCGCTTCCACGATCGCAATGGGGTTGTTGGCGTTCAGATAGAGAATATAATCCGCGCGTCTGGGCTTTTCCCGGAAAACAAAGTTGCCCTTCAGGTTGACCTTGCCGTCCGTGATCTGGGTCTCCATCGTGATCTTATGAGTATTCCATTTTGAAGTGATGGCCGGAGTAATAAACTGCAGCTTGATATCCTCTTCGGTCATCAGTTTCTTGTTGAGCATCAGGCTCATTGCAGGTGTCCTCCCCCATTGTCTCGCCGTTACACGGAACCCAGACAAGGCCGTTGTATGTTAACATTCAAAACTGGCCTCAAAATACATCTAATTACCCAGTTAACATTATACACAAAAACGCATGGCTATACAATATGCGCCGTGAAATCCATCCGAATACTAAAAGCCGGACAGAGACATCCCCTCTGTCCGGCTTCCGTATTCTATTTCCGCTCCACGAACCAGCGGCCGATGCAGCTGCCAGCCTGATCGGGGCTGCGCTCAAAAAACAGGTAGCTCTGTCTCCCCCGCACATGGATCGTGTAGCGGTCTCCCTGGCCTCCGGCACGCATCGCAGCCGCATGCCGTATATCCGAGACCCGGTCGATCTCATACTCACGGCCGTCCTCCCAGGTGATCTTCCGGGGAAGCATAACGCCGTCCTCCCGGAAATCCACCCTGACCGGAACGTAAACTTTTATGCCGTTTGCTTCCATTGTCGTACTTCCTCCCATGCCGCATCAGTTCCGCTCAATTGGGGGCATCCGTCAATGCCGCTTTTTCAATCAGCTCATCGAATCCAGCATATAAGGGGAAGCACACAATGTCAATTGTTTTATCCCATTGTTACCTATTTGCGATATTGATATATCCCATTTGGACAATTACTATGGACACACAGCTTCGCGGTCACGCCGGACGACTTCTATCTGAACGCCAGCGGTTTGGGCGGCCTGACGGTAAACGCGGTCTGCCACGACTGTGTGAAGTTCTTCACTGCCCACTTCGACCTGAACTGTACGTTCAGGGAGAGCTGGTCGTTCTAGTTCATTTCCCTCACAAATTTCTGAGTGATCTGACGTATTCGCTAACAGGGAATATAACTTACACTGGTACGATGATTTGCAGTCTGTTTTCATCAGTAATTTGTGACGATTTTTGACCTAAGAATCGATTTTAGCGGCATCAGTCCATGCAGGCGTGGCTGGAATTGGTATACACAGCGGTCTCAAACCCCCGGGCATATTGGAAAGGTGCGTACAGCCGTCTGCCAGAACAGGCGAGGGATTTCCTGGCTGCGGTAAAACGTGCGCCGGAGCTGGTACGAAGGTTCCTTGACCAGGTACTGAGCGCGGAACGGGAGCCGGTCCGAAAGCCGTCCCGACGGCGGGAACATAGTACGGAACGGTGATCGGCTCGACTTGAAATGATATACAAAAAAATTTCGTAAAGTCTTAAACTTTACGAAATTATAATGCCCATAATTCTGTTTGATTGAACTAATTGTACTGTTTTTGCGCGGAAATGTCAACTGTTTTACGAGAAATCTGTAAAACATTCCCTGTTCTGTGGCGGGAATGCTTCCGTTTTTGCCTCATTTTCTTCGTAAAGTTTAAGACTTTACGAAGAAAACTGAATAGCTCGCCGTTGGTGTTGACGTCTCCCGCAAAGCCTTATGGCAGGGAGGCGGCTTAGAAGAAACAGGGGCGCGGAGCGCGTGGCGCTGCGCGGGAGAGCCCGACACGACCGGTACTGTGAGCGCGCGAGGATGCGGCCGAAGCGTCGAGAGACGCTGGGGCGAAAGCCAGTCATTGGGAAACTGAGAAGGCAGGCCGCAGCCGATGGGAAACCGGGAGCGCGTAGTCAGAAGAATTGCACCGACAACTTGCGAAGAATGGGAAGGGCGCGTACCCCGGAGCATTTGTACTGTACCGCCGTTTCCGTTGGGACGGCGGTTTTTTGCCGCCGTCGGCAGGAGCGAAGACCCGAGGGCGGGGCATGCCGCAGGGTCAAAGGGATCGGTGCGCCCAAAGCGCCGGTCCGCGCCGCAAGCGGACGAGTAAGCAGCCTGTGCTGACCGCGCGCGCGGCGGCGCAGGTTTCTTTTGTATATGAACGGCTCTACCACCTGCCGATCATATTTTTCCGCGTCTCCGCCCGGGCCTGCTTCACCCGGGCGGGGGCAAAAAAAGCGACTCCCCTGCTAAGGGAAGCCGCGGAAAACCCAAATACTCAGTCGAGCAGCGCACGGAGCCGCGCCTTCAGGGGCGGGAGATCGGACGACACGGTCTCATATACATCGTCCATCCTCAGCGTCTGGTACTTGTGGGCGGCCACGTCGCGGAAGCCGGCGATGGCTCGCCAAGGAATCTCGGCGTGGGCAAGGCGCAGCTCATCGGACAAGCCCTTGACGAGCTAGCCGATGTTGATGACCGTCATGCAGACGGCGCGCTTTCTCATTTCATCCCCGCAGAAATCCTCCAAGGAGCAGCCGCGGATCATATTCTCAGCGACGGTGATCTCGTCGATGAGCTTTGCGATGATAACACGGTCTCTACGCTCCATAGACTGGGATCCTCCTGCCGATCTCGATGATACTGGACTGGGGCAGGGGGAGGTGGACGAGGTCGACGTCGACCTCCAGCAGCTCCTCCAGCCGGTACTTGATCTGGTTGAGGGTGAGCAGCGAAACGCGGGGCGTATCGAATTCCACCAGCAAGTCCACGTCGCTGTCAGCGCGGGCGCGCCCATCCGCATAGGAGCCGAAGAGCTCGGCGCGCTTGATGGGGAATTCCATGGCAACGGTGCGCACACCGTCGGTGATCTGCTGCAGATTGGGCATTGGGAAGACCTCCTTTCCGGGAATATTATACCCGAACGGGCGGGAAAAAGCAAGGGCGCATGATCCGCGCAAGCGGTTTACATAATCATATCATATTCAGGCGGCAGAGGAGGAAGGCAAAGAGAAAAACACCAGATCCCGGCGCGCGAAGCAAAACACACCCCATGCAGCAAAGCAAAATCCAGGGCAGACAAAGCGAAACACCGAATGCAAACGATAAGAAGAACAAACACACAGACGAAAGGAGAAACAATGAAAAAGAAATTACTCAGCATCATTTTAGTTCTGGTGATGGTCCTGAGCCTGCTGCCCGCCGCGGCACTGGCGGAGGAAGAAACGCTGAAGATCGTGTTTGATCTGACGGAGTATACAGGCGAGATCACCGAGGGCTTTACCGTCGGAGACACGACCTGTAGCCCCGTCCCCGGTGAGGTCACGACTTTTACCCTGAACCCGGATGATATGCCGTCGGGGCGTGTCCGCTACAACACAGCTGACCCAACATTCTGGCATGTTACCGGTGTAAAGGAGGGTTATTGGGTTCAAGCATCCTCTGGGATCACCAGCGTATTTATTACGGATACGGATACATCGGCATCCAACAGATATATGTTCGTAAGAAATGATTACACGCGCTTTTATGGCAATTTCTCCGCTGCCGAGATCCTGAACACTCTTGACGGAGATACGATCACCATCACCTATGTTCCGCCCGTGGCCCGGTATTCCTTCAGCGTTACTTCATCGGATGAGAGCGCCGGTACGGTTTCCTTTGCGCTCGCGGGCAATGACGGGGATGCGGACTTATATCAACTCACCGCCGCTCCTCTGGGCGACGCCCTTTTCTTCTACTGGCAGAAGGACGGCACCGAGGAGCGTATCACAGACAATCCCGCAACCGTTCGCATCACCGAGGACGCCAGCTACACAGGGTATTTTGACAGTCCCAACCACACCCCCACGGTGACGCCGGAGTTCACGCGCGGGAATGACGCGCTGGGCGAGGGCTCACAGCCTGTGGGCACCGGGAACAGACTGGAATTCCTGTATAACACCGACGAGGGCACCGTCTGGAAGTTCACGTTAGGATCCCTCGGCGAGAGCACGATCGGCGTAGGCTTTGACGAGAACTGCCTGCAGCTCGCCTATATCCAGGCCAACGACGACGAGAGCGTCCGCTATTACAGCCGGGACGGCAAGACGGTCACCTGGACGGAGACCGGCGACACCGCCTACACCGCCTACTACGAGCCCAGAACGCTCCACTACGCGGAGGGCACCTTCGCCTACGCCAACGCCGACGGCGGGACCCCGCTGACGGAGGGCGAGGCGGCGACCTTCACCCTGAAGGCCAACACGGTCCCCGGCCACGGCTACAGAGTGTGGACGAACGCCGGCGGCGGAAAATACGTGGAGTTCCCGGTGGTATGCAGCCTGTACGCCGGTGAGACGGCCGAGGGCGAGCCCTTTGCCTCCGTCACCGACATGAAGCAATTTATCTACGCGTCCCCCGACTTCGACATCACCGTTCCCGCGGAGTCCATGCCGCTGACCGACAAGGTCACCGTGGCTCTCCAGCTCGATAACCGCGCGATCAAGACTTACACCTTCGACGTGGAGGTCACCCCCGCAGCCCAGCCCGCAGGGCCCGCGGCGCAGATCGTCTCCGCCAGCCTGACGCTGGCCGGCGACATCGGCGTGAACTTCTTCGTGATCCCCAATGACGAGCTGCTGGCCGACGAGGGCGCCTATGCCCAGCTCACCGCCAAGGGTGAGACCGGCGAGCCCATCATGCTGGCCGACCTGACCCCGGACAACGACGGCAGATTCTGCTTCACCCAGTTCGTGGCCGCCAAGGAGATGACCGAACAGATCACCCTTGCGATCTATACCGCGGACGGCACCGCCGTCGCCCTCACCGACGCGGCGGGCAGCGCCTCCGACGGCGTCTACAGCGTGGCCCGGTTCGTCAGGACGGCGGCCGAGGTCGGCAGTGATAAGCTGCAGGCCCTTGCCGTGAAGCTGGCTTCCTACGGCGCGTACGCCAAGGCGTACTTCGAGTATGAGCCCGTGGCCGAGGATACGGAGTACATGGACGCCATCGCGGGTGATATCACCGGCGACATCACCGTGGAAACGGTGACGCCCTATAAGCCCGTGAAGGACGCTTCCACCGACGCGTTCAAGGCCAAGTCCATCTCTCTGGTCCTGAAGAGCGAGACGATCCTGAAAGTCACCTTCGCCGGCACCGACGTCGCGCAGTACACCTTCACCGTGGACGGCGAGCCGGTGAGCGCGGTGAAGTCCGGCAGAAACTACGTGGTGCAGATCCCCAACATCGCGGCGCAGGATCTGGACAAGGCGTACACCATCGCGGCGACGAACGGCGACAGCACCTACACCATCAGCGCCTACGCGCTGACCTACGCGTATCAGGTCCTCAAGGCCGAGGACAGGACAGACGCGATCCGCGACCTGGTGAAGGCGCTGTATGAGTACAACCAGGCGGCCAACGCCTACTTCTCTGCGGCGCAGGATGTGATCGAGGACAACCTCCCGGACGAGGATCTCGACGGCTGATCCAATAACTCACCGATACGCCCCGGCAGGCGTTCCCAGGACGCCTGCCGGGCTATTGTCCCGAAAGGAGGAATCCCATGCGATTCGGCAAAAAAGCGATCGCCATGTTTTTGAGCCTGATACTTCTTCTGGCTCTGGCGCCCGCGGCGGCTCTGGCGGACGGTCCGGCTTTCGAGATCACCGGCGTTACCTGCAGCGGAGTACATTACAACGGCGTGTTTGAAAACCAGTGGGCGACCGTCTACATAGATTACCGGACAGAAGAGATCGTGCCTATTTACACGGATCAAATCTTCCGGGTCTATCGCGACGCCTCCGCGGAGGGCGAGCCGTTTTTGGAGGAAGTGTTCCACTACAAAGCCGCGGTCTCTGTGGATAACTGGACGCCGGTGGATATGGACATGCCCGCCGGGAACCACCACCTGGAGCTGCAGATCCCCTTCATGGCCGAAGGGATCACACAGCTCACCGTCACCCTGCAGATCGGGGAGGAGACCGTTGCCTATACGACGGCGGCGGACGCCGTCACCGTGAAGCCCTCCGGCGAGATCGAGCTCTCCTATCTGCGGCTCCCCGGCGACGCATACAAGGGCCTGGAGGGCGAATGGCTCACCCCTGAATACTACACGCCCAACGGCAGGGGTCCCACCGTTTATGACCTGCTGGCTTTCGCGGATGAGGAGACAGGCGCCATGCGCACCTACTTCGCCACCACCGACGGGATCATCTGCCGGGACGAGATGGGCGATATGCGCACGATGCCGGGCACCGACGGGATCCTGTTCATTGCCCTGGGCGGCGTCGATGAGGCGTCTCTCTGCGCCGTCGCCATGAAGGACGGCTATTATCCCCACGGTGTTCACGAGATCTATCAGTTTGCGGACGGCGTCTGGTCCCCCGTGGAAAACAGCGCCGTCGACTTCAGTAAGGCAAAAAACCAGTCGGACGATGCGAACGCGCTCATCCTCTCCCCCACCGAGGCCTGGAATTATTGGTATCACTGGGACGGCACGGAGTGGACAGAGCACAGCTATGGCTTCAGCAGCTTCTGGCACGACAGCCAGGGACACGCCTGGGCCGCCGGCGGCTGGGCAAACCTCGGCCTCTACTGCTATGAAAACGGCGAGTGGGTGCTGCTCAGGCAGTTCGAAGAGGAATTCGAGGGAGTCTATATCAGCTCGCCCAGTATCGGGAGCTCCATTCCCACGGAGAACGGCGTGAAGCTCCTGGGCGGCTGCGACGCCAATATACGTGCCAAGAGGGGCGGTTACGGGATAAATTCGCTGATCTTCACCATCGAGAACGGTGAGGTCTCCGCGGAGCTGCTGCGGCAGTCGGAGGACGAGTTCAAGGTGTTCAGGGGGCAGTACGGCTCCTACGATCTTTGCGGCGGGTTCTTTGACTACAACGGCGACGTGGTCATATCCAATCGGGGGCTGTTAGCCTCCGAGCTGTACAGGCGCGTGGACGGCGAATGGGTGTTCCAGTACGCGGATGAGCTCTACGACGACGCCGACAGGCAGTATTTCGCGGAAGGCGAATTTGAGAAGAAGACCCGCCCCGCCCAGGTGAACTGGTCCGTCAACCCGGTGGAGGGCGTGACCTATGTGCTGGGCGGCTACGGCACCGTGTATATGATGAGCGACGACCGCACCATCACCTTTGAGACCAACGGCGGCACGGAGGTGGAGCCCCTGACCGCGCCCATCGCCTCGAATATCACGCCGCCCGCCTCCCCGGTGCGCGACGGCTACACCTTCGTGGGCTGGTACACGCTGAACGATTTCATGACCAACGGACCGTCCTACGCCTTCGGCCTCATGCCAGCGAAGGACATCACCCTCTACGCCAAGTGGATCGAGGCGGGGAGCGGCGAGGATCCCTTCGCCGCGGACCGGGAGCGCGCCGTCGCCAGCCTGAACACTGAGTTTGAAAAGCTGGACCCCACCGAGTACGGCGAGGATGTTTGGGCGCAGATCGAGGCCGCCTATGAGGCGGGACTTGCCAACATCGCCGCCGCCACCACCTATGACGGCGTGTACGGGGCGCTGAACGAGGCCCTTGACGTCATCGGCGAGCTGGCGCGGCAGGTCAGCGGCGAGATCAACGTGGCCTTCACCATGGAGAGCTTCACCGTGGACGGCGAGTATATCATTGAGCCCATGCTCCTCACCGTGCCCAAGTACGAACAGGCCTCCGTGGTGCTCACCGACACCCTCAAGGAGCAGTTTGGCGAGCTCAACGGCGGCACGCCATTCCGCATGACCGGCACCGTCACCAACAGCTTCTATCTCCAGGGGGTCTATTACTACGGTAACGACGGCTCGGAGACGTATCTCGGCGAAAAGGAGCACGGCGACGATTCCGGCTGGATGTACTGCGTCAACGGCGACTTCCCGGGCGTTGGCGCTTCCAGCTACAGCCTGCTGAATGGCGACGTCATGCGCTGGCAGTACACCTGTGTGGGGCTGGGCGCAGATATCGGAAACAGTTGGGACGGCACGGCCGTTTCCGTCGCCGACAAGGACGCCCTGATCTGGAAGATTGCCGAGATCAACGCCGCCGGTGAGCAGGAGGAATATCCCACTTACGGCGACGCTATGGCGGTGCTCAAGGACATCCCCGCCTCCCAGGAGGCCGTGGACGCCGCCCTTGCCGCGCTGGTCAAGGCGGAACCCGCAGGGCCCGCGGCGCAGATCGTCTCCGCCAGCCTGACGCTGGCCGGCGACATCGGCGTCAACTTCTTCGTCATCCCCAATGACGAGCTGCTGGCCGACGAGGGAGCGTATGCGCAGCTCACCGTCAAGGGCGTGACAGGCGACAAGATCATGCTGGCCGACCTGACTCCCGACAACGACGGCAGATTCTGCTTCACCCAGTTCGTGGCAGCCAAGGAGATGACCGAGCAGATCACCCTGGCAATCTATACCGGCGAGGATGAGGCAGTCGCCCTCACCGACGCCAACGGCGACGCCTCCGACGGCGTCTACTCCGTCGCCCGGTTCGTCAGGACGGCGGCTGAGTTCGGCAGCGAGAAGCTGCAGGCCCTGTCCGCGAAGCTGGCTTCCTACGGCGCGTACGCCAAGGCGTACTTCGAGTACGAGCCTGTGACCGAGGATACGGAGTACGCGGACGCCATCGCGGGAGATATCACCGGCGACATCACCGTGGAAACGGTGACGCCCTATAAGCCCGTGAAGGACGCTTCCACCGACGCGTTCAAGGCAAAGTCCATCTCCCTGACCCTGAAGAGCGAGACGATCCTTAACGTCACCTTCACCGGCACCGACGCTGCACAGTACAGCTTCACCGTGGACGGCGAGCCCGTCAGCGCGGTGAAGTCCGGCGCCAACTACGTGGTGCAGATCCCCGACATCGCTGCCCAGGATCTGGATAAGGCGTACACCATCGTGGCGACGAACGGCGACAGCACCTACACCATCAGCGCCTACGCCCTGACCTACGCCTATCAGGTCATCAAGGCCGAGGACAGGACAGACGCGATCCGCGACCTGGTGAAGGCGCTGTATGAGTACAACCAGGCGGCCAACGCCTACTTTGCGTAAGAGAGGAGGATGAACCGTGAAAGAAGCCTACGTGACCCCGGAGGTTGAGATCATCCGCTTTGTGACGGCGGATGTGATCACCGACAGCCTCCCGGATGAGGACCT
>JAFWFZ010000041.1 GCA_017515345.1 Oscillospiraceae bacterium | reverse complement strand
CGACAACGTCACCTGGGAGCTGAGCGAGGACGGCACTGTCCTCACCATCAGCGGCTCCGGCCCCATGGACGACTGGAATACGGGCTATCCCACCTATGACCCCACCGAAGGACACAACTCCACCGTCACAAAGGTCATCATAAATTCGGGCGTCACCGCCATCGGCGCCTATGCGTTCTATTCCTTCTCTGCGCTGACGGACGTGGTCGTCCCCAATTCCGTGACGGCCATTAATAACAGGGCATTTCAAGATTGCTCCAGCCTCGGGAGGATTTATATCCCCAGCAGCGTGACGACCATCGGAGACTATGCGTTTCTCAATACCGCCTCTGGATTCACCATACTGCATGACGCCAACCCGTCTTCGGCCATCACATCCTGCTGTGATAGCAACAGCATCACGAATTACGTGGGCGGACGCTGCGGCGCCAGCAACGACCCGGTGTTCTGGTATCTGGATAACGGCGACGCGAGGATTGTGATCGAAGGCCGCGGCGCCATGCAGGACTATGGCTATTATTATACTTCCGCCGGCGATGGGTCCCCCTCCGTCTATACGACCATGGCGCCTTGGAAGGAGTACAAGAGTACGGTCACGCAGTTTACCATCAACTACACCGGCGTCACGCGCATCGGCAAGAATGCGTTCGCCGGAATGACAGGCCTGAACTACGTCGACCTGATCACCAGCTCGCTCACTTCCATCGGATACGGCGCCTTTCGGGACTGCCGAGGCCTGACACAAGTGGATATCAGCGGCAGCGACCTGACGATCGAAGAATACGCCTTCTGTGACTGCTTCAGCCTGAGCGACATCGACCTGCGCTTCGGCGTCACAACGCTTAAGCAGCGCTGCTTCAACAACATCGCCGCGACATCCATCACCATCCCGCCCTCCGTGACCACTATGACTTCTTACGATTACATCGTCGGTTATAACGGCACCACGAAGGTGGACGGCTTTACCATCCGCGGCAGATACAGCAGCAGAGCTCACGGCTATGCGCTCTATAACGATTTCACTTTCGAAAACACCTATTTGCCCGAAATCACCCAGCAGCCCGCCGCGCCCGAATCCACCCACCTGGGGCAGACGGTGACCCTCACCGCAAAGGCCACCGGCGCGGAGGATGCCACGTGGCGCTGGTATGATCCGGCGGATGGGTTCATCGCCTATGACATCGGGACCGAGGCCACGGAGAACACTCCGGAAACGGCTTTGATCTCCCGGGATTCCTCCTCCACGACCAGCATCTACTATCATTCCATCACCGCGACCCTCCGGGTCCCGGTCAGCGAGCTCACATACGGCCGTGGTTATTACTGCGTTTTTACCAACAACGTGGGCTCGGATATTTCCGATAACGTGAACGGCCTCAACACCCAGCTCAACCCGTATATCACGAACCAGCCGAAGAACTCCGGCGGCCTGTTGGGCGATACGGTCACCTTCTCTGTGGAGGCCACGGGCTTCGGTACCCTTAGCTACCAGTGGCAGTATAACAAAAATGACGGCAACGGCTGGACCGACTGGAGCGGCAAGACCGATCCCACTGTCAGCTTCAAAGTCACCAGCGGCAACAACGGCAATCAGTACCGCTGCGTCGTCTCCTCCTCCAACGGAACCTATACGGAAAGCGAGGCGGCCACCCTCACAAAGCTGACCGACGCGGGAACCTGCACAATCGACCTGCGCGGCGGCGACAAAGTGGAGATCACGGAGCTCATGGCCAGAACCTTCTCCGCCGCGGGCTCCGCCGGGCTGATCAACACCCAGTCCGGCATCGACCTGGATAAGGACTATCACGACGACATCCGCTGGTTCACCGAAGACGGCGTGAACAAAATCTGTCGCGACTCAGACCCCGGCGTCACCGGCGACTACACCCTGACGGTGACGCCAGAGATGCGCAGCTACATCGCCCGATATGGCCAGACCGAGACCTACAGCAGCGTCCTCATCCATATTGGTACCCCCATCAAGGTCACGAGCTTTAAGAAAGGCAACCACCCGGTCATGGCCGGGGATAAGGTCACCCTCTCCGTGACCGCCACGGGCGATACGCTCTGCTACCAGTGGTACTGGAGCCCGGACAGCGGCGAGACCTGGACGGCTTCCGGCGCCACCGGCAACAAGACGGCGACCCTCAGCTTCACCGCCAAGGCGGCCTACGACGGGTATTATTACAAGTGCGTCATCACCGATAAGTTCGGCGCAACCTGGGAGCCGGGCAGCTACAGCTATGTGGAGCTGACGGTCGTGACCGATCTGGGCGCCCTGACCTTGAATCTCTCGAGCGGCGCCGCCGCCCTGGATAACTACTACGCGCTGTACTGCACCCTCAACGGGATGCTCCGCGCTCGACAGATCAACCCCGGGCCGGAGGATGGGTTAACCAGCACGACAAGCGACTTCGACCTGGATAAGGATGGCAGCGCCGACGTGATCTTTACCAGTGATCCCGAATTGGGCGATCGCGTCCTCTCCGTTCCCACTACAGGCTCCTGCTCCGGCACCGTGATCCTGACGCCCACGAAGGACGCCATGCTCTCGGGAGGATCGATCGGCGCGTATCTGGAAGACCACAGGGTCTATTCCTCCGTCACCCTGAATTTCGGGAATCCCTTCCGCATCCGCATCCAGCCCAAGGGCCAGTGCGGCTTCCTGGGCAATACGGTGTCCTTTGAGGTCGCCGCCCTGGGCCAGAGCCTGACCTACCAGTGGTATTACAGCAAGGACGGCGGGACCACCTGGACGCCGTGGAGCGGAAAGACCGACCCCTCCTTCAGCGTCAAGATCACCGCCACCAACAACGGCTGCCTGTACCGCTGCGAGATCACCAACTACAACGGTACCAAGATCACCAGCGATCCAGCAGACCTGTTAATGCTGGAGGATCTGGGCGTAGCCACCCTCACCCTGGATCCCACCGCCGAGGTGTCCGTTAACGCCCCCCTGGGATCGACCATCAAGAAACTGCTGGAGGCTGCCGCCACGGCCGGCGTCATTGGCCGATACAATAGCTTTTATGATAATTACGATCTGGATATGGATGGGAACAGAGACATGTCGCTCTTCGGCTTCAGCAGCTCCTATGTCTCCTACTCCTGGATCAGCTCCACCCACATCACAGGGGACTATGTGCTCCCCGTCTCCCCTGACATCCTCCAGATCGCGTACGGGGGGATGAGTTGGACGGGTACCCCCGGCGCGTATTCCAGCCTGAAGATTCAGTTCGGCAATCCATTCCGCATCATTAAGAGCCCCAGCGACCAGGCAGCCTTCCCTGGCAAAACGGCGAAGTTCAAGGTGCTGGCCTCCGGCGAGAACCTGACCTATCAGTGGCAGGTGAGCAAGGACGGCGGCGAGACCTGGTCCAACGCCAGCGGCACGGCGGCGACGTTCAGCTTCACGGCGAAGGCCAGCTACGACGGCTGGCGCTACCGCTGCGTGGTCAGCAACGGCGTCGATGAACCGTTAACTTCCGACTATGCGGGACTGGGTATTATCCCGGATCTCGGCGTGGGCACGCTGGATCTCTCCGGCGGCCCCGTGGCGTTGGACCTCAACGAGTATTATGATTACTATGATAACGGAACGGTGCATGAGGCGATCCTTGTGGCCGCAATCCTTCAGAGTCTCGTCAGCAATGGAACGGTCAAAATGGACCAAAATTCTGGTAGTTTCATAGGAGACCTGTACCTCGACCTGGACAAGGACGGGACATGGGACGCGCAGTTGACCGAGTACAATGAAGGCAGCTGGTCTCTCGCCGCCCTGGATACCGCCTCGGTGGATACGATCACCTACACGAACTACAGCCTTACCAATTCCTTGGGCAGCAGAGGACTCTACAGCACGATCACGGTGAGGCTGCGGGAGACCGTGCCCGTGATCACGACGCAGCCCGCGAATGTGACGGTGGCTCCCAACGGCACGGCGACGTTTACGGTGGCGGCGTCCGGAAGCGGGCTTACGTACCAGTGGCAGTACAGCACCAACGGAAGCACATGGCATAACTCCAGCGGAACGGAAGCGACGTTCAGCTTCAAGGCGACTTCGGCACTGAGCGGGCGCCAGTACCGGTGCAAGGTAACGAACGCGAACGGCAGCGTGACGTCGAACGCAGCGACGCTGACGGTTGCGCCGCTGCCGACGATCACGACGCAGCCGAAGACGCAGACCGTGGGCGTGGGCGGCACGGCGACGTTCAAGGTGGTGGCCACGGGAGCGGAGAGCTACCAGTGGCAGTACAGCACCAACAGCGGCAGCACGTGGAAGAACTGTAGTGCGACAGGGTATAATACGGCGACGTTCAGTTTCACAACGACTTCAGCGATGAACGGACGG
>JAFWFZ010000040.1 GCA_017515345.1 Oscillospiraceae bacterium | reverse complement strand
TTACCTCTTCTGGGCACGTTGCTTCCCTCCTTCATTAAAAAATGGAATCACAGGTACTCGAATACACACGGGTATCCGTTGCGCCCCGAGGTCTATCCACAAAATCTATAGATAAACGACAGGGCAGATTTGCCGCTGAAGTTGGAAATTACTTCTTCTTTGCAGCCTTGGGTCTCTTCGCGCCGTACTTGGAGCGGGCCTGCATACGGCCGGAAACACCCTGCGTATCGAGGGTGCCGCGGATGATGTGGTAACGGACACCGGGGAGATCCTTGACACGACCGCCGCGGATCATCACAACGGAGTGCTCCTGAAGATTGTGACCGATACCGGGGATGTAGGCAGTGACCTCGTAGCCGTTGGTGAGACGAACACGGGCGATCTTACGAAGCGCGGAGTTAGGCTTCTTCGGCGTGGAAGTTCTGACGGCGGTGCAGACGCCTCTCTTCTGGGGGGAGCTCAGGTCGGTCTCCTTGTTGCGCAGGGTGTTGAGGCCCTTCTGCATGGCGGGAGACGAGGACTTGTAGGTCTGAAGCTCTCTTCCCTTTCTGACAAGCTGGTTAAAAGTCGGCATTTTGTTCCTCCTTTCCTGAAATATTATTTTTAACGGAAAACCTGGGGTTATCCGCAAAAACCATGGTTATCACACAGAGAGTCATGATAACACAGCTTCTTCGATCCGTCAATAAGAAAACGAAAAAAAGTGTATATTTGCGCTTCACCTCCGCTATTTAAAGCGGAGGTGAAGATCGTCAGACGAAAACGGGTCCCGGACCCGTGATTTCTGCTTCCGGGAATGTCAGATGGCGTTGCCTGAATTCAGGAGAACGGAGAGATCCACTTCCTCCTCCGGCTCCTCGGGGGGCTCCGCAGGTCCGACCATGGTGTCACTGTCGAACTCCCGGTACATGGTGAGGCCGCTGCCCGCAGGGATCAGCTTGCCGATGATGACGTTCTCCTTCAGGCCAACGAGGTGGTCCACCTTGCCCTTTATGGCGGCCTCGGTGAGGACCTTGGTGGTCTCCTGGAAGGAGGCGGCGCTCATCCACGAGTTAGTGGCGAGGGACGCCTTCGTGATCCCCATGAGGAGCTGGGTGCAGGTAGCGGGGCGAAGCTCGGTCTCCCCAGCGTCGATACGGGCCTGGATTTCCTGATTGGCCTTGCGGAACTCGGTGACGTCCACGGTGGTGCCGCTCAGCAGCTCCGTATCGCCGGCATCCTCGACCCGGACCTTGCGCATCATCTGGCGCACGATGACCTCAATGTGCTTGTCGTTGATGTCAACGCCCTGCTGGCGGTACACCTTCTGGACCTCCTGGATCAGGTAGGTCTGGGCGTCGTCCTTGCCGCGGATGCGCATGACGTCATGGGGATTGAGGGCGCCGTCGGTGAGCATGGCTCCCTTTTCGACCACATCGCCGGTCTTCACGCGGATACCGGCGGAATAGGGCACCTGATAGACCTTGACCTCGCTGTTCTCCGTATCGGTGATGGTGATGGCAACGATGGCGTTGCGCCTGGTCTCCTCCAGAGAAACCGTGCCGCCGATCTCGGCCAGAACGGACATCTTTTTGGGCTTTCTCGCCTCGAACAGCTCCTCGACACGGGGAAGGCCCTGGGTGATATCGTCGCCGGCGACGCCGCCGGTGTGGAACGTACGCATGGTGAGCTGGGTGCCGGGCTCGCCGATGGACTGGGCCGCGATGACTCCGACCGCCTCGCCGGTGGACACGGGCGTTGCGGTGGCCAGGTTGATGCCGTAGCACTTGGCGCATACGCCGCTCTTTGCCTCGCAGTCCAGCACGGTGCGGATCCTGACCTCGGTCACGCCGTTCTCCTCCAGGAGCTTGGCGTCGGTCTTGAACATCATGTCGTCCCTGGTAAACAGCACCTCGCCGGTGGTGGCGCTGACGACGTCCTCCGCCGGGAATCGGCCGTGGATCGCCTCGCCCAGCGTCTGGACGACGGCGCCGTTCTCCACGCGCTCCTTGGCGATGATGCCGTCATGGGTACCGCAATCGTGCTCGCGGATGATCACGTCCTGAGAAACGTCCACGAGACGTCTGGTGAGGTAACCGGAGTCGGCGGTACGCAGGGCCGTGTCGGCCAGGCCCTTTCGGGCGCCTCGGGAGGAGACAAAGTACTCCAGCACGGAAAGGCCCTCACGGAAGTTTGCCTTGATGGGGATCTCGATGGTCTTACCTGCGGTATTGGCCATCAGTCCGCGCATGCCGGCGAGCTGACGGATCTGGTTCATACTGCCTCGGGCACCGGAGTTGGCCATCATATAGATGGGGTTGAACTCATCCAGCGAGTTCTGCAGTGCGTCGGTCACGTCCTTTGTGGTCTTCTCCCACTCGCTGACGACCAGGCGATACCGCTCGTCATCGGTGATAAAGCCGCGCTTGAACTGGCGCTCAATGTCCACGACCTTCTTCTCCGTGGCGGAGATGAGGGTGTATTTCTCATCGGGCACGGTCATGTCGGAGATGGAGATGGTGATGGCGCCGCGGGTGGAATACTTGAAGCCCAGAGCCTTCACGTTGTCCAGCAGGATGGCGGACACGGTGAAGCCGTGCTTCTCGATGCAGTTGCGGATGATCTTTTCGAGCTGCTTCTTGCCGGTCTGGAAGCCGATCTCCAGATCGAATTCGTGCTCCGGATCGCTTCTGTCCACGAAGCCCAGGTCCTGGGGAATGGGCTCGTTGAAGATCAGGCGGCCCACTGTGGCGTCGATGGTGCGCTCCACGATGGCGCCGTCCTTCTCCTTCTGGACGCGGACACGGATGGGGGCGTGGATACCCACATCACCGTCCTGATAAGCCATGAGCGCTTCGTTCACGGAGGAGAACGCCTTGCCGGCGCCTTTCTCGTCGCTGCGCACAAAGGTGAGGTAGTAGGAGCCGAGGATCATATCCTGCGTGGGCACGGTGACGGGATCGCCGGACTTGGGGTGCAGCAGGTTGTTGGCGGAGAGCATCAGGATCCTGGCCTCCGCCTGAGCCTCGGCCGACAGGGGCACGTGGATGGCCATCTGGTCGCCGTCAAAGTCGGCGTTGTAGGCGGTGCACACCAGGGGATGCAGCTTCAGGGCGCGGCCTTCCACCAGGATCGGCTCAAACGCCTGGATACCCAGTCGGTGCAGCGTGGGCGCGCGGTTCAGCAGGACGGGGTGCTCCTTGATGACCACGTCCAGGGCGTCCCACACCTCGGTGCGGCCCTTGTCGACCATCTTCTTTGCGGATTTGATGTTGTTGGAAACTCCGTCCTCCACCAGCTTCTTCATCACGAAGGGACGGAACAGCTCGATGGCCATCTCCTTGGGCACGCCGCACTGATAGATCTTCAGATCGGGACCCACGACGATAACGCTTCGACCGGAGTAATCCACGCGCTTGCCCAGCAGATTCTGGCGGAAGCGGCCCTGCTTGCCCTTGAGCATGTCGGACAGGCTCTTGAGCGCGCGGGAGTTGGCGCCGGTCACGGCGCGGCCGCGGCGGCCGTTGTCGATCAGCGCGTCCACCGCCTCCTGCAGCATGCGCTTTTCATTGCGGACGATGATATCCGGCGCGTTGAGCTGGATCAGCCTTTTCAGGCGGTTGTTCCTGTTGATGACACGCCGGTACAGGTCATTGAGGTCGCTGGTGGCAAACCGGCCGCCGTCCAGCTGGACCATGGGCCGGATCTCCGGCGGAAGCACGGGCAGCACGTCGATGATCATCCAGCGGGGGTCGTTGCCGGACTGGCGGAACGCCTCCACCACCTCGAGCCGCTTTACCAGCTTGACCTTTTTCTGGCCGGTGGCGTCGCGGGCCTCGGCGCGGAGCTGCTCCGAAAGCTTTTCGCAGTCGATGCTCTCCAGCAGATCGCGGATAGCCTCGGCTCCCATGCCGGCCTTGAAATCGTCCTCATACTTTTCCCGCATGTCGCGGTATTCCTTCTCCGTCAGGATCTGGTTCTTCTGAAGGGGGGTAAAGCCGGGATCCGTGACGATATAAGCCGCGAAGTACAGTACTTTTTCGAGGATCCTGGGCGTCAGGTCCAGGATGAGGCCCATCCGGGACGGGATGCCCTTGAAATACCAGATGTGGGAAACAGGGGCGGCCAGTTCAATGTGACCCATCCGCTCACGCCGGACGCTGGATTTCGTGACCTCCACGCCGCAGCGGTCGCAGATCTTGCCCTTGTAGCTGATTTTCTTATATTTTCCGCAGTGACACTCCCAGTCCTTGGTGGGGCCGAAGATCCTTTCGCAGAAAAGGCCGTCCCGCTCGGGCTTGAGGGTCCTGTAGTTGATGGTCTCAGGCTTTTTGACCTCGCCGTAGGACCAGCTCCGGATCATTTCAGGGGATGCGATGCCGATCTGAATGGCATCAAACGGTGCATAGCTCATTATATACCCTCCTCATCGCCCTCAAGGCTGTCGTCGACGTAATCATCGCTGTAGTCCTCGTCGTCCTGGTCGCCGATGAAATCATCGTCGCCCTCCACATCCTCGATGGAGTAGCCGCTGGCCTCGATCTCCGCATCGTCGGCGTGGTAGACGGCGTTCCGTCCCATGACGTCGTTGAAGTCCAGATCATCGTCTTCGGTCTTCAGGTCGATCTTGTTGCCGTCCGCATCAAGGACGCGAACGTCGAGGCACAGGGACTGGAGTTCCTTTACCAGCACCTTGAAGGATTCGGGCACGCCGGGCTGCGGGATATTGTGCCCTTTGACGATGGACTCGTAGGTGCGCACACGGCCGGTGACGTCGTCCGACTTCACGGTGAGAATCTCCTGCAGGGTGTAGGCGGCGCCATAGGCCTCCAATGCCCAGACCTCCATTTCGCCGAAGCGCTGGCCGCCAAACTGAGCCTTGCCGCCCAGAGGCTGCTGGGTCACGAGGCTGTAGGGGCCGGTGCTGCGGGCGTGGATCTTGTCGTCCACCAGATGGTGGAGCTTGAGGAAGTAGACATATCCGACGGTGACCGGGTTGTCAAAGGGCTCGCCGGTGCGGCCGTCGTAGAGAATACTCTTGCCGTCGGAACGGAGTCCGGCGTAGTCCAGCATGTCCCGGATATCCCGTTCGTTTGCGCCGTTGAAGATGGGGGTAGCCACCTTCCAGCCCAGGGTCCTGGCAGCATAGCCCAGGTGGACCTCCAGCACCTGCCCGATGTTCATTCGGGACGGGACGCCCAGGGGATTCAGCACGATGTCCAGCGGCGTGCCGTCGGGCATGTAGGGCATATCCTCCTTGGGCAGGATGCGGGAGACAACGCCCTTGTTGCCGTGGCGGCCGGCCATCTTGTCGCCCACGCTGATCTTTCTCTTCTGGGCGATGTAGCACCGAACGACCATATTGACGCCGGGGCTCAGCTCGTCGCCGTTTTCGCGGGTGAACACCTTCACGTCCACCACGATGCCGCTTTCGCCGTGGGGGACCTTCAGGGACGTATCCCGCACTTCCCTTGCCTTTTCGCCGAAGATAGCGCGCAGGAGCCGCTCCTCCGCGGTGAGGTCGGTTTCACCCTTGGGAGTGACCTTGCCCACCAGAATGTCGCCGGCATGGACCTCCGCGCCCACCATGATGATGCCGCGCTCATCCAGGTATCTCAGGGAATCCTCGCCAACGCCGGGGATATCTCTCGTAATCTCCTCGGGCCCCAGCTTCGTGTCGCGGGCGTCGATCTCGTGCTCCTCGATATGGATCGAGGTGAACACGTCATCCATGGCAAGGCGCTCATTCAGCAGGATAGCATCCTCGTAGTTGTAGCCCTCCCAGGTCATGAAGCCCACGAGGATATTTTTGCCCAGCGCGATCTCGCCCTGGCTGGTGGAGGGGCCATCCGCAAGGACGTCGCCCTTCTCCACTCTCTGGCCGGCATCCACGATGGGCCGCTGGTTGGAGCAGGTACCCTGGTTGGAGCGGGCAAATTTCGTCAGCTTGTAGCTCTTGATCTCACCGGAGTCGTACTTCACGGTGACGCCCGTGGCGCTGACCTCGGTGACTACGCCGCCGTCCTCCGCCACCACCACGACGGTGGAGTCCACGGCGCACTTGTGCTCGATGCCGGTAGCGACGATGGGCGCCTCGGTGGTGAGCAGCGGCACGGCCTGGCGCTGCATATTCGCGCCCATGAGGGCGCGGTTGGCGTCATCGTTCTCCAGGAAGGGAATCATGGCCGTGGCGATGGAAACCATCATCCGCGGGCTGATGTCCACGAAGTCCACGCGCTCCCTGTCCACCTCGACGATCTCGTCCCGGTGACGGCATGTGATACGCTGGTTCAACAGGCAGCCGTTTTCATCCAGAGGCTCTGTAGCCTCCGCGACGATGTACTCGTCCTCCATATCTGCGGTAAGGTAGACCACCTCGTCCGTGACGCGGCAGGTCCCCTTCTCCACCTTGCGGTAGGGGGCGATGATGAAGCCGTATTCGTTGACGCGGGCATAGGACGCCAGGTAGGAGATCAGGCCGATGTTCGGGCCTTCAGGCGTCTCGATGGGACACATGCGGCCGTAGTGGCTGTAGTGGACGTCGCGCACATCGAAGCTGGCGCGCTCTCTTGACAGGCCGCCGGGGCCGAGGGCGGAGAGACGGCGCTTGTGGGTCAGCTCTGCCAGAGGATTCGTCTGATCCATGAACTGGGAAAGAGGCGAGGAGCCAAAGAACTCCTTGATGGCGGCGGTCACGGGCCGGATGTTGATCAGCGACTGAGGCGTGATGATGTCCAGATCCTGGAGGGTCATCCGCTCGCGGATCACACGCTCCATGCGGGAGAAGCCCACGCGGAACTGATTCTGCAGCAGTTCGCCTACGCTGCGCATACGGCGGTTGCCCAGATGGTCGATATCATCGGCTTCACCGGCGCCGTGGGCCAGGCAGTTGAGGTAGTTGACCGTGGCAAAGATATCATCGGGGATGATGTGCCGCGGGACCAGATCGTCGATGTTCGCGCGGATGGCGTCCTTCAGCTCGTCGCCCTCATACTGCTCCAGCAGCTTCTTGAGGATCACGAAGCGAACACGCTCCTTGACGCCAAGCTCCTCCAGAGGATCGAAATCCACAAAGCCGTCCAGCTTCACCATGCCGTTGGAGAACACCTTGACATCGCGGCCGTCGATGTGGATGTACGCCTCCATGACACCGCGGCTGTCGATCTCCTCGGCGCGCTCGCGGGTGAGGGTCTCCCCCGCTTCGGCGATGATCTCGCCGGTCATGGGATCGGCGACGGGGCGGGCCAGGGTCTGGCCGTTCAGCCGGTGCCAGATCGCCAGCTTCTTGTTGAACTTATAGCGGCCGACAGTGGATATGTCGTATCTCCTGGGGTCGAAAAACAGATTGTGGATCAGTGTTTCGGCGGAATCCACCGTGGGAGGATCGCCGGGACGCAGGCGGCGGTAGATCTCAATGAGAGCTTCCTCCCGCCCGGAGCAGGAATCCTTGTCCAGCGTGACATTGATGCGCTCGTCATCGCCGAACACTTCCTTGAGCTGCTCCGTTGTGGTAGCGCCGGAGGACGCGGACTCCAGGCTCAGCCAGGAATAGGGCTCCTCCTCCCTGGGCTGGCCGATGGCACGGAGAAGCCAGGTGACAGGCAGCTTACGGTTCTTGTCGATGCGGACATAGAACGCCTCGGACGCATCCGTCTCATATTCCAGCCAGGCGCCTCTGTAGGGGATCAGCGTCGCCCCGTAGAGGGTGATGGCCGTTTTGGCGTCGTGCTTTCTCTCAAAGTACGCGCTGGGCGAACGGATGATCTGGGAGACGACAACGCGCTCGGCACCGTTGATGATGAAAGTGCCGGCGTTCGTCATGAGCGGGAAGTCGCCCATGAAGATCTCCTGCTCCTTGATCTCCTCCGTCTCCCGGTTGCGAAGGCGCACGCTGACCTTTAGCGGGGCGGCGTATGTGGCGTCCCGCGCCTTGCACTCCTCGATGGAGTATTTGGGCCTGTCGTTCATGCGGTAGTCGATGAAACTGAGCTCAAGATTGCCTGTATAGTCGTTGATAGACGCCACATCGCGGAAGACCTCCCTGAGTCCCGTTTCCAGGAACCACTTGTAGGAGTCCTTCTGCACCTCGAGAAGATTGGGCATATCCTGGATCTCCTCGGCCTTGGCAAAGCTCTTCCTGATGGTCTTGCCGTATGCCACGTCCCTGGGCATCATTACCATGTCCTTTGGCATTCGCTCCACTCCTTCATTTTGATATAGGCGCCGTCAAAAAGACACGCTAGGGTGAGTTGTTATCTTTTGGCGGTCTGAGGTTGATTTTTGGAAAAACCGTGTTACACTGTATTCGAGGATGAAACTGGGGTAGTTTCGTCCTCTTTTTTGCGTATAGCGATTTATTTTACCAAACATCGGCGGTCGATGTCAAGCATTTTTTCTTTTTTTCTGCTTACTCAAAGCAATTTTCCGTTATTGGCGAAGTTCGGCTGCCCGATGTACCCATTTCACCGGCGCAAAGCCCTCCGCCCCGGTATCCATCCGGAGCAGAGGGCTTTTTTCTCACTTTTCTCCTAAATTCAGAGCCGTATCTGCTCCGAGGGGCGGAGCATCAGATCGGTTTCGTTCGCCGCAGAAAAAGCTCTGCCGGACCCGTATGCGGGTCCGGCAGTTTTTTCAAAATCCATTGAACTATCTCAAGCCCTTATTCGCTGACCACATAGCCGCTGAAGAACTGGAGCGGATCGATCCGGGAACCGTTCACCCGGATTTCAAAGTGGAGGTGCGGGCCGGTGGAGTCGCCGGTGGAGCCGACGAGTCCGATGCACTCGCCCTGATACACGCTCTCCCCGGCGGAGGCGATCAGCGTGCTCATGTGGCCGTACAGGGTCACATAGCCGTTGCCGTGGTTGATCATGATATAGTTGCCGAAGGACCAGTGATACTCGGAAACCATGACCACGCCGCTGTCGGCTGCCAGCACCTCAGTGCCGTAGCCGGCGCCGATGTCAACGCCGTTATGGCTGGTGTAGTAATGGTAAATGGGGTGGTAGCGGTTGCCGTAGAGAGAGGTGACGATGTTGCTGGCCGGCGCCGGCCAGATGAAGGTGCCGGTGCCGACGGCCTCGCCGCCCCACTCGCCGTCTCCGTAATCCCAGTCGTCGGACCCGCTGGCCTCGTTCGTTTTGACGGAAGCCGCGGCTGCGGCAGCGGCGGCAGCGGCAGCCGCCCTTGCGGCAGCCTCCGCAGCCTCGCGCTCCTTGCGGATGCGCTCCTGCTCCGCCTCATACTCCGCGATCTTCTGCTCGATCTCGGCATCCAGGTCGGCTCTCTGCTGCTCGACCTCCTCCATATAGGCGATATAGGTCTCGATGCTCTCCTGCTGCTGAAGGATGAGCTCCTGAGCGTCATTGATCTGCCGCTCCAGGTCAGCCTGCTTACTCTCGAGCTTTTTCTTCTCCGCCTCCAGCTCCTGCTTCGTCTCCTGCAGGGCGGTCTTGGCTTCAATGGTCTTATTGCGGTACTCGACCCACTGCTCGTACACTTCCTTGTCATAACGCATGATCTGGCCGACGAAGTCGATGCGGGCAAGCAGGTCTGCAAAGCTGTTCGCCTCAAAGATGACGGCGAGGTACGAGATCGGGCCGTTCTCCTCCATGGCGCGGATACGGGTCTTGTAGAGCTCCCACTGATCGTCCTCCGCCTTTTGGGCCTCCGCGACTTCGGCCTCCTTCTCGACGATGCGCTGCTCATACCGGGCAATAGTGGCGTTCACGTTCGCTATTTCCTGCTCAGTGAGGCTCACCTGCTCGTCAAGGACGGCTTTCTTGGCCAGGGTGGTCATATTCTCATATTCTACCGACGCCTTCTGCTCAGCAAGCTCATTCTGCCTTTCCTCAAGGCTCTCAGCCTGGGCCTTCAGCTCATCGATCTCATCCTGGCTGACGGCACGCGCAGTAACGCTGCTGATCACGCCGAACAGCACGGAACCGAGCAGGACAATCGCCAGCACGATGGCAACCGTGCGTATCAACCACTTTCTGCTCAAGCAAAATCACGCTCCTTAGACCTTGAGATAATTCTTGATCGCAAGGGAGCTTCCGCCGACACCGACGATGAAGCCGATAACTCCGAAAACGACCAGCAGAGGGATGTTAACCTCCGAGAAGGGCAGTGTACTGATAAAGGTGCTGCTGAACCGGGCGATGAGCTTTTCCGTCACCAGTTCGTAGAGGCCCCACTGGGCCAGATACGCCACGAGCGCGCCCACGATCCCGAGGATAAACCCCTCCAGCACGAAGGGGGTGCGGATAAAGTGGCTGGTGGCGCCCACCATGCGCATGATGGCGATCTCCTCCCGCCGCTCAAAGGTGGCGAGCTTGATGGTGTTCGACATGATGAAAAGAGAAATGACGAACAGCACCACGATAAGCACCAGCGAAACGCTGGCCACTATGTTGCGCACCGTAATGAAGCCGCGCGCGATGTGCAGGTTTGCGTTCACCCGGGCTATGCCGGGGATATCCTTTACGGCGTTCTGCACCTGGGAGGCATAGGCGATATCGTCGAGATATACGGCGTAGCGGTGGGCAAGGACGGTGGAATCCAGGTTATCGAAATATTCCTTGTCATACGTGCTCGTAAGGCTCTCCATCGCCTCGTCCCGACTGATGAACTCCGCGCGCTCCACATGCTCCACAGCCTGCAGCTTTGACTGGAGGTCCCGGGCCTGGGCATCGTCCAGGGAATCGTCCACAAAGGCGAGGATGATGTTCTCATCCTCAAACGTTCCAATGATCCGCTGCACGTTCAGCGCAAGCAGCGTGAAGCTGCCCATGATGAGCAGACAGGCCACGATGACGCAGATAGAGGCAAAGGACATGAACCCGTGGGTGAAGATGCTGCTGACGCCTTCTTTTATATAATAGCCAATTCTACTGAATATTCTCATAAGTATAATATCCGCCCGTTCCGTCGCTGATGAGTCTGCCCTGGTCGATGGCAATGACCCGCTTGGAGAACTGATCCACCAGATCCTTCTCGTGGGTGACAATGAGGACCGTGGTCCCCAGCTCATTGATCTTCTGGAGGAGCAGGATGATCTCCAGGCTTCGCGCGGGATCCAGATTGCCCGTGGGCTCGTCCGCGATGATCATCGACGGGTTGTTCACCAGCGCCCTTGCAATGGCGACACGCTGCTGCTCGCCGCCGGAGAGCTCCTGGGGTTTTCTTTTGGGATCCACGTTCAGCCCCACGAGCTCCAGCACGTAGGGAACGCGCTTTCTGATCTCCCTGTTCGACGCGCCGACAGCGCGCATGGCAAAAGCCACATTCTCATAGACGGTCTTTTTCTCGATGAGCCTGAAATCCTGGAACACGACGCCCAGCGTCCTGCGCATGCGCGGCATTTTGCGCATTTTCATCTGTCCCAGGTCAAAGCCGTTCACCACTACCCTGCCCTCCGTCGCGGCGATCTCGCCGGTAAGGAGCTTGATGATCGTGGACTTTCCGGAGCCGGAGGGCCCCACAAGGAAAGCGAATTCGCCGTCGTCCAACTCAAAGCTTATGCCCTTCAGCGCCTTCGTGCCGTTGTCATAAGCCTTGTAGACGTCTATCATTTGTACCATTTAGTTACCTCTTAGTATTTTTGCTCCTGGGAATTGAGATACTTTTTGACCATGAGAGCTACCTTGAACACGATGGCGTGGTCAAACTCTCTCAGGTCAAGGCCTGTGAGCTTTTTGATCTTCTCCAGCCTGTAAACCAGCGTGTTGCGGTGGACGAAAAGCTTTCTCGACGTCTCAGACACGTTGAGATTGTTTTCAAAGAACTTGTTGATGGTATAAAGCGTTTCCGGATCCAGCGAGTCGATGGGATTCTTCTTGAAGACCTCAGACAGGAACATCTCGCAAAGAGTGGTGGGGAGCTGATAGATAAGCCTGCCGATGCCCAGATTCTCGTAGTTGATGATGGTCTTCTCGGTGTCGAACACCTTGCCCACATCGATTGCGATCTGCGCCTCTTTGTAGCGGTCAGCCAGCTCCCGCAGGTGCTTTGCCACAGTGCCGATGCCGATGACCGTTTTGAGGTTCAGCTCCTCCGAAAGCTTCTGCTCAATGGATTCCGCGATGTCTTCGATGTACTTTTCGTCATAGCTGAGGGGGAGCTCCTTCACAACGGCAATGTCGATCTCGCTGACGGAGACGACGAAATCCCGCTGTCTGTCGGGGAACATGGACTGAAGGGACTCCATTGCGGCCACATCGGCCTTTCCGAGCTGCCGGACGAGCATGACGACCCGGGGCGTATCGGTAACGAACGCCAGCTCCTTGGCCCGGACATAAATATCGCCGGGGAGGATATTGTCGGAGATGATGTTCTTGACGAAAGCGCCCTTGTCGTGATTCTCATCGTAATAGAGCTTTGCCTCAGAGATTGCGATGTACGCCATGATGCAGATCGTTTTGGCCTGCTCGTCCTCACCGTCGACAAAGACGGCGTAGTCGAACTGCTGCCCGCCGACGCCCAGCATTTTGAACGTTCTTCCGAAGCTCTTCTGCACCTTGTCGCCGTTTTCCTCCGCGACGGTGGGGAATACGCCGATATTGGAGCCAACAAGGGAAAGCTCGCTGCTGGCGATGACCGTTCCGCCGGGATCGATCACCCCGATAAGACGATTCGTGGCTTCCTTCATCTGGACTATCACGCTCTGAAATACTCTGCTGGACATGCCGCAATCTCCCCCATTTTCATCATTTTACCGAGGCAAAAATGATTTAGTTATTTTGTCCATTAAATGATTGTGACTATTTTAACCTATTTTCGCGGCAATTTCAAGTGCAAAAGTAAAAATTTTTGTAATTTTTCTTAACCCTTTGTCACGTTTTGATTCTATGTTGTCTATCTTATCCACTTTTACCCGTGCTTTTGTGGCCAAAATTTTCTAAAATCGTTTTTGTGTATTTTTTAGTCCATTTTCAATTCCCGCCAAATTATAAGAAAATTGACGAAATTTCATCTTCACTCAATTCCCGGTACTCTCCGGGCGCGATCGAGTCATCCAGCCTGAGCCCTCCGACGGACAGGCGCTTCAGCTTTGTCACCGGTGCGCCGCGGGACGCCAGCATTCGCCGCACCTGGTGGTACTTCCCTTCCCGCACCGTGACGAGGACCGCGCTCCGTTCCCCGGTTTCCAGCAGCTCCAGCTTTGCCGGGAGGCAGCGGGTGCCGTCACGCAGTTCCAGACCGGCGGCGAAGGCGATCGCATCCTCCCGGGCCAATGCGCCATCCGTTTCGGCATAGTAGACCTTTTCCACACCGCTTTTCGGGGAAATCACCCGGTGGGCCAGCTCTCCGTCGTCGGTAAGGAGCAGCAGCCCTTCCGTGTCCTTGTCCAGCCGCCCCACGGGGAACAGCCGCATCCTGGCGTGGGGACCCTTCAGCAGGTCCAGCACCGTCTTCTGATCCCGATCCTCCGTGGCGGTGAGGACCCCTGCCGGTTTGTTCATCATGAGGCAGACGCGATTGGAAAATCGCACCGTCCTCCCCCGCAGCGTAACGACCGAGTTCTCCGGGTCGATCTTCTCCGCGCCGGAACGGGCTGGCGCACCGTCCACCAGCACCTCGCCCCCGCGGATGAGCCGCGCAGCCTCGCTGCGGGAGCACTCGCCCGCCTGGGACAGGAGCCTGTCGAGACGTATGAGCATCGCCGAATCACTTCCTTCCGTCACCCGGCATCAAACCGCCCCTCAGCAATGTCGCTTTTCGGTTCAGCTGCCGTTATGCGTCCTGGTTTTAATCGTATAAAGGATTATAGCATAATCGTTCTCCGGTTTGAATAGGATACAGCATAAAACATCGCGGGGGTGATCTCATGTTTATTTTGACCGCCAGGCTGAACCGCAGGCGGGCAGTGATCGCGCTGCTCGTGCTGGCAGCCGTATTGTGCGCCGTGGTGATCCTGGCCGGGAGAAAGGCCGAGGCGCGGCCGGGGCTTGCCTTCTCTCCCGCAAAGACAAACGAGCAGCGGGTCCAGCTTCTGACAGAGCTGGGCTGGCAGGTCTCCGCAGAGCCGGTGGAGGAGCAGACCGTTGTCATTCCCCGCCAGTTCACCGATATCTACGAGGAATACAACGAGCTCCAGATCTCCCAGGGCTTCGACCTGAAAAAATACGGCGGGCTGGAGGCTACGCGCTACACCTATGAGATCAAAAACTACCCGGACTGCACGGACCGTGTCTATGCAGACATACTGGTGTACAAGGGAAAGCTCATCGGAGGCGACGTGCAGTCCTCTGCGCTGGACGGCTTCATGCAGGGACTGTCGTTCCCCAAATAACGCGGCGGCGCGCATGCCCCGGGGATGCGCGCCGCTTTCTTTTGCCTGTTTGGCGCCATCCGGCGCGTGCCCTCGTGGATGTACAGCCCGTACTATATTAAGAAGCTTGCGTTTTCTTTTTATAAAAATATGGTCAACCGGTCCATTTTCTGTTATAATGTGCCTATCCGGTATCCGCGTTGCCTGTTACCGGGAATCTTCTCAGAAAGAGAGGCGTTCGATTTGGACAGGAATCGTCCTCAGGGCAGAGAAAAATACGTCACCAACAACAGCACCGGCATCCACAAGCGTGGCTCCGGTCTCAATACCGGCCCCGTCGGCAGCGGCACGGGCCCCAACGGGGGCAGCCAGAGCTCCCAGAAGCGTGACTCCGTCAGTTACGGCTCCTCATCATCAGGGTCCGGCAGGAAGAGCCCGCTCATCGCCATCATCGTGGCCGTCATCGCTCTGGCCGGCGGCGGCGGACTGTTCGGCTCCGGCGTTTTAAACGGCGGCGGATCGCAGGTCGCCGATGAACCGCCCGCCTATACCCAGAGCTACCAGGAGAGCACACCTGCCGCGACTCCAAAGCCCAGCCAGGCCCCGGCCGCGACGCCCAAGCCCTCCTCCTCTTCTGCTCCGTCGTCCTCCGGAGGCGGCGCAAGTGGCAGCCTGAACAGCGCCATCGGCAATATACTGGGCGGCTCGTCCTCCTCCGGCTGGGCGGACCAGTCGAACTCCTCCCAGCTCAGCACCACCATCGCCTCCGGCGCACGGGGCAAATACACCACCATCCGCGGCGGCGGCAAGGACCAGGTCACCATTATGGTCTACATGTGCGGCGCGGATCTGGAATCCAGGAGCGCCATGGCCACCAAGGACATCATGGAGATGACCAAGGCCAAGCTGAGCGACAACGTGCGCATCATCGTCTATACCGGCGGCGCAAAGAAGTGGAACAACCAGGTCATCAGCTCCCAGACGAACCAGATCTATGAGGTGGCCAGCGGCGGCCTGCGGTGTCTCGTGTCCGACGCGGGCAGCGTCTCCATGACGAAGGCGGAGACTCTGACATCCTTTATCAGGTACTGTACCGAGAATTTCCCCGCCAACCGCAACGAGCTCATTTTCTGGGACCACGGAGGAGGCTCCGTCACCGGCTACGGCTACGACGAGAAATACGCCTCCACAGGCTCCATGTCCCTGGACGGCATCAACAAGGCGCTGAAGGATGCGGGGACCAAGTTCGATTTCATCGGCTTTGACACCTGCCTCATGGCCACGGTTGAAAACGCCCTTATGCTTAACGATTACGCCGACTATATGGTCGCTTCCGAGGAGACGGAGCCCGGCATCGGCTGGTACTATACGAACTGGCTCTCGAAGCTCAGCTCCAACACCTCCATGGCCACTGTGGACATCGGCAAAAACATCGTAGATGATTTTGTTTCCACCTGTGAGAGCCAGTGCCGCGGTCAGGCGGCCACCCTCTCCGTGGTGGATCTGGCAGAACTGGCGGCCACCGTGCCCGCCCCCTTGAAGAACTTCTCCCAGTCTCTGACCGCGCTGATCACGGGGAACGACTACAAGCAGGTATCAAACGCCAGAAACGGCACCCGTGAGTTCGCCCGCAGCACCGCCATCGACCAGATCGACCTGGTGCATTTTGCAAAGAACATCGGCAACAGCGAAGCCAATGCCCTGACCAAAGCCCTCCTGGGGGCGGTGAAGTACAACCGCACCTCCTCCAACATGACCAACGCCTACGGTCTCTCCATCTACTTCCCCTATCGGAAGACCTCCACCGTGGACAAGGCCGTGAAGACCTACAACGCCATCGGCATGGACGAGAGCTACTCTCAGTGCATCCGCGAATTCGCCAGCCTTGAGCTCAGCGGTCAGGTCTCGGCGGGCGGCACCTCCAGCGCATTCCCGTCCCTGCTCGGAACCCTGGGCGGTTCCTCCGGCGGCGGCGATATGATCAGCAGCCTTCTGGGCTCCTTCCTTGGCGGAAACTACGGCTCCATCAGCGGAATGAGCTCCTCCAACATGGACTTCTTCGGCGGCCGTTCCATGAGCATGGACGACACGGTCTCCTACATCGAGGACAACTTCTTTGACGCCTCCAATCTCACCTGGACCAAGAACGCGGCGGGCGAATCCGTCATCGCTCTGCCCGAGGAGCAGTGGGATCTTGTGGAGGGGCTGGACCTCAACATGTTCTATGACGACGGCGAGGGCTACATCGACCTGGGCATGGACAACGTATTCGATTTCGATGAGGAGGGCAATCTGCTGGCCTGCACCGACCGCACCTGGCTCGCTGTGAACGGGCAGCCCGTTGCGTACTACCACGAGTTCACCCAGGGCTCCGGCGACGATCTGGTCATCTTCGGCCGCATTCCCGCGCTTCTGAACGGCGAGCGGGTGGATCTGCTGGTCACCTTCGACAGCGAGAATCCCCACGGAGCCATCACCGGCGCGCGGAACGTCTATACCGAGGATGTGACCGGGACGGTCGCCAAAAGCGAAACCGAGCTGAACGAGGGCGACACCATCGACTTCATCTGCGACTACTATACCTACGACGGGGAGTACGAGAACAGCTACTTCCTCGGTGAGCAAATGACAGTGAGCGATAATATGGAGATCTCCAATGTGGACGTGGGCGGCGGCGCGCTGCGTATGACCTACCGCTTCACCGATATCTATCAGCAGCACTACTGGACCCTGCCCATCGAGGGCTGAGCCCTCCGATCACGGCGAACGATAACCGCATAAATGATTCACGGGCAGCCGGGAGGCTGCCCGTGATCTTTGTTTTTTCTGTTTACGCCAGCCAGTTCATGAGCATCTGGGCGAGCTGCGCGCGGGTAGCGCCGCCCCGGGGGCGGAGCGTCGCGTCGTCATAACCGTTGATAACGCCGCTGCCCACCGCCCAGCGGACCGCGGCCAGCGCCCACTCGGCTACGCTCTCTCCATCAATGAAGCTGCACAGATCATCCTCTGCGCTCACGTCCTGCTCTGTCAGTTCCGCATAGCGGTACAGCACGGCCGCCAGCTGCTGGCGGGTGATCGGCTCATCCGGTCGGAAGGTCCCGTCCGGGTAGCCCAGATAGACGCCGTTATCCGCCGCCCAGGACACCGCTTCGGAGTACCACTCACCGCCTGACACGTCGATAAACGCCTCCGTATACGCCGTTTGAGGGCTGCCGACCAGTCGGTAGAGGATCGTGGCGACCATTGCCCTGGTGGTGACGGTATCGGGACTGAAGGTCTCCGGTCCTGTGCCGTTCATAAGCGCATGTTCCGATACGAATCGAACGGCGTCGGCAAACCAGTCGGAAGGCGCCACATCCTTGTAAAAAACGGAGGGGCCGTCCGGCGGCGGGACCGGATCAACGGGCTCGGGACCGGGGCCGTCCGGCGGCGGACCCGGATCAACGGGCTCGGGACCGGGGCCGTCCGGTGGAGGACCCGGGTCAACGGGCACGGGTCCGGGCTCGATCGGCTGCGGGCCCGGATCGACAGGCTCAGGGCCGGGCTCTACCGGCTGCGGTCCCGGGTCAACGGGGCCGGGGCCCGTTTGCTGCGATCCGCCGCCCCTGAATCCCGCTGCGGCCGTGGCGACCGGAGCGCCGTTCACCGAAAGGGTATAAGTCTCACCCTCTGCGAGATCGGAGGATGTGAAAAACACGTAATTCGCCGCTCTGGCGGAGCTGCCGGAGCCGACGGCGCGGCCTCTTTCATCCAGGATCTCCACCTTCGCGCCTGCAGAGACGAACGAACCGCCGCCCCCGCCCGGCCGCGCACCGGGGCGGCCGCCGCTGCCGGTGTAGCCGTAGGCCACGTAGCACTGGGACGCGCTGTCTGGCACCTGGGCCAGAGAAGAGGAGCCGATTGCCAGCACGGTGCCGCCGGTGAGGGTGAACGCACCGTCGCTGTCGATGGGACATCCGTCCCTGCCGGGCTGTGAGGAGCAGACAGTCAACACGCCGCCGGAGATATTGATTGCTCCATTGGAGTCGATACCGTCTCCTGCGCTGACGTTCAAATTGACCGTTCCTCCGTATATATTGCAGGCGAAGCGATAGCCGGTGAGGTCGGAATTGGCGGCATTGATGCCGTCGTTCGCGGCGGAGACGGAGATATTACCGGAGTAGATGTTGACCGTGGCCGCCTCAATGCCCTCCTTGCTCCCGGTGATGCAGATCGTGGGACCGTCGGACCCGGTCTCGCCGATATTCAGCACGTAGTCGCTCTTGATGGCGTCGTCCGCCGCGCTGACGGAGAGCCTGCCGCTGCGGATGTTCAGCTCCTGATCGGACTTGATGCCGTCGTTGACCGCGGCGGTGATGTTCAGCGTCACGTCCTCCACGGTGAGGCCGGCCGCCCCCTCCCCTTCGGTGGAGGCGCCGCCCTTGATCCCATTTTTCCCCTTTGCGGTGATGTTGATCGTGCCTGCGCCGCAGATCCTCACCCTGGAGCCGTCTTTACATTTGATAACTGCGTTTTCGGCGTTTTTATTATCGGGGTATTTCTCGTCGTTGTTCAGCGCGCTGTCAGCAAGGGTGTTCACCGTGCCGTCGGCCGCCATAATGGTGACCGAGGTCGACTTGCTGCAGGTGATCGGCGCCGTATCCGATGAGGTGAGCGCAAGTCCGCTGAGGACCAGCGTGACGCCTGTGGTTCCCTTTTTGACGGTTACGGAGCCGTCGGAGCAGGAGCCGGACAGCACATAGGTGCCGCTGCCGTTGACAGTCAGGTCCGTTCCCTCGATCTGATAGCCGGTATGGGTCTCCTCCTCCACGCTGATGGCGCTGTCCGAGAAGGTGAACACCGTTGCGCCTTCGAAATCTCCGGCCGCGGCGGCCGTCCCCATACTCACGGGAATGACCGCAAGCGCGAGAATCAGCAGCACGGCGAGCGCTTTCTGCAAACTGTTTCGTCCTTTCATGGATCTTCCTCCTTTGAGCGGACGCCCGAAACGGCGGATATGTTCACGGTTTCCGCGACCTTATTATACGATCCCTCGCGCGGGGAAGCAACCGTTTCCCGCAGCGGACCGCAGGAAAAGCTGACGGCGCCCTGCTCAGAAGGAGCGGAGCGCCGCCTGATCGTATCCCGGCAAAACAATACCCCGCCGTGCCGTGCAAACCCGATTATAACCTGCACATGAATGCAGGTGGGTCGCCTCCTTCCTGCTTCGCTGCTTCCAACGTCCGGAAAACGGATGTTTTCAGGGAGGCCTGCAATTCACAGGAAGAGTTCCAGCGTCCCGTATAAGTGATGTGGGTTTAATTGGGCTCACACGAACATAGCAGGGCTATAGTGATTATAGCATCGTCATCCGTCTTTTTCAAGCATTACTGTGAAAAATGTACGGAAGGAGCATCATTCCTCCGGGAGGTCTTCGTCATCCTCGTAAATGGACTCCATATAGAAGTCGTAGACCCGCTCTTCCTCTTCGTCCTCCAGATTCGCCAGGAAATCCTCGCCGTTCTCCTCTTCCACTCTCATAAACAGGAGCCCGTAGCCGGGATCGTCGATATCCAGGTCCGCAGGGAAAAACGCCATATAGATCCTGCCCTCGAACTCGAAGGTATCCAGATGCTCAAGCTGATAATTGTTGCCCTCCTCATCGCTGATGGAGATGATGTTGCCGCTGTAATCGATGCCCATATGATGACCTCCGGAACATACTTCGGATTTTTTCGTCATTGTATATCACAGTGGCTCAAAAATCAAGCCTAGGAGTTCAGATCCTCGATGAGCCGGATGAGCTCCTCATAGTCCCGGACTGCGACGCCCTTTTGCAGCAGCTCCCTGTCCGCGCTGCGCAGCCCGGTCAGGTCGATCTCGGTGGAGGCCACCATCTCCCCGTCCAAATATACGGAAACCACGCCGCCTTCGGAGCGCAGGCTGTACTCCGCGGCGCTCTCCGCCTCCGCGCTCTTCTCTCCCGCGGCGGCCGCTCCCAGCAGCGCGAAGGCCGCCACCAGCGCCGCGCAGAACATGACGGCCGATCGGTATCTCCTCATGGTCGCTCCCTCCTTTTCGGTGCTTCTGTATGAAGTATCGCCGCAGAGGACCGGGTTTATGCGGGAATTGTTATGTTTTTTTGAACATTGCGCAAAACGGGCATATTCATTTGACATGTCATGTTACAATAACTATAATGCTACTTGCACATTCGCTTATGCAGAATGAGAGGTGTAACTATTGTCTGCACGAGGCAAACGGATAGCAAAGAACGTGGTGAAGACCGGCGCGCACACCATCAGCGGCATCATCCTTCTGGCGCTGAAGATCGTCGGAACGGTGATCCTCATCATTGTTACGACGCTGCTGATCTACGCCTGTATCTTTACTGTATATGCAAAGACGAATCTGAACCGGGAGCTGGACGTGGAGCTCACCGACATTGAGGTGAGTCTGTCGAGCGTCATCTACTACCCCGATCGGGAAACAGGCGGCTATAAGGAACTCACCACCCTCAACAGCACCGAGGTGCGCACCTGGGTCCCCTATGAACAGATCCCGAAATACATGGAACACGCGGCGGTGGCCATCGAGGATCACCGGTTCTATACCCACCACGGGGTTGACTGGTTCCGCACCGCGGGCGCGCTGGTGACCATGTTCTTCCGGAACGACGGCTCCTTCGGCGGGTCCACCATTACCCAGCAGCTCATCAAAAACGTCACCGGCGAGGACGACGTTACCATCGCCCGCAAGCTCACGGAGATTTTCCGGGCACTCCAGTTCGAGAAAAAATACGACAAGGAACAGATCATTGAGTGGTATCTGAACATCGTCAACTTCGGCGGCAACATCTACGGCGTAGGCGCCGCCGCAGAGTACTACTTCGGCAAAGACATCTCCGAGCTGAGCCTGGCTGAGTGCGCCTGCATCGCCGGCATCACAAACAACCCCTCCATGTACAACCCCTTCATCGACGAGGAAGCCAACAAGGAGCGGCAGGAGACCATCCTTTACGTCATGCATTACCAGGGCTATATCACCGATGAGGAATATGAGCAGGCCATGAACGAAAAGCTCGTGTTCGACTGGGGTGACGATGACGACGACGACAGCGACGAATCCTCCGGCAGCCACGTATACACATGGTTCGAGGACACGCTCATCAACGACGTGATCGGCGATATCATGGAGGCCAAGGGCTGCGACGAGGATACGGCGAACCTTCTGCTGTTCTACGGCGGATATTCGATTTATTCCACCTTCGACCCGTACGTGCAGCGGTGCATCGACGTGATCTACACCGATCTGGACGAGATCCCGGACGCCTCCGGCTCCAGCCAGCAGTTCCAGTCCGCCATCGTCATCAACGATCCCTATACCGGCAACGTTGTGGCACTGTCCGGCGGCGTGGGCGAGAAGACGGAGAGTCTTCTCTGGAACCGTGCCACCGACGCGAGGCGGCCCATGGGCTCCTCCATCAAGCCCATCGCGGTCTATGCCCCGGCCATGAATCTGGGTCTCATCACCCCGGACACCCGGTTTGAGGACAGCGCCGATGTAACGCTGGAGGGGACATCCTGGATGACCCTGAACTTTGAGCACTCCTACAGCGGCATCATCACCGTGCGCGAGGCGCTCCGCCGCTCCGTGAACACGGTCTCCGCCCAGATCGTCGATAAGATGACGCCTTCTGTGGCCTATGAATTCATGACAGATACGCTGAACTTCAAGCTCGATCCCAACGATGAATCCTACGCGCCCATGTCCCTGGGCGAGTTGACCTACGGCGCTACCGTGCGGGAGGCCACAGCCGGTTACTCCATCTTCCCCAACGCGGGCATCTTCTCCGGCAGCCGGCTCTACACCTATGTGACCGACTCCAATAACAATATCGTCCTCGCCCGTGACCCGGTCAACACCGTGGCCATCAGCGATACCGTGGCATACTGGATGATCGATATGATGAAGGGCTCCGCCGCATACGGCACCGACAGGGATCCCCACGTCAACGGCATCCCCCTGGCGGGCAAGACGGGTACCACCTCCGATACAAAGGACCGCTGGTTTATCGGCTATACTCCCTACTATGTAGCCGCCGTGTGGACGGGCTACGACTACCCCACCCGGATCTCCGCCAGCGGCAACCCCGCTGCGACCCTGTGGTTCAAGGTTATGAATCTGGTACACCAGGAGCTGGGCTACAAAGACTTCTTCGAACCGTCCTCCACCTATCTGGCGCCCGTGCCCGGCGTCAGCCTGCCGCTGGATTACACCGTCAGGTGCGTGGATATGGAGGGGCGGGTCATCAAGACCACGACCGGTTCTGCCATGGATGGACGGACCGTGAAGGTCACCGCTCCGACGATCAAGGGCTACAATCTGGTCTCCACAACAAAGGAGGTCATGCTGACTGTCTCCTATGACAGCAGCAACGTGGTGGAGTTCATCTACCAGGCCACCTCCAAGACCTCACCAAGTCCCACCACTTCCCCCAGCCCCACCACTTCCCCCAGCCCCACCACTTCCCCCAGTCCGACTGTTCCCCCCAGCCCGACGGAGGAGCCCTCTCCCACTGAGGAGCCGTCTCCGCCCCCGGATGAGGAGCCTGAGCCCACTGAGGACGAGGGAATGGGCGACGAACCTGAGCCGTAAAAGGCAGATAAAAAACAGCTCACGGATCATATTCCGTGAGCTGTTTTTTTGCTTCTGTCAATACTCGGTCTGCTTTTCCCTCAGCATTTTGAGCACATCATTGAGCTTGGGCGGGTTGCCCTTGTAGAAAGACATCATCTTGTAGATCCGCCCCGCCAGCAGCATGATGACCGCAGCGGCAAGAATCACGATCAACAGACTCAGCGCGCCGGCCCACAGGGGGATATATCCCAGGAGCAGCCGGCTGGGGGTGATGAGGATCGCAGTGAAGGGCACGATGTCGATCCAGCGGACGCCCTGAGGCATCCCGCGGGAAAGGAATCCGGAATAGAGGGTGCAGAGAAAGCTGACGACAAGGATCAGGGTGAAGAATATGTTGGTGCTGGAGAGATCCTCCGGCTTGCCGGCCAGCGCCCCGCCGATGGACGCCATGGAGCTGTACAGCAGCATGCCCGCAACGATCATGAGCACGGCTATGATCACCGCGCCGGGGGTAAACATACCGGATGCGCTGCCGAGGATCGAGAAGAACCGCACAAGTCCCATGGTCGTAGCGGGGTTGATCATTCGCACCAGCGCCGTACCCACGGCAAATCCCGCCACTGCCGCGATCACCCAGATGGCAAACTGCAGCACGCCCGCAGCGCAGATGGCCAGCACCTTGCCGAATATCATGGCCTTGGGCTTCACGGATATGAGGAACGTATCCATGAGCTTTGACGTTTTTTCCAGGATCACGCTTCCGGATGTGTTCTGTCCGTAGAACAGCACGAGGAAGTAGATGAGCATCACGTTCACATAGGGCAGCGCCATGGACAGGATCTCCTGGACTAGGGCCGATCCGTCGCTCTCCTCCTCCTCCTGCGGCACGTCGGAATAGTCCGTCTCCGCCGCCAGGGCGCGGTCAAGGTATACCTGTCGCGTTTCGGCGGGAATGCCCGCGCTGGCCATGAGGATCTCCTCAAAGCTCGAGATGACCCGGTAGGTGAGGATATCTTCGACCTCCGGATAGGTCGAGGCGACCAGCACCGCGTACCCGTCCTCGCCCTCGAAGATGTGCAGAACAGGACCGTCCGGTTCAGTGCCGTCCGACGATTCGTAGGGCGGCCGCATCTCAATGAACTCCGCGCCCTCCAGTCCGGTGAGCACCTCCTTGAGGCCGTCCACCGTCACGTCGTCCGTCTCCAGATCACAGTAGAGCTTATCCACCCGGTCGGTCATGGTCCAGGTCTCGAGATTCTCCGGCTCGGGCATGAATTCCTCCATCGCTGGCGGCTCCGGCTCCGGCGAGCTGCGGTCGCCGCGGGAGGATTCCACCACCGGCATGATGATCGCGGGGAGCAGGAACAGCAGGAGCGCCAGGATGATCGTCAGCCGCTTGTAGCTGGCGGCTCCGGCGAGCTGCCGGAACGTGAAATCAAAAATCGTTTTGAAACCTCGCATGACTCACGCCCCCTTCCTTCCGAACGCCATGGACAGGATCGCGGAAAACCTGACCCGGCTGCCCTTGTAGATCAGCAGATCGCTGTAGACCTTGGCGCAGATCAAAAGCATCAGCAGCGCCACGGCTGCCTGGATGATCCAGGAGATCAGCACGATGCCGAAGCCGATCTCGCCCGTGGCGAATTTTACCGGCGCGATGTAGACGGACAGGAACGGGATCAGCGACAGGACCTTCGCGGCGGCGCCGGAAGAAACCATCCCCATGAAGATGGAGATCATATAACCTCCCATCAGGAGCAGCATGGTCAGCCCCTGGGCGCCGGAGGTATCCTCCATGGTAGAGCAGCCCACGCCGCTGAGCCCCGCGATCAGCGCAAAGGTCAGCACGCCCAGCAGGAGCGAAATGACAGCCACAAGCACGGAGAGCGGTCCGAAGCTCCCATCCAGCGCTGACAAAGCGTTGGCCGCCCCAGGCGCTGCGCCGAAAATCAGCCCCGCCAGCACATTGGAGAGAAGGAATCCCACGATGAGCACGGCAAGTGTGATAAGCATATACAGGATCACGGCGACGATCTTCCCCAGAATCAGAGACAGAGGATCCACGGAGACCATCAGCAGCTCCACCAGCTTGGAGACCTTCTCTTCCACCACCGAGCGGATGATATAGGAGGCGGACATGACGCTGATCATCATCACGAGGATGGAGAAGATGAGCTGCACGTAATAGGTCCTGCTCAGCCCCGATTCGCCGCTTTGGACGGTGGAAACCGGCTTTTGCAGGTTCCGGAGCAATTCATCGCTGAAGCCCATCGACCGGAACTGCGCGTTTTCCACGCTTCTATTGACGAGTTCCGTGAGTCGGACGATCAGCTCGGCCGATACGCCGGTATCCGGCGAAAGCTCCGTATGTCCGCGGTATTCGCCGTTCTCTTCCGTGAGCTTCACCAGCGCGTCGTGCTCACCGGGTACGCCTGACGAATATACGACCCGCTCCGCGAGGCCGGCAGTTTCCAGCTCCACGGGGAGCGACGTCTCATTCACGAAATAGACCGTTTCGATCGTATCCCGTCCGCCCAGACTGATGCCGCCGCCGGAGACAAGCGTTATCACCGGCATGCTTATCAGGGCGATCACGAACAGGATGATCAGTGTGGCGCGGTTCGACCGGCTCTTCAGGAGCTGCTCCAGCGTGAAGGAGCACACCCGGTCAAAGCCGCGGAACCGCTCCTTACTCAGTCTCATGCACTTCACCCACCTTCTCCACGAAGATCTCGTGCAGGGACGGCTCGCGCAGCTCGAACACGACGATGGGGACAGCCGCCTCGATCAGCATTCCAAGCAGCCGGTTTGCCTGCTCCTCCCCCGTCACCTTGAGCATGTATTCGTACTCCTTTTCCGATACGACAACCGCGCCGGAGCGGGCGATGTACTCACTGATGTCCCGCTCCACCTTCAGCCGCAGGTTCACCCTGCCGTAGCCGCGCTTGATGTCGTTCAGGTTGCCCTGCAGCACCGTCCGGGACCGGTCCAGGATGGTGATGTCGGTGCAGAACTCCTCCACCGTGGCCATCTGGTGGCTGGACATGATGAGGTACTTGTCGCTGGCGATCTCCTCCCGGATGATCCGGTTGATGATCTCCGTATTTACCGGGTCCAGGCCGGAAAGGGGCTCATCCAGGATTATAAGCTCCGGATCGGACAGGAGCGCCGTCATAAACTGGATCTTCTGCTGGTTGCCCTTGGAGAGCTGATCCGCCAGCTTGGGCTTCTGTGTCTTCTGCCTCGCAAAGCCGCTTCTGCGTCCGGCGCCCAATGCCGGTGCGGCGACGGCCGCGTCCTGATAGAGGTACTCCTCCACCTCCAGCCGCTTTGCCCAGTATCGGATGCGGCTCTTGGCCTCCGCCTTTCCCACGCCCCGGAGGGAAGCGAAATAGACGAGCTGGTCCATCAGCGGATACTTGGGGTAGAGTCCCCGCTCCTCCGCCAGATACCCCACGTTGCAGGTATTGATATCCAGCGGCGTGCCGTTCCAGATGACCTCGCCCCCGTCCTTGGCAAGCATGCCCAGCATCATGCGGATGGACGTGGTCTTGCCCGCGCCGTTGGTGCCCAGCAGCGCGTAGACGCCGGGCTTCTCCATCTCAAAGCTCAGATCCTCCACTACGGTCTTCGCGCCGTACTTCTTGTGCAGATGTGAAACTGTAAGACTCATATCTGTTCCCCTTCCATCGCCTTTCGGACGATCGTTTGTTGCCGCCTCATTGTACACCAACCGTACCGGGAACGCAAGCGCGCGCAGCCCGTCAGTTTTTCCCGTAAAACAGTGCAATATCTCGCCGCCGCTGCGGCAGCAGTTTTCCCGCCCCTTCGCGGCAAGCGAAAAGTCCGCCTCAGGGGACCGCTGCCCCGGAGGCGGACTTCTACTGCTGAATAACGCGCAGCCGCAAGCAAAAAGGGACTCAGCCGTTCAGCAGCTCCTTCAGAATGCGCTCCGCCTCTATGGCGTTGGCGCGGCCGCGGGAGGCTCGCATGACGGAACCCAGGATGGCTTTGATGGCCTTTTCCTTGCCGGCCTTGTAATCGCTGACCGATTTTTCGTTCTGCGCGATGGCATCCCGGCACATGGAGGTAAGGGCTGCCTCGTCCAGCCCCTCCAGATCCTCCTTTGAAAGGAACGCGGTGCAGGGCTTGCCCGTATCAAGCATCTCGTCGAATACGCGCTTAGCCACGTTGCGGCTGACCTTGCCGCCGTCCAGCAGCTTCAGGAGCTCTCCAAGCATCTCCGACGTCACGGGAGGATCCCAGCTTTCACGCTCCGCCTCGGTGGTGATGCGGGAGAACATCTGGGTCACCATGAAGGCGGCGGCGGTCCTTGGGCTCTCTGTCATGGCGGCAGCCCGCTCGAAGTAGTCGGACACCGCCTTATATTTGGACAGGAGCTTCGCGTCCGCCTCGGCCACGCCCAGCTCGCCGACGTAGCGGCGGCATTTCTGGGCGGGCATCTCTGGCAGCCGCGCCTTCAGACGCTCCAGCGCATCTTGCCGGAGCACGATGTTGATGATATCCGGCTCGGGGAAGTAGCGGTAGTCGTCCGCATTCTCCTTGCCGCGCATATTCACGGTGGTGCCGGTGTCGGAGTCGAAGTGCAGCGTCTCCTGCACCACATGTCCGCCCTTTTCCAGGATATCCCGCTGGCGCTGAGCCTCATAGTTGATGGCGGTAAGCACGGCGGTGAAGGAGTTGAGGTTCTTCACCTCCGTCCTGGTACCCAGCTCCTCCGTGCCCGCCCTCCTGAGGGACAGGTTCACGTCGCAGCGGAGGGAACCTTCCTGCATGCGGCAGTCGGATACCCCGGCGGTGCGCATGATGCCCTGGAGCTTCTCCAGGTACTCCACCGCTTCCTCGCCGGAGCGGATGTCCGGCTCCGTGACGATCTCGATGAGGGGCACGCCGCCCCGATTGTAGTCGATGAGGATCTCCTCCCCCAGGTGCACCAGCTTGCCCGCGTCCTCCTCCATATGGATGCGGGTGATGCGGACCTTTTTGCCGCTGTCCAGCTCGATGTAACCGTGCTCGCAGATGGGCACGTCGTACTGGCTGATCTGGTACGCCTTGGGCAGATCCGGGTAAACGTAGTGCTTTCGGTCCATCTTGCTCACCCGGTTGACCTGGCAGTTCGTGGCGAGCCCCGCCGTGACGGCGTACTCCACCACCCTCTCGTTCATCACGGGGAGGCTGCCCGGCTGACCGGTGCAGACGGGGCAGCAGTGGGTGTTGGGCTCCCCTCCGAACTCGGTGGAGCAGGAGCAGAAGATCTTCGTCTTTGTGGCCAGCTCCACGTGGGTCTCCAGCCCGATGACCATTTCCCAGCTCACAGCGACACCCCCCTTCCGCTGTCCTTCAGATACGCTCCTCCGGTGCCGGACTCAAAGGCCAGCGCAGCGGAGAGGATGCGCGCTTCCGTGAATTTATCCCCTATGAGCTGCATGCCGACAGGCAGGCCCGCCCCGTCGAAGCCGCAGGGCACCGATACCGCCGGAAGTCCCGCAATGTTTACGGAAACGGTGCAGATATCGGTCTGATATGTCTCCACCGGGCTGAGCCCGGCGCCGCATTTCAGCGCCGTCACGGGGACGGTGGGCGTCAGCAGGAGATCGCATTTTGTAAAAATCTCCCGGAACCGGTTTTTAATGGTCCGGCGCAGAGCCTGCGCCTTGTTGTAGTAGGCGTCGTAGTATCCTGCGCTGAGCACATAGGTGCCCAGGATGATCCGACGGCGCACCTCCTGCCCGAAGCCCTCGCTGCGGGTACGGCAAATGAGGTCGTCCAAATCGTCGAACGTCTCCGCCCGGTGGCCATAGCGCAGGCCGTCATAGCGCCCCAGATTGGAGGATGCCTCGGCGCAGGCCAGGATGTAGTACACGGGCAGGCAGTAGCGGAGCATGGGGAACGCGATCTCCACCAACTCTGCGCCCGCCCTTTTGTAAAAGTCCAGCGCGCGCTCCATGGCGGACGCGATCTCCGCCGGCAGGTTCTCGAAAAACTCCTTCGCCACGCCGACGCGCAGACCGCGCACGTCCGAGTGGAGGCGGCCGCTCACTCTCTCCGCGCCGCGGCTCGTCATATCGGCGGGATCCTTCCGGCAGATGGCGTCGAATACCGTCGCCGCATCCTCCACGCAGGTGGTGATTGGCCCGATCTGATCGAAGGAGGAGGCGTAGGCGATGAGGCCGTTTCTCGAAACAGCACCGTAGGTGGGCTTCAGGCCCACGAGGCCGCAGAAGCTGGCGGGCTGGCGGATGCTGCCGCCGGTATCGGAGCCGATGCCGTATACGGCGACGCCCCCCGCCACGGCGCTCGCGGCGCCGCCGGAGGAGCCCCCCGCCACCCGGGTCAGGTCGTGGGGATTCTTCGCTCCGCCGAAATACGAGGTCTCGCAGGTGGAGCCCATGGCGAACTCATCCATATTCCCCTTGCCGCACATCACGGCCCCCTGCTCTTTCAGTCCGCTCCAAACAAAGGCGTCGTAGATGGGCACATAGTCCTCCAGCATCCTGGAGGCGCAGGTGGTCTTGATGTCCTTTGTGGAAATGTTGTCCTTCAGCACGAAAGGGATCCCCGCCAGAGGGGGCAGCTTCTCCCCCCTGGCGAGCCGCGCATCCACCTCGGCGGCGGCGCGGCGGGCCTCCTCATCCGTGATGAGGGTGTAGGCGGAGAGGTCGCCGTTTTCCCTGCGGGCTGCGGCCAGATACATCTCCGTCAGTTCGGCGCAGCTCAGTTCCCTTTTCAGGAGCCGCTCCCGTGTCTTACTGATGCTGTTCACTCAGCGGCCCTCCCATCTTTCTGGCCACATAATAGCCGTCCCTGGTCTCGCCCGCGTTTTTCAGGACACTCTCACTGTCAAAGCTGGGGGCGACGATATCCTCCCGCAGAGGCCAGGGCTCCATGGCCGTTTCGTCCGCGGGATCGGCCTCCGCCCCCTCCACCGTCCGGGCAAACTCCAGGATCTCGGAAATGTCCCGGATGAGAGCTTCCTCGTCCACCCCGTCCAGAGAGAGCTTCGCCAGCGCGGCGAGCTTTCTCAGTTCTTCATGATCTACCATCGTATCCCTCCAATGTGGGAGCGGGCCGCGCACCGCCGCGCAGCCCGCCCGGGAATGTTACTTATCCAGTTCTTCCTTCAGGAGCCGCTGGATCGTCTGGGGATCGCCGTTGCCCCTGAGTTCCTTCATGATGGAGCCGAATATGGCCTGCATGGCCTTGGTCCTGCCGTTTTTGTAGTCCTGCACGCTCTTCTCATTGGCGGCGATGGCCTTCTTCACGACCTCCAGGATCGCGCCCTCATCGTTCTGGGCGGCGAGACCGTGCTTCTCACAGTAAGCGCGGGGATCGGCGTCCTCGTCCATGACGGCGGCCAGGACCCGGCGGCCGGCATTGCGGTTGATTTCCCCCGCCGTCACCATTTTGATGATCTCCGCCAGCTTCACGGGGTCGATGGCAATATCGTCTGCGGTGAGCTTTTTCTTCCGCAGCATGCCCATGCAGTCGCCGATGAGCCAGCTCGCCGTATCCTTCGCAGAGCCGCAGAGCGGGTACGCCGCCTCGAACACATCGCACATGGCGCGGCTGGCAGTCAGCGTTTCCGCATCCTTTTCGGTGAGGCCCAATTCGCCGACATAGCGGGCCGCCTTCACCTCGGGCAGCTCCGGCATCTCGCTCTTCACCCGGTCGAACCACTCGTCGTCGATGATGATGGGCACCAGGTTCGGATCGGGGAAATAGCGGTAATCCGCAGCCGTCTCCTTGTTGCGCATGGCAAAGCTCTGGCCCTTCACGTCGTCCCAGCGCCGCGTCTCCTGCACCAGCACCTCGGTGCCCCGTTCCAGCGCGTCGATATGCCGCGCCTGCTCATATTCAATGGCGCGGGCGATGGCCGAGAGGCTGTTCATGTTCTTCATCTCGGTGCGCACGCCCAGCTCCGTGGAGCCCTCCGGCCGGATGGAGAGATTCACATCGCAGCGCATGGACCCCTCCTCCCAGCGGCAGTTCGACACCCGCGCAAACCGCAGCAGGGTGCGCAGCCGCTCCAGATAGGCGATGACCTCCTCCACACTGCGCAGATCGGGCTTGCTGACGATCTCGCACAGGGGGACGCTGGTGCGGTTGAAGTCCACCAGGGAGGTGTCCGTCCAGTCGTCGTGGACCAGCTTGCCAGCGTCCTCCTCCATGTGGATCTGCTTGAGGCCGATGATCTTTTTCCCCTGGCTCGTCTCGATCTCCACGCCTCCGTCCACGCATATAGGGGAAAACCACTGGGTGATCTGGTAAGAGCACGGCAGATCGGGATAGTAGTAGCTCTTTTTGTCAAAAGTGGTGACCCGGTTGATGCGGCAGTTCGTCAGGAGCCCTGCCATGATGCCCAGATCCACCACGTGCTTGTTCGTCACCGGCAGCATTCCCGGCATACCGCAGCAGGCGGGACATACGCTGTCGTTTTGCTCAGCGCCGTATTTGGCGGAGCAGGAACAGAAGATCTTGGACTCGGTGGCCAGCTCCACATGGACCTCCAGTCCGATCACAGTTTCATAGTTCATCCCGTCACCGCCTTTCAAGAGCTGCCGCCGCGGAGAGGAGCAGCTCATCGTTCATACTGTCTGCCACAAGCTGGATCCCGCCCACAGTGACGGCGGGCAGGCCAAGTATGCTGGCAAAGGCGGTAAACAGGCTCTCGGCGTACACCGCGTCGATGCTGTCCCCCAGCTCCTCCGCCGTATAAGCGGTTTTGGAGCAGCCGGGCATGGCCAGCACGTCGTACTTGCCGAACAGCTCGTCCGCGGCGTTCCGGAGCACGCGCCTCACCCGCAGGCTCCTGTCGTAGCAGGTGTCGTAACGGCCCTTGCTCAGCACGTCCGATCCGTAGAGGATCGTCATTTTCGTCAGCAGTGTGAACGCCTGTGTGCGGGACATGGTGTAGAGCTCGTCGATGTTTTTGTAGCCTTCGGCGCGGAACCCGAACTTCACACCGTCATATCGGGAGAGGTTGTTGCAGGTCTCACCCGCCAGCAGGATCCGCCATGCCGGCCGGGCGAGCATCAGGCGGCCGTCGCTCACATCTTCGCAGACGCCGAGTGACGCCGCGGCGGCCCGGACCTTCTCCGCCGTCTCCTGCGAAGCCCTGCCGCAATAATCGGCGCAGACGCCGACCCGGAGACCGGATACGTCCGCGGACGCTGTGTAATCGTAATGCTTTTCCGGGAGGCTGGTGCCGTCTTTGTCGTCGTGGCCGGCGATGACGGACAGAAGCTCCGCCGCTCCGGCCGCTGTCTTAGCCATGACGCCGATCTGCTCGCCGCTGCAGGCGCAGGGAATGACGCCGTAGCGGGACACAGTGCCGTAGGTGGGCTTGATAAATACGATGTTCTCCGCCGCGGCTGCCCGTCTCGGCGCGCCGTCCAGATCTGTGCAGAGGGCAAAGTCCGCATCACCGTCAGCCACCAGCGCGGCTGCCGCGCCGCGGAGGGAGCCGTTCTCCCCCGTGACGGGGCCGAAATAGGAGGTCTCCCCCATCACATCCAGGCCGAACTCACCCACGTTGGACTTGCCGGAGACGGTGTAACCGGCGCTCTGCAGCCTGGTCACGGCCTCGGCGTCGAAGAGCGGCACAAAGCTCTCCAGCATTTTGGAGCCCGCCGTGGCGGGCACGCCCTTCACGAGAATGGTATCATCCACCGCGACGGTCTTCCCCGCGGCGGCTTTCATATCTGTAACATATTTCATGAGGTCACCTCATTCCACAAGGCGGGGGACCTGCCAGTAGCCGTCCATCTTCTCCGGCGCGCCCTCCTGGAGCTGATCCCGGGTGAAGTTCTTTTCTGCCGCATCCTCCCGCAGGATATTCTTCAGCGGGATGTTGAATACCATCCGTTCCACCGCCGAGGTGTCCGTCTCCGCGAGCTGCGCCTCCTCCGCCTCCATGGCCGCGAACGCGGCGAGGACGCGCTCCGTCTCCTCCTCCGTAAGGGCAAGCTGATTGAGCTTCTCCAGGGGAATAAGTTTTTCTCTGTCCATGGGCAGCCTCCTTATCTGATCCTGATGTTCGCCTCTCTGAGCTGCTGCTCTGTCACCTCGCCCGGCGCACCGAGCAGCAGATCCTGGGCATTGCCGTTCAGGGGGAAGGCGATCACGTCGCGGATCGTCTCCTCCCCGGCGATGAGCATGATCATCCGATCCACACCGGGGGCCATGCCGGCGTGGGGCGGCGCGCCGTACTGGAACGCGGTATACAGGGCGCCGAAGCGGCGCTCCAGCTCCTCCTCGGAGTATCCGGCGATGGCGAATGCCTTCTTCATAATCTCCGGGCTGTGGTTCCGCACCGCGCCGGAGGAGAGCTCCACTCCGTTGCAAACGATGTCATACTGGTACGCCAGGACCTCCAGGGGATCCTTCGTCTCCAGCGCCTCCAGCCCGCCCTGGGGCATGGAGAAGGGGTTGTGGGTAAAATCAATGCTGTTCGTCTCGGGATTCAGCTCATACATGGGGAAATCCACAATGAAGCAGAACTCAAAGGCGTCCTTATTGATGACGCCCAGGTTCTCGCCCAGCCAGGTGCGGATCTCACCCGCCAGCCGATCCACGATATGGGCGCCGTCGCAGATGAAGAATACGGTCTCCCCGTCCTTCATGGAGAGCATCTCCCGCAGCTCGACCCGCTGCTCCGGGGTCAGGAATTTGTCGATGGGTCCCTTGAACTCGTCGCCGGCCAGGGTCAGGTATCCCAGCCCCTTCATGCCGATGGAGAGGGCGTATTTCAGCGACCCCTCGAAGAAGCTGCGGCTTTTTCCCGTACAGTTGCAGAGGATCCCGCGCACGGGCTTGCCCCGGAACAGGGGGAACTCCACATGGGAGAAGAACTCAGTCAGGTCGCAGATCTCCAGCGGGTTGCGGAGATCCGGCTTGTCGGTGCCGTATTTGAGCATGGAGTCCTTATAGGTGATGCGGCGGAAGGGCGGCTCCGTCACCGCCTTGTCCGTGAACTTCCTGAAGGTGTCGTACACCACCTTTTCCGCTACCTGCAGCACATCCTCCTGTTCGGCGAAGCTCATCTCAAAGTCGAGCTGATAGAACTCGCCGGGGGAACGGTCCTGCCGGGCATCCTCATCCCGGAAGCAGGGGGCGATCTGGAAGTACTTGTCGAAGCCGGACACCATCAGGAGCTGCTTGAACTGCTGGGGCGCCTGGGGAAGGGCATAGAATTTGCCCTTGTGCTTGCGGCTGGGCACCAGATAGTCTCTGGCTCCCTCGGGGCTGGAGGCGGTGAGGATGGGCGTCTGTATCTCCAGGAAGCCCAGCGACCGCATCTCGTCCCTCAGAAAACCGATCACGTCGGACCGGAGGACGATGTTCCGGTGAATGGCCGGATTGCGCAGGTCCAGATACCGGTATTTGAGGCGGACATCCTCCCTTGTCTGGGTGGATTCGTGCACCTCAAAGGGCAGCATGTTGCGGCAGGGCCCCAGCACGTTCATAGTGTCCACATGGACCTCCACAAGGCCGGTGTCCAGCTTGGGGTTCACCGTCTCCTCATCGCGCAGGGTCACCTCGCCGGCGACCTGGATGACCGCCTCACGATTGACGCCCTCCAGCATGGAGTCGTCGTGGAAGACGATCTGGGTCACGCCTGTGTGGTCCCTCAGGTCGATGAACTTGACGCCGCCGTGGTCGCGGATGGTGTCCACCCAGCCGGAGAGCGTCACGGTCTGCCCGATGTGCTCGGGCCGGAGCTCGTTGCATACGTGTGTTCTCAGCATTGCTTTTTCCTCCCAAAAACGAAGTCCCGGAAATTATCTGAAATAATTTCCGGGACGAGTTATCAAAACCCGCGGTGCCACCCGCTTTGACGCGGCCTGCCGCGTCCACTTTAAAAATATGAAATTTCCGGTCGTCAGAGCGTTCCCCCGTCCACTACTCCTCCGCGGTGCGCTTTCAGCCGGTGACGCACGTTCTCTGTCGGGCTTTCCATAAGGGCAGGAGTCTCTGACGGGGATTATACCCCGGCCTCAGGACTTTTGTCAATGATTTTTCCCTTGCAGTTCAGAAAAAACTCCGGAGAATAATCACATAATGAAAAGCGGGAGCATGTGACCGCTCCCGCTTTGCCGATTCATCCTTTTATTAATCAGTAGTTTTCCGGCTTGAGCTGGAAATACGCGCCCGGATGGTCGCACACGGGGCAAATCTCCGGCGCCTTGGGCCCAATGACGATGTGTCCGCAGTTGCGGCACTGCCATATGGCGTCCCCCTCCCGGGAGAAGACCAGGCCGCCCTCGATATTGGCGATGAGCTTGCGGTAACGCTCCTCATGCTCCTTCTCCACGGCGCCGACGCCCTCGAACTTGGCGGCGATATCGTCGAACCCCTCTTCCCGGGCGACACGGGCAAATTCCGCGTACATATCAGTCCACTCGTAGTTCTCGCCGTCGGCGGCGTCGTTCAGGTTCACCATCGTATCGGGCACGCTGCCGCCATGGAGGAGCTTGAACCACATCTTGGCGTGCTCCTTCTCGTTGAGGGCCGTCTCCTCAAAAATGGCCGCGATCTGCTCGTACCCGTCCTTCTTGGCGCGGGAGGCATAATAGTCATACTTGTTCCTCGCCTGGGATTCCCCGGCAAAAGCGGCCATAAGATTGGCCTCTGTCCTGCTGCCCTTCAGTTCCATATTCGCTCATCCTTTCATTTTTGATAGGTATCATTACTCTATTGTTTCCCGGCGTGCCGCCGATATTCCGCCGCGCGGCACCGTCATATCAGTTATCGGAAAACAGCCCAAAGAGCTGGGTCCGGTTGCGTACCTTCGTCTTGGCGTAGATGTTGGACAGGTGCTTCGACAGAGTCGCGTGGGTGATGTAGAGCTGCTCGCACATCTCCTCGCTGGACTTGCTGGCGCAGACCAGCGCCACGATCTCGCTCTCTCTCTTCGTGAGCCCGTAGCGGGAGGCCGTCTTGATGATCTTCTCGGGCAGCGCCGCGTTGCCGCCGGCGGAGCCACCCTCCTTCAGGAGGCTGTAGAATTTCCGTTCCAGCGGATCCTTCAGCGTGGTCATGATGTACATGTCTCTGGCGGAAAAATCCTCGCTTTCCTTATCGCGCATGAGCCCGACGAGCGCCAGCGGATAATCCTTCGCCACCAGGGAGATGAACAATCCCCAGTAGACTCCTTTCTTCTTCCAGATCTCACGGTAGACCCTGGTCTTCTCCCACTTTCCGGGAGGGATCAGATCGGACTGGCGAAAAATGCTGCTGTAGGGAGCCATGATGAATTCAGACCAGTGCGGATAGTCGCCATCCGTGAAGAACGTATCGTCTGTCTTGGAGTCTGCGGGCTCGGAGGTAATAGGGTTGCCAACTTTTGCGATCCCGTCGTCACGTTCGGTGCGGAAAATAATGCCCGAATGAAATGGGATGAGCGTTTTGATCTGCTGGAGCAGCGTTTCGCAGGTTTCCGTGTAAGTGGAGCAGTAATTGATCCGCGTTACCATCTGAACAAGAAACTGCCACTCGTAATCAAACAGTGTGGAACTCAAATGATCCCCCTTCTTTCTACGCATAAATAAGTATACGTTCCTTTTGAATTTAGCATATTTCCGGCCAACATACAAGTAAAAGTATTAAATAAAATAATTCAATTTTTTTAGTTAAGTTCTATAATATAACTTATGTTATTGTGCGTTCTCATATCAACAATATAGCTAGGAGGAAGAACTCATGATTTTTTCGGAGAAACATGAACTGGTCCGGAAGCTGGCCCGGGATTTCGCCGAGAAGGAGCTCACAAAGGAGATCCTTGACGAGATCGAAGCGACCGGCCAATATCCGGAAGAGCTGCTGAAAAAGCTGGCCAAGGCCGGTTTCTTCGGCATTAAGACCCCGAAGGAGTACGGCGGTCAGGGCTCTGACTATCTCTCTTACGTGATAGTCATGGAGGAGCTGGCCCGGATCAGCGCCGTCACTACCATCTGGGTCTCCGCGCCCAACAGCCTCGGCGGCGGTCCCCTCATGCTTGCCGGCACGCCCGAGCAGCTTGAGAAGTACCTGAAGCCCATCGCGACCGGTGAAAAGAAGCTGGCCTTCGGTCTGACCGAGCCCGGCGCCGGCTCCGACGCCGGCGGCACGAAGACCACCGCTGTGAAGGATGGCGACTACTACATCCTCAACGGCCGTAAAGCCTTCATCACCATGGCTCCCGTTGCTGACTGGACCATTATCTACGCCAAGACTGACAAGACCGCCAAGGGCTCCCGCGGCATCTCCGCCTTCATTATGGACATGAAGCTGCCCGGCGTTTCCGTCGGTAAGGCCGAGGACAAGATGGGCATCATCGGCTGCCCCACCTCCGACATCATCATGGAGGATGTCCGCGTCCACAAGAGCGACCTGCTCGGCGAAGAGGGTGTCGGCTTCAAGAACGCCATGAAGACCCTCGACATCGGCCGTATCGGCGTCGCCGCCATGTCCGTGGGCGTTGCCCAGGGATGCCTGGACGAGGCCGTCAAGTACGCCAAGGAGCGTAAGCAGTTCGGCCGCCGCATCGCCGATTTCCAGGCCATCAGCTTCATGCTCGCCGACATGGCGACAAAGCTCCAGGCCGCCAAGGAGCTCGTCTACCGCGCCGCCCAGCTCAAGGACATCAACAGCCCCGAGGCAGGCATGGCCGCCTCCATGGCGAAGTACTACGCCACCGAGATCTGCAACGAGCTCGCCGGCAAGGCGGTCCAGATCCACGGCGGCTACGGCTTCATCAAGGACTACAGGGTCGAGCGTATGTACCGCGACTGCCGCGTGTTCACCATTTTCGAAGGCACCTCTCAGGTGCAGCAGATGGTCATCTCCGGCCAGCTGCTGAAGTAAGGAAGGAGCACTGAACTATGAAGATTATCGTTTGTGCCAAGCAGGTACCCGATACGAACGAGGTCAAGATCGACCCCGTCAAGGGTACCCTGATCCGTGACGGCGTCCCCTCCATTCTGAACCCCGACGACGCCAACGCTCTTGAAGAGGCCCTCAAGATCAAGGACAAGAACCCCGACACCCAGGTCGCCGTTCTCTCCATGGGCCCCCCTCAGGCGTGCTATATGCTGAGAGAGTGCCTTGCCATGGGCGCCGACGCCGCGTATCTTCTCTCCAGCCGCGCCTTCGGCGGCGCTGACACCTGCGCCACCTCCACCACCCTGGCCTTCGGCGTTCGCAAGATCGGCGACTATGACATCATCTTCGCAGGCCGCCAGGCTATCGACGGCGACACCGCTCAGGTCGGCCCTCAGCTGGCCCAGCGTCTCGGCCTGCCCGTCGTCACCTATGTGCAGAACATCCGCGAGTTCAAAGAGAAGTCCGTCGTTGTGGAGCGTCAGCTCGAGGACGGCTATGAGGTCATCGAGGTCCAGACCCCCTGCGTCCTCACCTGCGTCAAGGAGCTGAATGACCCCCGCTACATGACCATCGACGGTATCGAGGGCGCCTACAAGGCCGAGATCACCATCTGGAACGAGAACGACGTGGCTCTGGCTCCCGAGAACTGCGGCCTCAAGGCCAGCCCCACCCAGGTGTTCCGCAGCTTTACGCCGCCCCCGAAGGGCAAGGGCGAGATCCTCAGCGGCACCGTCGCAGAGATGGCCACCGCGCTTGTCGGCAAGCTCAACGAAAAGCATTTGCTTTGATTTCGAAGGGATGTGAATTAAATGGCTATTCTGATCCATGAAGATAAATGTAAGGGCTGCCAGAAGTGCATAAAGGTCTGCCCGTTCAACGCCATCACCATGCAGAACAAGCTCGTGAAGACGGACGAGGGCGAAAAGACAAAGAACATCGCCGTCATCGGCGCGGCCTGCACCAGCTGCGGCGCCTGCGTGGACGAGTGCCCCTTTGGCGCCATCGAGAAGCTGGAAGAGGGCGCCACCGGTGTGGATATCTCCCTCTACCACGATGTGTGGGTCTTTGCCGAGCAGCGTGACGGCGCTCTCATGAGCGTCTCCATCGAGCTCATGGGCGAGGGCCGCAAGCTGGCCGACCAGATCGGCTGCAAGCTCTGCGCCATTCTCTGCGCCGACAATGCCGACAATCTGGTGGACGAGCTGTTCGAGTACGGCGCGGACAAGGTCTATTATGCCAACGCCCCCGAGCTCAAGAGCTACAATACCGACGCCTATACCAAGGCGATCTACAAGGCCATCATCACCTACAAGCCCGAGGTCGTCCTCCTGGGCGCCACCCACATCGGCCGTGACCTGGGTCCCTGCCTGGCTGTTCACTGCGGCACCGGCCTCACCGCCGACTGCACCAAGCTGGACATCGACCCCGAGGACAAGAAGCTCATGCAGACCCGTCCTGCTTTCGGCGGCAACCTGATGGCCACCATCCTCTGCCCCCGTCACCGTCCCCAGATGTCCACCGTTCGTCCCGGCGTTATGGAGAAGCCCCAGCGCGTTCCCGGCCGCAAGGGCGAGCTCGTCAAGCTGGACGCCACCTTCGCCGATGGCGACATCCGCGAGAAGGTCCTCGAGGTCGTCAAGGGTCTGACCGAGCAGGTCTCCCTCACCGACGCCAAGATCATCGTCTCCGGCGGCGCCGGCCTGGGCCGTCCCGAGGGCTTTGAGCTCATCAAGCAGTTTGCTGACAAGCTGGGCGGCGTTGTCGGCTCCTCCCGTGCCGCTGTGGACGCCGGCTGGATCGACCACTCCCACCAGGTCGGGCAGACCGGTACCACCGTCAAGCCCCAGATCTACTTTGCCTGCGGCATTTCCGGCGCTATCCAGCACCTGGCCGGCATGCAGAACTCCGACTATATCGTCGCCATCAACAAGAATGAGGACGCCCCCATCTTCGAAGTGGCCGACTACGGCATCGTGGGCGACCTGTACAAGGTCATCCCCGCCATCATGGAAGCTCTGGACGCTATGGCGAAATAAGCGCCAGACAAAAAACGCAAAAAAGGAACGTCCCTTCATCGGAAGGGACGTTCCTTTTTGTTTGTCTGTTATCTCTCCGCGAGCCATGCGTCAAACCTGCCGCAGATCTCCCGGAGCCCCGGATCCAGATACGCGAGGGCAGCCGCGCGATAATTCTCAGGGACGCCGAAGAATGCCTCGGCTATCCCGCCGGCAATGGCCGCGATGGTGTCGCTGTCGCCTCCGATGGAGATGCAGTTGCGGATCACGTCCTCATAGCTCTCGCCGTCAAAAAAGCAGACGAGCGCCTGCGGCACGGAGATCTGGCAGATCTCCCGCCCGTGGCCGTCCCAGGAAGTCCTGTACTCCTCCACCGTGGTATCCAGCGGATAGTACCGCTTCATGGCTGCCCGCATCTCATCCTTCGATCTCCCCTGCCTTGCCAGTACGATGGCCACCGCTGTGGCCTCCGCGCCCTTCAGGCCCTCCGGGTGATCGTGGCTGATCCGCGTCACCGCGGCGGAAAGGCGCTTTGCTTCCTCAACGTCACGGGCGGCAAAGCCTGCCGGACTCACGCGCATGGCCGAGCCGTTGCCGCAGCTCATATAAGGCCGGGGCTCATCGGAAAAGATCCAGTGATAAAAATGTGCGCCGAAGCCGCAGTCGGGATACTGCCGCCCGATCCGCTGCATGGCCTCCACTGCCCTCTCGGACAGGTCGGAGAAGTCCTCCCTGCTGTCCATCAGCGCCTGCGCCACCGCGCAGGTCATCACCGTGTCGTCGGTGAATGCGCAGTCCTCGTGCAGAAACTCAAACTCCTTGGTGAGAATGTTGCCGAACTCATAGCGGGAACCCACGATGTCTCCCAAAATCGCACCGATCATAAAACATACCTCCTTTTCCATTATGAACGGAGTATAACACCGATCCCCTTCTATGCGGTCGCCTGCCATGCGACCTTTTCTTCCGAAGCGGAGGGACCGCCTGCGCTCTCCCGGCGCTGGTTCCCCGATGAACGGAAGCGCTTGTGCTCTGAAAAGAATTCTACATGGCTTTCCCTCTTTGTCAAGCGTCTGACCGCCTCCGCGAAAAGCGGAGCGAACCACCGCGGGGGCAAGCCCCTTGCAGCGGAAGATTTCGCTCTGTTTCATTGACTTGAAGTATAAATCATGCTATTGTTGTTTCATTAAAAAACGAACAGGGGGTAATACTATGGGTGATTATCTGAAGGGCAAAGTGGCTATCGTCACCGGCTCCGGCCAGGGCATCGGCAGGGCCATTGCAAAGTCGCTTGCCGCCCAGGGCTGCAAGGTCGTGACCAATAACCGCAAACCCTGGGACGGCGTCATTCCCATCGACGAGGAAAGGTTCAGCAAGATCAGCAAGGAGATGCAGGAGTGGGCCATGACCGAGTACGCCAAGTACTACGGCGACGCGGAGCGTACCGCTGCGGATATCATTGCGGCGGGCGGCGAGGCGGTGCCCTGCTACGCGGACATGACAAACTATGACGATGCCAAGCGGCTCGTCGATACCGCCATCGAGAACTACGGGCATATCGACATCGTGGTGAACGTGGCCTCCTCCTTCGGCTTCTGCCCCGTGCAGGAGATGCCCAAAAGCCTGTGGGACAAGGTCATCACAAAGCCCACCGGCTACTTCTACGTCATCCGTCACGCCGTGCAGCACATGATCGACCAGGGTTGGGGCCGCATCATCAACTGCGCCTCCCCCGCCTGGACCGGCGGCGACCTGCGCCAGAGCGAGTACTGCTCCGCCAACGCCGGCGTCGTGGGCCTGAGCTATGCGCTTGCTGCCGAGCTGAAGGAGTACGGCATCACCGTCAATGCCTTCTGCCCCGGCGCAAGGACCCGCAACTCCGTGGACATGGAGATCTATGACAAGATGGAGAAGAAGGAGACCTCCATGATCTCCGGCGAGATGACCATCAAATATGAGCAGACCGCCCTGCCCGAGGCGTTCTCCGACTTCATCGCCTGGCTCGCGGGCGACAGCGCCAAGGAGATCACCGGCGAAGTATTCTTCGTCGGCGGCAAGCTCATCGCCCGCTACGCGATCCCCACCCTGGAGGGTATGATCCTGGCGGACGGCGACAGCTGGGACCTTGAAATGGTGGAGAAAAAGTACCCCGACATCTACAAAAAGATGCCGCCCAAGCCCTTCTGATCGCACAGAACAAAACAGACAGGCAGCGCCTCCGGATACAAATCCGGAGGCGCCGTTTCTTATTCTGCCCGGAGCAGCTGCGGTTCTCCGTCCGAAGGCGGCGGAGCTTCTTCATGCTCCGCTTTCCACACGCGGTATGCGATCACCGCTATTCCCGCAGCGATCACCGCGAGGATCCCCTCGATCGCCGGAGTCGGAACACCGGAGCCGGAGGCCAATACCGTCACCGCGTCTGCCAGCAGGTGCAGGAGGATCGCCAGCGGGAACAGCAGGCGCTTTTTCTTTTTCACCGCAAACCATACGAGCACGGAGAAGGACAGGTGCATCGCCACAGCGGCGATCCGCTCTGCCGCGCCCAGGAGAAAAAGCCAGGACGGCGTGGTGCTTAAAGTGCCCATTGCCTCCTGCACCTGGGCAAGCGTATCGCCGGAGAGCTGTGCGGTCAGCTCCTCCGCCCGCCCCGTGTTGAGCATCACGGAGAACGCGATGTTGCTAACCGAGGTGAGACCGAGCATCACCGCCGCCTCGATCCCTCCGTGGCCGGCTCCGTACATGAGAGCGTTTACATCCTTTTCCCTGTAGCACCGAAGGGGGATCCGGAAAGCGAGATAACGGCCCGTCTCCTCAAAGATACCCGCCATGGCTCCGCCGTAGAGCGCGTAGAGCCACAGATTGCCCCGGATCGTCTCCCCTGCCGCTGAACCCAACACCAGGCTGTGGGCAATACGCTCCAGCACCAGGGCAAAAAGCAGAAAGACCACAAGCCCGGCCACGAAGGGCGGATCGTCCGCCTTCTTCTTTGTGCGGTAATAAATAAGCAGCCCTATGGGGATGGCAAAGGCAACGAGTCCCGCCGCCGCCATACAGCCGATGGATAATGCCGGTACATGCTGAGTCATTTTGTCTCCTCCGCGGCCGTTTCCACGCAGAAGCCATGGTGGCCGCATTTCACGCAAGTGAGCTTTCTGGTGCGGGGAGTGTGGGGAGCGAAGAAGGCCTCCCTGAACGCAGGCCGGAACACCTCATGACACTGGGGGCAGATGTAGGCCACGTGGGTAAAATAATACTTCGACACCCAGATCCCCCATGGGATCGCGATCACGGCCCAGATCACGAACAACCACCACCAGCCTTTGACGATCCACAGGATGATGGACGCCCACTGGAAAATGCTGACGGGGATCCCTGTAAACAGCATCGTGCGATGGATCTTTTTCAGTTTCTCTTTGCCAGACATGATCGTCGCTATGTCACCGATGGAATCCACGGAGAAATACTGCGTCTCCCGCAGGCTCCGCTTCAGCACCTCCAGGCGCTCCAGCTTCTCGTTCCCCTCTCTGACCTCCTCACGCAGCGCCTGCTCCTGCTGGGCGAGCAGGATGGTGATCACGCTGCCGGGGTCTTCCTCGGAAAGGAGCTGACCGATCGCGTCGATGGGCAGTCCCAGCTCCCGAAGAAAGCAGATGATCCGCAGCCTGCGGAGATCGTCCTCCGAGTAGAGTCTGCGCCCGCCCTCTGACAGCTCGCTGGGCACGAGGATGCCGCGCTTATCGTAATACTGCACGGTGCGCACGGTAACGCCGCACTGCTTCGCCATCTCTCCGGTGGTATGTTGTGACACGGCTTTTCACCTCCATGGGCTCACTTTACAACATGACGCAGCGTCACAAGCAAGCCCTGACGCAAGGGGATTTTTATAAAAACTGTGTTTTTTCGGATGATCAGAGCTTCCGCTCATAAAAACGCAGGGCGGTGGGAACGGAATAGCTCTCCCTGATCTCCTCCGGCGTTCGCCAGACGAAACGGTCCTGTGCGGCGCCCGCTTCGATCCGGTACCCGGTCATGTGCCACTCCACGTGGGTGAAGACATGCGTTGACTTCCCCACAGGCGAGACCGCCAGCGGCTTCAAGTCCAGTTCCTCCGCCCAGGCCAGCGCCTCCTTCTGTGAAAGCGTGCCCACTGCATTGGGGAACTCCCAAAGCCCGGCCAGAAGGCCCCTTTCCGGACGGCGGCGGATCGCGTATTTCCCTTCGGAACACAGGAGGAACACCGTGCGCTCCTCCACCCGTCTGGCTTTTCGGGTACGGCGGACGGGATACCGCTCCTCCTCCCCCGCGCCGTGGGCGAGGCACAGATCCCTGAGCGGGCATTCCGCGCACCGGGGCTCCCCGTTGGGAAGACACAGCACCTCCCCCAGCTCCATGAGCCCCTCAGTCAGCAGACCGGCCTCATGTCCGATGGGATACCGCTCCTCCAGGAGCGCTGCGGCCTCCCGCCTCGTTTTAGTTGACATAACATCTTCTTCCCATGCGGTGAGCCTCGCCAATACGCGCAGCACATTCCCATCCACCGCAGGTGCAGGCTTTCCATAGGCAATGGAGGCTATGGCGCCGGCGGTGTAGGCCCCGATGCCGGGAAGTTTACATAATTCTTCTGCTGTGTCCGGCAGTACGCCGTCGTACTGTTCTAAGAGGATAAGGGCCGCCCTTTTCAGGTTTCTGGCACGGCTGTAGTATCCCAGGCCCTGCCAGAGCTTCATGAGCCTGTCGTCCTCCACGGACGCCAGCGCGGCCACATCGGGGAGCTCCGCCATGAACCGCCCGTAGTACCCGATCACCGTTTCGATCCGCGTCTGCTGGAGCATGGTCTCCGATATCCAAACGCCGTACGGCGTGGGCGACAGCCGCCAGGGGAGGTCGCGCCGGTTGTCCCTGTACCATTCGATGATCTTCGGGATACTCTCGCTGATGACCGAAGCGTCCATACTCTCCCCTCCCTTTTTGACTGCAATTATATCATCCCCGCAAAAAAGCGGCAAGTCCCGCCCTTTTGAGCGGGACCTGCTGTTATTGTCTGTTCGTCACGGTCGTTTCAGAAGCCCTGCCGCCAGGTCGGAGGCAGCCCGCTCCTTGAGCCTGACGTGCTGCTTTTTCCCGGTGGAATTGTACGGCAGCTCCTCCACAAATGCGTAATACCGGGGGCACTTGTAGGCGGAGACCTCGTCGCTGGACGCGCAGTAGCTGTTCAGCTCCTTCACGGTGAGGCTGTCGTCAGCAGGGATCACGTAGGCCGCCACGCTCTCCCCGCGGGAAGCGTCTGGCACGCCGGTAACCATGCAGTCGCGCACCTTGGGATGGCGGTTGATGACTTCCTCAAGCTGGGCGGGATAGATGTTCTCACCCATACAGATGATCATATCGTCCTTGCGGCCGTGGACGGTGAGATAGCCGCGTTCGTCCCAGGTGCCCACATCCTTGGTGTAGTACCAGCCATCCTGGAATTTCTCTCTGGTCTGCTCCTCGTTGTCGATGTAGCACAGGGCGGTCTTGTTGGGCGCGAACATAATGATCTCCCCCTGGGTCACGCCGTCCGCGGGGACCAGCTCCTCCGGATCGGCCTTGCGGTCGTCGTACATACGCACCACGCGCACCTCATCGTCGGTGCAGCTCATGCCCGCGCTGCCCGCCATCTCCGGCAGGTCATAGGGCCGCAGGAAGCTGTTCCAGAACGTCTCCGTGGTACCGTAGCCGTTGAAGATGTTCGGAGTCAGCAGCTTCTGGAACCGGATGCAGTCATCCCGCTCCAGCGGGCTGCCCATGGTGACGATGCCGCGGATGCCGCTGAGATCCACCGGATGCTTCTCCTGACGCGCGGCCAGATTATTGAGTGCCGACGGTACGCCGATGAGAAATGTGACGCCGTATTTCTCCACACAGTCGAAGCAGGCCTTGGCGCTGAACATCCGCAGGATCACGCAGGCGCCGCCCACGTACAGCGTCGGCGTCAGGCCGCCGGAGTGGAGACCTCCCCGGTGGAACCAGGGTGTCATGTTCATGGTCACATCCCTGGGACTCAACGGAAAATGCATGATGGTATCGTGGGCGGAGAGGACCTCGTTCACGTTGTTGAGGGGCACTCCCTTGGGCGTGCCTGTGGTGCCGGAGGTGCCCAGGCGTGTCACCTCGGCATACATATCGGGCAAAAAGTCCGCGTCCGGCTCTCCGCTGTCGTACCCGCGCACCAGCTCATCGAAAAAGACCTGCCCATCGGGAAGCGCGGGCCGCTCGCCCCGATAGTCCACGGCGATGACCAGCTCCGGTTTATGCTCACAGAGCTCCAGCGCACGGTTGGCCATTTTGAACACGTCGCAGTCGTAGATATACGCTTTGGGTCGGTCCCGGTCAATGAGATTCGCCGTTTCTCCGGCGGAGAGATTGAAATTCGCGGGGCTGTTCACAGCCCCCAGCTTCTGGGGGGCCAGATAGCACAGGGCAAACTGGGGCGAATTATAGAGCTGGAAGAGCACCAGATCCCCCTGCCCCACGCCGTGTGCCTTCAGGGCGTTGGCCAAACGGTTTGCATCGGCATTCAGCTCTGAATAGGTCCAGGTGCGATCGGCCATGGGGTCGATGAGGGCAGGCCTTTTCCCGTAGCGGCGCACGTTGCGCATAAAGCCCGCGATCCACGTGAAGCTCCTGCGGAACACCCGCTCAAAGTTCGCAGCATCGTAAGTGTAGTCCATATCAGTCCTCCGTCCTGCCCACGATGACACAGGAATTCTGTCCGCCGAAGCCCATGGCGTTCGACAGGGCTACACGGACGTCCCTTCTATTATCGGAGGTGATCAGGTTGAGTCTGCACTCCTCATCCGCTGTCTCAAAGCCCGTACAGGGCGGGATGAGTCCTGTTTCGATGGCCTTCACACAGGCGATGACCTCCGTGATGCCGCCGGCGCCCATCATGTGGCCTGTGGCGCCCTTGGTGGAGCTCACCGCCACGTCCCGGCTGCCGAAAACCTCATGGATGGCGGCCGCCTCCGCGATGTCCCCCAGGTGGGTGGCCGTACCGTGGGCATTGATGTAGTCCACGCTTTCCGGCGACAGATCGGCGCGGGCCAGCGCCAGACGGATACACTCGGCCGCGCCCTTTCCGTCCGGCGAGGGAGTCACGGGATGGTACGCGTCGGAATTGTTGGCATATCCCAGGAGTCCGGCACGGATCCGCGCGCCGCGGGCCTCAGCATGGGCTCTCGTCTCGAGCACCAGAGCGCCTCCGCCCTCGCCCATGACAAAGCCGGAACGCCCCGCATCAAAGGGACGGCTCTCCCCTTCTTTGGAAAGGGCGCCTGTCTTGTACAAGCTCTGGATGACCGAAGGACAGATCGCCGCCTCCCCGGCCAGGACCAACATGGCGTCCGCCATACCGGAGCTCAGCAGCAGAGCGGCCAGGGTGATGGCGTCGCCGCCGGAGGAACAGGCTGTGCTCACCGTCATGCTGGGGCCGCGGAAGCCCCGCTCTATGGACAGGTGGGCCGCCGTGATGTTGCCCATGGATTTGGTCAGCAGCTTGGGGTTTGCTCCCCTGCCCTTTTTGTCAAAGGTCTCCTGGGTCCGGGCGATGATATCCACGCCGTGGAGCGCTGTGCCCATAACGAGGCCGGTGCGCTCACCTCCGTCGGGAAGGCCGCTGTCCTCCAGCGCCTCCAGCGCGGCAATATAGGCGTACTGCATGTATGGCTCCAGATCCATCACCAGCCGGGTCGGCAGATAATCCTTCGGATTCAGGCCGCGCACCTGGGCCGCATGGTGGATGGGGATCACGCTGTGGTCGAGCCCCTCGATCTCCCTTATGGCGCTCTCACCGGACAGTAGACCGCTCCAATACGCCTCCATGCCAATACCCACGGGAGTCACGGCGCCCATGCCGGTAATGACAAGCTCCTTCGTCATGCCTGCGCACCGCCGATCTTCTTAAACGCGAGGCACGCGTTGTGACCGCCGAAGCCGAGAGAAGAGGACAGGGCAACCTCCAGCTCGGCCTTCCGGGCAGTCAGGGGCACATAGTCCAGATCGCAGTCTGGGTCCGGCTCCGTCAGCCCGATGGTGGGCGGCACGATCTGCTCCTCCAGCGCCTTGACGCAGACAATGGCCTCCGCCGCGCCGGCGGCGCCCAGCATGTGCCCGGTCATGGACTTGGTGGAGCTCAGGAGGATGCGTCTTGCCCGCTCCTCCCCCAGCGCCTTTTTCACGGCGATTGTCTCCGCCTTGTCGTTCAGCGGCGTCCCGGTGCCGTGGGCGTTGTAATAGACCTTGTCTGTGTCGATACCCGTCTCGCGCCATGCGTCGGCGATGGCCCGCGCGCCCCCCTCCGCCTCCGGGTGGGGAGCCGTCATGTGGTAGGCGTCGCAGGTGGAGCCGTAGCCGGTCATCTCCGCATAGATGTGCGCGCCGCGGGCGGCCGCCCTGTCATACTCCTCCAGAATGAGCACACCGGCGCCTTCACCCATAACGAACCCCTGCCTCCGCAGATCGAAGGGCAGGGACGCCGCCAGGGGATCCTCGGAGAAGGACAGGGCCTGCATGGTGGAAAATCCGGCGGCTGCCAGCGCGTTCACCGTGGCCTCCGCCCCGCCGGCGATCATCACGTCACAGTAACCGTGGCGGATCAGGCGCATAGCCTCTCCGATGGCGTTGGAGCCGGAGGCGCAGGCGGAAACAGCCGGGAGCGCCGGGCCCTTGCAGCCGAAGCGCATGGCGATCATGCCGGAGGCCATATTGGCGATCATCATGGGGATAAAGTACGGGGAGACCCGCTTGGGTCCCTTCTCCAGGAGCTTTTTGTGCTCCTTCATGAACGTGTCGATGCCGCCGATGCCGGTTCCGATGTATACGCCGGTGCGTTCCGGCTCAAACGTGCCCTCCACGCCGCTGTCCTGCACGGCCTGGCAGGCGGCGGCCATGGCGAACTGGGTGTAGATATCGCTGTGCATCACATCCAGCTTTTCCATATAAGTCCGGGGATCGAAATCCCGGACCTCGCCGGCGACTTTCACTTTATAGTCGGCCGTGTCGAATTTGGTGATCGGTCCGATACCGCATACACCGTTTGTCAGGTTTTTCCAAAACGTCTTCGTGTCGTTGCCCAGCGGGCTCACGACGCCGATTCCGGTTACGGCGACTCTTTTCATTGCTGACCTCCCGTTTCCTCCGCCTGTGCGGAGCAGTCTCCGATCCTCCGAAAGCGCATGTAGCGCTGCTCCAGAAGTTCTTCGGTGGAAAGCGCGCCAAGGGCCGCCAGCTCCTTTTTCAAGCCGGTGCGGATCATTTCAAAAAACGACGCCTTGCCCATGTCGCTCTCCGGCAGTATGCGCTCGACGATCCCGCCCCGAAGGGCGTCCTCCGCCGTCAGCTTCAGGCTTTCGGCCGCCTCGGCCGCTCTGGCGGAATCCTTCCAGAGGATGCTGGCGCAGCCCTCCGGCGAGATGACGGAGTAGATGGCATTCTCCATCATCCAGACACGATCCGCCACGGACAGCGCAAGCGCGCCGCCGCTTCCTCCCTCTCCCACGAGGAGCGAGATGATCGGCGTCTTCAGGGTCATCATTTCCATCAGGTTCTCCGCGATGGCCTGCCCCTGGCCCCGCTCCTCGGCTCCGATGCCGCAGTAGGCGCCGGAGGTATCCACGAAGCAGATCACCGGCCGGTGGAATTTCTCCGCCTGCTTCATCAGGCGGAGCGCCTTGCGGTACCCCTCCGGATTGGGAGCGCCGAAGGATCGGGCCATACGCTCCCGTGTGCTGTGGCCCTTTTCGATGGCGATCACCGTCACCGGAGTGTCCTCCAACTCGGCGACGCCGCCCACGATGGCTGCGTCGTCCGAAAAGCGGCGGTCGCCGTGGAGCTCGAAGAAATCCGTGAAGATCCCGCGGATATAATCAAGGCCCGTGGGACGCTTGCTGTCCCTCGCTGCCCTGACCCTGTCGTATGCGCTCTTACTCATGATCCACCGCCTTTGAATGCATTTTGAGAAGCCTCGCGATCACGCGCTTCTGCGCCCGTCTCGGTACGATGGCGTCCACGAAGCCGTGCTCCAGCATGCTCTCGGCCGTCTGGAACCCCTTGGGCAGCGGCCGGCGGATCGTCTGCTCAATGACCCGGGCGCCGGCAAAGCCAAGGGTCGCCCCAGGCTCGGCCAGGATAATATCCCCCTCCATGGCAAAGCTGGCCGTCACGCCGCCCGTGGTGGGATCGGTCAGGATGGTCAGATAGAAGAGGCCCGCGTCGCTGTGGCGCTTCACCGCCCCGCTGGTCTTCGCCATCTGCATCAGGGAAAACAGTCCCTCCTGCATCCGCGCTCCGCCGGACACGGTGTAGCCCACCACAGGGAGCCGATTCTCCAGCGCGTATTCAAAGAGCCGCGTGATCCTCTCGCCCACGGCCTCGCCCATGCTGCCCATCATGAAATAGGGCTCCATAATGAAAAGGCAGCAACGATGGCCTTCGATTTCAGCGGTGCCGCATACTACCGCCTCATCCTCCTTGCTGTTCAGGCGGGTCACATCCAGCTTTTCGGGATAGCCGGGGAACTGAAGGGGATCTCGGCCGCAAACGTCGTAAAACATCTCGCGGAACGTGCCCCGATCCACCAGAGAGCCCAGCCTCTGCCGAGCGCCCATGCGGAAATGATATCCGCAGGAGCAGGTATTCTGATTGGCCCACAGGCGGCTCAGGGGTACGCTCTTGCGGCAGTTGGGACAGGTCATTTCCGGCTCGCTGGCATCTTCCTGGGCGGGGATCACGCTGCGTCCGCCCTTTTCCAGCTCATTTTTCGGCTGGTACAAAAAGTTCAAGAAAGACATCTCCGTTACCTGCCTTCCATCAGTGTCAGGTCGTACTCGCCCGACATGAATCTCTCATCGCTGATGATCTCAAGCTGCTCCCGGATGTTCGTGGGGATCCCCTCCACCACCAGCTCGCAGAGAGCGGCCTTCATCTTCCGCACCGCCTCCTCCCGGCTGCCGGCATAGACGATCAGCTTGCCCAGGAGAGAGTCGTAATACGGGGTGATCTCCACCCCCTGCACCAGGAACGTGTCGAACCGCACGAAGTGGCCGCCCGGCACGTGGAGCATCCGCAGGACGCCCGGCGCCGTGGCATTGATCCGGCATTCGATGCTGCAGCCCCGAATGGGCACATCCTTTTTTTTGAAGCGAAGGGCCACCCCCGCCGCGGCGCGGATCTGCCACTTCACCAGGTCGATCTTCGTGAGCATCTCGGTGACGCAATGCTCCACCTGGAGGCGTACGTTCATCTCCATGAACCAGAAGCTGCCCTCCCGGTCCATGAGGAATTCCAGCGTGCCGGCGCCCACGTAGCCGATCTTTTTCACAGCGTCCTCCACCATGTCCATGAGCGCCTTCCGCCGCTCCGTGGATACGCCGGGGGACGGGGATTCCTCGATAAGCTTCTGGTGGCGGCGCTGCACGGAGCAGTCCCGCTCTCCCAGGCATACGACGCTGCCCGCCTCATCCGCGAGGATCTGCACCTCGATATGGCGGGCGGGATAGATGTACTTTTCTATGTAGAGTGCGCCGTCCCCGAAGGCGGCCTCGCTCTCCGACACGGCCAGGGGGAACGCCTGTTCCAGCTCCTCCGCGTCGCTGATCTGGCGGATCCCGCGGCCGCCGCCGCCGGAGCGGGCCTTGAGCATCACGGGGTAGCCGATCTTCTCCGCCGCCGCCAGCGCCTCCTCCACGCTCCACAGGACGCCCGTTCCCGGAACTGGCCGAAGGCTCGTTTTCTCCACCAGCGCCTTCATCTGGGTCTTGTCGCTGATGCGCTCCATGCTGTCAGCGGAGGGACCGATGAAGGCCACGCCGTTCTTGGCGCAGGCCCGGGCAAAATGGGCGTTTTCCGCCAGAAAGCCGTAGCCCGGATGGATGGCCTGGGCGCCGGACACCAGCGCGGTGCTGATGATCCGCTCCTCGTTGAGGTAACTCTCGGAGGCGGGCGCCGGCCCAATGCAGTAGCACTCGTCTGCGAGGGCGGTGTGCAGGGCGTCCCGGTCGGCCTCGGAGTATACGGCCACGGTGGCGATGCCCATCTCCTTACAGGCCCGAATGATTCGAACTGCGATCTCGCCGCGGTTTGCGATCAGTATTTTAGAAAACATCTCACTGCTCCACCAGGGCAAAAGAAAACTCCGCCTTGATGCAAAGCCGGTCACCCACGTACCCCTCGCCGGAGGCGAAGTAGAAGGGCGGCTTCGACTTTGTGATGCGGCAGCGCGTTTCAAATACGTCGCCCGGACGGACAGGCGATTTGAAACGCACGTTGTTCAGCCCTGTATACATCGGTAGTTTTCCGTCCGTCATGCCGCCTGCCATCAGTACGCACACGGATTGGGCCAGGATCTCACACAGGATAACGCCGGGGACGACGGGTGCGTCGGGAAAATGGCCCTTCAGAAACCACTCGTCCCCCTTGATGCGGAGCTTTCCGCGTGCCTCGCCGTCCACGCACTCCGCCTCGTCCAGCAGCAGCATGGTATCCCTGTGGGGAAGGATCGTCATCAGTTCTTCTCTGTTCATTCGATCACCTCTTCAGGCGGAACAGCTCGGAGCCGTATTCCACCACCTGGCCGTTGACGGCGCAGATCTCCGCAATTTCCCCGTCCTGGTCGGCGGTGATCTCGTTCATGAGCTTCATTGCCTCGATGATGCAGAGGGTATCGCCCTTTCTGACCCGGTCGCCCACCTTGACGAAGGGCTCTGAATTCTCCGCCGGGGCGGTGTAGAATACGCCCACCATGGGAGACGTCACGGTCACCTCGCCCACGCTTGGCTTCTCCACCTTTTCAGGCAGGGTCTGCACAGCGGTGACGACAGGGGCCGCCGCCAGGGTACGTTCCAGGCGCACCACCCGGTCATTCTCCCGGATCTCCAGGCCGGTCAGCTCCAGCTCTTTCATCAAAAGCGCGTATTTTCTGATATTTGCCTCGTCCATTGTCTGCCCCTTCATATCTCAAGGTACCGGCCGCCTCTGCGGCCGGCTCCATAAAGCCAAACACTCACATGGCGATGCCGCCGTCCACCTTCAGCACCTCGCCGGTGATGTAGCCCGAGGACGCCAGAAACGCAACCGCGTCTGCCACGTCCTCCGGCGTGCCCATCCGGCCGAGCGGGACGGAGGCGGAGAGCTTCTCCGCATTCTCCGACAGTCCGCCTGTCATATCCGTCGCGATGAACCCGGGGGCAACGGCATTACAGGTGACGTTCCGCGCCGCCAGCTCCCTGGCCACCGACTTCGTCAGTCCGATCAGCCCCGCCTTTGAGGCGGAATAGTTCACCTGCCCTGCGTTGCCCATGATACCGGCCACGGAGCTGATATTGACAATAGCCCCCTCCCGGTTTTTCAGGAACATCCCATAGCAGTGGCGGATCATGTTGAACGCGCCCTTCAGGTTCACGTCCAGCACCCGGTCGAAGTCGGCCTCCTTCATGGTGCCCGCGAGGCCGTCCCTTGTGACGCCTGCGTTGTTCACCAGGATGTGAACCGTTCCGAACTCCTTCTTGACGGCGGCCACCGTCTCCTTGGCGGCGGCAAAGTCGGATACATCGCACCGGTATGACGCGGCGCGCACTCCATACGTCTCCCGGCAGAAGGCGCAGACCTCCTCCGCCTTCTCCGCGTTTCCGGCGTAGATGACGGCGACGTCCGCCCCCAGGGAGGCGAGTTTTTTCGTCACAGCAGCGCCGATCCCCCGGGAGCCGCCGGTGATCAAAGCGATCTTTCCCTTCATGACCTGACCTCCGCCAGTACGGCTTCCGTGCCGGCCCTGTCCGAAACGGCAAAGGCACGAACATTCTCAAGCGTTTTATTCACGAGACCGCAGAGCGTTTTCCCAGGCCCCAGTTCGACAAAGGTGTCCGCACCCTCCGCGGCCATTGCCCGCACGATCGTCTCCCACCGCACGGGGGAGCAGATCTGCTCGGAGAGGAGCCTTGCCATATCGCCGCCGTACACGCCGCCCGTGCGGTTGGAGTAGAGCGGCAGCGCAGGCTCCCGAAGCTCCTGTCCCTCCAGGAATCTTCCGAAATCCTCTGCCGCTGCCCGCATGAACGGGGAATGGAACCCGCCCTTCACCTTAATGGGAAGGGCACGGCCACCCGCGGTCTTGACAGCGGCCATGAAGTCCGCCATCTCCTCCTTCGCGCCGGAGACGGACACCTGCCCCGGGCAGTTGTAATTCACGGGATAGACCTCCCGAAAGCCGGCGCACAGCTCCTCCACTTTTTCATTGGGCAGCTTCAGCACTGCGGCCATGGCGGTCTCCCGCGCCTCGGCGTCCCGCTGCATGAGCTCGCCGCGTCTGCACACGAGCCGGAAGCCCTGCTCCAGGCTCACCGCGCCGGCGTAGGTCAGCGCCGCAATCTCGCCCAGGGAAAAGCCCGCGGCCATATCGCCGCACAAGCCCGCCTCCCGCAGCGTCTCCGCAGCGGCAAGCTCCACGGCAAACAGGCACGGCTGGGTGTTTTTCGTCTCCTTCAGCTCCTCCTCCGTACCGGAAAAGCACTGCTCGGAGGTGCCGGGGCGAATACCGTCCAGCGCGTCGAACACGCGTCTGGCGGTGGGATACGTCTCATAGAGCTCCCGGCCCATTCCGGGGCATTGGGCGCCCTGGCCGGAAAAAACGAACGCTATCTTACCCACTTCGACGCCCCTTTCAGGACCTCCTCCGCGCCCTCCATGACCTCGCGCACGATGTCGGCGGCGGGCTGGGACCTGTTCACCAGGGCAGCGGACTGACCGGCCAGGAAGCAGCCGTTATCGGAGTCGCCCTCCTGCACGGCGAGGCGCAGGGCGCCCACGCCTAGATTCTCCAGCTCCTCGTCGGACATGTCGGAGTATTCCGCCTTGAAGTAGTTCCTGGCAAAATTCGTTCTCAGGCTTCGGACGGGATGGCCCAGCCGCTTGCCGGTGACCATGGTGCACAGGTCGCGGGCTTTGAGAATCTTTTTCTTGTATTCGGGGTGGATGGAGCACTCCTCCGCGCTCAGGAATCGGGTGCCCATCTGTACGCCGCAGGCTCCCAGCATGAATGCAGCGGCAGCCCCCCGCCCATCCGCGATGCCGCCCGCCGCGATCACGGGAAGATCGGTGGCGTCGCAGACAAGGGGCACCAGCACCATGGTGGTGAGCTCGCCCACGTGTCCGCCGCTCTCTCCGCCCTCAGCGATCACAGCGGTCGCGCCGAGGCGGGTCATGAGCTTCGTCAGGGCGACGGAGGCAACCACCGGGATGACCTTGATGCCGGCGCACTGCCACAGCTCCATGTACTTCGACGGGTTGCCCGCACCGGTGGTCACGACGGCCACCTTTTCCTCCGCGGCCACCTGGGCGACCTCGTCGGCAAAGGGGCTCATGAGCATGATATTCACTCCGAAGGGCTTATCCGTCAGGCTTTTCGCGACGCGGATCTGCCCGCGCACATAATCGGCGGGTGCGTTTCCGGCAGCTACGACGCCCAGGCCGCCGCCGTTGGAAACGGCCGCGGCGAGCTTTCCATCGGCGATCCACGCCATGCCCCCCTGGAAGACCGGGTAACGGATACCCAGCTTCTCGCAAATCACACTGTCGATCATTCCGCTTTAAGGCTCTCGATGTACTCGACCAGCTCGCCCACAGTCTCCAACTTGCGGTCAAGCTCGATCTCCATGTCGATCTTCTCCTCCAGCTCCATGACCATTTCCACGGTGTCCAGGGAGTCGATACCCAGATCCGCGAACTTGGACTCGGGGGTGATCTCGGAAACGTCGCAATCGTTCCTCTCGGCGATCAGCTCGGCAATGGCTTCAAAAATCATGTTCTTTACCTCCATTTTACATTTTGGAAAATACGTGTTATAATAGAGACGATGTTATCATTGATAACATCAATCTAATGTTCTATATTATATCCAATTATCGCGATAAGTCAAGGGATTTGAGCCATTCTTTACTTAAGTCACAAGCGCCGGAGTGCGCACCCATGTTTCAGGAGGCGTTTTACACATGACAGAACACAAGAAAACCGGAAACACCCGTGAGATCCTCATTGCCGCCGGACTGGAGGAACTGAACCGATACGGCGTCGCCGGCTTTTCTACCCGGCGGGTCGCCAAGAACTGCGGCCTGAGCTGCGCCACGCCCTACCGGCACTTCAAAGATACGGATGAGTTTATCTCCGCGATCCTGACCCATATCAACCAGCTCTACGACGAGGATCTGGACAGGACGCTGCGCCGGTGCGAGGGGATGGACACCCGGCAGAAGCTGGTGGAGGTGAGTCTGGGATTCATCCGGTTTCTGGTGCAGCACCCCCAATTCCGCCGGGTCATCATGCAGACGGTAGAGTACACCGGCGACAACATCCGGGCTCTGCGGGGCCAGCTTACCCAGCGCACGTATGACGTGGTCAGCGAATACTGCCGGGAGGTAGACATGCCCGACGACGTGCGCCTGCGCAAGACCTTCGTGGTGCGGGCCATCATCTACTGCTCCGCCCTTTTCTTCGACAACGGCGAGCTGGAGTTCAACGAGGAGAGTATGCAGGTCATGCGCGGCCTGCTGGAGCGGGAATTCGACCTGCCGTAAGGGGGAAGGAACAGCAAAGAGGAATGGCTCTTGCCATTCCTCTTTGCTTGTTTATGGGCATTTTGCATTTTTTATCGCTTGACAGAATCTGAGAATAATCACTTGAGCTGACGTCAATGCAATACACACTTGCTGCAAGGCTCAAGCCCGCGCTTATCAACCTCATCCCATGTTATCTCATGGCTATACTTCCCTGCACAATCTGCCTCGTAATGGTATTTCGTGCTGTTTGAACCGCCTGTATATACATGACCGTGGTAGTTTTCACTTCCGGGGATCACTCTGCTGACTGTCACCGTACAACTGGCCGCTAATCCATTGCTGGTTTTAGCAGTAATAGTCGCTGTACCCGCGCTGACCGCAGTCACTGTCCCATTGGAAACAGTCGCAACGGAAGGATTGCTGCTGCTCCAGATCACCGACTTATCCGTTGCATTGGCAGGCGTGACGGTAGCGGTCAGTTTCTCTGATTTTCCGACGCTCAGCTTCATATCTGTTTTATTCAAAGAAATCGCCGTCGGTAGTATTTTGGCAACCTCTATGACGCAGGTTGCCGTGAATTCGCCAACTCTAGCTCTAATGGTCGTCTTCCCCTCAGAAATCCCTGTTACCGTGCCGTTGGACACAACGGCAATACTCGGAGTAGTACTTTCCCAAGTCACGGTTTTGTCAGTCGCATTCTCGGGACTTACTGTAGCGACTAAGCTGATCTTTCCACCAATTTCAATTTTAGCGTTAGCTTTATCGAGAACGATCCCGGTAACCGCAACCGGCTTTGGGATCAGCGTCACGCTTTTTCTCAGGCTCGGGTCCGCCATTCTGGTGACGATTGCCGCGACCTCGCTGCGCTTGATGTTGTTTTTGGGATAGAATGTCCCGTAGCCATCGCTGCCGGTGAGGATGCCCGCGTTGTAAAGCTTGCAAACGTAGGGAGCATAGTATTCTTTCCCCGTAACATCGGGAATGTCGTCATAGGTAATATTGTTGATCTGCTGCAGCGCGGAATCGGGGAGAGCCATCGCCAGGATACAGGCAAACTGCGCCCGCGTGGCCTTCGCGTCGTAATTGGAATACTCATTTGCCCCGATGATCCTGTTTTTCACCGCGTAATCCACGTAGACCTGATACCAGGG
>JAFWFZ010000039.1 GCA_017515345.1 Oscillospiraceae bacterium | reverse complement strand
TTCGTAAAGCTTCAGACTTTACGAAAACCCGAAAACTGAATAGCTCGCCGTTGGTGTTGACGTCTCCCGCAAAGCCTTATGGCAGGGAGGCGGCTTAGAAGTAACAGGGGCCGCGGAGCGCGGAGCGCGACGCGGGGGAAGCCCGACACGACCGGTACTGTGAGCGCGCGAGGATGCGGCCGAGGCGTCGGAAGACGCTGGGGCGAAAGCCAGTCATTGGGAAACCGAGAAGGCAGGCCGCAGCCGATGGGAGACCGGGAGCGCGAAGTCAGAAGAATTGCACCGACAACTTGCGAAGAATGGGAAGGGCGCGTACCCCGGAGCATCTGTGACCGCCGTTTCCATGGGGACGGCGGTTTTTTGCTGCCGTCGGCAGGAGCGAAGACCCGAGGGCGGGGCATGCCGCAGGGTCAGAGGAAGCCGGCAGCAATGCCGGTCCGCGCCGCAAGCAGACGAGCCGACAGCCTGTGCTGACGCGCGCGCGGCGGCATAGGCGTTTTTTGTATATGGCGGGGCGACCCGATCATATAACCTTTTCTTTTTTCCTGACTGCCCGGAGCTGCTTCCTCCGGGCAGCAGCATTTTCCGGGCCATCGGCACAGGCGGCGTTGAAAGGGACGGGTGATCGACGGGGAAACGAAAATCGAAGGCGGAGGTCATGTACCCAAATCAAAAAAGCGACTCCCCCAAACAGGGGAGCCGCGGAGAAGCCACGCCGAAGCTACTGGAAGCGGTAGTCGATGCCGCTTTGCTTCAGGATCGCGTTGGCGGTGAATCGGGATTTGATTTTTGAATCCACGGTCACGTGGCGGTCGGTGATGGGGCTGTACCAGATGTCATGATCGCCCTTGCCGTGCCGCACGAAACGGCAGCCGTGGCTTTTCAGCAGATCACGAACGCGTTTTTCGTACTCCGCCATTAGGCAAACATCCTCTCTCTCCGTTCCAGGCGGAACAGCAGAGCATCGGCGGAGCGGAGCCCGTCCAGCTCGATCAGCTCGGCGGCGGCGTAGCGGACGCGTTCCATCAGCGCGTCCAGGGAGCCGGATTCCAGCACAAGTCCGGGGATATCGTCACTGGTCGCGGTCCAGACGCAGGCGTCGTCATCCCAATTCAATTGCACGGTGTATTCCATAGGGAGGACCTCCTTTCCTGCGCTCATTATACCCGAACGGGCGGGAAAAAGCAACACGCATATCACGAAGGGTCAGTCAGCATAATGTTCCGGGGGTGATCGACGGGGAAACGAAAATCGAAGCGGAGGCAGAAAAAGACCGCCCCCAAATGGTATTCAGGGACGGTCCGGGGTTCAGGCTCGCTCACGCGGAGCCGGAGCGGCGTCCTGCGATGCGGCGATTCCGCTCACCGACGGCGCGCATCAGCGCGGCGTACTGTTCCGGAGCGGCGGCGGGGTCGATCGGCGGGTTATCGGCGTCGAAGGTCTCGGGCAGCTCCCGGGCGGCTTCGATCATGGCGATCTCTTCCTCGGTGATTTTTCTGTCGTCTTCCATGACATATCGGACTTCCTTGCCCATACTGTTCCCTCCAATCCTGGTCAGAATCTGCCGATGATGTTGTTGTTGTATGCGTTGCGCTCCAGTCTTGTAGCAAGACGGGCGGAGATGATGCGGATATCGACGTTTCCGGTGTCGGCGTTTTCCCGGTCGCAGTATACCACGGTCAGCACGTCGTGGACAAGACCGATGGTGCGGTAACGGGCCTCATCCTCGCTGTGCTCGGGATCTGGGAATTCCAGTCTCAGATCATCAAGGAAAACCAGGGCAGCGGTTTTGAAATCGATGCCGTGTTTCTTGATGTTGATCTGATTCTTGTCCTCGTCCCAGACGAAGGTGAACGGTGCGCAGGAATAGTTGAAATCAGGCATAGGGAGGACCTCCTTTCCTGCGCTCATTATACCCGAACGGGCGGGAAAAAGCAACACGCATATCACGAGGGGTCAGTCAGCATAATATTCCGGAGGTGATCGACGGGGAAACGAAACAGACAGAGAACAGCAAAACGAAGCAGGGCGGGGCGAAGAAGCGCGCTCCGCGGCAAAGAGGCAAAGCGGGGCGAAGAAGCGCGCTCCGCGGCAATGAAGCAGGCTCCGGGCCAATGAAGCGGGCGCGGGGCAAAAACGAAGCGGAAAATAATAAAAGGTGGTAAAAAATGAAAAAACGTTTGTTAAGCGTGGCGCTTGTGATCGTCATGCTTCTCTCGCTGCTGCCCGCCGTCGCGCTGGCGGATGATGAGCAGACACTCAAGATCGTCTTTGATCTGACGGATTACAGCGGAGCGGTCACATCGGGCTTTAACATCGGTGACCAGACCTGTACCCCCGTGTCGGGGGAGATCACGACCTTCACAGCGAACCCGGACGATATTGTCACGGGCTATTTCAGGCATGATAGAACAAATGCATGGCTCTGGCAGGTTTCCGGTGCGAAGGAAGAATACTTCAACAGGCAAAGCTCAACAGGCCGTGCTTTTGTGTATGCCAAGAATGGAAATTACTATTGTCTTGTCATGGAGGCCTATACACGTTTCTATAGCGGCTACACTGCCGCCGACATACTTGAAACGCTGGAAGGCGACACGCTGACCATCAAGTACGTCAAACTGACGGAAACCTATACGATTACCACGACGCCCAACGATGAGACGATGGGTACGGCCACGGCTGAGATTGCCAACGAGGCCCAGTACACCCTGACCGCGACCCCGGCGGAGGGTTACCTCTTCCTCTGCTGGATCAAGGACAGCACCGGGGAGCAGATCGCCAGCAACCCCGCGACGGTGGTCGCCGCTGAGAACGCGAACTACACCGCGTACTTCTCCGAGCACGACTATCACTACTATAATGTGACCGCGGCCCCCGCTGATCCGGACGAGGGCACGGTGACCGTCACGGACAATGGCAGCAGTTTTCAGATCAGCGCCAGTGCCAGTCCCGGTTATGTGTTCCAGTATTGGCAGAAGGACGGGACGGACAAGCAGTATACCGATTCCACATTGACGGTCATACCCATAACGGAGTGCTCTTATACCGCGTACTTTAAGCAGATCCACGCGACTGCGGTCTCCGCCGATGAGACCATGGGTACCGCAACGGCGGAGTTTACCTCCGGATTATACTGCCGACTGACGGCCACTCCCGTGCCTGGATACGTTTTTTCCTACTGGGTCAACGAGTCCACGGGTGCGAGTAACTGGCAGAATCCCTGGGTCACGACCGTGAGCACCGATACCACGTTCACGGCATATTTTGAAAAACTCGACCTGTTCTTCACGGATGAAAACTATGGCCTCGACAATATCCTTTTCACCGGTTACAACTTTTCGGACCTGGGCCTCGACGGGGACTCCTGGCCGATCACCAACACTAATCAGAGCAGTTTTCCCGCACTGTTCACCCAGGCCGCGGCGGGCCAGCCTGGCTGCATGCTGATCCCGTTTAACATAAGCTATGCGATGGGGCAGCCCGCGACCCTGGCGGTGCAAATCACCAGCGGCGGGGAGCCGTACTACAGCGGGACCGTCACACAGCCTAACGGCCTGCAGGCCGCGACCGCCCCCCGCTTCAACGTGCTCGTGATCCGGCAGGACGCGGTGCCCGCGGGGATGCACGACTACCACGTGACCATGTCCCTGATGGACGGCGACACGGTGGTCTGCACCATCGAGAAGGACTTCACCGCCGGGCTCGAGCTGCCACAGGCGGACAACAACGATTTCCGCTACCTCACCAGCCCCGGCGTGTCCCGCGAATACCTCACCTACAAGGACGACGGCCCGGATATCTCCGGAACTTACGCCTTTGTGGACGAGGCCACCGGCGCCCTGCGTCTGTACCTCTATGCGCCGCAGGGCGTGTATGCCCTGACCGCCGACGGGGAGACGGATCTTGTTTCCCTGGGCCTGAGCATGGGCGCCAGGCAAAACGTCATTGCGCTGGGCCCCTGCGGCACGGACGGCCTCACCGCCGCCGTGAGCATGGGCGACGCGAGCAGCGAGACCGGCGCCAGCGGGACCGAGAATATCTACACCTGGGACGGGGAGAGCTGGACCCTCCTCACCAGCGCCACGGTAGCCGCGACGGTCATCGTGAACGAAAACGACATCTGGACGGCGACGCAGCACTGGAACGGCGAAGCCTGGGAGGATCACAGCTACGGCTTCAAGTCCTTTGAGCGGTCCGGCGGCGACGCCTACGCCGTGGACACAAACGGCCAGCGTTACGTCTACAGCGGCGGGAGCTGGACCCAGACCGCCGCGGCGGAGACCGCCCCCGCTTATGATGCGACCGGCGTCAACCGTCGTCCGACCACCGGCCGGGATCATAACGGCGACTGGTATCTGTTCACCGAGGGCAAGGATCACTATATCGCGAACAGCACCTTCTACCACGAGCAGGGCAGCTTCGTCTACAAGTGGGACGGCGAGCAGTGGGTCTATCAGGTCATGAGCGACTTCAATGACCCCAACGACGACCCCAACGAGCAGCAGCAGCGCATCCGCCCCGACTGCGTCACCGCCATCGAAAGCCCCATGGAGGGCGTGTCCGTCATGTACGGCGACCACGGCGCCATCTACCTCTATACCGACGACGCCACCATCACCTTTACCTCCAACGGCGGCAGCGCGGTGGAGCCCCTGACGGCCCCCATCGCAAGCAAGATCACCCCGCCTGCCTCCCCCACCCGGGACGGCTACACCTTCGTGGGCTGGTACACACTGGACGCCTTCATGACCAACGGGCCGTCCTATGCCTTCGGCCTCATGCCCGCGAAGGATATCACCCTCTACGCCAAGTGGATCGAGGCGGGGAGCGGCGAGGATCCCTTCGCCGCCGAGCGGGAGCGCGCCACCGAAAGCCTGAACAATGAGTATAACAAGCTGGATCAGAACGACTATGACCCCGACGTGTGGGCCCAGATCGAGGCCGTCTATGCCGCCGGTCTCGCGGGCATCGCCGACGCGACCACCTATGACGGCGTGTATGACGCCCTCAACGAGGCGCTTGCCGCCATGGGCGAGCTGGCGCGGCAGACCTCCGGCGAGGCCACCGTGGCCGTCACCGTGGAAAAATTCACCGTGGACGGCGAGTATATCATCGAGCCGGTGCTCGTCACCGTGCCCAAGTACACCCAGGCCTCCGTGGTCGTCACCGACCTGCTGAAGGAGCAGTTCCCCGAACTCAACGGCGGCGTCCCCTATACGCTGACCGGCACCGAGACCGATAACTTCTACCTCTCCGGCGTGTACTACTACGGCGCTGACGGCTCGGAGGAGTACCTGCCCGAGAAGGCGACCATTAACGGCGAGTACTACCCCGATTCCGGCTGGCTCTACTGCGTCAACGGCGAGTTCCCCGGCTTCGGCGCAAGCGGCTACGCGCTGGCTAACGGCGACGTGATGCGCTGGCAGTTCACCTGCGTGGGCCTTGGCGCGGACGTGGGCGACGCCTATGACGGCGAAGCCGTACAGGTGGCCGACAAGGACGCCCTGATCTGGAAGATCGCGGAGATCAACGCCGCCGGTGAGCAGGACGAGTATCCCACTTATGCCGACGCTATGGCGGTGCTGAAGGATATCCCCGCCTCCCAGGAGGCCGTGGACGCCGCCCTTGCCGCGCTGGTCAAGGCCGAGCCCGCAGGCCCCGCGGCGCAGATCGTCTCCGCCAGCCTGACGCTGGCCGGCGACATCGGAGTGAACTTCTTCGTCATCCCCAATGACGAGCTGCTGGCCGACGAAGGCGCCTATGCCCAGCTCACCGCCAAGGGCGAGACCGGCGAGCCCATCATGCTGGCCGACCTGACCCCGGACAACGACGGCAGATTCTGCTTCACCCAGTTCGT
>JAFWFZ010000038.1 GCA_017515345.1 Oscillospiraceae bacterium | reverse complement strand
TGGGTCGCCATCAACAATAACAGGGCGGTCTTCGTCCTTTATATGCCCAGATAGCTCAGTTGGGAGAGCAGGGGACTGAAAATCCCCGTGTCGCTGGTTCGACTCCGGCTCTGGGCACCAATTCGCGGGCGTAGCTCATCTGGTAGAGCGCCACCTTGCCAAGGTGGAGGTAGCGAGTTCGAGCCTCGTTGTCCGCTCCACCCACGAAGCCTTCGGGCTTCGTGGGCTTTGGCGACATAGCCAAGTGGTAAGGCAAGGGTCTGCAAAACCCTCATTCCCCGGTTCAAGTCCGGGTGTCGCCTCCAACCGGAAAGCCCCTGCACGGCCGTGCAGGGGCTTTTTTGTTTGCCCGGCGACGCCGGGAGGGAATTCCAAAAAAAGGATTGCATTGTTTGGCGGGGAAGATTATAATATTGGTACCTTTTATGAATTAAGGAGGAAAACAGCACATGAAGAAAAGACTTTTGAGCCTGCTTCTCGCGGCGCTGATGCTCTTCGGCGTTCTGGGTGCGACCGCCCTGGCGGACGACACGCCCGAGCCGATCGCTCCCGCCCCCGCCGATCCCATCACGGTGCTCGTGGCGATCTCCGTGAAGGGCGAGCTGGTGGTACCGGGCGACGCCGTTCAGGTGACCGACAGGGATTCCAGCGGCGACTTCAACATCGACGAGGTCATGGCTGCCGCCCATGACGCGTACTGCCCCGGTGGTTATGCCAGCGCGGTGGGCGACTACGGCCTGGGCATGACCAAGCTCTGGAACGACGATAGCGGCAATTTCGGCTACTATGTGAACGACGCGGGCGCCTGGGCCCTGACCGATCCGGTCAAGGAGGGCGACTTTGTGTACGCCTACGTGTACGCCGACGGGACCGGGTATTCCGATCAGTACGCGTTCTTCGATTCCAGGGTCCTTGCCTCAGGCGAAAACGAGACCACGATCCCCCTGACGCTGAAGGCCATGGGCTTTGACGCCAACTGGGCCCCTGTGGAGCAGCCCGTTGCCGGCGCGGTCATCACCGTGGACGGCAAGGAGACCGAATTCGTCACCGACGCGGAGGGCAAGGTCACCGTCACCGTCAGCGGATATGGCAGGACGGTCATCTCCGCAAAGAGCGACAAGACCCTGCTCGTTCCCCCCGTGTGCGTCGTCAAATTCCCCGCGAAGCCCATCGATGTGTTTGTTTCCGTCTCCGTTAAGGGCGAGCTGGCGGTCCCGATTGCCGCAGTTACGGTCAAGGACCTTGACGTCAGCGGCGACTTCAGCGTTGACGAAGCGCTGATCGCCGCCCATGAGCAGCTGTTTGAGGGCGGCGCTGAGGGCTATGCCAGCACCAACGGCTGGGTTACCAGGTTCTGGGGCGACGACAGCGGCTTCTTCAGCTTCTACGTCAATGACGTGGGCGCCTGGTCGTCGGCAGACGAGGTCCAAGACGGTGATTATCTCTACGGATACATCTATAAGGATACCGAGACCTGGTCCGACACATACTCCAGCTTTGACGGGAAGCGCGTTATCACCGCGAATCACGAGGTGACCTTCCCGCTGATCCTGAATGCCGCCGTCTACGATATGAACGCCGGGACGACCGTTCCGCAGCCTCTGGCCGGCGCCGTCATCACGGTGGACGGCAAGGAGACCGAATTCGTCACCGATGCGGAGGGCGAGGTCACCGTCACCGTCAGCGGCGAGGATTGTGTTGTCATCTCCGCAAAGAGTGCGGATATGAACATTGTCCCCCCTGTATGCGTCGTATACTTTGGCGCTGTGCCCTACAAGGATGTGGCCCCGACAGACTGGTTCTACGACGACGTGCTCTGGGCCGTTGCCAATAGTATCACCAACGGAACCAGCAAGACGACCTTCTCCCCCGACGCTCCCTGCACCCGCGCTCAGGTTGTCACCTTCCTGTGGCGCGCCTCCGGCTGCCCCGAGCCCGTGGGCACGAAGATGCCCTTCGCCGATGTGAAGCAGGACGCCTACTACTATAAGGCGGTGCAGTGGGCCGTGGAGAACGGCATCACCAAGGGCACCAGCGAGACCGCCTTCAGCCCCGACAGCGCCTGCACCCGCGGCCAGGTGGTCACCTTCCTGTGGCGCACCGCCCAGGAGCCCGCAGTGGACGGCGTGGAGAATCCCTTCAAGGATCTGGCAAAGGGCGCCTATTATGAGGACGCTGTGCTGTGGGCCGTGGAAAATGAGATCACCAACGGCACCTCCGCCACCACCTTCAGCCCCGAAAAGACCTGCACCCGGGCGCAGATCGTGGCCTTCCTGCACCGCTGGGATGTAAACGTGGTCCCGGCCGAGACCCCTGCCCCTGCGGACCCCGACGATCCCGCTGATCCCGCGGACCCTGCCGAGCCCGAGGATCCCGAGGATCCCAAGGACCCCGACGAAGTCGAGTCCGTGCAGCTGGATCCCGACGAGACCGATCCCGCTCCCTCGGACACCATGTCCGAGGAGCCCGCTCCGGGGAAGCAGGATACTGACAACGAGACCGAAGAGGTCCCCTATATCTGATCCGATCCTGAATGATCTGCAAAGCGCCCGCGGCATTTGCCGCGGGCGCTTTTCCGTTCGTTTTATGATACGACTTTTTTCACAACGGGGATCCTGTTCAGGAGCCACGAGAGGAGGAAGGAGACGACCAGCGTCACAAAAAACAGATACGCGATCAGCAGGAGGGGCGTCGTGTCGGGCGATCCCCGCTCCCACAGCAGCTCCAGCACGATCAAATGGAGAACATAAACGCCGAAGGTCAGGCGGCTGCCGTGCTCCGCGGCCAGGGCGAGGCGGCCGTTCCCCCTGATCTCCAGCCGCGCCGACACGAACACGGCGGAAGCCATGAGATACTGGGTGATGCTGGCGCCGTAGTTGTACACCGTCTGCACACCGTCGGGGGAGGAAGCCCGGTAGTTCTGCGTCACCGCCAGGAGGAAGCCGGCCGCGAAAGCGGCGAGTGCGGCCGGCCCCATCCAGCGCCGGAGCTCTGTCCTGCCGAGGAGATACCCCAGCAGGAAGTATCCGATGTAGCCGTTGAACAGCGGCTCGAACAGGTTGATATAGATGCCGAACGTCTGGTTCAGGAAGGGCCGGATCGTGGGGCACAGGAGCATGAGGAGAAGCAGGAGCCAGCACTGCCGTCCGGTACAGGAGTCTACCACGCGCTTGAGGAACGGTGTCAGCAGATAGATCCCCGCGATGAGATAGAGAAACCACAGGTGATAGGCGCTGCCCGCGTTGATGAGCTCTTCAAAAAAACCGCCCGCGGACAGCGCTCTGCCCCGCAGGAGCCCCGGACCCACGTAATAGACAACGTTCCACACTATCAGCGCCAGGAGGATCCTGGGAAGCCGCTTTTTGTAAAAACCGGCGATGTCCCGGCTGGAATCGCTCTCCAGCATCAGGCACCCGCTGATCATGAGAAACAGCGGCACTCCGATATTGCTCAGGGCATTCAGCATCAGCAGCGGCACAAAGGTCCGCGTGCCGTAATACGCCGGGGTCCGGATGTACCGGCTGACGCAGTGGTTCAGCAGCACCATGGCGATGGCCAGGCACCGCAGCACGTCGAGATACCCCTCTCTCTTTCTCATGACTTCCCCCAATATGCTTCCGATCAGGATACGGCTTTTTTCACCAGGGGGATCTTCCCCAGGAGCCACGAGAGGACGGAGGAGGCGATCAGCGTTGTGAAAAACAGATACGCGATCAGCAGGAGCGGCGGCATTTCAAACATCCCCTTCTCCCACAGCAGCTCCAGCACGATCACGTGGAGCAGATACGTCCCCAGGATGAGCCCGCAATACCGCCCCGCCGACCGGGTGAGGACGCTCTCTCCCCCGAAGAGGAAGCGCGCCATCATGAAAACGCCCCCGGCGCTGAGATACCGGGTGATGCTGGAGCCATAGTTGAATACCAGGTACACGCCTCGTCCGGAGGAGGCTCCGTAATTCTGCGTCACCATCAGGACGATCCCCGCGGCAAAGGCCAGCAGGGAGACCGGGAGCATCCAGCGCCGGAGCTCCGCCCTGCCGAGGAGATACCCCAGCAGGAAGTATCCGATGTAGCCGTTGAACAGCGGCTCGAACAGGTTGATATAGATGCCGAACGTCTGGTTCAGGAAGGGTCGGATCGTGGGGCACAGGAGCATGAGGAGGAGCAGGAGCCAGCACTGCCGTCCGGTACAGGAGTCCACGATGCGCTTGAGAAACGGCGTCAGCAGATAGATGCCCGCGATGAGGTAGAGATACCACAGGTGATAGGCGTTCCCCAGGTTGATGAGCCCTTCAAAAAAGCCGCTCACCGTCAGCGCCTCGCCCCGCAGGAGCCGGAGATAGAAGAAGTACGCCGCGTTCCACACCAGCAGGAGCAGGAGGATCCGGGGCAGGCGCTTTCTGTAAAAACCGGCGATGTCCCGGCTGGAATCACTCTGCAGCATCAGGCGCCCGCTGATCATGAGGAACAGCGCGACGCCCATGCAGCTCAGGGCGTTCAGCGTCAAAAGCGGCACGAAGGTCCGCGTGCCGTAATACGCTTCCCGCATGATGATCTTGCTGACGCAGTGGTTCAGCAGCACCATGGCGATGGCCAGGCACCGCAGAATATCGAGATACCCCTCTCTCTTTCTCATGGGTCCCTCCCATACTGCTCCAAGCGCCCGCAATGCAGGACATTGCGGGCGCTTTCATTGTTATGCTTCGATAAACGGGCGTTTGCGGTCAGACTTACTGGTAGTTGTCGTACACGTCGCCCAGCAGCTTTTCCATCAGCTCCAGGGTGACGGGGATGGGGCTGTGGGTGCAGAGATGGTTCTCGGTCACTTCCTTCGCCAGACCCACGATCTCCTCCCTGGAGCAGCCCAGGGACTTGAGGGAGGGCATATTCATGGCGTGCATCATGCCGAAGATCTTCTGCGCCACCAGCTCGCCCAGCTCCCTGCCGGTCTCGCTGCCGGTGAGCTCGATGCGCATAGCCTCAGCGATGACCTTCATATCGTCCTTGCGCGCCTCCGCCACCAGACGCATGGTATCCGCCAGGCCCAGGCTGCAGCTCAGGCCGTGGGGGGTGTGGAAGTGGCAGCCGAAGGCGTCGCCCATGGCGTGGCTCAGGTGGGTCAGGGGGTTGTTGAAGGCCATTCCGGCCCAGTCGGCGGCGATGGCCATTTCGGTGCGGGCGTTGATGTCCGTGGGATGGTTGTAGCAGTCCACCAGGTGATCGGCGATCTTTCTAACGGCGCCCAGGCCCATGTAGGTGGCGTGGATGTTGGAGGTGCTGGCGGTGATGCCCTCGGTGGCGTGGGCAAGCGCGTCCAGTCCGGTGGTGGCGGTGTAAAGCGGGGGCAGGGTCACGGTGAGCTCCGGATCCACCACGCCCAGGGTGGTGTTCACGTTGACGCTCCACTTCACGTTCTTCTCGGGTACGGAGATGATGGCAACGGAGGTGCACTCGGCGCCGGTGCCGGTGGTGGTGGGCACCAGGAACACGGGGGTGGTTGTCTCCACCTTGATGGGGGTCTGCCGCACGTAAAAGCGGGCGTCGCCCTCAAAGCCGCTGGTGAAGATGGAGGTGGCCTTGGCGGTGTCCATGCTGCTGCCGCCGCCCACGCCGATGAGACAGTCCACGCCCTCGGCCTTCGCCACGGCGGCGCAGGCGTCCACCACGTCCACGGAGGGGTCGGCGTGGACCCCGTCGAAGCAGGCGTAGTCCAGACCGGCTTCATCCAGTATCTTGATGACCTTATCGGGGATGCCGGCCTCCTTCACGCCCGCATCAAATACGATAAGGGGCTTCTTGAGGCCGCGGTTTTTGATCTCGTCGCCCAGAATGGCGATGGCCCCGCAGCCGACAGTAATGGGGCAGGGCACGGAAAAGAACTGATAAGCCATGGTATTTCCTCCTGTAAAATCAAATGTACAGTGTTTGGTTCCTTTGATCCTTTTCAACAATTTATTATAAGCTTTTCGCCTGTTTGAGGCAAGTATTATTTTCGCACTGTCCGGCGGGGCCGCCATTCGTTTTTCTCCGTTCCGCTCGACAAACCTCCGCATACGGAGTATACTGGAGACAAATCATACCAAAGGAGGCAAACGGCATGGAACAGAACAACGTATTCACCATCCCCGGCGGCTGGGCGGCCGAGACTGTGGAGCCCCCGCTCATTGACGTGACAGGCATATCCCGGAGATTTATGGATATCCCCTACGCGTCCCAGTCCCCCTCGCAGAAGCTGGACATCTATCTCCCGGAGGAGGGCGAAGGGCCCTTCCCCACCATGATCTTCATCCACGGCGGCGGGTTCTTCGGCGGGAAGAAGGGCGACGCCCAGGTGGGCACCATCCTGAATGCCATCCGTTACGGCTTCGCCGTGGTCAGCGTGGAGTACCGGCTGGCGGGAGAGGCCAAATACCCCGCCGGGCTCTTCGATCTGAAGGCTGCCATCCGGTTCCTGCGGGCAAACGCCGCGAAATACATGCTGGACGGCGACCGCTTCGCCGTGGGCGGCACCTCCGCGGGAGGCTACTACGCTGTCATGGCCGCCGCCACCCAGGACGATCCCGCCTTCGAGGATCTGAGCATGGGCTGCGCCAGCTACTCCAGCCGCGTGCAGGCAGTGATCAGCTGGTTCGGCACCTTCGACCTGGTCCTCCAGTCCAAATCCTTCAACAACCCGGATATGCCGTCCTTTGAGGCGCTGCTCTGCGGCGCGGCGCCGGACGCCATCCCCGGACTCATGTATTTCACGAACCCCATGAATTTCCTGACGCCGGCCTTCCCGCCCATCCTCCTGTTCCACGGCGACGACGACCACATCGTTCCGGTCGAGGAGTCCCGGATGCTCTGTCGGCGCCTCACGGAGATCAAAGGCGGCAGGGACGTGCAGTATGTGGAGCGGGAGGGCTTCATGCACGGCGATTTCGGCTTCATGAAGCCGGATATGGAGGCTGTGGCCGTGGAATTCCTGAAAAAGTACCTGTCGGCCTGATTTTTACGGAAAAAAGCTAAAAAAGTATTTGCATTTGCCAAAGCCATCTGCTATACTGTTTCAGCATCACGCACGGGATCGGACTTCGCGCAGGTGCCGCTCGCGGTTTGCGCGGGGGCGGAAGATCCCGGAGGATCAAACTAAAGGAGGAATAAAAATTGGCAGTAGTATCTATGAAGCAGCTTCTTGAGGCCGGTGTCCACTTCGGTCACCAGACAAGGCGCTGGAACCCCAAAATGGCTCCCTACATCTATATGGAGCGCAACGGCATCTATATCATCGACCTGCAGAAGACGGTGAAAAAGCTGGAGGAGGCTTACAGCTTCGTCCGCGACACCACCGAAAACGGCGGCACCATCCTCTTCGTCGGCACGAAGAAGCAGGCGCAGGACGCCATCCGCGAGGAGGCGGAGCGCGTCGGCATGTACTATGTGAACGCCCGGTGGCTGGGCGGCATGCTCACGAACTTCAAGACCATGCGCACCCGCATCGACCGTCTTGGCCAGCTCCGCAAGATGCAGGAGGACGGCACCTTTGACATGCTCCCCAAGAAGGAAGTCATCAAGCTCACCAACGAGATCGCCAAGCTGGAGAAGTATCTCGGCGGCGTCAAGGAAATGAAGAAGCTCCCCTCCGCCCTGTTCATCATCGACCCCCGCAAGGAGCGCAACGCCATTGCCGAGGCCCGGAAGCTGAACATCCCCATCGTCGCCATCGTGGACACCAACTGCGATCCCGATGAGATCGACTATATCATCCCCGGCAACGACGACGCCATCCGCGCCATCCGCCTGATCTCCAAGGCCATGGCCGACGCCGTGGTGGAAGGCCGCCAGGGTGAGGACGCCGCGGAGGCCGAGGCTGACGCGGCCGCAGAGGAAGAGGCCAAGATCAACGAGAGCGAGGAGGCAGAATAATGGCATTCACTGCTCAGGATGTTAAGAACCTCAGAGAGATGACCGGCGTCGGCATGATGGACTGCAAAAAGGCCCTGACCGAGGCCGACGGCAACGTGGATAAGGCGATCGAGATCCTCCGTGAGAAGGGCCTTGCCGCTTCCCAGAAGAAGGCCGGCCGCATCGCCGCCGAGGGTATGGCTTACGCCGCGGTGATCGACGGCGTCGGCGTGGTGGTCGAGGTCAACGCCGAGACCGACTTCGTCGCCAAGAACGACAAGTTCGTGGACTTCGTCAAGGGCGTGGCCGACGTGGTCGCCAAGGACGCTCCCGCCGATCTGGACGCGCTCATGGCGTGCACCTACGGCGATACCGGCAGGACCGTGACCGAGCAGCAGCAGGAGATGGTCCTCGTCATCGGCGAGAACATCAAGGTCCGCCGCTTCGTCCGCTTCCCCGAGAACGTTTCCGTCCCCTATATCCATGCCGGCGGCAAGATCGGCGTCATCGTGAACCTGAAGGTGGAGGGCGGCATCGACGCCACCGTCATCGGCAAGGATCTCGCCATGCAGATCGCCGCGCTCAATCCCCGCTTCTGGGATAAGAGCCAGGTCACCGACGAGGTGATCGCGGAAGAGAAGAAGATCATGCTGGCCCAGATGGACAACGACGAGAAGATGGCCGGCAAGCCCCAGCAGGTCAAGGAAAAGATCGTCATGGGCAAGCTCAACAAGTTCTACACCGAAAACTGCCTCCTGCAGCAGGCGTTCGTCAAGGACGGCGACGTCACTGTGGAGCAGTACATGAACAAGGCCGCCAAGGAACTGGGCGGCGCCGTGACCTTCGTGGACGCCGTTCGCTTCGAGAAGGGCGAGGGCATCGAGAAGAAGCAGGAGAACTTCGCGGAAGAGATCGCCAGCATGGTGAAGTAAGCCCGGAGAGAAAACAAGCACGGAATAAAGAGGGTCTGACATCTGTCCTGAGCAGATGGCAGACCCTCTCTTTTTGCCCGTATCCCTTTTGATATACGGCAGCGCCCCGTTCGCCGACACGGAATACCGGCGAATGGGGCGACGTTCAAAACCGATCAGCGGTTTTCCAACGCTTTCAGCGCCTCCGGCAGCTCGGTGATGCGCCGGATCACGGCCGCGGGCGACTCCGCTTTGCCGAAGCCGTAGGCCGCGTGGATGAAGGGGATCCCGGCCGCGGCGGCCGAAGCCTCATCCCCCGCCGTGTCCCCCACATATACGGCGTCCCGCGCGCCCTGCCGCTCAAGAAGGATGCGGATATTCTCCGCCTTGCCCCGGCCCGTCCTGCCGAAGCACTCATGGTCCCGGAAGAGCGGCGCCAGGTCATGCGCCTCCAGAAACGCCTCGATATAGCCGGTCTGGCAGTTGCTGACGATGAACAGCCCGTGCTCCCGCGCCAGCGCTTCCAGCGTCTCCCGCAGTCCCGGATAGAGCACGGCCCCGTGGAGCCGGAGATACTCGTTCTCCTCCCGGCAGCAGGCGTCCAGCATCCGCTCCCGGTACGCCCGGTCGTCCTCGGGAAAGACGGCGAGGGCGATCTCGTCCATGGTTCTGCCCATGAGGCGGCGCATATCGTCCCCTGTGAGGCGAACGGGAACGCCCTCCCGCTCAAACACCAGGTTCCAGGCTTCCGTGACCTGCTCCGACGAGTCCCACAGGGTCCCGTCCAGGTCGAAAAGGATCGCTTTCCCCATCTTATTCCTCCTCCCGGCCGGGCTCCATGCCGACGGCCCGCAGCAGGAACAGGCGCATGGGTTCCATCCGCTTCACCGTTTTTGCCGCCAGCCGGCAGAAGGCGGTGAAGTCGGTGAGCTTCCTGTCCGGGATATGCTCCACGATGAGCCAGCTCTTGTGCCGGATCCACTCCGCGGCGGGGTGGCTGTCATCATAGCCGCAGGGCGTGCGCTTGAGGGCATCCCCCTCGATGGTGAGCCGGTTTTCCCGCCGGATGGCGTCGAATTCCTCAAAATGCTCCGCGATGAAGATCCGCACCCGGTTCACCGCCTCCGTCTCCCGGAAGCCGACGCCCGTGCCGAACAGGCTCTCGCCGGGAAAGATGCTGAGGAAGTAGCCGATGGGCCCCCAGCTCCTCCGGTCCGCGGCGATGTAGGCCCGCCAGGCGGGGTTGTAGGGCGGCGCGTTCTTATAGATGCGCGCGTCCCTCGCGGTGCGGTACATCCAGTCCTTCACATTCATGTGCATGATGGAGCTTCCCAGCTCCGGCGACGCGTCGGCCAGCGAGAAGCGCATCAGCTCCAGCAGCTGGACGAAGTCCCCCCTCGCCTCCGCGTACTCGCCGTGGTGCTCGTGGAACCACTCCCGGCGGTTGTTTTGAGCCAGCGCAGAGGCGTAGCCCAGCATCCTGTCAAAATCCATAGTTCCTCCGTTACTTTTTCAGGAGCGCTTTCCGCTCCCTGTGATCGGGCAGCACGGAACCCAGGAGCCGGTAAAACTCCGGGCCGTGGTTTTTATGGACAAAGTGGCACAGCTCGTGGACCACCACCAGCTCCACCGCCTCCCGCGGGTACTCCATCAGCCGCCAGGAGAAGCTGAGGGCGTTTTTCCCGCTGCAGCTTCCGAAGCGGGTGCGCGCCCCGGTAATGGTGATCCGGGAGGGCGTCAGGCCCATGGCCGCGGCGTAGCGCGCCACCAGGGGCGGGAGCTGCTCCTTCGCCAGGGCGATGAGACGCCGACGCTCCGCCTCGTCCGGCTCCGGGTGCGCCTCGGCGCGGAGACGCTGGCTCTCCATATGACTCTCGATCCAGTCCCGGCGGCTCTCCACGAACCGGTCGATCTCCGCCCTGGGATATCGGCTCGGCGCCCGGACGAGAAGCCGGCAGTCCCGGGTGATCTCGATGGCTATGCTTTTTCGTTTTGATCGGATCAGCTCGTATTCCATGCGCGCCTCCTGACGTTTTCTCCGACGATTATAGCATGAAACGGAAAAAAAGTGTACGGGAAGTTGCAAAACCCGCTCCGCCGTGCGATAATGGGCACAACCAATTCTGAACGGAGGGACTACCATGGACACCATCAAGTATCCGAACCTATTCAAGCCCCTGCGCATCCGGGGCGTCTATTTCCGCAACAGGCTCTTCTCTGCTCCCCAGGGCTTCTACAACGACGATCCCAAGCGCTATCCCAGCGAGGCGCAGGTGGCCTTCTATGAGCGCAAGGCCATGGGCGGCTACGCCTCCGTCTGTGTGGGCGACTGCATCGTGGACGTGAAGACGGGCAAGAACCTGGCCTGGCTCACGGATATGGAGGATATCGAAAACCTGAACCACCTCAGCAAGGTGACCCAGGCCATCACCCGCAACGGCGCGGTGGCCTCGGCGGAGCTGGCCCACGACGGCATGTTCAGCATCTCCTCGAAAAACGAATACGGCACCAAGCTCTACGGCCCCACCGGCGGCGAGTGGCGCTACGGCCACGTGGAGGAGATGAGCGAGGAGATGATCCTCGACCTGGTGGACAAGTTCGGCAAGGCCGCCGCCTTCGCCAAGCAGTGCGGCTTCAACATGATCACCATCCACGCGGGCCACGGCTGGCTGCCCCATCAGTTCATGAGCCACATCTTCAACAAGCGCACCGACCGCTGGGGCGGCAGCTTTGAGAACCGCATGCGCTTCCCCCTGGCCGTTATCGATTCCATCCGCAGGGCGGTGGGGGAGGATACGCCCATTGAGTTCCGCTTCTCCGGCAGCGAGGTGGCCGAGGGCGGCTACGACATCACCGAGGGCGTGAAGATCGCCCAGGCCATTGACGGAAAGGTGGACATCATCCATGTTTCCGCCGGCATCCACGAGATCGACAAGACATTCATCGTGGTGCACCCCTCCATGTTCCTGGAGGACGGCTGCAACTCCAAGTATGCCCGGGAGATCAAGAAATACGTAAAGAAGTCCCTTGTGGCCACCGTGGGCGCGTTCACCGACCCGGCCCACATGGAGGAGTTCATCGCCTCCGGCGGCGCGGACATCGTCAACGTGGCGCGGCAGACCCTGGCGGACCCCGACTTCCCCATCAAGGCGCGCGCCGGCCGGGACGACGAGATCGCCCGCTGCATCCGCTGCTTCCAGTGCTTCAACAACGTGGGCATGCACCGGATCTTCCGCTGCTCCCTGAACCCGGAGATCGGCCAGGAGCTGGATGTGAAGATGCTGCCCGAAAAGGCCGCGGTGAAGAAAAAGGTCCTGGTGGTCGGCGGCGGCATCGGCGGCATGGAGGCGGCCATCCAGGCTGCCAGGATCGGCCACGACGTCACCATCTGCGAGAAGACCGACCGGCTCGGCGGCATCCTCAACTGCGAGCATTCCGTGCCCTTCAAGAAGAACCTGGGCCTCTACCTGAAGCGGCAGCAGCGCCTGCTGGAGCTCAACGGCGTCCGGATCTGCCTGAATACCGAGGTGACGCCGGAGCTGGCCAGGCTGGCCGCTCCCGACGTGATCATCGCGGCCCTGGGCGCGCGGCCCATCGTCCCGAAGATCGACGGCATCGAAAAGGCCCTGGCCGCCGAGGACGTGTACAACAACGTGGAGCTGGTGAAGGGTGACGCGGTCATCCTGGGCGCCGGCCTCGTGGGCGTGGAGCTGGGCATCTGGCTGGCGCAGCTCGGCCACAAGGTGAAGATCGTGGAGATGGCGGAGAAGCCGCCCTTCGATATGGACAGCTTCCCCTTCCTGCCCTACAAGATCTACACAGAGGACCTGGGCGTGGAGCTCTGCTTCTCCACCAAGGCCGTGGCCGTGGGCGACGGGGAGATCACCGTGGAGACGGCGGACGGGCAGAGCACCATCAAGGCCGACACGGTCATCTACGCCGTGGGCACGAAGTCCCTCAGCGAGGAGGCGGACGCCCTGGCCTTCTGCGCCCCCGAATTCCACGAGATCGGCGACTGCGTGAAGAGCGACAATATCATCGCCGCCACGCGCCAGGCCTACGCCATCGCCCGGGGCATCGGCAGGCTGTAAGCTAAGTCAAATCGCAAACGCTCCGCTGGTTTGCGATTTGAGGGGACGGGGGCGACGGCTCGATCTCCATCGCATGCGGCGCGGCGTTGTTCGCGCCGCATTTGGTCGGATCGAGGACTCGCATAGCTCGTCTCAGGGTATTTTTCCGACGTACACGCCGCCGGAAAAATGATTTGGATTCTATTCGCGGCTTCGGCGGCGAACTCTGCCGAGGGTTTTGAGAACAGTCAAATCGGACCCGCTTCGCTGGGCTCCAATTTGAGGGGACGGGGGCGACGACCCACGCGTCATCGCACCCGCCGCACGGGGGACGCGCCGGGTTTGGTCGGCGTGGGGCCTCGCACAGCTCGGTTGAGGGTGTTTTTGTCGCGGCAAAGCTGCGGCAAAAACGGATCGGATTCTATTCACGCCTTCGGCGGCGAACTCTGCCGAGGGCTTACCGCAGACAACAAATAAACCGGCTCCCTGTCCGTTCGGATGGGGAGCCGGTTTTTGCCTTTTTCGGGTCATTCCGCTTCCGCAGCTTCCGCGGCTTCTGCCGCGATCCTCTCCGCGGGCATCTTCCGCCGGCGCACATAGAGCAGCAGGAACAGCACGCACAGCACGATGGACGCAAGGGAGGAGATGGGCGCGGCCCAGCCGATGTCCATAAGCGTCGCGCCCGGACGACGGGAGAACAGGACAGCCAGCGGCACCCGCACCAGGAAGGTGGTGACGAGGGAGTGGGCCATGGCGAACACGGAGTAGCCGCAACTCGCCAGGTAGCTGTTCGTGGGGAACACGAAAGCGGTGAGCATGGTGTCCAGCGTGTAGGTGGTCAGATAGAGGGCGGTGTGGTAGACCACGTCGCGGTCCTTCGTAAATATGGATGCCAGCTCCGCTCCGAAGAACCGGGCGACCAGGTGGGTGACGATGCCGATGCAGAAGGCGCAGAAGACGCCGATCGCCAGGCACCGCTCCGCCCGGCTGCGCTTGCCCGCGCCCAGACAGTGGGAGGCCATGGTGGCGACCGACGAGGAGATGGCGGCGGAGGGCATGGTCAGGTAGATGATGATCTTCTCCCCGACCCCGCCGGCGGCGGACTGGGCGAGGCCCATGCGGTTGATGAGAGCGGTGATGATCATGAAGGAGATCTGCACCAGCACCTCCTGCAGGGACTGGGGAACGCCCACCTTCAGGAGCCGGCGCAGGGACGGCCCGTGGATGCGCAGGTCACGAAGCTGAAGCCGGAAGCCGAAGGTGTGCCGGAACACGTGGATGGCGGAGAACACCAGGCTCACGCCCTGGGCGGCCACGGTGGCCACGGCGGCGCCCGCGGCGCCCATGTGGAGCCAGCGGATCAGCACGTAGTCCAGTATCACGTTGATCGCGCAGGACAGGCCCACGAATTTGAGCGGCGTTTTGGAGTCCCCAAAGCCGCGGATCATGCTGCCGAACAGGTTGTAGCCCACGATGAACGGGGTGCCCGCAGAGCAGATGAGCAGATAGCTCCTGGACTGCGCCACCGCCTCCGGCGGGGCGTTCATCACGTCCACCAGCCAGTGGTTCAGGGCAATGAGCGGGATCATGGCGGCCACCGTGAACAGGATGAAGAACACGATGGAGGTGCCCACCGCCCGTCGGATGCCCGTCTCGTCCCTGGCCCCGGCCATGTGTCCGATGAGCACGGTGACGCCCATGACCAGCCCTACCATGGCCATGGTGAGGATGCCCATGGTCATGCTGCCGGTGGAAACGCCGGATACGTCGGCGGTAGTGGCGAACCGGCCCACGATGATCAAATCAGTGGTGGAATAGACGATCTGGAGGATATTTGCCAGCAGGACGGGAATGGCAAATTTCAGGAGCCCCTTTGCCACGCTGCCCTGGGTCAGACTCTCGTTATAGGTACTCATGGGACCTCCTGCTCCGCCGGGTCACGGGCGGGGTACTTTTTGCGAACGTAGAAATACAGGAACGCGGAACACAGAATCAGCGATACGAAGGTGGAAGCGGGGGCGGACCAGCCGATATGTTCCAGCGTCGCGCCGGGGAGCCGGGACATGCCCAGCGCCATGGGCACGCGCACGCCGAAGGTGGCCGCCAGGGAGTGGAGCATGGTGAACAGGGCGTAGCCGCAGCTGGCCAGGTAGCTGTTCATGGGGAACACGAAGCCGGCCGTGATGCAGTCGATGGTATAGGAGCGGAGATAGGAGGCGGTGTTGCGGATGACCGCCGGATCATCGATAAAGAAACGGGCGAGCTGCGGGCCGAAGAACCGGGAGATGAGATGCAGCGCGACGCCGATCCCCGCCGCGATGGCCATGCCGACCCAGAGCCCGCGCTCCGCCCGTTCCCGCTGTCCCGCGCCCAGGTTGTGGGCGGCCATGGTGCCCACCGAGGAGGCGACGGCCATCTGGGGCATGGTGAGAAACACCAGGAGCTTGCCCGCGATGCCGCCGGCGGCCGATTCGCTGAGGCCCATATCGTTGATGATGGCGAGGATGATCATAAAGGAGATCTGCACCAGCAGCTCCTGCGCTCCCTGGGGCACGCCCACCTTCAGGAGCTGCTTCAGAGAGCCGCCGTCGATGCGGATATCGGAGGAGCGGATGCGGAAGCCGAAGGTCTTCGTCAGCACGTGCCTTCCGGAGAAAAGAAGGCTGATCCCCTGGGCTGTCACGGTGGCCACGGCCGCGCCGGAGGCGCCCATGTGCACCCAGCGGATGAGGATATAATCGAGGATGATATTGATCCCGCAGGAAACGCCTACGAAGAAAAGGGGCGTTTTGGAGTTGCCGAAGCCCCGCATGATGCTGCCGGAGAGGTTATAGCCCACGATGAAGGGTGTGCCCACGGCGCAGATGAGGAAGTAGCTCCGCGCCTTATCCACAGCCTCCGGCGGCGTGTTCATCAGGCTCACCAGGGGCTTGTTGAACAGGATGAGGGGGATCATGGCGGCGGCGCAGAAAATGGCGAAAAAGGTGACGGAGGTGCCCACCGCCCGGCGGATGCCCGCCTCGCTCTTCGCGCCCGCGTTGCGTCCCACCAGCACGGCCACTCCGTGCACCAGTCCGAACACGGCGAAGGTGACGAGCCCCATGAGCATGCTGCCGGTGGACACGCCGGAAACGTCCGCGGTGCTGGCGAATCGGCCCACGATGAAGAGATCGGTGGTGGAATAGACGATCTGCAGGATATTCGACAGCAGGACGGGGATCGCAAAACGGACGAGCCCCTTCACAACGCTGCCCTTTATCAGACTTTCGTTGTATGCGCTCATGCTTCCTCCGAATCTGCCGCCCGCACCCGGTCTGCCGGGCTCCGGACGGCTGCGGCGCGCGGGAATAAGTTTTCCCGACGAACGCGCCGCCGGGAAAAAGATGTTGTTTCCGCGCCTAACGGCGCGGGCTTTATAAGTATGTTCTGAAAAACTGCGCCACGGTGGTGAGCATTTCCCCGGACCAGACGCCGGGGCCGTGCAGGCCGCCCGCGATCTTGACGAATTCGGCTCTGCCGCCGCGCTCGATGACCCGGTCGCAGAACCGGAGCCCCTGGGCCATGGGGATGATCTGATCCTCGTCCCCCTGGACGAAAAGGAAGGGGGGCACGCGCTCCGCCCCGTCCAGGTAGCGGATGGGACTGGCCGCGGCGAGATACCTTTCGGGGTCCTCTCTGTATCGCTCCTGCCAGATCTCCATACACTCGAAGGGGAGCCCGCTCTCCTCGCCGGGGCGGAGGAGCTTACGCTCCCGGATGCGGTCCTCCAGAATGTTCGGCAGGTCCACGGGGGCGTAGACCAGGCAGACGGCCTTCACATCGGAGGAGACCTCCGGATACGCCCCGATGTCGAAGCTCACCTCCGGAAATCCGAGCACGCCGCTTCCGGCCAGGGCGGCGACAGCGGCGGTGTTGCCGCCGGAGGAGTCGCCCAGAAAGCCGACCCTGTCGGGGTCGATCCGGTAGACCGGCGCATTGGCCCGGAGGAAGCGCACCGCCTCCCGCAGGTCCTGCACCGCGGCGGGGAAGACCACGTTGTCCCGGTAGGTGCCCCGGTAGGAGATCGCGGCGGCCGCGAAGCCGTGCCGCGCCAGGGTCACGAGCCGGGCCATGTACTGGTGCCCGTCGGCGCCGGCCCAGCCGGAGCCGGGACAGCCCACGATCAGCGGGAATTTCACATCCTCCGGCGCGGGCATATGCAGGGGCATAGCGCCCTGCGCGGCCCACTGCTCCATCCTCGGCGTGATGGGATCGTAATAGTCCATGGGGGGAAGGATGCCGGGATCCACTGGCACGACGAGCTGAAGCGTCAGGTCGCCGGTCTCCCTGTGGGCGAAGACCACATCCGGCACGCATACCACGTCATACTCCGTGTTCCGGCTGGAATAGATGGTTTTCGAGATGTTCATGCGCCGCCTCCTCCGAGGGGGGGTTATACGAGTTGGCGCCAGTTCAGCATCTCCACCGGCGCGGCCTCCTTGCCCTGCATCTTCCGGATGAACGCCTTGTCCCCCTCGGAGCCCTCGTGGAGCTTTTCGTTCTCCGGGGTGTCAAAGGCGCTGAGCAGGTAGACGACGCAGGGATCGTCCAGGGACTGATACGCCTCGCTGATGACGTTGCCCCTGTCGGAGCGGCAGCGGACGGTGTGCTCGGTGATGAGGGGCAGGGCCTCCTCCAGAGCCTCGGGTTTCAGGGTGATCTTGAACAGCTTTTTCATATCGGTTCCTCCTTACAGTCTTGATGCGACGGCCTTCAGGAATTCCTCGGAATCCACGGCCCTTGCCTCAAAGCCCGGCTCCGCCAGGGCAATCAGGTCCTTCGTCATGGTGCCGGAGGCCAGGGTGTCCAGACAGGCCTTCTCCAGCTTTTTCGCGAAATCGCACAGCTCCGGCGTGCCGTCCAGCTCGCCCCGCTTGTTCAGGGCGCCGGTCCAGGCAAAGATGGTGGCGATGGGGTTCGTGGAGGTCTTCTCGCCCTTCAGCCAGCGATAGTAGTGGCGGGTGACGGTGCCGTGGGCGGCCTCGAACTCATAGTTCCCGTCGGGGGAGACCAGCACGCTCGTCATCATGGCGAGAGAGCCGAAGGCGGTGCTGACCATGTCGCTCATCACATCGCCGTCGTAGTTTTTCAGCGCCCAGATGAACCCGCCCCCGGAGCGGATGACCCGGGCCACGGCGTCGTCGATGAGGGTGTAGAAGTACTCGATGCCCAGCCGCTCGAAGTCGGCCTTATAGTGCTGCTCGTACTCCTCCGCGAAGATGGCCTTGAACCGGCCGTCGTAGATCTTGGCGATGGTGTCCTTGGTGGAGAACCACAGATCCTGCTTCAGGTCGATGGCGTACTGGAAGCAGGAGCGGGCGAAGCTGCGGATGCTCTGCTCCTTGTTGTGCATGCCCTGCCACACGGCGGGTCCCTCCACCCGCTGGACGGATACGGCCTGCTCGCTGCCGTCCTCCCCCCGGAAGGTCATGGTGCACTCGCCGGGCACGTCGGTGCGCAGCTCCGCGGCCCGGTACACGTCGCCGTAGGCGTGGCGGGCGATGGTGATGGGCGCCTGCCAGGTCTTGACGGCGGGCTTTACGCAGTCGATGACGATGGGGGTGCGGAACACGGTGCCGTCCATGATGGCGCGGATGGTGCCGTTGGGGGACTTCCACATCTTCTTGAGCTGGGGATACTCCTCCATCCGCTGCTCGTTGGGGGTGATGGTGGCGCACTTGACGGCCACGCCCAGATGCTTTGCCGCGTTGGCGGCGTCCACCGTCACCTGGTCGTCGGTGTCGTTGCGGTGCAAAAGGCCCAGGTCGTAGTATTCGGTCCTGAGCTCCACGTAAGGCAGAATCAGGACGTCCTTGATCATCTTCCACAGGACCCGGGTCATTTCATCCCCGTCCATCTCCACCAGGGGCGTTTTCATTTGTATCTTTTCCATGGTCTGACCTCTTTTCAGTTTTGGCTTCCGATCGCAGACCGGCAAAGCGTTTGCGATTGGATTATTTTCCGTAGCCGGCGGCGTAGTAGTTCATGAGACAGCCCTCGGTGAGGATGAGCCGCTCGTCCTTCGAAAGACCGGCGCAGGTGAGGGTGATGTCCCGGACGCCGTCCGCCGTGATGACCTTCCCGGTGATCGTCTCCTCTCCCCGGAGGATCGCCTCCCGGACGCCGCGCACGTAGATCCAGTCGCCGTCGGCGCAGTCGAAGGCCTCGTCCCTGTCGATGGTGAAGGGCACGATGCCCCAGTTGATCAGGTTGGAGCGGTAGCGCTTGGTGGCGTATTCATAGCAGATGTTGCCGAAGCCGCCCAGCACCTTCTGGCAGGAGGCGGCCTGCTCCCGGGCGCTGCCGTCGCCCGGCTTTTTGGCGAAGACGCAGGAGCCCACCGTGGTGCGCGCCGGGTCGCCGGATACCTTCTCCAGCGCGGCCGCGACCTCCGCGGGCACGCTGCCGGTGCGGCGCTCCTCCTCCAGCGCGCGCACCGCCTTGCTGTTTGCCACGTAGGCGGGATAGCGGCGGGAAAGGGCGAATTCCGAGAGGGCGATGGGGTTGGAGCGGTAGGAGCTGGTCTCGCCGGAGGGGATCAGCTCGTCCGTGGTGGTCACCTCGTCCCGGATGACGGCGCAGAGCCGCAGCAGGAGATCGTCCTCCAGCCGGCTCATCTTCGGCCAGTCGGTGATGTTGGGGCCGAAGCGCAGCTCCACCGTGGGGTCGGGACGGCCGAAGCCGTTGTACACGCGCTTATCATAGGGGCGGGGATCGAATTCATAGGTGCGGACGGGGACCTCGTAGTCCACATCCGTGGCCGCCGTGAGCACGCCGCCGTTTCTCGCGGTGGCGGCGATGGAACGGGCGTCCATCAGGGCGACGGCCGCGATCTGGCCGTTCGCGGGCTTGGAGCCCTCCCGGTTGGCGAAATTGCGGGTGGCGTGGCGGATGGACAGGGTGTTGTTGGCCGGGGTGTCCCCCGCGCCGAAGCAGGGACCGCAGAAGGCGGATTTCACCAGCGCGCCGGCCTCCATGAGCTTTGCCAGCACGCCCTCGCGCATGAGGGCCAGGCTGATGGGGGTGGAGGAGGGATAGACGGACAGGTCGAAGTACCCGTCGCCCACGCTCTGCCCCTCCAGGATGGCGGCGGCCTCCGCGATGTTCTCGAACATGCCGCCGGAGCAGCCCACGATCACGCCCTGCTCGCAGACGACGCGTCCCTTTTCGTCGATGCTGCGGTGCAGATCCAGCGTGACCTTGCCGCCCAGCTCCCTGTTGCACTCTGCTTCGATCTCCGTGAAGATCCGGTCGGGATCGGCCTGGAGCTCGTGGATGGTGTAGGCCTTGGAGGGGTGGAAGGGCAGGGCGATCATGGCTTCCATCTCGCTCAGATCGAGCTCCACCATGGCGTCGTAGTACGCCCCGTCGGTGACGGAGAGCTTTTTGTACGCCTCCGGCCGGCCGAGGGTCTCGTAATACGCCTGCACCTTCTCATCCGTCTCCCAGATGGAGGTGAGACAGCTCGTCTCGGTGGTCATCACGTCCACGCCGATGCGGAAATCGGTGGACAGGGAGGCGACGCCCGGTCCGGCGAATTCCAGCACCTTGTTTTTCACGAAGCCGCCGGGGAAGGTGGCGCCCACCAGAGCGATGGCCACGTCGTGGGGACCGATGCCGTGAGGCGGCTCCCCGGTGACCCAGACCAGCACCACCTGGGGCGGGTCGATGTCGTAGGTGTTTTTCAGAAGCTGCTTTGCCAGCTCGCCGCCGCCCTCGCCCACGCCCAGGGTGCCGTAGCAGCCGTAGCGGGTGTGGGAGTCGGAACCCAGGATCATTTTGCCGCACCCGGCCAGCGCCTCCCTGGCGTACTGGTGGATGACGGCCTGGTTCGGGGGCACAAAGATGCCGCCGTATTTCTTCGCGGCGGAGAGGCCGAAGGCGTGGTCGTCCTCATTGATGGTGCCGCCCACGGCGCACAGGCTGTTGTGGCAGTTTGTCAGGGCGTAGGGGATGGGGAACTCCGTCATCCCGGAGGCCCGCGCCGTCTGGATGATGCCCACGTAGGTGATATCGTGGGACACCATGGCGTCGAAGGTGATGTGCATTTTCCCCTCCCCGCCGCTCTTGTCGTGGGCGCGGAGGATGGAATAGGCCATGGTCTTCTCCCTGGCCGCGTTTTTGTCAAGATCCGCCCCCGCGGGGACGGGCGCGCCGTTTAGAAGGACGACGCCGGAATCCGTCAGCTTGATCATGGACATAAGGAACACTCCCCTCAAAGATTGCCGGACAGGAGCATGACCGCCGACAGAGCGGCCAGCGGCGCGGTCTCGCACCGCAGGATGCGCGGCCCCAGTGAGACGCTGATGAGCCCGCAGTCCCTGGCGAGCTGCGCCTCCTCCGGGGTGAAGCCCCCCTCCGGTCCGGTGACGATGGAAACGGTTTTGGCGTCAGGCCTGGCGTCCAGCGCGGCGCGCAGGCCGACAGTACGCTCCTCCTCATAGCAGAAGAGGGGCAGCTCCGCGCCGGCGGCGGAGGACATGGCGGCGGGGAAGGAGGGAGCGGGCAGCACCTGGGGGATGATCCCCCGCTCCGACTGCTCCGCGGCGGAAAGGGCGATCTTGTTGAGCCGCTGGAGCCGTTTGATGAGGGCAGCCCCGTCCGGCTTCGCCACGCAGCGGTCCGACGGGAATACCACGATCTCGCTGGCGCCGAGCTCCACGGATTTCTGCACCACCGTGTCCAGCTTTTCCCCCTTGGACAGGGCGGCGTAGACGGTGCACTTCACCGTGGGCTCGCTGACGCTGGGCTCCACGGAGACGATCTCCGCCTCGGCCCCGTCCCCGGTCACGTCGGTGACGCGGCAGGTGTAATCGTTGCCGGCACCGTCGCAGACGGTGATGCACTCGCCCCTGCTGATCCGCAGGGCGCGGAAATGGCCTGCGTCCTCGGCGCCCAGGTAGGCGATCCCCCCGAAGATATTGGACGCGGCGACGAAAAATCTAGGCATAAGCTCCCCTCCCACAGGAGATTGATTATTTATCTATTTTACCAGATGCGCCGAACGATGGCAAGAGCAATCGCATAGGATATACCGCCCGTACCGTGAAAGCGGCGGGCAGACGCACCACGGGAGGTGGAACGATGCACAGCGGCGACATCCTTGCGGACAGCGCCCGCGCGGCGCAGGTCTGGCGCAGGGTCACGGGGGAGGCGGCGGAGCCCCGGGAGCCCGCCCCGTCCCCGGAGACGGGAGACGCGATCCTCCTCCGGTTCCTGGAGGAGGAGGCGGCGGACGCCCGGTTTTACGCCCGTATGGCGGCGAAGACCTCCGGCGCGGCGGCGCGGACGTTTTCTGCTCTGGCCTCCGGCTCCAGAGGGAGGCTCCAGGCGCTGCGCGCCGCGTATTATCTGGAGACGGGGGAGACGTTTTCTCCGTCTCCCGCCTGCGCGGTGGCGCAGGAGCCCCGCCTGGCCCTGCGTCTCCGGTACGCGGAGGAGGGGAGCCGGGGGGAGGCGTACCGGAACGCGGCGGCCTCCGCCGGGAGCCCCTCCCTGGCGGCGCTGTACCGGCGGTACGCGGAGGAGAGCGGGGACCGGCAGGAGGCGCTGTTCCGCCTGTGCCGGCGGATGATCCGATAGTTTTTTGGCAGCCGGACGCCCTGCGCCTTCATTGACAAAGGCGTGGGGCGCGTCGTATACTGGGATCAACGATAACCACACTGAAAGTGGAAAGGAGATCACCATGAGCGAGCTGAAATATCCCCACCTTTTCGCGCCCATCCAGGCGGCGGGCACCCTGTTCCGCAACCGGATCTTCGCCTCCCCCGAGGGCTTTTACAACATCTCGCCCGACTGCTTCCCCAACGCGGACTGCAACGCCTTCTTCGAGCACAAGGCCCGGGGCGGCTTCGCCTCCGTGTGCCTGGGCGACTGCATCGTGGACCGGGAGACGGGCCGTCACTACGACTGGCTGTTCCGCATCGACGACGAGCGGTCGCTGCCCATGTTCTCCTCCTTCACCAGCGCCATCAGCCGCCACGGCTGCGTGGCGTCGGCGGAGCTCAGCCACGCGGGCATGTACGCCCTGGCCTCCTACAAGGAGACGGGGAAGCTCTACGGTCCCGTGGAGATGGACAACAAGTACGGCCATGTCACCGAGATGTCCGAGGAGATGATCGAATACCTTATCGAGCGCTACGGCGCGGCCGCCCGCTTCGCAAAGCAGTGCGGCTTCGGCATGGTCACCATCCACGGCGGCCACGGCTGGCTGCTGCCCCAGTTCATGTCCTCGAAGATCAACACCCGCAGGGACAAGTGGGGAGGCTCCTTCGAGAACCGCATGCGCTTCCCACTGGCGGTGGTGGAGAGCATCCGGAAAAACGTGGGGCGCAATTTCCCCATTGAGTTCCGCATGAGCGGCTCGGAGACGAATCCCGACGGCTACGATATTGACGAGGGCATCGAATTCGCCAAGGCCCTGGACCAGAAGGTTGACATAATCCATGTCTCCACCGGCAACCACGAGGTGCTGGAGGCGACGGTCATCACCCACCCCAGCATGTTCCTGCCCGACGGCTGCAATGCGCAGTACGCCGCGGCCATCAAGCCCCACGTGAAGAGCCCGGTGGCCACCGTGGGCGCCTTCACCGATCCCGCCCAGATGGAGGAGGTCATCGCCTCCGGCATGGCGGATATCGTGGAGCTGGGACGCCAGACCCTGGCGGATCCCGATCTGCCCGTCAAGGCCCGCACCGGCCGGGAGGATGAGATCAACCGCTGCATGCGGTGCTGCTGCTGCTTCGGCAGCACGGGCGAGCACCGGATCTTCTACTGCGCCATCAATCCCACCATCGGCCACGAGCTGGAGGAGCGGTACGACAACGGCCCGAAATTCAAAAAGAAGGTCCTGGTCGCCGGCGGCGGCATCGGCGGCATGCAGGCGGCCCTCACCGCCGCGGAGCGGGGCCACCAGGTCGTCCTCTGTGAGAAGAAGGACAGGCTCGGCGGCGTGCTGGTCTGCGAGGAGGAGGTCCCCTTCAAGCAGAAGCTGGCGGGCTACATCAGTCGGCAGATCCTGAAGATCTCCCGCGCGCCCATCGAGGTGCGTCTGAACACCGAGGTCACGCCGGAGCTGATCCGGGAGGTCGCGCCGGACGCGATCATCGCGGCGCTGGGCTCCAGGCCGGCGGTGCCGCCGGTGAAGGGCATCGACGGGAAGAACGTCTTCGGCGCGGAGGAGATCTATTACGATACCTCCAAGGCCGGGGAAAACACGGTCATCCTGGGCGCCGGCCTCGTAGGCATGGAGCTGGGTCTCACCCTTGCCATGCAGGGCCGGAAGGTCACCATCCTGGAGATGGCGGACGCCCCCAATTTCGGTGAGACGGGCATGCACCCCATCTCCCTGGGCCTCGAACTCAAGAAATTCGGCGTGGAGATCCGCCTGTCCACTATGGTCACGGAGATCACGGCGGACGGCGTGGAGGCCGACGGGCCGGACGGGCACCTGAGCCTCCCGGCGGACACGGTGATCTACGCCACCGGCCAGAAGCCCCTGCGGGAGGAGGCCGCTGCCCTCAGCGATTTTGCCGGCGAGTTCTATTACATCGGAGACTGCGTGACGCCGAAGAACATCCTCACCGCGACACAGGCCGCCTACACCGTGGCCAGGGACATCGGCCGCATATAAGCGCAGCGCGCTTCAAATCGAACCCGCTCCGCTGGGCTTCGATTTGAGGGGACGGGGGTGACGACTCGCATTCCATCGCCCTCGGCTTGCGGGGATCGCCTCGGGCCCCCGCGTGAGCCCAGCACGGCGGGTCGCGCGGGAAGAGGAGGAGTGACGGAGCGAATGAGCTTTTGAGCTTGCGAGAAAGCGAATGATACGAAGTCCGCGACGACGATGCGAGGACTCGCGCAGCTCGTCTCAGTGTGTATTTGACGTGGCAAAGCTGCGTCAAATACGATTTCAACTGATTCGCGCCTGTCAGCGCGAACTCTGCCGAGGCTTTGTCTGCAGCCGGAAAAACCTGTTATTTTGCCTTGACCGGGGCACGGCGGGGCGGCGCGTCAGGCTATTCTGCCGAAAAAGGCAGCTTCACCGCAAACCGCTTGCAAAAATCGGGAAAAATCAGTATAATCATAAGCGGCATAAAGCAGAAGAAAAGAATGGAAGAAAAGATATATTGGAGGAGAGATCTATGCTTACACCGAAAGAAAACTATCTGACCATTCTCCGCGGCGGTACGCCGGAGTGGGTCCCCATGTACACGCTGGGCGCGTCCCCGGATGACAAGACGCCGAACCCCTGCACCCTGTTTGAGCCCGCCCCCGTGAACATCCACCGCGTCAACCACGGCGGCAAAGACATCTGGGGCGTCAACTGGGTGGGCAACGACGAGGCTGCCGGCGCGATCCTGCCTGAGCCCAACAACTTCATCCTGGACGACGTGACCAAATGGCGCGACGTGATCAAGGCCCCCGACCTGAGCGACGTGGACTGGGAGATGGTGGCGAAGAAGGAGCTCGATGCGTCCGGTATCGACCGCACCAAGACCGCCGTCGCCTTCAACACCCACGTGGGCTTCTTCCAGGATCTTATGAGCTTCATGGGCTTCACCAACGGCCTGATGGCCCTGTTTGAGGAGCCGGAGGAGTGCCAGGCCCTGCTGGAGTACGTCTGCGACTTCTACTGCGACGTGATCGAAAAGTGCATCGACTACTACCAGCCCGACGTGTACACCATGATGGACGATACCGCCGCCTGGGCCAATCCCTTCATCTCCATGGATATGTTCGAGGAGTTCTTCATGCCCCTCTATGACCGGCAGGCCAAGTTCGCCCGCGACAGGGACATCCCCATCACATTCCACAACTGCGGCAAGAGCATGGCCTTCATGGAGCGGCTGCACGACATCGGCATCGTCTCCTGGGATCCCGCCCAGAGCTGCAACGACCTGGATGCCTTCAAGCAGAAGTACGGCAACAGCTACGTGATCTGCGGCGGCTGGGACGGCCGCGACGCCCTCATCGGCGCGGACGTGCCGGATGAGGCCATCGTGGAGTCCGTGCGCGCCACCATCAACCGGCTGGCCCCCGGCGGCGGCTATGTCTGGTGCGGCGGCTTCCTCGGCGCCGTGGGAGATGAGGTCATCATGCACAAGAATGCGGTAGTAAAACAGGCTGTCCTGGATATCGGCAGCACGTTCTACAAATAAAATGATAAACGAGGCGCATTTGAAATGAAAGTATTGATCTTCAGCGGTTTCCTGGGTTCAGGCAAAACGTCGGCTCTGCTCCCCCTGGCGCGGTACATCGTGGAGAGCTCCACATCCGACAAGGAGAACAAGGTCATGATCCTAGAGAACGAGGTAGGCGAGGTGGGAATCGACGACGCCTTCCTCCGCAGCGGCGGCTTCAAGGTGGACAATCTGTTCTCCGGCTGCGCCTGCTGCACCGTCTCCGGCGAGCTCGTCACTGCGGCGTCCCGGCTGCAGAGGGAGTATGATCCGGACTGGCTCATTCTGGAGACCACCGGCGTGGCCTACCCGAAAAAGATCCAGGAGAACCTGGAGCACGCGCTGAAAATGCCCGCCAGGATCGGCGTGCTGGTGGACGCTTCCCGCTGGAAACGTCTGCTGATGCCTATGCACGACCTGCTGTCCGGGCAGATCATCGGATCGGATGCGGTCCTCGTAAATAAGATCGACCTGGTGGATGAGGAGACCCTCAATAAGGTCGACAGCGACATCCGCGGCTTTGAGCCGAACGCCGTGATCTCGCACATATCGGCCCTGGCGCCGGTGGATCCCGCAGTCTGGAAAACCGTTCTCGGTGAATAAGGAGGTCAGAACATGAGCGAACACATTCACGAGCACGACGAGTGCTGCGGGGAGCCCGTCCACGAGCACGGACACCATCATCACGGCCGCTGCTGCCAGGAGAAGGAGATCCACATCCACCTCCATCTCAGCGGCTGCGGGCACCATCATCACCACGGCCATCATCACGGGCCGGAGCATGGCGAGGAGTGCTGCGGCCACGACCACGAGCACGAGCATGAGCACGAGCACGGCGAGAAGTGCGGCTGCGGCCACGACCATGAGCACGAGCATCACCATGAGCACGGCGAGGAGTGCTGCGGCCATGACCATGAGCACGAGCATCACCACGATCACGGTGAGGAGTGCGGCTGCGGCCATGACCACGACCATGAGCATGACCATGAGCATGACCATGAGCATGACCATGAGCATGACCATGAGCATGAGCACGTCCACGGACGCGATTTTGACGGCATCCACATCGAGCACCATATGCACGACGGCGCCTGCGTCGTATCCGGCACTGTGGACATCAGCGCGGAGTATGCGGAGCTGAAGCCCCGGATCGGCAAAAAGCTGGAGGAGATCGCCGCCGCCATCACCGATATGGGCGGCATCGTGGGCCACATCAAGGCTTCCGCCGAGGTGAAGCAGGCCGAGATGTTCTCCGTCACCGAGTCCGACGTGATGATCAAGACCGCCCCCGGGCAGGACGTCGGCCTCAAGATGGCGTGCATCGTTTTCGCCGTCACCCCCGAGCAGGTGGAGCCCATGGTGGAGGCGGCTCTGAAGGAATTGCGCGGCTGAACGCGTTTAAGGACCCGCTTCACCGGGCAACAAATCAAATCCCTATAATAAAAAGGAGCCGACCAAATCGGCTCCTTTTTTGTTCTATTTCGTTCTCAACAGAGTTCGCTCCCGCAGGAGCGAAGAGATCGAACCGTTTTTGACACGGCTTTGCCGCGGCAAAAACACATACAGACGAGCTGTGCGAGGCCTAGCGCCGACCAACTGAGGCGAAGCCGAAGGCGATGGAGCGCGGGTACCTCTCCCGTGAGAGTACGGCGAAGTGAGTCTCATGGGAAGAGGTCGGCTCCTTTTTTCACGCTTTTTTGCACTAGATATAGTGTAGGATGGGCACATAAGAACACTATATAGGGGGTGGAGCGGTTGTTCCCGTGGAAAAAGAACAGCCTCTTCGGCGGAGGGAGGATCACGGCAATCCGGCTGGACGAGATCGCGCCGAACCCGGACCGGCCCAGGAGAAGGGGAGACGCGGAGGGGATCCGTTCCCTCTCGGCCAGCATCCGGCGGTACGGGATCCTCCAGCCGCTGACAGTACGCCGAAGGCCCGGCGGCTATGAGCTCATCAGCGGGGAGCGCCGCCTGAAGGCCGCGCGGCTGGCGGAGCTGACGGAGGTGCCCTGCCTCATCCTGGACGTGAATCAGGCGGAATCCTCGGTGCTGGCGCTGGCGGAGAACCTGCAGAGCCGGGGCCTGGATTTCCTGGAGGAGGCCGAGGGCATCCGCCGCCTCATGGAGGTCTACGGTTTTTCCCAGGAGGAGGTGGCGCGCCGGATCGGCCGATCCCAGTCCGCCGTGGCGAACAAGCTGCGCCTGCTGCGCCTGCCGCCCCAGGCGCTGGCCGATATCCGATCGGCCGGGCTCACCGAGCGCCACGCCCGGGCGCTGCTGCGGCTGCGGAGCGAGGAGGAGGTAGCCGCCGCGCTGGAGACGATCATCCGGGACCGGCTCAATGTGCGGCAGACGGACGAATATGTGGACCGGCTCCTGTCCCCGCCGGAGGAGGTCAGAGCCCCCGCGCAGCCCACGGTGGTGGTGAAGAACGTGGGGATCTTCCTGAACACCCTGGAGCGGAGCCTGGCCCTCCTGCGCTCCGGCAGCGTGGACGCCGTATGCGAGAAGTCGGAGACGCCGGACGAGATCACCGTGACCATCCGCATCTCGCGCCGCAGATTTACATAATATTTATATGGTTTACATAAGTCCGATCAGGAGGTCTACGTCCTCCGGCCTTGTGGCCCAGCTCGCGGCGAGCCGCACCACCGATCGACCGTCCGGCAGCCGCTCCCAGAGCGTGTACGCGGCGGCCTTTTCAAGCCGGCTGAGTCCCTCCGCGTCCAGTACCGGGAACTTCTGGTTCGTGGTCGTCTCCACGTAAAATTCGCAGCCCTTTGCCCGCAGTCCGCGCTCCATCCGCTCCGCCATGTCCACGGCGTGACGGGCCAGCCGCAGGTACAGATCATCCGTGAACAGGACGTCGAACTGAACGCCCAGGAGCCGGCCCTTGGCCAGCAGCGCCCCGTGCTGCTTCACCGTGGTGAAGAAGTGGGCCGGCGCGCCGTTGGGGAAGACCACCGCCTCGCCGCAGAGGGCGCCGTTCTTCGTGCCGCCGATGTAAAACGCGTCGCAGAGCCGCGCCACGTCCGCGAAGGTCATGTCCGCGTCGCGGGCCGCCAGCGCGCAGCCCAGCCTGGCCCCGTCCAGATACAGGGGCAGGGCGTGTCTGCGGCACACGGCCGACAGCGCCTCCAGCTCGCGAAGGGAGTATACGGTGCCGTATTCCGTGGCCTGGGAGATGTACACCGCCCCCGGCTGCACCATGTGGGGATAGCCGGGATCGGCATAGAATTGGTTGACATAATTATTTAGCTCGTCCGCGTCCAGCTTCCCCTCGCGCTGGGGGAGGGTGAGCACCTTGTGCCCGGTGTACTCGATGGCTCCCGCCTCATGGGTGCTCACGTGGCCGGTCTCGGCGGCGATGACGCCCTCATAGGGGCTCATCAGGGCGGCGAGGACCGCGGCGTTCGTCTGGGTGCCGCCGCTGAGGAGGAACACGTCCGCCCCCGGGCAGGCGCAGGCCCCGCGGATCTTCTCCGCGGCGGAGAGGGAATAGCGGTCCTGCCCGTAGCCGGGGAGCTGCTCGTAATTCGTTTCCAGGAGCCGCCGGAGGATCTCCTCGCAGGCGCCCTCGATATAGTCGTTTTCAAATGAAAGCATAGAATTCTCCTGTAAAATGGGCGGCGGCCGAAGCCGCCGCCCGGTGTGCTGCGGATAAAGGAAAGCCGCGGCAGAGTGCCGGCGAGAGGCTCGTCCGGCCCGCTGTCGTTCGTTTTGCTGTCCGTCCTCACCCCCGGCAAACGCTGCGTCGGCTGCCGGGGTCCTGTTTTAGTAATGGGTGGAGCCGCCGTCCACGTTCAGGTTCTGGCCGGTGATGAACGCGGAATCGTCGGAGGCCAGGAAGGCGATGGTGCCCACCACGTCGTCGGGCATCATGCCGCGCTTCAGGGCGCGGTCGCTGATGTTGCGGTTGTAGTTGGCGTCGAAATCCTCCTTGTTGTCGGAGAGGGACATGGACGCGTCGGTGAGGGTGTAGCCGATGGTGACGGAGTTGACGCGGATGTTGTACTCGCCCAGCTCGTTGGCCAGGGTGCGGGTCATGGACCACACGGCGCCCTTGGAGGCCACGTAGTGGCACAGCAGGGGAACGCCCTGGATGATGGAGGTGGAGGAGATGTTGATGATGGAGCCTCCCTTCTCCTTCATATAGGGGAACACGGCCTTGCACACGTGCCAGGTGCCCTTCACGTTGATGCGGAACACCTTATCCCACTCGTCCTCGTCCAGCTCGTAGAACGGAGCCATTTTCAGCCCGCCGTAGAGGGCGGCGTTGTTCACCAGCGCGTCGATGGCGCCGAACCGGTCAAAGGCCGCCCTGGCCATGGCCTCGGTGGAAGCCACGTCGGTGATGTCCACATGGACGCCCATGCAGACGCCGCCGGCCTCCTCCACCAGCTTCACGGTCTCGGCCGGGTCCAGAATGTCGGCGCAGACCACGTTTGCCCCCTCGGAGGCCAGCTTCAGGCAGTATTTCTGGCCGATGCCCCGGGCACCGCCGGTGACGATGACCGTTTTTCCCTTCAGTCCCATGATGATCCCTCCAGAGTCTTGTGTATTTATTCTTCCGTTTCCGGTTTGATTGCCTTCACTATACAATACTTTTCGCTGCCGTGCAAGCGGCGCGCGTCAGTCGTAGACCCAGTAATGGGGCGGCGAGAGGTAGAGGAGCCGTCCCCGCTTCCCGCCGATATAGTCCGCGTACACCAGGTCGATGCCGTATCTCCCGTCGGCAGCTCCATCGGGGAGACCGAAATAAACCAGGGAACCGTCCTCCATTTCAGCGGCGATATACCGGATCGTTCTGGCCTCGCCCAGAGTGGGCATGAATGTCCGCGTGACGAGCTCCGACTGCCGGATCGCCGAGGAGGAAAGAGAGCCGCTTCGACAGAAATAGATACTCAGGAGAGACGCCTCCTCCGCCTGGGCGGAGCTGCACACGCCGCTCAGTATTTCGCGGTTTACACGGTCCTGCGCTTTCTCTTCTTCCGTCAGGACGAGCGCATCCAGCCCGGTCGCCATCACGGGCCGGGCTGGGGTCCGCTTTGTCATGAGCTTCGAGCTATTGCCGATCGCGATACCCGGGATCAGAGCGAGACAAAGACAGCACAGGACTGTAATCACGACGACCGTCCAAACTTTTTGGTTCTGCATCGCCCGTCACCTCCCGGAGCCCGCAGTTTTCCCCTCTGTCTGCATTATACACGATCCGGCGGGGGCTGCAATATGTTTCTCCCCTCCGGAGGCGGTACTTTCTATTTTTCCGGCCCGCGCCGGGGCAGGGGACAGCCGCATAAAAAGTGGGCCCGCCGGTGAAAGCGAGCCCGAAAAGAAAGGGTTGTGGGATAAAGATATGAGCTTTTTGGCCTCACGCCAATTGGATAAGCTGCAAGTTTAAAATACCACGATTTCCATTATTTGTCAACCGGCTGAAGCCGGCGAATCGCCGCTTCTTTTGTCGAAGCTCATTCTCTGCCGGCCTGCATGTTCAGGTAGGCGTTGATGAACCCGTCCAGATCGCCGTCCATCACGGCGTTGATGTTGCCGTTTTCAAAGTTGGTGCGGTGATCCTTAGCCAGGGTGTAGGGCATGAAGACATAGGAGCGGATCTGGCTGCCCCACTCGATCTTCATCTGCTCGCCCTTGATGTCGCTGATCTTGTCCAGGTGCTCGCGCTCCTTGATCTCCACCAGCTTCGACCGGAGCATGCGCATGGCGTACTCCCTGTTCTGGTGCTGGCTGCGCTCCGTCTGGCAGGAGACCACGATGCCCGTGGGCAGGTGGATGAGCCGCACGGCGGAGGAGGTCTTGTTCACGTGCTGGCCGCCCGCGCCGGAGGAGCGGTAGACCTGCATCTCGATATCCTCGGGCCGGATGTCGATCTCCACGGAGTCGTCGATCTCCGGGATGACCTCCACCGCGGCGAAGGAGGTGTGCCGCCGGCCGGAGGCGTCGAAGGGCGATACCCGCACCAGCCGGTGGATGCCGCTCTCGCTCTTTAAGTAGCCGTAGGCGTTCTCACCCTCGATGAGGATGGAGGCGGACTTGATCCCCGCTTCCTCCCCGTCCAGATAGTCCAGCAGGGTATATTTCATCCCGTGGCGCTCGGCCCAGCGGGTGTACATCCGGTAGAGCATCTGGGTCCAGTCCTGGGCCTCGGTGCCGCCGGCGCCGGCGTGGAAGGAGAGGATGGCGTTCATGCCGTCGTACTCGCCGGAGAGCAGCGTCTCCAGCCTGGCGTTCTCCAGATCCTTTTCAAAGGCGGCGTAGTCCGCTTCCAGCTCCGGGAGCAGGCTGTCGTCGTTCTCCTCGATGGCCATCTGGCACAGGGTGAGCACATCCTCCCACCGGCCGACCAGCCGGTCGTACTTGTCGCACTTGTTCTTGAGCTGCTTCAGCCGCTGCTGGACCTTCTGGGAATTCTCCAGATCGGACCAGAAGCCGTCCTTCGCGCTCTCCTCCTCCAGGCGGGCGATCTCCGCCCGGGCGTCCCCCAGCTTCAGGGCGTCGCCCAGCCCGTCCAGCGCGGGCTTCAGGCCGTTTATCTTTACTTTATAGTCCTCGTATTCGATCATTCGTATCACATACCTTTACAGTTTGCGCGGTTTGTTCCGCGTGCGCCCGAAAAGATGGGCTTAAATATTATACAGTGCTCCCGTCCCGCTGTCAAAGGATTTGTTTCCGCCCCGCGGCGGAAGGGTTCATCCCCTGCGCAGGACGACGACGGGCAGGTGGGGCCTGTTGAAAATGCGCACCATGCCGGAGTGGTTCCCCAGTCCCCGGGAGACCACCATGCGCCCGCCGCCGAGCCGGTATTCCCCGGCGGTGAAGGCGGGCAGCAGCACCGGCCCCGGACCGATGAGCCCGTCGGTGCAGGGAAGACGGATCAGTCCCCCGTGGGCGTGGCCGCTGAGCACCAGATCGACGCCCTGGGCCGCCAGCCGGGGCAGCCTGTCGTTCCGGTGGACGAGCATGATGAGAAAGCCGTCCTCCTCCGCGCGGATACGGGCCGCCAGCGCCTCGGAGCACCGGGCGTCGTTCAGGGGGTATTCATCCTCCGCCCCTGCCAGCAGGATCCGCTCCCCGCCCCGCTCCAGACGGATGTACCCGTCCCGGAGCACTGTCGCTCCCAGGGAGGCGATCTCCCCGCAGATCCGGTCCTGATCGCCCCGCCTCCGCTCATGGTTGCCGGTGATGTAGCAGACCGGCGCCAGGGAGACCAGCCCGGGGACGATCCCGGAGACGTATCCCCCCTCCGTAAAGACGTCCGCCAGGTCGCCGGTGACGGCGATCAGGTCGGGCCTTGCGCGCTCCAGCGCCTGCAGCAGACGCCGGTGGCCGCGGCCGAGCCGGGCGCCGTGGAGGTCGGACACCTGGGCGATGCGGTACCCGTCGAAGCCCTTTGGGAGCCGGGGAGAGGCGATCTCGTATTCCGCCGTCTCGATCCGGGTGTTCCCGTCCCACAGGGTGAGGCCGCAGAGGAGCGCCGCGGCGGGGATCAGCGCGTGCCGGAGCTTCATGGCTCTCTGTCCCGCACGTAGGGGTGCTTGATGTTGGGGTCCGCCGTCTGCCGGAAGTCCACCTCGAACCGGCCGATGGATTTGATCAGCGCGGAGAGGCTGCGGTAGCCGAAGTTGCGGCTGTCGAAATCGGGCTGCTTTTTCACCAGCAGGTTGCCCAGCTCGCCCATGAAGACCCATTCCTGCTCGTCGGCCAGGTCCGCCACGGAGTCGGCGATGAGCTGCACCACCGCGTCGGGCACCCTGGCGCGGGAGCGGGAGGACCGCTTCGAGGATTTGTCGGGGGCCTTCTGGGGCGCCTCCCCGGGCTCCTCCTTCTCCTCTTTTTCCTCCTTCTCCGTCTGATTGGCGCGGATGACCTCGATATAGATGAATTTGTCGCAGGCGACGATGAACGGATTCGGCGTTTTCCGCTCGCCGATGCCGATCACGCGCTTGCCCGCCTCCCGCAGGCGGATGGCCAGCCGGGTGAAATCGCTGTCGCTGGAGACGATGACGAAGCCGTCCGTCTTGCCGGCGTACAGAATGTCCATCGCGTCGATGATCATCGCGGAATCGGTGGAGTTTTTTCCGGTGGTATAGCCGTACTGCTGGATGGGAGTAATGGCGTTTTCAAGCAGGGAACTTTTCCACCCGCTGATGTTGGGGTTGGTCCAGTCGCCGTAGATGCGTTTGATGGTGGGGGTGCCGTAACGCGCGATCTCCTCCATCACGCCCTTGATGCAGTTGCGCGGGACGTTGTCCGCGTCGATGAGCACGGCCAGGCAGAGGTTATTGAGATCCGTACCGCTTGCCAATTGCGTCATCTCCTTTCCCATTTCTGATGACGGGAGCATTGTACCACAAAGCGGCTCGGACGGCAAGTCGAAGAAATGTAAAATATTTCCACATCCTCCACAGGAGTTTCCACAGCCCTCACCGCGCTGCGCCCTTTTTCGCCGGCAGACGACCGGATCGCGCTTTACAGCGGGAGGAGAAGGGATTATAATGACCCTGTTTGGAGGGGAGAATATGGCGGCACAGTACAGACGACTGCCCCTGGAGGGGCTGAGGAACGCCCGGGAGCTGGGCGGATATCCGGTGAAGGGCGGCGGCTGCACCCGGTACGGGCAGTTCATCCGCTGCGAGGTGCCCCGGCGCCTCACGGAGGGGGACCTGCGCTTCCTGCGGGAGTACGGGGTGACGGCGTCCCTGGATTTCCGGGGCGATATGGAGCTGGAGCACTATCCCAGCGTCCTGCGGGACGTGAGCTGGTGCGAGTATCTCCACATCCCGACCTTCAGCGCTCAGCTGGCGTTCCCGAGAGGCTACCGGCCCGAGCGGGTCGACGCCTTCGTGAAATGGGGCGACAAATACACGGAGATGCTCCGCTTCTCCGGTGACTGGGTGAAGCAGGTGCTGGAGGCCATGGCCGCCCGGCAGGGGACGATCATGTTCAACTGCACCACCGGCAAGGACAGGACGGGGATCATCGCCGGCCTGCTGCTGGGGCTGGCCGAGGTGGAGGATGAGGACATCATCGCGGATTACTGCGTCTCTCAGGTCTATCTCCGGCAGGTGTACGTCGAGCTGGCGGAGAAGCTGCCCGCCGGGCGGGATTCCGGGGAGACGGTGTTCACCGATCCCTTCTTCCGCACCGATCCGGAGAATATGGAGGCCATGCTGGGCTTCATCCGCGGCAGCTTCGGCTCCGTGACCGACTATGTGAGGAGCGTGGGCGTCAGCACGGAGGTCATCGATGACCTCCGCTCCCGGCTTGCGGAGACTTGACTTTTTTTGCTGTTAGAGATATCATACCCCTGGTGATTAAAGACAACTAACCGAAAGGGGAATTGTGATATGAAAGCGAAGTATATGGTGACCAGCGGCTTTCTGGGCTCCGGAAAGACTACATCCATGATCGCCATCGGCCGGAGCATCGACCGGCGGGGCTTGGGAAAGGCGGCGATCCTGGCGGATGACCTGGGCGCGGCAAACATCGTGGACGCGGAGTACACCGCCACCACCGATGTGATGTGCCAGAGCATCTCAGGCAACTGCATCTGCTATCAGCACGAGAATCTGGTGGACAAGCTGCACCAGCTCATAGCCGCCGGGGCGAGCGTGTTGCTCTCCGACATCCCGGGCTGCGGCATCGGCGCGCTGGACAACGTCTATCTCCAGCTGGAGGAGCGGGAGCCAGGTGAGTTCGAGCTGATGCCGTTCCTGTGCATCGCGGACCCGGAGCGGATCCGGATGATCATGCCGGAGCAGGCGGATCTGAGCCTGCCGGGGGAAATGCGTTTTCTGCTGGACGCCCAGCTCAACGAGGCGGACCTCATCGTGCTCAACAAGATCGACACGGTGACGCCGGAGCGGCGGGAGGAGCTCCTGGCCTTCCTGCGGGGGCGGTATCCTGCGCCGGTCTTGGCCATGTCGGCCCTGACGGGAGAGGGCGTGGACGCGGTGACGGATTATCTCCTGAGCCACCGTTCTCCTGCGGTGCACAGGGAAATCGGCTACGGCTCCGCCGAGTTCATCGCCGCGGAGCAGCTCATGTGCTGGTATAACCGCCGGGTGTTCCTTGAGCAGCGGGAGGATAAGCCTCTGGACTTCAACCGGGTGTTCCTGGACCTGTTTGAGGAGCTGCGGTTGGGGCTGAGAAAGGCGGGGGGAAATGTGCCCCACCTGAAGATGTTCGCCTCCGACGCCGCAGCGCCCACGGACATCTTCAAGGCGAGCCTCACGGGGATCGACTATGAGGTGACGGTGGACAGCCGGCTCGAAAAGAGCTACTCAGCCATTTCCCTGGTGCTGAACGCCAGGGCGGTGGCGGATTCCCAGGTGATGGCCGCCCTGGCCGACGACGCCATCGACGCCGTGGCGCAGAAATATGCCCTGAAGGTCAAGACCTTCTTCATGGAGTCCTTCGGCATGATGGAGGAGGGGAAGGGCAACGGCGGCCGGGCCTCAAAATACTGACTTGACATTTGCCCTCAAAGGGGCTATGATGCCCGTGTAATTACACAGTACCGCAGGGGCGCCGGGTTTTCCCGGCTGAGACGGCGCGAATCGAAGCGCCGGTACCCTTTGTACCTGAACCGGACAATGCCGGCGTAGGAAGCGAACGAACTCAGGCGTTTGTATGCCGCGCTGCCCGGAGCAGCGCGGCATTTTTTTTGAAAGGACGGATCGTTATGAAGAATCTTCACGTACGGGCGCTGGTGGAGGGCGCCATCATGGTTGCCCTGGCCCAGGTGCTGGGATACATCAAATTCTACTCCATGCCCTACGGCGGCTCAGTGACGCTGGCCATGGTGCCCATTATCCTGTACTGCGTCCGCTGGGGGCTGGGCAGGGGACTGCTGGCGTCCCTGGTGTTCGGGCTGCTGCAGCTCGTGCTGGACGGCGCCTACGCCTACACCTGGCAGAGCATGATCCTGGACTATCTGGCGGCCTACGCCCTCCTGGGCTTCGCGGGGCTGTTCCACGGAAAGAGCTGGGGCGTGTTCGCGGGCAGCGTGGTGGGCATCCTGCTGCGCTTTGTGTGCCTCACCCTCTCCGGCGTCTTTGTCTGGGCGGAGTACATGCCCGATACCTTCCTGGGACTGCAGATGACCTCCCCCTGGGTCTACTCGCCCCTTTACAACGGGGTGTACATGGGGCTCAACCTGGTCCTCACCCTGGTGGTGTTCGCTATCCTCTGCAAGCCCATGAAGCGGTTCTTCCTCGGCCAGGACCTGGTGAAATAAGGATCGGAGGCTGCGCCGGGACGGGGAGACCTGTCCCGGTCCTTTTTTATAAGCCATCGGCCGAGCCGCGCCCGCGGGCGCGAACGGGTTCCGATCATTTTTCCGGGGACATGCGCCTGTGAAAAACCGCATGATACGAGCTGCGCGAGCGCCCCTCAAATCGCAGGCCCGACGAAGCGGCTTCGGTTTGAAGCGCGGCGACCGTTAGCGACCGTTAGCGACCGCCGGCGACCTTCAACCAACTACAACTCCAACTACAACTCCAACTACAACTACAGCGGGAGAGGCAACTGCAGCAGCCGCTGCCGTCCGTTGGACCGGCGCAGCGGTCTGCCGCGCCCGCTCCCGCGGAAAAGACAGCGCTTTTATTGAAGCGGCGAAAAAAAGAAAACGGGGATTGACACATTTTCACCTCTCGGATATAATATACTTCCCGTGTTGTTTACTGCGCCGGAAACGGCGTGAGTATAGAGCAAGGTCAAGAATGACCGAGAACCATCAAATTAAGGAGGTGCCACCATGCTTAGAACGTATCAGCCCAAGAAGCGTCAGCGCTCCAAGGAGCACGGCTTCCGCAAGAGGATGTCCACCAGGAACGGCCGGAAGGTGCTCGCGCGCCGCAGGGCAAAAGGCAGAGCGAAGCTGTCTGCGTGATGCGCATCCGGCGGAGCGATAGTTTTTTAAGGGCGGCTTGAACCGCCCTACTGCTGTATGGGCAAACGGTAAAGAGGTGTCAGGTTGAAGTTCACCGAGTCTCTCACATCCAATCGGGATTTCAAGCGCCTTTATGCCAGGGGCAAAAGCGCCGCGTCGCCGCTGCTGGTGGCGTACTGCCGGAAAAACGGCACGGAGCGGAACCGCCTGGGGCTCACGGTGGGCACCAAGGTGGGGAAGGCCGTGCACCGGAACGGCATCCGCCGCCGCCTGCGGGAGATCTACCGCCTGGGGGAGGAGCGGGTCCGCCGCGGCTTCGACATCGTCGTCGTCGCCCGGGTCAGGTGCCGTCACGCTGCCTACCGGGAGCTGGAGGAGGAGCTTTGGCGCCTGTTCTCCGTCCTGGGACTTACAAGGGGCGATGACGAATGAAAAAGGTGCTCATCTTCCTGGTAAAGTTCTACCGGAAAAACATCTCTCCCATGACGAAGCCCAGCTGCAGGTATATCCCCACCTGCTCCGCCTACGCGCTGGAGGCGCTGGAGAAATACGGCGCCGCGAAGGGAAGCTGGCTCGCCCTGAAACGGGTGCTGCGCTGCAATCCCTTTCACCGCCACGGCGGGAACTGGTACGATCCCGTCCCGTGACGCATCCCGACTGCCGGCAGGATCCCCGGCAGTGCTCGCCCCCGCGGCGAATCAGACCGGATCGTTTTTCCGGGGCGTACGCCCCGGGAGCCCCTGTGACGGGCTGAGCGAGTCCTCGCATCGACCAGGCGGCGCGCCGCGTTTCAGTGCGCCGCGCGGCAGCATGCGAGCCGGATCACCCGTCCGCTCAGATGCGCGCCCAGAGAAGCGGGCCGCATGTGAAACAGTAGTAACATGATTGGAGAAAATCTATGTTAACAGCAATAGCGAAACCCTTTGGCTGGCTTCTCATGACCTTCTATGAGTTCACGAAGAACTACGGCCTGGCCGTGATCCTGTTCTCCGTGGTCGTGAAGCTCATCCTGCTGCCCTTCCAGATGAAGAGCAAGCGCGGCATGATGCAGACCGCCCGCCTGCAGCCCCGGCTCAAGGAGCTGGAGAAAAAGCACGGCGCGAACAAGCAGAAGTACAACGAGGAGGTCCAGAAGCTCTACCGGGAGGAAAAGATCAACCCCATGTCCGGCTGCGTCTGGACGCTGATCCCCTTCCCGATCCTGCTGGCGCTGTATCAGGCCATCCGTATGCCGCTGACCTGCATGATGGGCGTGGCGGCCGATCTGCTGGCCGAGGGCGGCGCCATCGCCTCAAAGCTGGCTTCCACCGGTTTTGAGGCCACCATGAGCACAGCCTACGTCCAGATCGAGCAGACCCAGTGGATCTCCACCCATTTCAGTGAGTTTGCCGGCATCACCGACAAGCTGCGCCAGATCGATTACAGCTTCCTGGGCATGAACCTGGGACAGAAGCCGGCCTGGAACTTCCTGTGGACCACCGACTGGAGCAATAAGGCCGTGTGGCTGCCGGGACTGCTCATGTTCCTGATCCCGATCCTGGCCGGTCTCGCCAGCTACTTCTCCGCAAAGATCAGCGTCGCCACCAACGCCACCGGCACGGAGCAGAACCAGACCATGAGCGCCATGAATATCATCATGCCCCTGTTCTCCGTGTACATCGGCTTCATCATGCCGGCGGCCCTGGGTATCTACTGGCTGGTGAGCACGATCCTGAGCATCATCCAGGATTATTTCCTCACCAAGTACTACAAGAAGAAAATGGCCATCGAGGACGCGGAGCGCCTGGAGATGGAGGCCGCCCGGGAGGCGGAGCTGGAGAAAAAGCGCCAGGAGACCGAGCGCAAGCGCGCCATGAACGCCACGGAGCGCAACCCCAACACATCCAAGAGAAAGCAGCAGAAGACCGAACGCCAGGTACAGAGAGAGAAGGCGGCCGAGTGGGAACGCCTGCGGAGCGATACGCCCGAGGACGAGCCCCTGCCGTCCCAGGTGGGTACGAGACGCTATGCCCGCGGCCGGGCCTACGACCCCGCCCGCTACGGCGGGACCGGCGAGGCGCCGGAGCATGAGATCCCCGAGCTCCCCGGGGAGCCCTCGGAGGAGCCTGAGCTCCCTGAGGCGCCGGAGGAGCTCCCTGTGATCCCCGCGGCCCCCGTGCCGGAGAGCCTGTCCGATGAGGATGAGCCCGAGGAGGACGACTACGAGGAACCTGACGAGTACCCCGATGAGGAGGAATCAGATGATTAAAACGATGGATTTTACCGGAAAGTCTGAGGAAGACGCCGTCGCCGCCGGCCTGGAACAGCTTGGCCTTGAGCGGGACGAGGTCTCGGTGGAGATCATCGAGCGCGCGAAATCGGGCTTTCTCGGCATAGGCAGCTCCCCGGCCGTGGTGCGCCTCACCTTCGAGGTGCCCGGCGAGCCGGAGGAGGAGAAAAAGCCCGCGCCGGCGCCGGAAAAGAAGCCGGAGCCCGTCCGGGAAAAGGCGCCCGTCCGGGAAAAGAAGCCGGAGCCGGCCCCCGCGCCCGCCCCTGAAAAGAAGGCGGCACCCGCGCCCGCCGGCGAGCTCTCCGCCAAGGCGCAGAAGACCGGCGAGTTCCTTCGCGGCCTGTTTGCCCGCATGGACGTGGAGGCGGAGCCCGCCATCACGGAGGATGAGAACGGCATCCGCGTGGTGCTCACGGGCAGCGATCCCGGCGCCCTCATCGGCAGACGGGGTGAGACGCTGGACGCCATCCAGCACCTGGCGAACTACGTGGTGAACCGGGGCTCCTCCGGCCGCACCCGCATCATGGTCGACGCGGAGAACTACCGGGAGCGCCGGAACGAGGCGCTGGAGCGTCTCGCGGTGAAGACGGCCGCCAAGGCGGTCAAGTACCGGCGCAACATGACGCTGGAGCCCATGAACGCCTACGAGCGGCACGTGATCCACACGGCGCTGCAGGGGGTGGAGCATATCACCACCTATTCCGTGGGCACGGACCCCAACCGGCGCGTGGTGGTGTCCTATGAGCGCGGCAACGGCAGAGACGGCGGCGGCAGAGACGGCGGCCGCGGCTACAGGGAGGACCGGCAGCGTTCCCGCCGGCATGAGCCTGTGGAGCGGGAAGAGACGCCGGAGCCCGCGCCTGTCGTGACCGAGACGCCCAACTACCGGGAGTGGAGCTGAGAAGGAGGAGAGAGCATGACTGTTTTTGAGACGATCAGACGGATCCTCGCGGACCAGCTTGAGCTGGATCCGGAGCAGATCACGGAGGAGACCGACATCGCCCGGGATCTGGGCGCCGATTCCCTGGACGTGGTGGAGATGATCACCACCATCGAGGATGAGTACGGCATTATCATCACCGACGAGTCCGTGAACGAGTTCACCACCGTGGGCGATGTGACCAGATTCATCGAGAAGCTGGTCGGCTGATCCGAAGGAACGATCCGAAGAATAGACAGACAAACAGCGGCCCGCCGTCCGGCGGGCCGCTGTTGTCCATGGTTTGTCCTGCTCAGCGCAGCAGGGTGAATTCGCTCTGGCGGCTTTCCAGCACGCCCTCCCTCCGGAGCTTGCCGATCTCGGCGGAGAGGCCGCTGCGCTCCACCCCCAGGTAATCCGCCAGCTCCTGCCGGTCAAAGGGGATGACGAAGCGGTCGCTGCCGGCCTGCCTGGCCTGATCCGTGAGATACGCCATGAGCTTCTCCCGGGTGGTGCGGCGTGAGGTGATCTCCAGCTTCCGGTCCATGAAGAGATTCTTCCGGGCCACGACCTTCAGCAGATTGAAGATCATCCGGCTGTGGAATTCGCAGGCGTTGGAGCAGGAGACGGTGATCCGGCGGGCGTCGATGAGCATGACCTCGCTGTCGCGGACGGCGACGACGCTCACGGGCATCCGCTCCGCGCCCGCGCAGGCAAAGGACTCCGCAAAGAGCTGGCCCGGCCCGATCTCCGTGACGATGCTCCGGTTGCCGAAGTAGTCCACCCGCACGATCTGGGCCGAGCCGGAGAGCACGATCCCCAGCTCCCGTGCGGGGTCTCCCTCCCCGAGGATCACGCTGCCCCGGGCGTATTTTCCGGTCCGGGCGCCGAGGCAGCCCAGCATGGCGGTGAGCTCCCGGTCCCCCACGCCGTCGAACAGGGCGCAGGAGCGGAGCGCCTCAGGAGTATTTCTCATTTTCGCCTCCCGTGTTGAAATTTCAACATACAACTCTCTCCAAGCATACTATACTGAACGCAGGAAGTCAATGAGACGGAAGGAGCGGGGCCGAATGATCATGAGCGGATGTCAGGGAAAGCCCACCACCCCGGAGATCATCGAGAAGGTCTGTCCCAACTGCGGCAGCCTGATCGAGATGTTCACCATCGACACGGAGATGGCCTGCGAAAGGTGCGGCTTTGTGGCGTACAACGACACGCTGAGCTGCGTGCAGTGGTGCAAATACGCCCGCCGGTGCGTGGGCGACGCCATGTACGGGCATATGATGGAGTTGGCGGAGCGGCAAAAGGCCCGCCGCGAAGAGGAGAAACGGAGAAAAAAGGAGGAGAGCACCCATGCTGCGGAAAATCATTGAGATCGACGAGGAGAAATGCACGGGCTGCGGCGCCTGCGCCGAGGCCTGCCACGAGGGGGCCATCGCCATGGTGAACGGCAAGGCGAAGCTCATGCGCGAGGACTACTGCGACGGGCTGGGGGACTGCCTCCCCGCCTGCCCGGCGGACGCCATCCGCTTTGTGGAGCGGGAGGCCGCCGCCTACGATGAGGAGGCCGTGAAGAAGGCAAAGGCCGAAAGCGGGGGGAAACCCCCGGCTGGCGGCTGCCCCGGCAGCCGGGCAAGGGCCATCGTCCGGGAGGAGGAGTCCGCCGCCCCCGCCGCCAGGGGCGTCAGCCGCCTCTCCCAGTGGCCGGTGCAGCTCAAGCTGGTGCCGACCGCAGCGCCGTACTTCGACGGGGCGAACCTGCTGATCGCGGCGGACTGCACCGCCTATGCCTACGCCGATTTCCACGAGGACTTCATCAAAAACCGCGTCACCCTGGTGGGCTGCCCCAAGCTGGACGGCACCGACTACTCGGAAAAGCTCACCCGGATCATCCGGGACAACGACGTGAAGAGCGTGACCGTCGTCCGCATGGAGGTGCCCTGCTGCGGCGGGATCGAGCACATGGCGAAGAACGCCATCAAGGCCAGCGGCAAATTCCTGCCCTGGCGGGTGGTGACCATCTCCACCGACGGGCGCATTCTGGAGGAATGAGCCTCCGCATGAAAACGAAGCAGCCTCCCCGGCCATTTGGCAGGGGAGGCTGCTGATCTCAGTCGTAGTACCGGGGCGAGAGCCTGTACTCAACGTCCGGGTCGTGCATGAAGAAGAGCCTGTATCCGCCGCGCTCGTACCGGCGGATCTTCTCCAGACTCTCCAGCGCGCGCCAGTTATCGGTGCACACGCCGGGCAGCAGGCTCCGCTCCAGATTCTCCCGCAGGGAGGCGGCGTCGCAGATGAGGAGCGCCCGGCCGGTGTTCCGCAGCCGCACCGCCACGGACTGGTGCCCCCGGGAGTGGCCGTGGGTATCCACCAGGATCACGGACCCGTCCATGAACAGGTCATAGTCCACATTGTCGGGCACCTGGATATACGTATAATCCCGCGTGTCCTTATACTGGTCGTAGACATAGCCGCCCTCGCATTTCTCCGGCCACCAGGCGGCCCGCAGCTCCTCCCTGCGCACCACGAAGGTGGAGCGGGGGAAGCGGCTCATCTCCCCGGCGTGGTCCAGGTGCATGTGGGAGAGGATCACGTAGTCGATATCGTCGGGCGTCAGGCCCAGCTCGCCCAGCTTCGCCACCACGGAATCCTCCGGCCCGCCCACGCCCGCCGGGGTGGGTTTGTCGTAGCCCTGGCCGGTGTCCACCAGGATGTTGCCGTGTGTCGGGTGCTGAATGAGATAGCAGTAGATGGGCATGTACACTGGCTCCGCCCCGTTCAGGGCGCCCGGCGCCACGGAATTTCTCGGCAGCCGGAAGCCGCCCACGTGGAGAACGTAGAGCCTTGCGCAGCTAACGCTGTGATCCATAGTCTGTCCCTCCCGCTTCGTTTGGTCTGCCTTCAGTATACCCGACAGGCCGGGAAAGTCAAGACGGGCGGATACGCGAAAGCGGCCGCAGCCTGACGGCGGCGGCCGAATGGGGGAGCCGCCGCTTCCGCGCACACCCGCGCCGCCTTGACATTTTTTCGGAAAACGGGTATATTTATATTGAGTTATTGTGCATTTCCGACCTGTTTTTCAGGCCGCATTCTGTATGATCGAGAGGACGGTATCGCTATGTATGAAATGAAGCACAGGCTGCTGTTTGAGCCCATCCGCCTTGCGGGGCAGACGTTCCGCAACAGGATCTTCGCCTCCCCCCAGGATCACCCCTATCTCACCAGCGAGAACTTTCTGACGCCGGAGGCCATCGCCTTCTACGAGTCCAAGGCCATCGGCGGATTCGGCTCCGTCTGCGTGGGCGACTTCATGGTGGATTCCTTCTGCGGGCACAGCCATCCCTTCCAGCTCCGGGGCGACGACAAGCGGGGCAAGGCCATGCTGGTGGATACCGCCCTGGCCATCACCCGCCACGGCGCGGTGGGCAGCGTGGAGCTGAACCACGCCGGCGAGAACGCCTTCGTCATGGCCGAGCGGGAGGGTTATATGTACGGCCTGGTGGAGGGGGAGCACAACGGGGTCCCCGTCCGCGCCATGGACGACGATTATCTGGAGCGAGCCATCCTCAAATTCGCCCAGGCGGCGGACTATGCCAAGCAGAGCGGCTTCGGCATGGTGACGCTCCACGGCGGACACGGCTGGATGCTGGCCCAGTTCATGTCCCCCAGAACGAACAGGCGCACCGACAAGTGGGGCGGCTCCCTGGAGAACAGGATGCGCTTCCCCCTGGCGGTGATCGACGCGGTGCGGAAGGTCGTTGGCCCCGCGTTCCCCATCGAGATCCGCATCTCCGGCGCCGAGATCGTGGAGGGCGGCTATGACATTGACGAGGGCGTGCGCATCGCCGAGATGCTGGACGGCAAGGTGGACCTGATCCACGTCTCCGCCGGCCACCACGAGGACGACGCGGCCTCCATGGTCACCCATCCCACCATGTTCCTGCCCGACGGCGTCAACGTCAAGTACGCCGCCGAGATCAAAAAGCACGTGAAGACCCCCGTGGCCACCGTGGGCGCCCTCACCGACCCCGCGTTCATGGAGGAGCTCATCGCCTCCGGCAAGACGGATATCGTGGAGCTGGGCCGCCAGAGCCTGGCCGATCCGGACCTCCCCATCAAGGCCCGCATGGGCAGGGATGAGGACGTGAACCAGTGCATGCGCTGCTTCACCTGTTTTTCCTGCTCCACGGTGAACGGCATCTTCTACTGCGCCATCAACCCCAGGGTGGGCCACGAGCTGGAGAACAAATACGCCGTGCCGCCCCGCAAGCGGAAAAAGGTCCTGGTGGCGGGCGGCGGCATCGGCGGCATGCAGGCTGCCCTCACCTGCGCCGAGCAGGGGCATGAGGTCATCCTCTGCGAAAAGAGCGATAAGCTGGGCGGCGCGCTCCTTTGCGAGCACAACGTCCCCTTCAAGCAGAAGCTCCGCATCTATCTGAAGAATCAGGCCCGCCGGGTGCTGGAGGCCGACATCGACCTGCGGCTGAACACACCGGTGACGCCGGAGCTTGCCCGCGCCCTGGAGCCCGACGTGATCATCGCCGCCATGGGCGCGCGGCCCGTGGTGCCCACCTTCATCAGGGGCTGGGACCGGGAGAACGTGGTGGGCGCCGAGCAGGTCTACTACGATCCCGAAATGACCGGGAAGAACGTGGTCATCCTGGGCGGCGGCCTGGTGGGACTGGAGCTGGGCCTCTGGCTGGCGCAGCTCGGCCGGCAGGTCACCGTGGTGGAAATGGCGCCATCCACACTGGCGACCCAGGCTGACGCCGGCACCAGCGAGCGGATGTTCGGCTCCTCCGGCATCAGGCACGGCGACCCCATCGTCCACGGCATCGCCATCGCCCAGGAGCTGAAAAAGCTCCCCAATATGACCGTCAAGACCTCCACGAAGGCGCTGGAAATCGGCGAGGACGGCGTCCGCGTGGAGGGGAAGGACGGGGAGTACGTCATCCCCGCCGACACGGTGATCTACGCCGTGGGTCAGAAGCCCCTCTCCACCGAGGCGAACCTGCTGTACGACTGCGCCCCGGAGTTTTATCAGATCGGCGACTGTGTGGCCCCCAGGAACATCATGAACGCCACCAGCGCCGCTTACCAGATCGCAAGAGACATCGGCCGGTATTGAGCCCCGGCCTCCTGAGGAGGAACGTATGAAGCTGAGAAAAGCCCTGGTCATCATCCTTGCGCTGGCGCTGCTGTGCACCGGGATGGAGGTCTTCGCGGCGGCTGACAGCCGGTGGAAGGCCACGACCACCTATTCAAACGGCTGCCCGTATTACATCATGGTGAACCGGCGCACCTGCACCGTCACCGTTTTCGGGCTGGACGAGGAGGGGTATTACTCCCGGCCGGTGAAGTCCATGATCTGCTCCACCGGCAAGCCGGGGGAGGAGACGCCGCTGGGCACCTTCAGCCTCGGCTCCAGCGGCCGCTACCGCTGGCTGAACATGATCGACGGGTCCTGCGGCCAGTACGCCACCGGCTTCTGGGGCAACTACCTGTTCCACTCCGTCTGCTACTACGATCGGGAGCACGACGCCCTTATGACCCATGAGTACAACGCCCTGGGCACCAACGTCTCCCTGGGCTGCGTGCGGCTCCAAGTGGCGGACGCCAAGTGGATCTACGACAACTGCCGGGACGGCACCTACGTCACCGTCTAAGACGCGGACGATACCGGCCCGCTGGGAAGGCCGGAGAAGAAGGTCGCCTACATCAGCGACGAACGGGACAACGGCTGGGACCCCACCGATCCCTATGAGGGCAACCCGTGGAAGGACCGCATTCCCACCTCCGTCACCCTGGACAGGGCCCAGCTCACCCTGACCACCGGCGACGCCGCCCAGCTCACTGAAACGGTGTCTCCGGCGACGGCGGAGTATGAATCCCTCACCTGGACCAGCAGCGATCCGAAGGTCGCCACCGTCAGCGATCGGGGCAGGGTCGTGGCAGTGGGCCCCGGCTCCGCGGTGATCACCGTAAACTGCGACGGACTCAGGGCGACCTGCGCCGTGAAGGCGGAGGGGGACGCCCTGCCGTTCACCGATACGATCCCCGGCGAGTGGTATTACCAGTATATCCGCGCCGCTGTGGAGCTGGAGCTGTTCCACGGCTGCGGCGGCGGGATCTTTGCCCCCAACCGCCAGATGAAGCGGGACGAGGTCCTCCAGGTGCTGTACAATATGGCCGGTCGGCCCGCCGTGGTGCCCGAGGCGCGGTATGAGGACGTGCAGCCCGACGCCTGGTATTTCCCCGCCGTCACCTGGGCATGGGAAAACAGCCTGGTCCCCAATGCGGAGCGGGAGCTGTTTGCCCCGGAGGAGATCATCAGCCGGGAAGAGACGGCGTACATGATCTACCAGTACTTCTTCCGCTGCCTCCGGTACATCCCGGATGGCTTTGTCGAGTCGCTGGATCAGTACAAGGACGCGCCGACCGTCAGCGACTGGGCGACGGAGGCGGTCCGCTGGGCCGTGGGCAACGGGATCATCAACGGCGTATCGCCCACGGAGCTCAGCATGGGCACCGGCACCACCCGCGCCCATGCCTGTACCATGTTCAAGCGGTTTTTCAGTGAATTCGTAGGGACCATCGGCTGACCGCCGATCCCTGTCGGACAGGGCGCCTGCGGCCGGACTGACTCGGTTTCCGGTTCGCAGACGCCTTTTTCGCGCCCGCAGCCCCGCGTTCCGCCCGCTTTACCGGCGCCGCGCCCCGCGCGGCCGTATCCCAGGAGACTCCCCCGGATGCGGCCGCCGCCCTTTGTTTACCCGGGCGCATGGCCCTGGAAGAAAAAACCGCCGGGATGCGCAAATTACTGCTTGACAAATCCCCGCGGCAATGGTAATATACTTTTTGCTCACATGCGCGAGTGGTGGAATTGGCAGACTCGCTAGATTCAGGTTCTAGTGTACACTACGTACGTGCGGGTTCAAGTCCCGCCTCGCGCACCACGTCGTCGCGGACTTCGTATCGTTCGCGACGGCGTTTTCTTTTTCAAAGCAAACGCCATCTCTCATTCACTTCGTCGCTCCTCCTTTCCGCAAAAGGTCACGCTCGGCTCGCCTGCTCGGCTGCAGGCGCCCTCGCCGCGGCTCGCTGTCGCTGCCAACCTTTTGCGGGTTTCAGAGTTTGTCGTTATCATTATTTGTACCACAAAAACCCCGCAGTCCATTTGACTGCGGGGTTTTTGCTGCCTTTTTAGCCTTGTTTTTAGCCTTACGGGGAAAAAGAAAGACGGCAAAAGACGGCGTCGGAGAACATGAAGCACCGCTGAACGCACCGCCTGCAAGTGTTTGTGGTGCTGCTTTGAGCTGGCCCGTTTTATTGGTCAACAGTTGATAGAACGTGTTTATTGTCCGGTCTTTTATAAAACCATCGCGTATTCGATAATGCTTGATGTTGATCAAAAAACATGAAAAATTACTCATTCTATTAAAAGGTCGTGGTACTGTATGAAATACAAACAACGGCCCTTGACCATGTGGCTGCGCGGATTGTCCATCGGCGTGTGGATCGGCCTTGCCGGCTTGTATCCGAAAGCACTCTTCCCAACCGGAACTATTATCCTCATCATCTGCTGGGTCATTGCGGGGCTCTACCAGAAAAGTTGTGATATGGAAGAGGCACAGCAAAAACGGGAAGAGGAGAAAGCAAAAGCCAGAGATGGCTTTATGCGCGACAGGCACTAGTCCCGCACAATGTTTTGCGATATCGCGATATCGTTCCGGTATCTCGACCGCATCGCTTCTCGGCGTGGCTTTCGAGGTTCTGAAGCTGTGCCGCGTGATCGAATGGCCGTGGTGCTGTGTCCGTACCGGGCCGGGTTTTTGATCGCGGTGATCCTCGCGATAGTAGCTGTGATCGCCTCGTCCATCGATGATTATTGACATCGCGGGTTTTGATGGGATATATGTAGTTTAATAATGGCACATATGATGAGGTGAGCGGTAATGGATATAGAAGAAGCACATAAAACATATGTAATATGCCCACATTGCGATTACAGGCAGAGTTTTTTCTATGAGGCTGGTTCGACTCCTTGCCCAAATTGCAAAAAAGATTTCTATGTGAAAAAATGCCCATCGTGTCTGTCGGAAAACTCCGTACCTGGGTTATCCAAACCGATTAAATGCTGGAGCTGTGGCAATGTTTTTAACAATCGCAATCATGATGGTGAATATGTTGTTGGCAGAACAGCTGAGCCGTACGAACAAGATGGCGTACGCAAAGAGCCATTCTTGACCACGAAGAGTATACTCAGCCGTTTCTGAGTTATTGTCTGAAAGTACTTTCTGTCGCCATATTCCTTATATGCGCCTTTGTGGATACGTTTTACGGTTCGAACTCCTTGAAAGTAGCGCTCTTCATTATGATTGCGTGCTGGGTTATTGCCGTGTATTTGAATTATAAGGAAAAACAGCGTATAGAAGAGAATAACAGACTATTTTGGATTCAGGAAAGAGAAAGACATGAGCGTTTAAGGCAGGAAGAAGAAAAGAAAAAGAAAGAATATGGAAACAGATACTATAAATACTATAACCAGAAATAACATCTAATCATCAAGCACCGCCATTTGGCGTGCTTTTCTATTTCGGAAAGGAGATATAACTCATGGATATCGGAAGGAGAATGTATGTTCGTTCCGGTCTTGCCAAAAGAAGCGGTGATCGGGAGCACGTGAACTGAAGTTCTTTCGTTGATCAATGGGCAGTGATCACAAAAGGAGGGCTGCGATCCCGGTCATACAAAAAGCGGAGGACCTCTCATGCTGTGATCAGAATTCGCATCCGGGGTGTCAGAACGGGCCTGCGTTTCCGCGGGCCCGTTCTTTTTTGATCTTGAAAAATCACATTCAACAACGCACATACCGGCGGAGACGCACGCACCGTCGTCAGAGTATCGTTTGACAGTATTATGTTAACTTACCGTCCGGCGTGGGGTTCGTGCCGCCGGTCCTCCGGTCAGAAATAGAAATCGCCGCTTTTTCCTCCGTGCTTCTCCACCAGATGGATCCCGCGGATCACCATGCGCTTATCGATGGCCTTGCACATATCGTAGATCGTCAGCAGCGCCGTGGATACGCCGGTCAGCGCCTCCATCTCCACCCCGGTCTTCCCGTCCGTCTTCACCGTGCAGATCGCCCTGATGCTGCAGGTGTCCGGCAGCAGCTCAAAGGTCAGCGCGGCGTTGGTGAGGTTCAGCAGATGGCACATGGGGATCAGCTCCGCGGTGCGCTTGCAGCCCATGATCCCGGCGACCTGGGCCACGGTGAGCACGTCGCCCTTTTTCACGGTCCTGTTCCCGACCGCGGCGAAAACCTCCGGGCTGACGTCAATGACGCCCTCCGCCACGGCGACGCGGGATGTGATCTCCTTGTCGGTGACGTCCACCATCCGGGCGTTGCCCTGCTGGTCAAAATGCGAAAAATCCATGTTCAGTTCCCCTTTCCGCCTGGGCGCTGGCCTGTGTTTTTTCTACAGTATAGGCGCAGAAGGGGCAAATTGCAACCGCCGCGATTGACTATTGCCCGGAAAAAGGTATACTGAAGACGCGGGAAACCGCAACGTATGTCTCGGCAAGGGAGAGATAAGGTATGCTGGATCGCTTTGGAAGATCCATCGATTATATGCGCGTGTCCATCACGGACCGCTGCAATCTGCGCTGCCGCTACTGTATGCCGGATGGCGTGGAGCTTTTGCCCATGCGCAGCATCCTCACCTATGAGGAGATCCGCGAGATCTGCGCCGCCGCGGCGGAGCTGGGGATCAGAAAGCTGAAGGTCACCGGTGGGGAGCCGCTGGTGCGGCTGGGCTGCCCGGATCTGATCCGGACGCTGAAGTCCGTGCCCGGCATTGAGCAGGTGACCCTGACCACCAACGGCGTGCTTCTGGGTCGGTATCTCCCCGCGCTGGTGGAGGCCGGGCTGGACGCCGTGAACATCAGTCTGGATACCCTGGACAGGGAACGCTACGCCGCCATCACCGGCAGGGACGAGCTGACGTCCGTCCTTGACAGCGTTGACGCCGCCCTCGCCTCCCCGCTGCGGGTCAAGCTCAACGCCGTGCTGCAGAAGGGCGTGAACGATGACGAATGGCTCTCTCTGGCGGGGCTTGCCCGGGACCGTGCGCTGGACGTGCGCTTTATCGAGATGATGCCCATCGGCCTGGGGAAACAGATCGAGGGCATGGCGAACACGCTGCTCCGGGAAGAGCTGCTCCGGCGTTTTCCGGAGCTGGAGGAGGATGCCTCCGTCCACGGGAACGGTCCGGCGGCCTACGTGCGAATCCCCGGGTGGAAGGGTGGCGTCGGCTTCATCAGCGCCATCCACGGCAGGTTCTGCGGGGAGTGCAACCGCCTCCGGCTCACCTCCCAGGGCGGGCTCAAGCCCTGCCTGTGTTACGGGGACGTCACCGATCTCATGCCGCTGCTGCGCGGCGAGACCGCCGGAGAGGAGCGGGCGGCGCTCCTCCGCTCGGCGCTGGAAAACGCGATATGGAACAAGCCGAAGCAGCACTGCTTTGAGGAGCTTGAAAGCATCACCGAAAAGGGGCGCATGGCCCGCATAGGCGGATGAAAGGGGATACGGATATGAGCGATACCCATCATGACGGCGCACGCCGCGCATTCACGGCGGCTGTGGTCACTCTCAGCGACAAGGGTTCCCGGGGAGAGCGGGAGGACAGGAGCGGCCCCCTCATCCGCTCGATCCTTGAGGAGAACGGATATGAGGTGGTCGAAACGCTGCTGCTGCCCGACGAGCGGGATCAGCTGGAGGACGCGCTGCGGCGGCTGGCGGATGAGAGACAGGTCAACATCGTCTTCACCACCGGCGGCACCGGCTTTTCGCCCAGGGATGTGACCCCGGAGGCTACCGCCGCCGTGTGCGACAGGATGGCGCCGGGCATCGCCGAGGCCATGCGTTACTATTCGCTTCAGCTCACGCCCAGAGCCATGCTCAGCCGCCAGACCGCCGGGATCAGAAAAAGCACGCTGATCGTGAATCTGCCGGGCAGTCCCAAGGCCTGCCGGGAGGATCTGGGCTTCATCCTGCCCGCACTGGGACACGGACTGGGCATCCTGCTGGGCGTCGACGGGGAATGCGGGTCCGACGGGGAGCACGGATATCATCACCATCACGGGCACTGAGACCTGCGGACGCTCCGGGGACCGCGGTATGCGGCGGAAGAGCCGGCCGTCCTATTAATCATCCGGGGAGGGAACACAATGGACGAACAATCACTTTGGGAAAAATGCGCAGCCTTTCACGGGCACGAGTGCGGCGGCCTTGCCATCGGCTTCAAGGCGGCCCTCCTCGCCGCCGAGCTTCTGGGCCTGAGCTTTTCGCAGGACGAGGAGACTGTGTGCATCTCGGAGAACGACGCCTGCGGCGTGGACGCTATCCAGGTGATCCTGGGCTGCAGCGTCGGCAAAGGCAACCTGCTTTTCCACATGACCGGGAAACAGGCGTTCTCCTTCTACCGCCGGGCAACCGGCCAATCGGTTCGCCTTGTCCTTCGGCCAAAGCCGGCCGATCTGCCCAGGGGGCAGTCCCTGGCCTATTACCGCAGGACGCCTCCGGCGGAGCTGTTCGACGTCAAGCCGACGAAGCTCGCCCTGCCGGAGGAGGCCGCCATCTTCCGGCCGGTGGTGTGCGAGCGCTGCGGTGAAACGGCCGCCTCCAACTGGATACGACTTCAGGATGGGAAAAAGGTGTGTATCGACTGCTATCGGAGTTACGACCGGTTTCATGTATGAAAAAAAGATCAGGCGCGCTGCCGGAAGCCCGGCGGCGCGCCTGATTTTTCATCTTAAAAATGCTGCCTGACCGTGCCGGGGTTTTCCAGCCGGTATCCGCCCAGCGCTTCCAGCCGTTCCCGGAAGGCGTCGGAGCGCAGTACCTCCAGCAGGCGCTGCACCATGGGCGTGTCCATGGCGTAGTCGGGGATCAGCAGGTCGTACTGCTCCATGCACACGGGCAGGAAGTCGAGCCCGTAGATCTGCGCGGCGGAGTAGATGCCCATACCCGCGTCCGCCGTCCCGCCGGCGATCTGGGCCGCCACGGAGGTGTGGGTGAATTCCTCCCGGTCATAGCCGGAGATCTTCTTCGTATCAAGGCCCCGGGTCTTGCAGAGGTAGTCGATGAGGATACGCGTGCCGGAGCCCTTCTGCCGATTGACGTAACGGAGTCCGCCGGGCAGATCCTCCAGGCCTTTGATGCCCAGGGGGTTGCCCGCGGCGATCATCAGCCCCTGGGTGCGGCCCACGCACTCCACCAGGCTCACCCCGCCCCGGGGGAAGTATTTCCGGATAGAGGCCACGTTGTAGGTGCCGTCTTCCTCGTTGAGCAGATGGGTCCCGGCCACATGGGCCTCGCCCCGGCGCACGGCCATCAGTCCGCCCATGGAGCCCACGTGGGTGGAGCTCATGAACATGGCGGGATCGGCGATGTGGAGCAGGTCGGCACACTCGTCCAGCAGGGGATCGTGGCTGCCGATGGCAACCAGCGTATTGTCCAGCGTGTCTTCCCGGCGCAGCAGCTGAACGGTGACGGCGTCTCCGGCGGCATAGCCCTCCACGCCCTGGGGCACGGTCAGCATGCCGTCGGCCTTCATGAACGAGGATACCATGCCGCTGCCCCGGCTCAGGGGCGAAGCGACCAGCTTCCCGTTGACCTTGCCGAGCCTGACGCGGACGAATTCCTGATACTTGAGGCCTGAGACCACCGCCCTGGCAAGGGTGGCCTGCACCGTTTCCCCGCGGTCCGGCGCGGATCGATACCACTGCTCCAGCAGCGGCTTCAGCAGCTCGTTGAGGACCAGGATCCCCGACACGGGATAGCCCGGCACGCCCAGAACGGCTTTCTTTCCCCGGCAGCCCAGGATCGCGGGCTTGCCGGGCCGGATGGCGACGCCGTGGCACAGCACCGTTCCCAGCTCCCCGATGACCTGGGCGGAGTAGTCCTCCCGCCCGGCGGAGGAGCCGGCGTTGAGCAGCACCGCGTCACACTCATCCAGCGCTTTGGAAAGGGCGGCGGAAATGAGCTCCTTTCTGTCCGGCACGATGGGATAGGTGACGGGTTCCGCGTCCCACTGGCGCAGCATGGCCGAGAAGATGGAGGAATTGAACTCCACGATGTCTCCCGGCTTCGGATCGGCTGTGGGAGGAATGATCTCGTCGCCGGTGGGGATAATGCCCACCCGGGGACGGCGCAGAACGTCCACCTCCAGCACGCCTGCGGCAAGCATGGCGCCGATGGCGGAGGGGGAGACCGTCATGCGGGATGCGAGGATCATCTCACCGGCGCAGATGTCCTCACCGATCTGGCGGATATGCTGCCAGGGGGCAGCGGGGGCGTAAAGCCGCACGGTGCCGTCGTCCTGATAGATGACGTCCTCCACCATCACCACCGCGTCGCAGCCCTCCGGGATCGGGTCGCCGGTGTCCACCACGGTGAAGTCCTCTTTTCGGAGGACGACGGGGGTGGTTTCCGTGGCGCCGAAGGTGCGCTCGGCATGCAGGGCGATGCCGTCCATGGCGCTGGCCAGGTAGTGGGGCGCGCTGATGTGTGCATAGACCGCCCGCGCGGTGATTCGGCCGCAGGCGTCCGCAACGGCCACGGTCTCTGACTCCGGACCGAAGCCCCGCTCGTCCAGAGCGGCAAGGAAGCGGGCCCTTGCCTCCTCCAGCGGAAGATTGGTCAGATACTCAAATGCCATCGTGATCCCTCTCAATCTATAGTGAATAATCGGACCTGAACGGGCGCGCCGGCGGGCATGCCCTCGCAGTCCCGGGATATGCAGAAAAAGCCGTCGGAGCCGGCCAGACCGGTGATCAGTCCGGACTTGCTGTGGATAGGCCGGGCGGTCATCGCTCCCTCCTCGCCGGAGAGAAACACGCCCATGTATTGGGCGCGGCCGTGGTTGGCGCTCACCGCCTCGGTCAGTCTGGCCGTTACGGTGCGCGCCCGCACCTCCCGGCCCATGAGCCGGGCGATCAGGGGCCGGACAAACAGCTCCGATACGAAAAACGCCGCCACGGGGTGTCCGGGCAGACCGAACACGGGCTTGCCGTCCACCCGGCCGAGGATGGTGGGCTTGCCGGGCTTCATGGCGATCCCGTGGAGGAGCACCTCGCCCCTGGACTCCAGTACGCGGCAGGTCGCGTCCTTCATGCCCACGGAGCTGCCGCCGGAGATCAGCACCATGTCGCAGCGGGAGAGCGCATCGTCCAGCGCGCGGCCCAGCAGCGCCTCATCGTCCTTCAGGATGCCGAAGGACACGGGCTCCGCCCCCGCGTCCCGTATAAGCGCCGCCAGCATGGCGGAGTTCACGTCACGGATCTGGCCGTCCCCGGGGCGTTGGGACACGGGCACCAGCTCGTCCCCGGTGGAGAGGATCCCCACCAGCGGCCTTCTGGCCACTGAGACGCGGCAGACGCCCATGGCGGCCAGGGAACCGATATCCGGGGCGGTCAGCCTTCTCCCGCGGGACAGCACCGCGTCGCCGGGGCGCATGTCGTCGCCCCGGAAGATCATGTTCTCTCCCGGCGCGGCGCTCTTGAGGATCCCCACGGTGCCGTCGCCGTAATCCTCGGTGTATTCGATCATCACAGCGGCGTCCGCCCCGGCAGGGATGGCCCCTCCGGTGGGGACCGCCGCGCACTCGCCCGGCAGAAGCTCCATGGAGGCGCCTTCGCCCATGAGCACGTCGCCCCGGAGGGTGAGCAGCGCGGGCATGGCGTCCGAGCAGCCGAAGGTGTCCGCCGAGCGCACGGCGTAACCGTCCACAGTGGACCGGTCGAAGCCGGGGACAAACTCGTCTGCGGTGACGTCCGCGGCCAGCACCCGGCCCTGCGCCTGCTCCAGCGGGACCGCCTCGCTCCCCGAGATCCCGGACGGGAAGGCGCTTTGGAGAAGGGCGGCGGTCTCTTCCGGCGTTTTAACTGTCAGCATATCGATCGCCTTCTTCCGATGGATTATTGACTGGATCCAGTATAAAGCGCTTTAGTCCAAAAAGCAATCTCAAATTGCCTGCCGGTTCCCGTGAACGCGCCGCCCGAAATGAGAAGCCGGGCCTCGCCCGGCCCCGTGACGCGGCAGAGGGTGAGGCTCCTTTTCGTTGGCCGGCCGCGGCGAATGGGGCCTGCTCCGGAAGCGCTTCGCCGGCGTTTTCGGCCGTTCCCGCCGGTGCGAAGACCTCCCGGAGAGCGGGCGGGACCGTTTCCCTTAAGGTCGCTGTGTTTTTTGTTGCGTGCGGAACAAATCCGTGATATAATACGCCTACGCTGAAAACTGAATAACCCAGTCGAAAGCGGTGGACGAGCCTCTTTCCGATCACAGACCTGACCGAAGCAACCGGGCAGGTCGGGATCGGTTTGGGCTCTTTTTAGTTTGAAAAATGGAGGAAAACGAAATGAAAAAAACACTTGCACTGCTCCTGACACTTGTCCTGATCCTGGGCCTGCTCGCCGGCTGCGGCTCTTCCGGCAGCTCGCCCGCCCCCGCGTCTTCGGAGACTCCCGCAGCCTCTGAGCCGCCCGCTTCTCCCGCGGCCCCGGAGACCCCCGCAGCCTCGGAGGCTCCCGCAGCCTCTGAGTCGCCCGCCGCCCCCGCGGAGTCGGAGACTCCCGCTGCCTCTGAGTCGCCCGCCGCTCCCTCCGAGGAGCCCGAGCCCGCAGGCGTGAACACCGTGATCCTCAAGGAAGCGGACGATAAGATGATCAACACCTACACGCTGCTGGCCGTGAACCCCGACGCCCCCTTTGTGGACGCCGACGGCAACCCGGTCTCCGACGTGGCGGTGAACACCGCCGGGGCGGAGGCGCTCATCGACTGGTTCCTGTCTGCGGAGGGCAAGAAGCTGGCCGCCGATTACGGCCAGGCGGAGTACGGCGACAGCCTGTTCTATCTGCTCGACGGCGCTCCCGTCTATGAGGGAGAGATCACTCCGGCCACAGACGAGACCGGGACGATCCGCCTGTCCACCACCACCTCCGTCAACGACTCCGGCCTGCTGGGCGCGCTGCTGCCCGTGTTCGAGTCCGAGTACGGCTACAAGGTGGAGATCCAGTCCGCCGGTACCGGCAAGGCCATCGCCGCCGCCAAATACGGCAACGCCGACCTGATCCTGGTCCACTCCAAGTCCCAGGAGGAGACCTTTGTGGCCGACGGATTCGCGACCGTGCTCCCCGGCTTTGAGAGCGAGCGGCTGAGCTTCCTGTACAACTACTTCGTGCTGTGCGGCCCGGCTGACGATCCCGCCGGCGTGAAGGACTGCGCCAGCGTTCTGGACGCCTTCGCCGCCATTGCCGACGGCAAGTATCCGTTCATCTCCCGCGGCGACGGCTCCGGCACCCACACCAAGGAGCTGTCCCTCTGGCCCGAGGCGCTGGGCATCACCGCCGAGGCGGACAGCTTCGCCGACTACACCGACTGGTACGTCTCCGCCAATGCCGGCATGGGCTCCTGCCTCGTGATGGCCGAGCAGATGGGGGCGTACATCCTCACCGACAAGGCCACCTTCCTGACCTTCCAGGCCAACAACGGCGTCATGTGATCGCCTCCGACCCTCGATAATCCCGGGGCGGGCCGAGCGCCCTGCCCCGGACAGTAAGGAGAATGCTGCGTGCAGACGGCACTGCAAAAAGCGATAGAGCTGATCCTGTCAGGGGATCGGGAGCTGGCGAACATCCTTCTGGTGACGGCAAGGACCTGCGTATCCAGTTCCCTGATCTCCCTGCTGATCGGCGTGCCCATCGGCATCTGGCTGGGCACCGGCCGTTTTCGCGGTCGCCAGGCGCTGGTGGTGATTTTCCGCACCCTTATGGGTATGCCGCCGGTGGTGTGCGGCCTGCTGATGTATATGCTGTTTTCCGGCGTCGGCCCATTCCGGCGGTTTAAGCTGCTCTTCACCGTGACCATCATGATCATTGCCCAGGTGGTGCTGATCACGCCGCTTGTGATCGCCAATCTGGAGACCTATGTCTCCTCCGTGGCCGATACGGTGCGGGAAACGGCCCGCGGGCTGGGCTTCGGCCGGTGGAAGACGCTTCTCCTGCTGTCCAACGAGTGCATTTACCCGATCTTCTCCACCTATCTGCTGGCTTTTGCCCGCTCCATCGCCGAGGTCGGCGCGGTGTCCATGGTGGGCGGCGCCATCGCGTGGAAGACGAACGTGATGACCACGGCCATCATGCTCTATACGAACCGGGGGGATTTCACCCTGGGGATCGCCCTGGGGATCATCCTCATCGCCATCTCGCTGCTGGTGAACATCGCGGTCACCGTCATGCAAAGGAGGCTGAGCCGATGAAGCTGGCGTCCTGCAGCAAGACCTACGGCAGGCGCACGGTGCTCCGCTGCCCGGCGCTGGACTTTGCCCCGGGCAGGATCTGCGCGTTGGCAGGGCCCAACGGCAGCGGTAAGTCCACCTACGCCAGGCTGGCCGCCGGGGTCCTCACCCCGGACGGAGGCGGCCGGGTGGCAGACGAGACCGGCGTCATCCGCTATATGCCGCAGAAGAGCTTTCCCTTCCGGATGAGCGTGGAAGATAACATCCGCCTTTTCGGCGGGGACGAACAGCGGGCGGAGGAACTGATGAAGGCGCTGGGCCTTGGCGGCCTGCGCCGTCAGCGGGCGCGCTCCCTCTCCGGAGGGGAGACCGCCAGGATGTCGCTGGCCAGGGTATTGATGCAGCCATGCGATCTGCTGATCCTGGACGAGCCCACCGCTGCCATGGACATGGAATCGGCCATTGCCGCCGAGAAGCTGGTGGACGATTACCGAAAGGAGTGCGGCTGCGCCGTGCTCCTGGTGACCCACGACCTCTCCCAGGCCAGGCGCATGGCAGACGAGGCCCTGTTCTTTTATCAGGGAGAGCTGTGGGAGAGCGGCGCGGCGGAGACGGTGCTCTACCGCCCGGAAAAGGAGGAGACCCGCCGTTTCCTGGAGTTTTACGGCGGGCGCTGAATACAGATGGATATGCGAAGGCCGCGGCGGAAACGCCGCGGCCCGTTCCTTGACCGGATCAGTGAAGCTCCTGCTCGGTCACGCATCGTGTCTTGATGGCGCCCACCAGATGCTGCAGGGCGTCCACCACGTGGGGACGGATATCTCCGCCGATGAGCACCAGCATGATGTCATCCCCCAGGGCCAGCTCGCCCTCATTGAGCCAGACCCGGACATAGCCGATCCCCGGCAGGCTCCGGGCCTCCTCCACGGCCTGGGCCACCTTTTCGGCGTCGTAGCCGAAGGTCATGCCCGTGACGGGCGGCGCGTCAAGAACTCCTTCCCGGACCGCTGCCCGGGCAGTCTGCCGTACGGTGCCGTTGTGGATCAGGTACATGCCACAATTCGCGGCGCTCGCGTCGGCCTTGGCCTCCTGCAGCCACAGGTCCACGGAGGGTTTCTGTTTACTCATCGGTCACGCTCCTTTTTTACTATTTGTCCGATCAACCACTGCCTGCCGGAACGATCGCTGCCGGACGCTTCGGCCCGGGAGGGCCGTCCTCCGGCTCGGATGCGAAATGGCCCCGGCGCTTGTTTTTTCCCGATACGGGTCCATTATACGGGACCCGCGTGAAAAGCGCAAGACGGCGGCGGAGGATCCCGCGCCCGCATTCAGCACCGCCGGGGACCGCCGGCAGCAGCCTGTTGAAAAAACAGGGCGCGTGTGGTATCTTATAGGTACGCAATGATGCCGGTCTACCGGCCTGCCTTTGATCGGAGGGGGAAAACGACATGTCCTATTTTGTAAAAAACCTTGCGATACTGACGGAAGAGGAGCAGAAGCTGCTCTCCGAAAAGAGGGTCCTGGTCGCGGGCTGCGGCGGCCTCGGGGGCTCTGTGATCGAGCTGCTCTGCAGAAGCGGCTTTATGCATCTGACCGTGGTGGACGGGGACGTCTTTGAGCCCAGCAACATGAACCGGCAGATCCTGTGCACGACGGAGACGCTGGGGCAGAGCAAGGCGCTGACCGCGGCGAAACGCGCGCGCCTGATCTCGCCGGAGATCGAGATCGAAGCCGTCGCGGATTTCATAACAGAGGAGAATATCAGAGGGCTGATCCGCGGAAAAGACCTTGTGATGGACGCCCTGGATTCCGTGGAAGGGCGCCTCATGCTGGAGGACGCCTGCGCGGCGGAAGGCGTATGCCTGGTCCACGGCGCCGTGAAGGAATGGATGATCCAGACGGCCGTGTGTCCGCCGGGCGCCGGGGTCTTGCACAAGCTCTATAAAGGGAAGACCGGCTCCGGAGGGACTCCGGGCGGAGTGGGCGTCAACGTTTTTTCATGCGCTTCGTTTGAAGTGACGGAAGCGATCAAGCTGATGACCGGACGGGAAGGCACGCTTTCCGGGAAGATCCTGTTTTTTGATCTGTACGAGAAAGAGAGCCAGATCGTGGAGCTCTGAGCCGGTATCCCGCGTTCTCTCCCTGTTGGGGAACGTATTTCCGGCGGCGTCCGTGAGAAAAATGGCGCGGCGATCTGCCGCGCCGGTGAAAAAAGCGCCCGGAAGCAAATGCTTCCGGGCGCTGATGTTATGCCGGACAGGCCTCGTCGGGGAAGAAGTCGGGATACAGATACTCCAGACCGCCCTGCTCTTCGCAGAATTCTTTGGGGAATTCCGAGGTCTCCAGATCCCAGCCCAGCTCGCCGTAGAAGTTGTCGCCCAGCTTCTCGTTGTCCACGGTGATGCCCTTCAGCGGGCCCTTTTCCATGGGCGGGTTGCCGTAGGCGCGGCCGTCGATGACGAAGTCCTTGCGGCGGTAGCCCTCGCGGAGGTTGAAGGCGTGGCGCATGGTGAAGCTGCGCAGGGAAAGCTTGTGAAGCTCCTCCGGGGTGAACTTGAAGCCGGTGACGCCGTACACCATCTGCTGCATGGCGCCGGGGGGAAGCAGGAAGTTGCCGAAGCTGCATACGCCGCACAGGTCGCTCCACTCCCACTCCAGCAGACCGGCCACGTCGTCCTTGCCGGTATTCTCGTAGTTGTATTTGACCTCGTCGGGATTGTGGCTGAAGGGGACGCCGCGTCCGCCCTTGATATGGCGGCCGGGGGTCGGGTCATACTGGAAGGTGCGGACCAGGGCGGGATTGAAGCGGCCGCCGTGCATGGGAAGCTCGATGCCGTTGGCGGTGACGCAGCACTCCTCGCCCTTGCCCAGCGCGCGGGCGCAGCCGCGGCTGGCCAGCTGCAGGGGAACGCCGATGCCTTCGCAGGCGCAGAGCTTTTCCATCATGGCGAGGATCGCGTCCGGATCGCCCCACTTGAAGTCGATGCCGTCCAGCTCTTCCTGGGTGAAAACGCCCTTTTCATAGCACTCCATCAGCCAGCTGAGGGTGTCGCCGCAGGAGATGGTGTCATACCCGTACTCGTTGCAGAGGTGGTTGCAGATGATGGTGACGTCGCTGTTGCCGTTGAGCAGCATGCTGCCCAGCGCGCCCAGAGACTCATACTCGGGACGGGTGGCGTGATCCAGGTCATAGTTTTTGTAATGGGCCTTGTAAACGGCGCCGCAGCGGATATGGCAGCCGACGCAGCCCGTCTGTCCGACCCTGTGTTTGGCGTCCATCTCCGGGCCGGAGAGGGCCCATGCGTATTCCTCGGGCATATCCTCGGGGGCGCCCGCCCAGTTCTTCAGGGGAGCGTCGGCGGCCAGCACGCAGATGCCGTACTCCTCACTGGTGCCGGTGGTGCGGAACTGATGCATGATGTGCTCGCCCTTTTCGCCCTTGTTGCCGTACGCGACGCACTTTTTGTTGGCGTCCATGATCTCTTTGTTGTCGAAGATCTCGATCTTATGGCTGCCGCGCGCCACTACCGCCTTCAGGTTCTTGCTGCCCATGACGCCGCCGCAGCCGCCGCGGCCCGCCGCGCGGTGCTTGTCGCAGATGATGGCCGCCATCCAGGACTGATGCTCGCCGCCGGGGCCGATCTGGAACACGCTGATGTCGTTGCCCAGCTCCTCGTGGAGGGTATCGTCCACCCAGCTGGTGACCTTGCCCCACAGATGGGACGCATCGCGGAATTCCACCTTGCCGTCGTCCAGGAAAAGATAGCAGGGCTTTTCGCTTTTGCCGGTGATGAAAACCGCGTCAAATCCCGAGGCGCGCAGATGGGGACCGAAGGAGCCGCCGCAGCTGGAGTCGTTCCAGAGGTCGTTGACAGGGCTCTTGCAGACCACGGCGATCCGGGTGCCCATGAAGGCCTTGCTCCCGTTGGTGACGCCGCATACCATGCCGAGGACCGCCTCGGGAGCCAGGGCGGGGGTCTTGGGCGCCATCAGTCGGTACAGGTATCGGGCGCCCAGGGTAGAGCCGCCCAGATACATTTTTGCCCATTCCTCCGGCAGGTCCTCGATCTCATAGGACTTGTCCGTCAGGTTTACGAGCAATACCTTTCCATTATAACCGTACATCTTTTTACTCTCCTTCCGTTGTCAGAAAAATCGAATGACTGAACGGATCAGCCGCCCAGGATCTTGAAAAGGATCCAGAGCTTGTCGCCGTCCTTCAGGGTGTTTTCCCATTCTCCGAGGCGGTTGTTCACCAGAACAAACAGATATTCGCGGTCATGGTCCGCCAACTCCATGCTGTTTTCCTCGATGGCTGCGTCCAGCGCCTCACGGACCGTGCAGCCGTCGGGAACCGAATACTCACCGGCGCGGATCCCCTTCAGGATCTCTCCGGTCCTGAATCTTATGTTTATGTTCATGGATGACCTCCTTCTACAGGCTGGCCCCGATCGGGACCCGTTGGGTTACGGTATCATTTCACCGGCGCTGATGACGCCCGGCTCGGCGGGGTTGGGCCGATCACCCGGCGGAAGGCGGAGCAGGGCAGCCGGGAACATGGCGGGGAAACCGGCTTTCGCTTCACGCTTTTCGATGATGACGGCGCCGGGACGGTCGTCACGCAAAGCGGCGTTATTTATAATAAACCTGGCCGGCTCCCTGCGGACGGACTCCGCAAGGGCCTTGGCGGCGGCCGGAACGGTGTCAGGGGCGCCCTTAATCAGATGGGCGACGGAAAGGCACTGGTACAAACGGATGCCGCTTTTCGACACTACGCTAAACTATATCACAGAAACAGAGAAAGGCCAATAGCTTTTACAAAAAAACTCATGCCGCATTTTTTACGCGGGCAGCGCGCCTGCTCCGCAGCGCCTCCCCTTACAGGAAGAGCGAACGGGCGGCAGGCGCTTTGCCGGGGCATGGAGGAAAAGGCGGAGCGCCTTTCCCGGCGGATGCTTTACACCGGTTTTATCGTATAGTAAAATAAAACAAGTGATCGCGGCGATCGGGCCGGCCTCCCGGATCGGGAGAGCCGCGTACCGGCGCAGGAACTGTGGGTGACGGTATGGAAAAAGTCGACGTACTGATCATCGGCGCGGGGGTCCTTGGGTGCTTTGCCGCCAGGAACCTCAGCCGATACAAACTGGATATCGCGGTCCTGGAGCAGAGGGAGGACGTCTGCACCGGGATCAGCAAGGCGAACACGGGGATCATATATCAGGGATATGACCAGCATCCGGGAAGCCTGAAGGCCTCGCTCTGCGTCCGGGCGTCCGCGGGATTCCAAACGCTCTGCGAAGAGCTGGACGTGGCTTACAGAAAGTGCGGCCTGCTGATGACGAGCTTCGGCCCCAGGGGGGATCGGGCGCTTGCCGGAAAGAAGAAGCAGGGCGAAGCCAACCGCGTGGAGGGGCTGCGTATCCTGAACGCCGGAGAGGTGTATGCGCTGGAGCCCTTTTTGCGCGGCGGGATAAGCCACGCGCTGTACGCGGAAAACACCTTCACCGTGAATCCCTGGGAGCTGGGGATCGCGGCCTTTGAAAACGCCAGGGCCAACGGCGCCGCCTTCTGCTTTCGGGAGAAGGCCGTCAATATCGAAAGGGACCGGGGCGCGTTCCTTGTCCGGACGGAGGCCCGGACATTCCGTGCTTCCCGGGTCCTGTGCTGCGCCGGAATGCAGGCGGACAGGCTCTGGGAGACGGTCGGCAGGCCGAGGATCAGGATCCGTCCCCTTGCGGCGGATTATCTGGTGTTTGACACGCAGGCGGGAAAATGGCTCAGCCACATCCTGTCGGTGGAGCCGGAGGAGAAGGGGGACGGGATCACGCTCGTACCCACCGTGGATGGCAATATCCTTGCCGGGCCCACCCGGAGGACCGTCCGGGGAGAGCCGGATGCGTCCACCGATGCCGACGGACTGAGAGAGCTGAAGAAAAAGACCTCGGAGCTCCTTCCCGGTCTTCCGATGGACCTGATCATCCGCAGCTTCGCTTCCGCGAGGCCAAATCCCTACGCGCTGGAGGAGGACGGCAGCCTCTCAAACGGAAGCATCCTTGATTTTGAGATCCTGGAGGAGGACGGCTTCTATGCCCTGGTGGGGATCAAGACCCCGGGGCTCACCTGCGCCAATGAATTGGGCGCCTATATGACGGACCGGATCATCCGGTCGTTTGAAACTGCGCCAGAGGCCAACAGGGCGTATGATCCCATCCGGAAAGCGATCCCGCGGGTCTCCCGGCTCCTTGAGGAGGATATCGGCAGGCTGGAGGAGCTCCCGCCCCCTTACCGCGAGATCATCTGCCGCTGTCGGAATGTCAGCAGGGGCGAAGTGGTGGAGGCCATCCGGCGGGGCGCTGTGACGATCGACGGGGTCAAGCGCCGCACGGGCGCCGGAATGGGAAGGTGCCAGGGCGGCGTCTGCATGGAAAAGATCCTGCATATCCTGGCGGAGGAGAAAGCCATGGACCCCCGCCAGGTCACGAAGGACGGCGGGGACAGCCTCGTCCTTGCCCCGAGCTGCGGAAGCAGGTGACCGCCGTGGAACGATACGCATACGACGTGCTGATCATCGGCGGGGGAGCGGCCGGTATGGCGGCGGCCCTGGCCGCCCGCAGGCGGGGATACCGCAGGATACTGATAGCGGAACGGAACAAGGAGCTCGGCGGGGTGCTGCTCCAGTGCACGCATACGGGCTTCGGTCTGGGGTATTACCGGGAGGATCTCACGGGGATCGAGTATGCCCGCAGGTTCCGGAGCCTTCTGAGGGAGAGCGGAGCGGATATTTTCACCGGGACCTCCGTGATCCGCATTTTTCCGGACAGAAGCGCGCTGCTGTCCGGGGCCGGGGGCGTCTTTCAGGTCGCCTATCGGAAGTGCGTCCTGGCCTCCGGCTGCAGGGAGAAGACGATCTGGTCCCAGGATGTTGCGGGCAGCAGACCGGCCGGGATCATGACGTGCGGGACCGCCCAGAAGCTGATCAATGTGGACGGACTGGACGTGGGGAATGAGATCGTAATAGCCGGCACGGGGGACGTGGGCCAGGTCATGGCGGGTCAGCTTGCCGCCTCCGGGGTCCATGTGATCGCCATGATCGAGAAGGAGGACCGGCCTGGCGGAAGGCGCAGGAACCGGGAAAGGTTCCTGGAAGCCTATGACATCCCGGTCGTGCTGAGAAGCGTGATCACCCGGATCGTGGGCAGCCGGAGGATCGAAGGGGTCCTGGTCCGAAACCTGGATTCCGGCGGAGAGACGTTCCTGGCCTGTGATACCCTGCTGACCGCCATCGGCATGATCCCCGACAGGCAGCTCCTGGAGGACTGCTTTCCGGACTCCGGCGTTCCGGACTGGGTGCTGCCCGTCGGGAACTGCGATTATGTCCATGACGTGGTCGACGGTGTGACCCTGGACGGACTGAGGCTGGAGACGCTGCTTTGACGCCGGGATGCGGACAGGGAACGGACCGCATGCGTTTATGTGCGGAAATCGGGATGAAAAGGGAAGAAGCTGAAAACATGAACGGTAACGGCGGATCGGAGCGGATCGTGCTCCATATCCCCACGAATTTCACCGCGGAAGAGTTCGCGGAGCTTTGCAGGATCGAGAAGGGCACCTCCGCATTCGAGGAGCTGGAGGAGACGCTGCCGCTGATCCGGCAGTACGGCGCGCCGAAGGCGATCATCAAGTGGGCGGGCGTTGACCGTGTCGAGGGCGATGAGACAACGATCGAGGGCGTGACCTTTCACAGCCGGGTCGTTGCGGATAAGCTGAGGGATACGCCCAGAGTGTTCCTCTCGGTAGTCACGGCCGGGGAGGGGCTGGAACAGAGCGGGCAGTTTGCGGACGACGCCTTCCTCGACCTCTATGACGGCGCGCTGCTCTTCCATGCGTACAAATACCTGGACCGCTATATGAAGGAGCGGTTCCGCTTTGACGGCAGCTCCGTGCTCAGTCCCGGCTCGCTTCCGGACTGGCCGATCCAGAACAATTTCGCCCTGTTCGATATGATCGGCAATGTGGACGAGATCGGCGTTTCGCTCAACGGTGCCGGATATATCAGGCCGTGGAACTCGGGCTCGCACATCCATTTTTCCGGAGACGGGTATCAGAACTGCTCGCTTTGCAGGAAGTACGACTGCATCGGGCGCCGCGCCCCCTTTGACCGCGCGGAATATGTCCGCATTTTCGGCACGGAGCCGTAAGGGCGCGGCTGAAGGGGATGAACTGAGGGGAGGAACAGCCGATGCGTATCGGAAACAGAAATGTACCGAAAAAAAGCAGGATCGTATCCCTGATCCTGAAATGTATCGTGATCGTTTCCGCCGTCGCCGGTACGGCGCTCAGCGCCGCCGCAGGCAGCCGCGCCTTTATGGGCGGCAGAACGGTCTTCATGTATTTTACGATCCAGTCCAATATTGCCATTGCCGCGATCTGCGCCGCGGGCGCGGTCCTTCTGCTGCGAAAGCGGCCGGCCGGCACGACCTGGTATGTGATAAAGCTGGTCGGGACGGTGTCGATCACGCTGACGGGCGCGGTGTTCTGCTTCGTCCTGGCGCCGACGCTGGGCCGGTACGCGTGGAACCTCCAGAACATCCTGACGCATGTGGTCGTCCCGATCGTCTCCGTCGCGGATTATTTCGTAACGGGCGTTTTCGGCCGGGTCAGGAAACGGAGCGTCCTCTTTGTCACGCTGCCGCCGCTGGCCTATGCGATCTATGCCGGTATCGGCTACGTCTGCGGATGGCAGTTTGCGAGAGGCGTCAACTATCCCTATTTCTTCCTGAACTGGGGCAGCCCCGCGGGCGCGTTCGGGTTTACGGAGGGACTGCCTTATATGGGCTGCGTGTGGTGGATCCTGGCGCTGCTGGTGTTCCTGCTCCTGATCGGCTATTTGTACCTGTCGATCGTAAATGCGCTCCGGAAGCGGCAGGACAGGAACGCGCTGCCGCCCGGGCGGGATCCCTCGGCCTGAACGGACACGGCTTCGACGTCATGGGAGGGCAGACCCGGCGCTTTTCGCCGGGATCATCGCCGGCACCGCAAGTGCGTCCGGAAGGAAACGGACTGACCGCCGCCCTGCGCGCCCGTTGAAAAAAACAAAGCGCCCGGCACGATCGCCGGGCATGACAGGATAAAAAGCCTCCGCAGCGGCCCTCTGTTTGGGAGAAAACGGCCGCTGCGGAGGCTTGCTAATCATCGGTATGTTGGGCTGAGGCTGCCCTTCCGCCTGATCCCGCCGGGCTTTTCCGCGTCACAGTCCGAGGCCGAACAGGCAATCTGCGTTTTTCCAGTTGATCTCTTCCTTCTCTTCTTCCGTAAAGCCCATGCGATCCTGAAGCTCCGTCGCGCGTTCATGCGGCGCAAAGGGATAATCCGTTGCGTACATCGCCCTGGAAAGGCCGAGATAGTCCCTGAAGTATCCAAGGATATGCTCAGAATGGTTGGCAAGATCGAACCATGTCTGCCCGCTGAACATGACCTCCTTGACGTTTCGCCACTGTCCCTCCGGGACCTGCTCCCGGCGCGGCGGAAGACGTCCATCCAGAAACGGCAGTACACCGCCCGCATGGGGCATGACCACCTTCATATCCGGATGACGGTCCATGATCCCGCTGTAGCACAGGCGCATGAACGCAAAGGCCGTGTCGATCACGAAGGAGTTTGCCGCCACCATGCCGTAATCCCCGATGGGGTCCGCCCACAGCGGGATCGTCGGATGGATCTGGACCGGGAGCCCCGCGCGCTCCACCGCGTCATAGACCGGCTCCAGCTTCGGGTCGTCGACCTGCAGCTCCGCGTTCCTGGAAAACAGCATTGTCCCCACCAGGCCCAGCTCCCTGATATGACGGACTTCTTTTACCGCCGCCTCCGGCGCGTGCCACGGGAGCAGGCCGACGCCGTAGAATCGCCCGTTGCCCTGATCGACGATCTCCCGGGTCGCTTCGTTCAGCTTCACGCACAGCTCCGCCGCCTTTTCCGGCGGGAGGAAGCCCGGATCCGGAATGTTCGGGCTGACGATGGCGATATCGACTTTTCCCGCGTCCATGGATCTCAGGATGCTGGCCGGCGCATAGCTCTCATCCGACAGCCCCAGGATCTGCGATCCGAAGTCGCAGATCAGAACGTCGCCCTTTTTCATGCACTTCGGATATGGGTTTTCCAGCATGTACTCCTGCAGGACCTTCGGAAAGATATGGCATTGTACGTCGATTCTCATTTTTGACCTCCTTCTTTTTCGGGCAGCCTCTGAACATGGCCGCGTTTACCGTGTATCCCCCTTCGAAGCAGCGCGGCCGCCGTCATCGGAGCGCGCTCTTCAGAAACGCGATCCGCCTGGAGATCAGCTCCTTCACGATGCCGCTGCTCAGCATGATGTCGTATCCGTGGACCGTGCCCCGGGTGTTGTACAGCGCAGCCTCTATCCCGTTCTCCCGCAGTTTCTCCGCATAGAGGATCGCGCCGTCCCGCAGGCAGTCAAACTCCGCCGTTTCAATATAAGCGGCCGGGAACCCGTCATAGGAATCCGCCTCGATGGGGGAGCGGTATGCCGGCTTGCCCGCCGCCTCGTCCTGAACATACCACGCATTGTACCGCTCCATATCCTTTGTATTGCACATGGGCGTGTCCGTATACAGCCGGAGGGATTCCGTCTCCCCGCAGTTCCCGACGGCGGGATAAGTGAGAAGCTGCGCGCACGGCGCGGGCAGCCGGCGGTCCGCCGCCATGAGGCAGACCGCCATGGCGAGCGTTCCTCCCGCGCTGTCGCCGCACACGGCCACGGGGGAATCCGGCGCCTTTTCCGTCAGCCAGCGATAGGCGGCAAAGCAATCCTCCGGCGCGGCGGGAAACGGGTCTCCCGGCGCAAGACGATAGTCCGGGAACAGCACGCGGCAGCCGACCTGTTCGGCGTACAGGCGCGCCAGCCTGTAATGATACGGAGCCGCGGGGAACGCATATCCGCCCCCGTGACAGAAAAGCAGACACCCCTTCATCTTTTCTTCTTTTGGGGTATAGAGCAGCGCCCTGACTGTTCGGCCCGCTTCCCCGGGGATCCTGATCCGCTCCGCCCTCACCGTTCGTCCGGTCCTTTGCAGGAAAAACTGGAGCCTCATCAGCTTCTGTATGATCCGGATGCTGCCGTTCAGGGGCGGGTGGAGCGAGGACAGCAGTCTGAAATCTGAATGGATATCGTATTTTGTGTGCGGCATTGCGTTACCTCCGGTGATGATCCGTCCCGTTCCTGTGCTGCCGGCTTCTTCTTCCGGAGGCATTGTATCATTGATCCGCATTCGTGGCAAATGATAATCGCGCGTTCCGAGAAGGGTGGGGGGGTTCCCGGCATCCGCAAACGATCGGAAAGATCAGGAGCGCGGAGACGAAGGCGAAACGGACTGTGGGGGACAGGGAACGGGTTTTGAAGAATTCGGGCAGACTCTGCGGCGAGCTTCATATTGTGTGAGCCTGCGTATTTGTGTATAATGCGATTTGGGACGTTTGCTTTCGCATCGGGTCCGGCGGCGTCCCGCGGCTTTGAACACGCATTCAGTCGAATGAGGATGGAGGGATCGCAGATGCTGGAGGAACTGAAAGCGCAGGTTTATGACGCGAATATGCTGCTGCCGAAATACAGCCTTGTGACCTTTACCTGGGGGAACGTCAGCGGGATCGATCGGGAGAAGGGGCTGTTCGTCATCAAGCCCTCCGGTGTGGAATACGACGCGCTGCGTCCGGAAAACATGGTCGTGGTGGACATGGAAGGGAATGTGGTGGAAGGCAGTCTCCGCCCCTCCTCCGACACGCCCACCCACCTGGAAATATACCGGGCCTTCCCCGGGATTAACGGCGTCGTCCACACCCATTCCCGGTGGGCGACCGCATGGGCCCAGGCGGGGCGGGATATCCCCTGCTACGGCACCACCCATGCGGACTATTTCTACGGGAGCATTCCCTGCACCCGGGATCTCGAGGAAAAGGAGATCGCCGGCGGATATGAGACGAATACCGGCAAAGTGATCGCGGAACGGTTCCGCGGCCTGGATCCGGCGGCGGTCCCGGGGGTCCTGTGCTGCCACCACGGCCCCTTTGCCTGGGGGAAGGACGCGCTGGAAGCCGTCCATAACGCGGTGGTGCTGGAGAATGTGGCGGAGATGGCGTACTACTGCGAAAAGCTGGGGGCCGCGGCGGGACCGGTTTCCCGGGCCCAGCTGGACAAGCACTATTACAGGAAGCACGGAAAGAACGCCTATTACGGGCAGGAGGCGGAAAAATGAGCGGCTATAAGCTGGGGCTCTATGAGAAGAGCATGCCGGACGACCTGAGCCTGGGGGAGAAGCTGGCGGCGGCAAAGGCCGCGGGCTACGATTTTCTGGAGCTGTCTGTCGACGAGACGGACAGAAAGCTCGCCCGGCTGGATTGGACGCAGGCGGAACGGGACGCGGTGATCGTGGATATGCGGAAAGCGTCGTTTCCCATCGGCTCGATCTGCCTCAGCGGACACCGGAAATATCCCCTGGGTCATCCGGACCCCGCTGTCCGCCGGCGCAGTCTGGAGATCATGGCCAGCGCCATACGGCTGGCGGTGGATCTGGGGGCCAGGATCATCCAGCTGGCCGGATATGACGTATACTACGAGCCGGGGAACAGCCGGACCAGGGCCTTTTTTGCCGAAAATCTCCGAAAGGCTGTCAGCATGGCCGCGGAGAGCGGGGTGATCCTTGCCTTTGAGACCATGGAGACGGAATTCCTGAATACGGTGGAGAAGGCGATGTACTGGGTCAGCGTCATGGACTCTCCGTATCTGCAGGTGTATCCCGACGCGGGAAACATCACGAACGCGGCGGTGGCTGCCGGCAGGGACGTATCGGAGGATCTGAAGACCGGCAGGGGCCATCTTGCGGCGCTCCATCTCAAGGAAACGGTCCCCGGCGTATTCCGGGAGGTGCCCTTCGGCACGGGGCACGTGGATTTTTCCGCCGTAGCCAAAACCGCTTTTTCACTGGGAGTCCGGCGGTATGTCGCGGAATTCTGGTATGACCGGGATACGGATTGGAAGCGGGTCCTTTCAGACAACGATCGGTTCCTGCGCCGCCATCTGGACACGGCGGAGCAGATCATATGCGGGCAGCCGGCCATATCGGCCGACCCGGGTTCAACAGGCTGAAGCGGAACGGCCGCACTGAAACCTTATAACAAGGACAGATACGGTCCTTGGAGCTTGTGTGATCCCGGGATATCCCGAAACCGGGTACCGGCGGTTATATTTATTCCGGCGGCCCCTCGGGATGCCGTGCCTGCCGGAGGGGGTGGACGCTGAGAAAAGCTCCGAAAACAGCTCATTACGAGTTGTTTTCGGAGCTTTTTTGATTATCGAATGTTTCCCGCCGCGGCCGGATGGCGGCTCAGATCACTGCAGCTCCGGATTGAGCGGCACGCTCCATTCGGTCAGATCGGTATGCAGCAGGTGATGGGATTTGTGGCCCAGCGGCTTTTCCAGGTACTCGCTGTACAGGGCCTGGATATCGGGGTTTTCATGGGAGAATCGGATACCGCTGTTTTTGTCCAGGTTCCAAAGCACCTTGCCGCGGGTATCGGCCAGCTCCTGCCCCTCATGGATGGGCTGACCGCCGCCGCCGGAGCAGCCGCCGGGGCAGGCCATGACCTCCACGAAGTCATACGCCACCTCGCCCTTTTTGACGGCCTCCATCAGCGCGCGGGTGTTGCCCAGTCCGCTGACGACGGCCACGCGCACGGTCCCCGCGCCCGGAACCTCGAAGTCGGCCTCCTTCCAGCCCTTCATGCCGCGGACGGCAGAGAAGGCGTCGGCGGGCGGGTTGGACCCTGTGACTAGGAAGTAGGCGCTGCGGAGAGCGGCATCCATGACGCCGCCGGTGGCGCCGAAGATCACAGCCGCGCCGGTACCGCTGCCGAGAGGAGAATCGAACGGCGTCTCCTTCAGATCCTTCACGTTCACGTGATAGCTCTTGAGGAGCCGTCCCAGCTCACGGGTGGTTATGACCACGTCCACATCCGGATCGCCGCAGGCGTCCTTCAGATTGGGGATATCCGCTTCGCTCTTTTTCGCGGTGCAGGGCATGACGGAGATGACCCGCATCTTGTGGGGATCGACGCCGATCTTTTCCGCAAAGAAGCTCTTGGCCACCGCGCCGAACATGGCCTGCGGCGATTTGGCCGTGGAGAGATTGGTGGTGTATTCCGGGAACTGGGATTTCACAAAGCGGACCCAGCCGGGGCAGCAGGAGGTAAACATGGGCCAGTTGTACTGATCCCGATGGGTGAAGCGCTCAATAAACTCGCTGCCCTCCTCCATGATGGTCAGGTCGGCGGAGAAATTGGTGTCAAACACATAGTCAAAGCCCAGGGCCCGGAGGGCGGCAGCCATTTTTCCCACGGTGGCTTCCTCCCGGGTGAGGCCCAGATGCTCCGCCCAGGCGGTGCGCACGGCAGGCGCCACCTGTACGACGGTGGTGAGCTCGGGATCCTCCAGCGCCGCGGTAACCTTGGCCGTATCGTCCCGGATGGACAGGGCCCCGGTGGGACAATGGGTGATGCACTGGCCGCAGAGCGCGCAGTCCGCCTCGGTAAAGGCGCGGTTCAGCCGAACGCCCACGGTGGTGCGGGAGCCGCTGCCCTTCACGTCCCAGATCTTCAGCGTCTGGATCTTGTCGCAGACCTCGATGCAGCGCATGCACTTGATGCACTTGCTCTCCTTGCGGATCAGGTAGCTGTTCTCCGGCCATTCGTTTTTCTTTACGTCCTTGGGATAGGGGTTGTCAATGATGTTCAGCTCCGAGGCCAGGTCCTGGAGCTGGCAGTTCCGGGAACGCACACAGGTGGTGCAGTCGCCGTCGTGCTGGGAGAGGATCAGCTTCAGGTTGGTCTCACGGGCCGTCTTGGCGCGGTGGGAATTCGTATGGACGACCATGCCTTCTGCGACCTTTTCGGTGCAGGAGGGGATCAGGCGCTCAAAGCCGTCCACCTCAACCACGCAGATGCGGCAGGCGGATATCTCGTTGATCCCCTTCAGAAAGCAGAGGGTGGGGATATGGATGCCGATGGAAGCCGCGGCTTCCAGGATCGTGGTTTCTTCCGGGACGCTGCAGCTGCGTCCGTCGATCGTAAGATTTACCATTTCGTCTCTCTCCCTCCTCTGAAATTGCCGAAGCCGAAGTAATCGCAGTGCAGGCAGCGGGAGGATTCCTGATCCGCTTCCTTGCAGCTCATGCCAAGCTCGATAACCTTGAAATCCTTCTTCCGTTCGTAAACCTCGCGCACGTGCAGATTCACACGGCCGCGCTGGACGACGCTGTTGATCTTCGGCGCGGGAAGGACCACGTCCGCGGAGATCTCATGCTTGAAGCCCAGGTATTCGTCAATGTTGGCGGCCGCCACCTTGCCGGCCGCAATGGCCCGGATGGCCGTGGCGGGCCCGGTCACGCAGTCGCCGCCGGCGAAGATCTTTTCGTCGCCGACCTGGGCGTCGTCGCCGGCCATGATGGAGCCGCGCTTGACCGTGATGCCGGACTCCTCAAAGTGGCGGGATTCGATGCCCTGCCCGACGGCAAGGATGATCAGATCCGCGTCCAGCCGAAGCTCGCGGCCTTCGGAGTTCGAGACGGAGGGACGCCCGCTCTTGTCGTATACGCCGGGGATCTGCGGCTTGACCCAGAGCGCTACCGCGTTGCCGTTTTCATCTGCTTCGATACGGAGCGGCGCGACCATGGTATAAAGCTCCACGCCTTCCGCGATCGTGCCCTCTATTTCTTCCGGAAGGGCGGTCATGTCGGACTGGCGGCGCCGGTACACGCAGCTGACCTTTTCGGCGCCGAGGCGGACTGCCGAGCGGTTCACGTCCATGGCCACGTTGCCGCCGCCGATGACGACGACCTTCTTGCCGGTGAAGTCCGGCAGCTGCTCATCGCCGATGCTGCGCAGCAGCTCCACGGCTGAGATGACGTTTCCGCTGTCCTCGCCGGGGATACCCGCCTTGCGGTCATTCTGTGCGCCGATGGCGATGTAAATGGCGTCAAAGTCGTTTTTCAGCTGCTCTATGGTGATGTCCTTGCCGATATCCACCTCGGTGTGGACCTCGATGCCCGTGGAAAGGATGGCGTTGATCTCCCTGTCCAGCTCGGCACGGGGCAGACGGTAGCTGGGGATGCCGTAGCGGAGCATGCCGCCCAGCCGCTTGTGCTTCTCGTAAACCGTCACGGAGTGGCCCATGAGGCTGAGATAATAGGCCGCGGAAAGACCGCTGGGGCCGCCGCCGATGACAGCAACCCGCTTGCCGGTGCTCTCGGCGCAGGGGGGAGGCGGCAGGGCGCCCGCCTGCTTCACCGCGAACTTTTTCAGCGCGCGGATGTTGATGGGATCGTCGATCATGCTGCGGCGGCAGCGGCTCTCGCAGGGGTGCTCGCAGATGTAGGCACAGGCGAGAGGGAAGGGATTGTCTTTGAGGATCAGCCGCACAGCGTCGGCCGGCCGGCCGTCGGCGATCAGAGAGATATAGCCGGGCACGTCCACGCCCGCCGGGCACAGGGTGATGCAGGGGACAGAGTTGCGATGGGACGCCAGGCACTGGTGATGCAGGATATGCGCGCGGAAATCGTCCTCAAAGCCGGCCATGCCGTTGAGGACAAGGGTGGCGGCGTTGAAGCCGATGGCGCAGTCCGCGCTGTCAACGATGTTCTGGGCGGTGAGCTTGATCTGGCTCAGGGTCTCCATCGTGGCGTCGCCGTCCAGCACGCTTTTCAGAAGCGAGGACAGCTGACCCAGGCCGATCCGGCAGGGGGTGCATTTCCCGCAGGACTGGGCGTGGCACAGGTTCAGAAAGCTGAGTGTGATGTCGATGGGACACAGTCCGGATGGGCTGGCCGCGATGCGGCGCTCCATCCCCGCGTACATGTTGTCCACCAACTCCTGAGCCTGGCTTCTGGTTCTGATCTTCAGTCTGCTCATAGTTGCGTCTCCTAAAAGTGTTATTTGCAAACGCCCGGTTTGCTGCCGCGCTTTCCGGCGTTTACTTTCAGCCAGTATTATAAAGGATTCCGCGATAAATAGCAACAGACAAAATCCGACATCCGTCGGAATTCTGCTACGGTGAAAAACGAAACGGGGACCGCGCGGGACGAACGGAGCTTCCGCGCGGGATCAAAGCGGTTTTACTGCCGGCGACATGAGTCCCGTACAGACGCGGAGGATGATGACCGGTCCGCGTCGGCTTTTTGCTCCCGAGATTGCAAATGCCGTCCGTTCAGAGTATACTGTACCAAAACGTATCGCGAAAAGGAGTGATCCGCATGAAGACCATCACGGAAGAACGGCGGGAGATCCCTGTTGCCGGTGAAACGGACGTACTGGTTATCGGCGGCGGGCTGGCCGGTGTGGCGGCGGCGGCCGCGGCGGCCAGGAACGGAGTAAAGGTCACCCTGCTGGAAAAAACCATCGCCCTGGGCGGTCTGGCCACGCTGGGCCACGTATGTGTGTATCTGCCCATTGACGACGGCCTGGGCCACCGCCTCTACGGCGGCCTTGCGGAGGAGCTTATGCATGTGTGCCACCGCTACTCCTACGACGACATCCCGGAATGCTGGAAGGACAGTCCCTGGTATGTGGAAAACCCCACGGGCAGGTACCAGTGCACCTTCAATATCCCCGCCTGCGTCATGGCGCTGGACGAGTATATGGAGCAGGAAGGCGTCAAGGTGATGTTCGACACCAGCGTCTGCCTCCCCATCATGGAGGGGAACCGGTGCCGCGGCGTGATCGTGGAGAACAAGTCCGGGCGCAGCGCCTATCTTGCGAAAATGGTGGTGGATGCCTGCGGGGACGCCGATGTGCTGTTCCGGGCGGGCGCGGAGTGCGAGACGCAGAAGAGCATCGTATCCACCTGGACCTATGAGCTGGACGTGGACCGCATCAAGAATGAGACCGCCTCCAACGAGGTGCTGGCCAATATCCGCATGCGGTGGTTCGGCCTCCGCCCGGACGTGGACAACTCCGGGAGCGGGGTCCCCACCTTCTACGGCACCACGGCGGACGGGGTCAACGACTATGTGCACCTGAGCCGCTCGCTGGCCCTGGAGTATCTCAAAAAGCACGACCGCCCCGGCTATGCCTTTATGACCATGCCCACCCTGCCCCAGTTCCGCAACACGCGGCGGCTGAAGGGCCTCAGGGAGATGCAGGTCATCGAGGGACAGCGCGAGGAGCACTCCGTGGGCATCGTGATCCCCTCTCTGGCAAATCCCGCCCCGGTCTATGAGTTCCCCTATGAGGCGGTGATCGACAAACGGATCGAGAACATTGCCGCCGCGGGGCGTATGGTCTCCGCCGGGGGCATCGGCTGGGCAATCATGCGCAGCATACCCAACTGTGTGTTCACGGGGCAGGTCTCCGGCACCGCCGCGGCCCTGGCCATCCGGAGCGGCGTCACCCTCCAGGGGCTGAACGTGGAGGCTCTGCAGCAGAATCTTGCGGATACGGGCGTGGTCATCCACATCCCCGAGGAGCTGAAGCACAACTCCGAAAAGGAGCCGAGAAAGTACGAAAGGGCGCTGGGCCTCGCCTCCCTTGCCACGGACTCCCTGAGTTATCACGGGAAGGCTCTGTCCGAGCACTGAGGCGGGAACACCGCCGGCCGAATATGGGAAGAAACGATCGTAAGGAGGAAGCGATGAAAAAGAAAGCGACGGCCTCCGGCGGACATGCAGATCAGAGGTCCGTTCGGGAAAGGAATGGTATAAAGCGATCCGTGAGATGGATATCGGTCCTGCTGGCGGCGCTGCTGCTCGCCGGCAGCCTGCCCGCGGCCCTGGCCGCCGACGCGGCGGCCGCATACGATAACGCGGGTGCGGAGGTGTTCGGGGTCTATTCCGCGTACTCCACCTATGCGGCGGGCGAGACCATACGGGACAGCTTCCGCTGGTCCGATCACTGGTTCGAGGAAGCGCCCGAGGAGCGGAACGATTCTCTGGCGCTGCTGTCCATGCAGCTCGTCGCAGCCGCGGTGAAGGATGAAGAGAACGGCGCCGGCGCCGGGCTGCTGCGCGCCCTCGGGTTTGACAGCGTGGGCTTTACGGGCTTCAAGACCGAGGATCCGGACGACTGCGCCTATACCTGGGCCAGGAAGACCGTCGGCGGCTGCACCCTGGTCGCCATCGCCATCCAGAGCCATGCACTGGACGCGCAGACCAAGGTAAAGGGCTGGAAGCAGAACTTTATCGTGAACGGCGATACCGCGGAGGGAGAGCATTTCGCTCTCGGCCGTGCCGCGGAAAAGGTGGTGGACGGCATCGCGGCGCTCGGCGGCGGCGGGAAGGTCAAATACTGGATCACCGGCCAGAGCCGGGGCGGCGCGCTGGCGAATCTCATCGCGGCGAAGCTCCCGGATCGGCTGGATCGGTCCGGCGCCGTCAACGCCGGGGTCTATGCGTATACGTTTGAAGCCCCCGCGACGGTGGACGCGGCCGCCGTGCCGGACAACGCCGTGAAATACGGGTATATCCACAACTACGTGTGCAGCGATGACCCCGTCACAAAGGTCCCGGTGTGGGGCATGATCCGCTACGGGGTTGACTGTGAGCTGAACACGGAGGAGACGGACGCCGGCCTGCGGGAGGAGCTCGAACGGCTGGGGAGCCCGGCCGCCGCGGCTGAAGACGCCGCTCCCTATGAGGCGGAAATGACTGAACTGATCCGAAAGCTGGAGGCACAGGTCTCCGCCGGCCCGGCCGGGAGCGGGACGCCCGACCGCGCGGACTATTCCAGGGCCCGCACCGATTCGTTCGCCGCCCCCGACGGCAGCTCCGTCACAGTCCGGTATTCCTATCAGGAGGCGTTTGCCGATCTGATGGGGACGATCTTCAGCGGCGAGCTGAGCGGGATCGACGTCTCCTCGCTTCTGGATGAGCCGGAAACCCTGTTCTCTTTGCTGCGCGATCTGGTAAAGGCGGCGGTCCTCGACGCCGGAGGCGCATGGGATCAGGCGGCGCCGTTCTACTGGAAAGCGGCGCTGGGTGCCCACGCCCTCCTGGACAGTCTTGCGGCAGCCCCCGTGAGCCTGACGGATACCGATTTCTACGCGCTGCTCCGCCTGGCCGGGCCGCTCGCGGTCGATACCGCGTATGAGCCCACCGGAGAAGAAACGGTCGACGCCCTCATGTACGTCCTCCCGCTTGTGGAGATCGTGGAGCATGTCAACTCCCTGACCCGGTCCCACCACTTCGATACCCTGCTTGCGAGGCTGAAGATCATGGCTCCGCAGCCGACGCTGGATTCCGTCGCCGCCGCGGTGAGCGAGGTGAAGCCGGGCGATCCTTCGGGGAAAATGGCCGACGAGTTCGTTCGTTCTGTCGAGGGGATCGGCCTTCCCTGGCTGAGCGTAGGGGAGTCCTCCTGGAGCATGGACGGGGAAGCCGTTCCGGATCATACCGTTTCCTATTTCCGCGCCCGCCTGAATGCGGTCGGCCATCTGATCTCCGGGGATTTCCGGTTTACCGTCAACGGCCGCGAGCCGGTCGCGCCGCCCGCGATCACGTATGCCGACGGTGTGAGCACGGCGGAGGCGGTCTGGGAATTCACCGTCGGAACGCCCGGTACGGTGACAGTGTCCTTTGACGCCGGCGACTTCGCGGAGCCGCCCGCCGCCATCCGGGTCCCGAAGGGAAAGCTGCTTCGCTATCTCGATCTGCCCGTTGTTACCGAGCCGGTCACCGAGAACGGCAGGACCTGGCTTTTCAACGGCTGGCTGGATGAGAGCGGAAAGCCGCTGGAGGAGATCGCCGCGACGCGGGATATGACCGCTTCGGCCGGGTGGCTCCGGTTCCTGAATGACCTTCAGGTCAGCTACCCGATCCCCGCGATCGGTGAACCGGTCGGCAGGCCCGCCGCCGCGGAGAGCGAATACTGCGAGATCGCGGAGTACCACGTGGTGGACGAACACTTCAATCAGGTGGAAGAAATATCGGGCCCCGGGGAGTATGAGCTTTCCGTTTACCTGAGGGCTGTGCCGGGGAAAGCGGTTTTCGCGCTGGAGCAGGATGAGTACGGCACGGATGCTTATACCGGGACCGTCACCGTCAACGGAGTGCCGACAGAGGCCTGGTATGAAGCGGAAGAAGAGGTTATATCGGTCTATTACCGGTTCATCGTTCCTCCCGAGTTTACGGATGTCCCCGCCGGAAGCTGGTTTGAGGAGGCTGTGCTGTGGGCTGCGCAGAATGGGATCACCTCCGGCGTCAGCGGGGATACGTTCGGACCCGGTCAGGAAACGACGCGGGCGCAGGTCGTCACCATGCTCTGGCGGAATGAATCCTGCCCGGAGCCCGACGGCGGCGCGGCCTTTGCCGACGTGCCGGAGGGAGAATGGTATACTGATGCGGTCGCCTGGGCGGCGGAAAGCGGTATAGTCCAGGGCTACCCGGGCGGGCTTTTCGCCCCCGATCAGTGCATTACCCGGGAGGAGTTGGTGACCGTCCTGTACCGCTGCGCCGGGCACAGGGACGGTGACACGGCGGCTCCGGATACGGATCTGTCCGCATACACAGACTGTGACAGCGTCTCGCCCTATGCCCGCGAGGCCATGCGCTGGGCCGTTGGAAACGGCATCGTGAAGGGCACCTCGGAGACTGCGCTCAGCCCGCAGGGGACCGCAACCAGAGCCCAGCTCGTGCAGATGCTGTACCGCTGGCTTGCCGGCGGGCAGAGCTGAGGATACAGTCCGGCGCAGAGCAGGGCTCGCCGCCGCTCCGTGCGGCAGCGTATGCCGTATGTCCGATAAATCAGGATCCCCCCGGCATAGGCCGGGGGGATTTTGCTTGAAAAAGAAAACCGCCTGCCGGCAGGCAGAGCCTGCGGCAGGCGGGACGTTTGTCCGGTTTGAAGAGCGGACTTACTTGAGCTCGATGGTAGCGCCCACGTCGGTGAGCTTCTTCTTGATCTCCTCGGCCTCGTCCTTGGAAGCGCCTTCCTTGATCTTGGCGGGGATGCCCTCGACAAGAGCCTTGGCGTCGGCCAGGCCCAGGCCGGTGATGGCACGGACTTCCTTGATGACCTTGATCTTCTCAGCGCCGAAGCTGGTCATGACCACGTCAAACTCGGTCTTCTCCTCCTCGGCGGGGGCGGCGGCGGCGCCGGCGGCCGGAGCGGCCATGGCGGCGGCGGAAACGCCGAACTCTTCCTCAAGCGCGTGGACCAGATCATTCAGCTCCATAACGGTCAGAGCTTTCACTTCTTCGATCAGAGCAGCAATCTTTTCGCTAGCCATTTTTAATTTTCCTCCTTAAAAGTAGTTGAGTCGATGATTATTCCGCGGCGGGAGCGGGCTCCCCCTCGGCAGGGGCGACTTCGCCGCCTTTTTCGGCGATGGCCTTCAGAACGACGGCCAGGCTGGTGATGGGCGCCAGCATGGTGCCGAGCACCTGGGCGCGCAGGATGGGCAGGGGCGGGATGCTGGCAAGAGCGTTGATCTCGTCAACAGAGATGACCTTGCCGTCCATGAAGCCGCCCTTGATCACAAAGTGATCGTTGAACTTGTCGGCGTGCTCCTTGATGATCCGCGCGGGAGCGATGGGATCCTCCGTGCTGATGGCGAGGGAGGTCGTCCCGTTGAGGACGTCGTCCAGCGCCTCCATCCCCACGTTGTTCACGGCGAACCGGAGCAGCGTGTTCTTGATGACGGAATACTCCACGTTCTCGGCGCGCAGCTTGCGGCGCATCTCGGTGTCCTCGGCCACGGTGATACCGGTGTAGTCCACCAGCACGCCGGCCTGGGCAGCCTTGATCTTTTCGGTGAGATCGGCCACGATCTTCTGTTTCTCGCTGAGTACCTTTGCGTTAGGCATTGTTTGTTTTCACCTCCGGAAATAAAATGAGGCGTCCCAATGAAAATCCCCGCGTCAAAAGACACGGGGACAGAAGCATACAAAATATTGTACGCCGTCCTCGGCAGGATTTACGGCGCGAGCCACCTGCTGTCTTTGGAGCGCAACGCATATACTAGCAGAATAGATGCGCCCTGTCAAGGGAAAACGCGGATTTTTCCGAAAAAAACACAGTTTTTCCCGCCCCGCCGCCGATTGACACGCTTCCCGGGATGAAGTATATTTGAAAAAACGATCATCAGTGAGGTGACGGAAGTGAAAGCACTATTCGCCGACCGGATGCGGGAGCTTGACAGGATCGCCATCGAGGAGCGGGGCATCCCCTCCCTCCGGCTCATGGAGACGGCGGCCGCCCACGTGGTTTCCGCGGTCATGGAGACGCTGGACACGGAGAAGCCCGCGGCCGTATTCTGCGGCAGCGGCAACAACGGGGGCGACGGCGTGGCCGCGGCGGAGATGCTGCTGCGGCAGGGCTGTGCCGTCCGCGTGTTCCTGGTGGGAAAACGGGAAAAGGCCACGGCCGATTTTCTGGAGATGGAGCGGCGTCTGAACGCGGCGGGCGGCCGGGTGGAGGACTTCTCCGCCGAGGCGGCGGGGGCGGTCCTCACTGATTGCGGGGCGGTGATCGACGCCATGTTCGGCATCGGGCTCAATTCCCCCATGCGCGGCGCCGCGAAGGCGGCTGCGGAGCTCATCAACGCCTCCGGCGCGCGGGTCATCGCGGCGGATGTACCCAGCGGCGTCCATGCGGATACGGGAGAGATCCTGGGCACCGCGGTGCGGGCGGATGTGACCGTCACCTTCTCTCTGCCGAAGCCGGGCCTCTATCTCCAGCCCGGGTGCGTCTGCTGCGGCGAGGTGCGCGTCTGCGACATCGGCATCCCCCGGGAGCTGCTGGCCGCGCAGGAGAGCCGGATCGCCACGGTGGACGCCGCCAGCCTCACGCTGCCCCGGCGCGCTCCGGACGCCCACAAGGGCGACTTCGGAAGGGATCTGATCATCGCGGGCAGCGTGGGATTCACCGGCGCGCCGGTGCTGGCGGCAAACGCCGCGTCCCGGGCGGGCGCGGGCCTTGTCTGCCTGGGCGTCCCGGAGGAGATCTACGCCATCACGGCCGTCAAATGCTCGGAGGTCATGCCCTTCCCCCTGCCGGGGAAGGACGGGATGCTCTCGGCCGCTGCCTTCGACGCGCTGGGAGATAGGCTGCGCGCGGCCGATGTGGTGCTGGCGGGCCCCGGCCTCGGCCGGTCAGAGGATTGCCGGACGTTCATTTTCAGGCTCGTGGAGAGCTGCCGGGTCCCGCTCATTCTGGACGCGGATGGCATAAACGCCCTGGCGGGGAATATAGATATACTGCACAGGGCGGAATGCCCCGTCATCCTCACGCCCCACGACGGCGAATTCGCCCGTCTGGGCGGCGGGGGAGAGGGCGACCGGCTCACAAGGGCGCGCACCTTCGCGGAGAAATACGGCTGTATCCTTATCCTCAAGGGCCACGGCACGATCACGGCGCTGCCGGACGGCTCCGCCGTCATCAACACCACCGGCGGGCCGGCCCTGGCCAAGGGCGGCAGCGGCGACGTGCTGGCGGGCATCCTCGCGGGCTTTATCGGCCAGGGCTTCCCGCTGGACGACGCGGCGGCAGCGGCTGTCTACGTCCACGGCCTGGCGGGCGACCGGTGCGCCGGTCGGCTGGGAGAGTATTCGGTGACGGCGGACGACGTGACGGAGGCGATCCCCTGGGCGATCAAAAGCCTGATGAGGTGATCCTTTTTGCGAAAAACGCTGTTTCCGGCGCTGCTGCTGGCGGCGCTCCTGTTGGTTGGCTGCTCCGCAGATGCGGAGGCGGCCGGGCTGTGCACGGATATGCGGACGAGGCTGCTGGGCGCGCAGACGCTCCGGATGGACGCCGCGCTCACCGCCGACCTGGGGGATGAGATGCTCTGCTTTTCCGTGCGTTACGAGGGGAGCGCGTCCGGCGGAACGCTCACAGTGACCGCGCCGGAGGCCATCGCCGGACTGACCGCGGAGGCGGATGTGGACAGCGGGTCCCTGACCTGTGAGGGGGCGGTCCTGGCCGCGGGCGAGCTTACGGAGGACGGCCTGTCCCCCGCGGAGGCGCTGCCGCTGATGCTCCGGCAGTGGAAGACCGGCTACATCGACGAGTGCGGGATAGAAAAGGTTGGCAGCCGCCGGACTTTTATGATAGAATCCCGGGTATCGGAAGCAGTTGTCCACCGGGCGTGGTTCGACGCCGATACGCTCCTGCCCGTCCGCGGCGAGCTCATCAGCGGCGGCAGGACGGTGCTCACCTGCGAATTTGAAAACGTGACCGTAAACTAATACAAAAGAGGGATCAGAATGGATCTTGCACACAGCAGAACATGGGCGGAGATCTCGCTCGGGAATATCGTAGGGAATATGAATGCCATGAAGGCGCGCCTGGGACCCGGGACGCGCTTTCTGGGCGTGGTGAAGGCGAACGCCTACGGCCACGGCGCGGTGCCGGTGGCAAAGGCGCTGGAGGAGAACGGCTGCGACCACCTGGCGGTGGCCTGCCTGCCGGAGGCGATCGAGCTGCGGGAGGCGGGGCTCCGGCTCCCGATCCTTATCCTGGGGCGCACCGACCCCGCGTTCACATCGGAGCTCATCCGGTATGACATCACCCAGTCGGTGGGCGATCTCGCCACCGCGAGGGCGTTCTCCGGGGAGGCAAAGAGAGCGGGCGGAACGCTGAAATGCCATCTGAAGCTGGATACGGGCATGGGCCGGCTGGGCTTCGTCTGCCGCGCCGGGGCAGAACCGCCCGCGGGCGCGGCGGAGGCGCTTGCGCTGGAGGGGCTTGACTTCACCGGCGTATTCACCCACTTCGCCGTCTCGGACACCCCCGGAGGCGAGGACTACACCCGGGCCCAGCTCGCGGCTTTTACGGATACCGCCGCGTCACTGGAGAGGGTGAGGGGCAGACGCTTCGACCTCCGTCACTGCTCCAACTCCGGCGCCATGCTGAGCTGGCCGGAGGCGTATCTCGATATGGTGCGGCCCGGCATCATGCTCTATGGCTGTATGCCCGGGTGCGATTACATCAGGCCCGCCATGGCGCTGAAGACGCGGATCGCGCAGGTGCGCGATTTCGCCCCCGGCGACACGGTGAGCTATGGCAGGACCTACGCCGCGCCGTCGCCCCGGCGGGTGGCGGTGGTGCCGGTGGGCTACGCGGACGGACTCCACCGGACGCTGTCCAATAAGATGGACATGCTCGTCCGAGGCCGGCGCGTGCATCAGATCGGGCGCATCTGCATGGATATGTGCATGCTGGACGTGACGGACGTGCCGGAGGCGGCCGTGGGCGATATCGTCACCGTGTTCGGCAGGGACGGGGATCAGGAGATCACGGCGGACGAGCTGGCCGGGCTCGCAGGCACCATCTCCTATGAGCTGCTGTGCGCCGTTTCGCCCCGTGTGCCGCGCTTCTTCGTGTGAGGTATAAAACATCGAGCTCCGTGGAAAAATGAACATATCCGAACGCTACATACCCTTGCGGGGAGCGCCGGAACTCTGCGTGATCGGAGCGTGATACCATGACGGGGGCCGTCAGAAGAGGAGAGATCTATTACGCGGACCTCAGCCCGGTGGTGGGCAGCGAGCAGGGCGGGATGCGGCCCGTTCTCATCGTGCAGAACGACATGGGGAACAGGCACAGCCCCACCGTGATCGCCGCGGCCATCACCTCCCGGACCGGGAAGGCCAGGCTGCCCACCCACATCGAGCTCCAGGGCAGGCGCGTCGGCCTGACGAAGGACTCGGTGGTGCTGCTGGAGCAGATCCGCACCATCGACAAGCGCCGCCTGCGGGAGCAGGTGGGGCGGCTGGACGAGACGCTGATGCACAGGGTGGACACCGCCATCGCCGTGAGCTTTGGGCTGAACAGACTTCCAAATTGAACAGAAAGCCGCGGACGAACTGCGTCCGCGGCTTTCCGCGGGATCGGTAATTTGCGGAAATCCGAACTGGGGAATTGCGTTTTTCTGAAATATGGGTTATACTCATGAAAAGCGACGAAAAATCGCGCCGACGGCGCTTGCCCTGTTTTTGAAGGAGACGCGTATGAAAAAGAAAATCCTGATCGTTATTGCCTGCGTCGCGCTGCTGGCGGCGGGCACGGGGATCGGCATCCTGGCCGCAGAGAGCGGGTACGGCTCCCAGTCCGATCCGCTCATCACCCTCAGCTATGTGAACGGCGTCCTGAAGCCGGAGCTGGAGAGCAAGACCTCCGAGGCGCTGGAGAAGACGGCCCGTGAGTTTACCGGCAAGCTGGACGAAAAGGTCGCCGCCTATGAAGCCTCTGTCCGGGGGCTCCTGGGCTCCGGATCGGCCCTGCCCGCCACGGACGTGTTCCAGCTCGTCACCCTGGACGAGGGGGACACGCTGGTCTGCGCCCGGGGCACGGAGATCATGCTCCGCATCGGCACTGCCGACGCCTGGGGGGAGGACAGCCCCGCCCTGGTGGACACCACCTCGGGGGGAACGCTGGACGACGGCGAAGAGATGACGAAGAATCATCTCTACATGGTCACCATCAACGACTGCGGCCTCACCGCCACGGACGATACGGTGAAGCTCCTGATCCGCGGCAGCTATACCAGGAGCTGAAAACGTGAAAAGAAATCATAAGGCCGGGAGGCGATCGCCTCCCGGCCTTCTATTTTTGCGGCGCTTTCGCTGGAGCTCGCCGCCCTGCGGCGAATAAAACCCTGTGGGGACATGCGCCTCGGAAAATACCCCGACCCGAGCCGAGCGAGGCCCGCGCCGGCCGAACAGGGGCGTCCCACGCTGCACCGGGCGCGATGAAGCGCGGGCCGTGCCCTTCGTCCCGTCAAATCGCAAACCGGCAGGTGTCTGCGATCTGAAAGGTTTACACCTCAATGGAGCCGTCGAAGCACTTGACGGCGCTTCCGGTGAGGAACACGCCCTCGTCGGTATAGCGGACCTTCAGGTCGCCGCCCAGCACCTTCACGGTGATGTCGGAATCCTTCCGGCACCAGCCGTTTAGCACGGCCGCCACAGCGGCGGCGCAGGCGCCGGTGCCGCAGGCCTGGGTCTCGCCGTTGCCCCGCTCCCACACCCGCATGGAGAGGGTGTTGTCGTTGAGAATCTGTACGAACTCGGTGTTCACCCGCTCGGGGAAGAACTCGTGGTGCTCGAACTGAGGGCCGATCTCCGCCACGTTCAGGTCGTGGATGTTCTGCATGAATACCACGCAGTGGGGATTGCCCATGGAGAGACAGGTGACCATATACTCCCGGCCGCCCACGTTCAGCTCCCGGTCGATGACGCTGCTGCCGCCGGCCTTCACGGGAATGGCGGCGGGCTCCAGGATCGCCCTGCCCATGTCCGCAGCCACGGAGGTGACCTTGCCGCCGGTGGTGGATACGTGCATCCTGTGCACCTTGCCGCCGGCCTCGATGGCGATGTCGCGGCTGTGGACCATGCCGTTGTCGTAGAGGTACTTGCACACGCAGCGCAGGGCGTTCCCGCCCACGCCGCCGTCGGTGCCGTCCATGTTGTAGATCTTCACCGAGGCGTCCGCGATGTCGCTGGGGCAGATGAGCACCACGCCGTCGCCGCCGATGCTCAGGTGCCGGTCGGAGAGCCGGATGGAGAGGCTGGAGGGACTGGGCACCTCATTGTCAAAGCAGTTGAAGTAAATGTAGTCGTTGCCGCAGGTCTGCATTTTCGTGAAGGGCAGCACAGATTTGGAGCGGCGCATGTGATTGATGTCCACCAGCTCGATGGTACCCTGGGAGTAGCGGCTGGCGATGCAGTCCACCACGGCGTTGGCCGTGTCGATGGAGGTGAGGCAGGGGATGGAGCGCTCCACCGCCTTGCGCCGCAGCTTCACGCTGTCGCGGGTGGGGAGGCGGCCGCGGGTGGAGGTGGAGATCACGTAGTCGATCTTCCCGCTCTCCATGAGGGTGATGCCGTTGTGGTCGCCCTCATGGATCTTCTGCACCACCTGGCAGTCGATGCCCACGTTTTTGAAGGCGGCGGCGGTGCCGGCGGTGGCGTAGATATCGAAGCCCAGATTCGCGAACTTGCGGACCACGTGGATCATCTCCGCCTTGTCCCGGTCGCGGACGGTGACGAACACGCCGCCCTTTTTGCCCAGCTTGTAGCCCGCCGCGCGGAGGCCCTTGTACAGCGCCTCCTCCTTGGTGGTGGCCACGCCCAGCACCTCGCCGGTGGATTTCATCTCCGGCCCGAGCTGGGTATCCACGTCCATGAGCTTTTCAAAGGAGAATACGGGGACCTTGACCGCCACGTAGGGCGACTTCTTGTACAGGCCGGTGCCGTAGCCCATGCCCGCCAGCTCCTCGCCCAGCATGCAGCGGGTCGCCAGGTCCACCATGGGGACGCCGGTGACTTTGCTGATATAGGGGACCGTGCGGGAGGAGCGGGGGTTCACCTCGATCACATAGAGCCTGCCCTCACAGATCAGGTACTGGATGTTCACGAGACCCACGGTATCCAGGGAGACGGCCAGCTTTTTGGTGCTGTCCACGATGATCTCCCGCATCTCGTCGTCGATGTTCCAGGCGGGGTACACGGCGATGGAGTCGCCGGAGTGGATGCCGGTGCGCTCCACATGCTCCATGATGCCGGGAATGAGGATGTCCTTCCCGTCGCAGATGGCGTCCACCTCCAGCTCAGTGCCCATGAGGTACTTGTCGATGAGCACGGGGTTCTCGATGTTCTGCGCCAGGATGATGTCCATGTATTCCCGGATATCCGCCTCGGAGAAGGCGATGATCATGTTCTGGCCGCCCAGCACGTAGGAGGGCCGCATGAGCACGGGGTAGCCGATGCGCTCCGCCGTCTCCAGGGCGCCCTCCACGGTCATGACCGTGTCGCCCTTGGGCCGGGCGATCTGCAGCTTCTCCAACAGCTCGTCGAACCGCTCCCGGTCCTCGGCGGCGTCGATGCTGTCGGCGGAGGTGCCCAGGATGCGCTCGCCCCGCTTATCAAGATACGCGGTGAGCTTGATGGCCGTCTGGCCGCCGAAGGCTACCACCACGCCGTAGGGCTTTTCGGTATCCAGGATGTTGCCCACGTCCTCCGGCGTCAGCGGCTCGAAATACAGCCTGTCCGCCGTGTCGAAGTCGGTGGAGACCGTCTCGGGGTTGTTGTTCACGATGACGACCTCGCACCCCGCCTGCTTCAGCGCCCACACGCAGTGGACGGAGGCGTAGTCGAATTCGATGCCCTGGCCGATGCGGATGGGGCCGGAGCCGAACACGATGATGCGCTTTTTGCTGCTGTCGCCGTGGTGCTCGATGAACTCCTCCGCCTCATTCTCCTCGTCGTAGGTGGAGTAGAAGTAGGGCGTCTCGGCGGAGAATTCCGCGGCGCAGGTATCCACCATCTTGTAGACGGCCCGCGCGCTCTTCTCCACCTTTTTGCCGGAGAGGGACTCGATGAGCCTGTCGGGATAGCCCATGCGCTTGGCCTTCATGTAGAGCTCGTCGTCAAAGCCCTCCGCCAGCGCCCGGTCCATATGAATCAGATTCAGGAACTTCCAGAGGAACCAGCGGTCGATCTTCGTGGCCTCAAAGACCTCGTCCACGCTCACGCCCCGCTTCAGCGCCTCGTACACCACGAACAGCCGCTCGTCGGTGCAGTCATGGAGCCGGGCGCGGATCGTCTCGTCATCCTGGGATTCGCATTTCTTGTCGTTCAGGCTGTCGTGGCTGATCTCCGCGCCGCGCACGGCCTTCATGATGGCCTGCTCGAAGGTGGCGCCGATGGCCATGACCTCGCCGGTGGCCTTCATCTGGGTGCCCAGGGTGCGCTTGGCATAGACGAATTTGTCGAAGGGCCACTTGGGGAACTTCACCACCACATAGTCGATGGACGGCTCAAAGCAGGCGCTGGTCTTGCCGGTAACGGCGTTTTTGATCTCGCCCAGGGTATAGCCGATGGCGATCTTCGTGGCCACCTTGGCGATGGGGTAGCCGGTGGCCTTGGAGGCCAGGGCGGAGGAGCGGGACACACGGGGGTTGACCTCGATGACCTTATACTCGAAGCTGTCGGGATTCAGGGCGAACTGACAGTTGCAGCCGCCCTCCACCTTCAGGGCGTTCACGATGTCCAGGGACGCCTTGCGCAGCATCTGGTATTCCTTGTCGGAGAGGGTCACCGCCGGGGCGATGACCACGGAGTCGCCGGTATGCACACCCACGGGGTCGATGTTCTCCATGGAGCAGATGGTGATCACGTTGGAGTGGGAGTCGCGCATGACCTCGAACTCGATCTCCTTCCAGCCGGCCACGCTCTGCTCCACCAGGATCTGCCCGATGGGGGACATGCGGATGCCGTTGCCCGCGATCTCCTTCAGATCCTCCCGGTTGTAGGCCATGCCGCCGCCGGTGCCGCCCAGAGTAAAGGCGGGGCGGATGATGAGGGGGAAGCCGATCTCCTCCGAAAAGGCCAGGGCGTCCTCCACCGTGGTGACCACCCGGGAGGGGATGACGGGCTGGCCGATCTCCTCCATGGTGTCCTTGAACATCTGGCGGTCCTCCGCCTTGTCGATGGTCTCGGGATTCGCGCCCAGGAGGCGTACGTTGTGCTTTTTCAGGAATCCGGATTTGGCGAGCTGCATGGAGAGGGTGAGGCCGTTCTGCCCGCCCAGGGTGCTCAGCAGGCTGTCGGGCTGTTCCATCTCAATGATCCGCTCCAGCACCGGGATCGTCAGAGGCTCGATGTAGATCCTGTCCGCCATGGCGTTGTCCGTCATGATGGTGGCGGGGTTGGAGTTGACCAGCACGACCTCGATATTGTCCTCCTTGAGGGCGCGGCAGGCCTGGGTGCCCGCATAGTCGAATTCAGCGGCCTGGCCGATGACGATGGGGCCGGAGCCGATGACCATGACCTTTTTGATGTCCTTGTTCAGCGGCATATCACTCGCCTCCTTTCGCCTTGTTTTCTTCCATTTGCTTGATGAACCGATCGAAGAGCCAGCCGGAATCCAGCGGTCCGGCACAGGCCTCCGGATGGAACTGCACCGTAAAAACCGGCATGTCCGCGTAATCCACGCCCTCGCAGCTCCCGTCATTGCAGTTTACGAACCGCTCCACCGCGTTCGCGGGCAGGGTATCGGACAGCACCGCGTAGCCGTGGTTCTGGCTGGTGACGAACACCATGCCGGACTTTTTGTCCAGCACCGGCTGGTTCGCGCCCCGGTGGCCGTAGTGGAGCTTTACGGTCTTCGCCCCCTGGCACAGCGCCATGAGCTGGTGCCCCAGGCAGATGCCGAAGATGGGGATCCCGTATTCACAGAGCTTTTTCAGTTCTCCGATGATCGCCGTGTTGTCGGCGGGGTCGCCGGGCCCGTTGGACAGCATGATCCCGTCCGGCTTCAGGGCGGCGATCTCCTCCGCCGTGGCGCTGTGCGGCACATGGGTGACGCGGCAGCCCAGAGCCGTGAGCTTCCTCGTGATGTTGCGCTTGGCGCCGAAGTCCCAGAGGACCACGCTGTATTTTGTCTCCTCCGGCTCGGTGATCTCGATCTCCTTCCGGCTGGTCGCCTCCACGCCGCCGCTGACACGGTAGCCCTTCAGGGCGGCCCACTGCTCCTCCGTCAGCTCCGGGGTCCGGGAGATCATGGCGTTCATCACGCCGTGCTCCCGCACGATGCGGGTCAGCGCGCGGGTGTCGATCCCGCACAGGGCGGGGATGCCGCTGGATTTTAAAAAAGCATCAAGACGTCCTTCGTTCCGGAAGTTCGAAGGCTCCTGACACCATTCTCTCACAATATATGCTTTCAGCCAGACATGGTCGCTTTCGAAATCGGAGGGGATGACTCCGTAATTCCCGATAAGCGGGAAGGTCTGGATGACGATCTGCCCGAAATAGCTGGGATCCGTCAGCGTTTCCAGGTAGCCGGTCATCCCGGTGTTGAAAACAAGCTCACCCACGGCCTCCACCTCGGCGCCGAAGGATTCGCCGGCGAAGACCGAGCCGTTTTCCAGGATGAGATACGCTCTGCTCACATGAATGCCCCCTTTTTAAATCTTGCGTAATTGTACCATACGTCGGGGCACATCACAAGTATATAAAACGGGAAAAAACAGAGTTTTTTTTATACAGTTTTCCTGTTTTCCCGCCTCAAAAATGAAAGTCGAATGAATAATATCCGTCATACCGGCAAACAGCCCCGGGAAAACGGGATGATCATCCGGATCCTCTTTCCGTTATTCATCCAGCCAGGTATTGACAGAAAGAAGGTAGCGTGCTACTATTTAAACAAAACTGTAGCATGCTACCCAGTTTTGCGGGCGGCAGGAAAGGAGTGATGAGATGGCGGATCCGATCGGGATGATCATCAGACGGATCGACATTGCGCTGAAAAAACACGCCGACAGGGCGTGGGGCGCCTTTGATATCACCATGAGCCAGGGCATGATCCTTCACTTCATCTCCCAGCAGCGGCCGGGCACGGTGAGCCAGCGGGATATCGAGCACCGATTCGGTCTGCGGCACCCCACGGTGAGCGGCATCCTCAAGCGGCTGGAGCAGGGCGGCTTTGTGGAGTTCGGCACCAAGGAGACGGACCACCGGGTCAAGATCGTGAACGAAACGGAGAAGGCCAGGCTGGTGGGAGAAAGGCTCAGAGCCGGTCACGAAAGAATGGACCGGCAGATCGTCAAGGGACTCACGGAGGAGGAGCAGGCGCAGCTTCGCTCCCTCCTGCTGCGGGTGCTTGACAACATATCCCAGCAGGAACCGGAGGAAAGAGAATGGTAAGAACACTGCTGAAATCGTTGCGGGAATACAAGACGATAACACTTATATCCCCGTTTCTGATGCTTCTGGAGATCGTCTTTGAGATCGCGATCCCTTACGTCATGTCAAAGCTGGTCAACGAAGGCGTCGAAGCGGGCAGCATGAGCGCCATGGTGCGCTACGCGGTGATCCTGGTCGTGCTGGCGGTCGTTTCGCTGGCCATCGGCATCACCTCCGCCAGGCTGGCAGCGGCCGCCTCGGCGGGCTTTGCAAAAAACCTCAGGCACGATATGTTCTATAAAGTGCAGGAATACTCCTTTGCCAATATCGATAAATTCTCCACCGCCAGCATCGTGACCCGCCTGACGACGGACGTATCCAGCATCCAGCAGGCGTTCATGATGTCCATCCGCATCGCGGTGCGCGCCCCGCTGATGCTGATCTTCTCCTTTATCATGGTGCTGATCATCAACGGAAAGCTCTCCCTCATCTTCCTGTGCGCGATCCCGGTGCTGGGCACGGTGCTGTTTTTCATCCACTCCCACGTACACCCCATTTTCAAGCGGATCTTTAAGAGATACGACAAGCTGAACTCCGTGGTGCAGGAGAATCTGCGCGGCGTCCGGGTCGTCAAATCCTTCGTGCGCCAGGACTATGAGATCAAAAAGTTCAAGACCGTCTCCGGTGATATCTACAACGATTTCACCAGGGCGGAAAAGATCATGTCCTTCAACATGCCGGCCATGCAGAGCGCGGTGCATATCTGCATCCTGCTGCTGGCATGGCTCGGCGCCCGGATCATAGTTAGCAGCAACGCCACGGAGCTGAACACCGGCGAGCTCATGAGCCTCATTACCTATGCCATGCAGATCCTCATGAGCCTGCAGATGCTCTCCATGGTGTTCGTGATGATGTCCATGTCCCGGGCGGCCATGGAACGCGCCGCCGAGATCCTCACGGAGGAGAGCGATATCCGCGATCCCGAGGATCCGGTCTACAACGTGGCGGACGGCTCCATCACCTTTGAGAATGTGAGCTTCTCCTATGCCGGCGACCCGGATAAGCTGTGCCTTACCGGCGTTGACCTGGAGATCCGCTCCGGCGAAACGGTGGGTATCCTGGGCGGCACCGGCAGCTCCAAATCCACCCTGGTGCAGCTCATCCCGCGGCTCTACGACGCCACCAGCGGCGTGGTGAAGGTGGGCGGCGTGGATGTGAGGGAATACGACCTCACCGCGCTGCGCGACGCCGTTTCCATGGTGCTCCAGAAGAACGTGCTGTTTTCCGGCACCATCAAGGACAATCTCCGATGGGGCGATGAGAACGCCACGGACGAGGATATCGTCCGGGTGTGCAGGCTCGCCTGCGCGGACGAATTCATCAACGAGATGCCGGACGGGTACGACACCTACATCGAGCAGGGCGGCACCAACGTCTCCGGCGGCCAGAAGCAGCGGCTCTGCATCGCCCGCGCGCTGCTGAAGCACCCGGCCATCCTGATCCTGGACGACTCCACCAGCGCGGTGGATACCGCCACCGACGCGAAGATCCGCGAGGCGTTCCGGAGCGAGATCCCCAACACCACCAAGCTCATCATCGCCCAGCGCGTGTCCTCCGTTCAGGACGCAGACAAGATCATCGTGCTGGACAACGGCAGGATCAACGGGGTGGGCACCCATGAGGAGCTGCTGGCGACGAATGAGATCTACCGGGAAGTCTATGAATCCCAGACGAAGGGAGGGAACTTAAGTGGCGCCTCCGAATAACAGCAACCAGCCGGCGCGCAGCGTGCGCATGGGCGGCCCCAGGGGCGGTCAGATCCCCGTAGGCAAGCTCCCGACCCTGCAGAAAGGCACCTTCAGGCGGTTCATGAAGTATTTCGGCCGGTATAAGGTCCGTGTGTTCTGCGTGCTTCTCTGCATCGCCGTCAGCGCCTTTGCGGCCTCCTACGGCTCCATGTTCATCCGCACGGTCATCGACGATTACATCACCCCGCTGATCGGCAGCTCAAATCCCGACTATTCCGGGCTTCTCCACAGCATCCTCCGGATGGCGTGCATCTACGCGCTTGGCGTTATTGCGGCATTCACCCAGAACAGGCTGATGATCCCCATCACACAGGGCATTCAGAAGACCATCCGGGACGATATGTTCACCCATATGCAGGATCTTCCCATCCGCTACTTTGACACCCACACCTTTGGCGACACCATGAGCCGGTACACCAACGATACGGACAGCCTCCGCCAGATGCTGATCCAGAGCGTGCCCCAGACCATGTCGGCGTTCATTTCCGTGATCATCGTCTTTGTGATGATGATCTCCATGAGCTGGCATCTCACCCTTCTGGTGGTGGTCACGGCGGCGCTCATGCTGTTCGCATCCACCCGTGTGGCGACCGGCGCATCCAAGCATTTCGTGGGACAGCAGGAGGCGCTGGGCAACGTCAACGGCTATGTGGAGGAGATGATCAACGGCCAGCGGGTCATCAAGGTCTTCAACCATGAGCCTGAGATCAAGGAGGAATTCGACCAGCGCAACGACAAGCTGTGCTTCCACATGACGAAGGCAAACGCGCTTGCCTCCAGCCTGATGCCCATCATGGCGAACATGGGCCATTTCCAGTATGTGCTGGTGGCCATCGTGGGCGGCGTCCTGGCGCTCAAGGGCGTCGGCGGCCTGACCCTGGGCATCATCGCCTCGTTCCTGCTCCTCTCCCGCAGCTTCACCCAGCCCATCAGCATGGTGAGCCAGCAGCTCAACTCCATCGTCATGGCCCTGGCCGGCGCGGAGCGTATTTTCAAGCTCATGGACGAGAAGCCGGAGAAGGACGAGGGCGTCGTGGGCCTTGTCAACGCCAGATACGACGGCGACGAGCTCACCGAGTCCGACGAGCGCACCAACATCTGGGCCTGGAAGCAGAGCGGGAGCGACGGAAGCGTCTCCTATACGCTGCTGCGGGGCGACGTGGAGCTCCACGACGTGGACTTCGGCTACACCCCGGAGAAGCCCGTGCTCCACGATGTGACCATCGACGCCGATCCCGGAAAGAAGATCGCCTTCGTGGGCGCCACCGGCGCGGGCAAGACCACCATCACAAACCTGATCAACCGCTTTTACGACATCGACGACGGAAAGATCCAGTACGACGGCATCAACATCAACCGGATCAAAAAGGCGGACCTCCGGCGGTCGCTGGGCGTGGTGCTGCAGGATGTGAACCTGTTCACCGGCACGGTGATGGAGAATATCCGCTACGGCAGGCTGGACGCCACGGATGAGGAGTGCATCGCCGCGGCGCAGCTGGCCAACGCCCATGATTACATCACCCGTCTGCCTCAGGGGTACGACACCATGGTGGAAGGGGACGGCGGCCGGCTCAGCCAGGGCCAGCGTCAGCTCCTGTCCATCGCCAGGGCGGCGGTGGCCGACCCGCCCGTCATGATCCTGGACGAGGCGACGAGCTCCATCGATACCCGCACCGAGGCCATCGTGCAGCAGGGCATGGATGCGCTGATGCACGGCAGGACCGTGTTCGTCATTGCCCACCGGCTCTCCCCGGTGCAGAACTCCGACATGATCATCGTGCTGGAGCACGGCCGCATCATCGAGCGCGGCAGCCATGACGAGCTCATTGCCCACAGGGGCAAATACTATCAGCTCTACACCGGCGCCTCTGAGCTGGAGTGACCGGCCGCGCCATAGCTGAGCAAAAGCAGAAAAGTCCCGGCCGGATCGCTCCGGCCGGGACTTTTTGACGGAAAAGCGGACAGTGCAGGCTGTCCGCTTGTTTTATGCTTTCTGTTTTTGGGGGTCGTCCTCGAATCGGACGATATGGATCCATTTTTTAGAAAACAGCCGGAAGATCCCTATGATGGTCTTGATCGCCATCTCGATCTTCATGAAGATGTATACCCAGAAGGCCGGCAGATGCCATACGAGCCCCGCCAGAGCCGCCAGGGGCAGGCTGACGAGCCAGAGGAAGATGATATCCGTCACCAGGAGGAAGCGCGTGTCGCCCCCGCCGCGGAGCACGCCCTTCGTGAGCATGCCGCCGGTGAGGTGGAAGACCACGTTGATTGACGTGGCGTACATGAGCTGCCTCGCAATGGCCCGTGTCTCATCCGTGATGTCGTAGAAGGAGATGAAGGGCCCCGAAATCAGCAGGATGACGATGGAGGCGAAGACGCCCATACCCGCCGAGACCAGGAAGGAGGACACCGCCTCCCGCTGGGCCCGCTCCGGATCGTTTTCGCCCAGGGTGTTGCCCACGATGACCGAGCCCGCGGTGTAGATGCCCTGGCCGTATACGGTGGCGAGCCGCTGCACCACGGAGGTGATGGCGGAGGCCGCCACGAAGGATTCTCCGATGTGCCCGCCGATGACCGAGATGCCGTTCATGCCCAGTCCCAGCAGCGTGTCGCTGAGGATGACGGGCGCCGCGAATTTGATGAATTCCCGCAGCTTGTCGATGCAGGGCCGGAACAGATCCCGGACCCGATAGCGGATATCCTTGTCGATCACGAACACGTAGATGCTGACGATGATCGCCTGGACCGCGTAGGAGGTGATGGTGCCGATGGCGCTACCCTCGATCTCCAGCCTGGGCGCGCCCAGGTTGCCGAAGATGAACACCCAGTTCACGAAAATGTTCAGGAAGAACGCGCAGAGACTTGCGATCAGCGGGATCAGCGTTTTCCTCGCCGTACGCAGTACGGCGGACAGGGGCGCGGTGATCGCCTGGAAAACGAAGGAATAGGCCATCCACTTGAAATAGCGAAGTCCCTCGCGGATGATGGCCTCACCATCGGTGTAGAGCCGGAAAATGCCACGGGGCGAGAGGGCGGTGGCCAGGGTGAATCCGCAGGCGATAATGAGACTGATCCGCAGCATGAGGGTCAGGACCTTCTTGAAGGAGGTCATGTCCCGATGGCCCCAGTACATGGCGGTCATGACGGCGGACCCGCCGCCGATGCCCAGACAGACGATATAAAACAGGTTGATGAACTGCCCCGCCAGGGAGGAGGCGGCGATCTGCGCCTCGCCCAGCTTGGAGAGCATCAGCGTGTCCATGATGTTGATGCCTACGTTGATGAGCATCTGACATGTCACCGGCAGCGCCAGACTCAGCATGCGCCGGTAAAATTTACGTTCCCTGATGATATAGTTCAAGACGATCGGTCCCTTTTACATATTATATTATATCATCATATACTATTTTTGCTGATGATTCAATATGTAATCAACTGAAATCGTCCGAATCGTCTCCCTTCAGCCTGACCGCGGTTCCGCCCAGGGCGGCCGTCTCCTCCTCCGAATGGAGCGCCGCCAGATACGGGACGCCCCGGGAGCGGATGAGCGCCGCCATGGCCTCCATGAGCGGCGGGTCCAGGCCTTTGAAGGGCTCGTCCAGGATGAGGAGGTCCGCCTCCGCGCACAGGGCGCGGGCCAGCGCTGCCCGCCGCCGCTCCCCGCCGGAGAGGGTGCCGGGGCGCGCCTCGAGCTTATCGCCGAGCCCGACCGCCTCCAGCATGGCAGAAGCGGCGGCCCGGTCGGACACCAGCTCCGCGTTTTTCAGGATCGAATACCAGGGGAGCAGCCGATCCTCCTGAAAGAGGAAGGCGATCCGCTCCGGCACGCCGGAGATCGCGCCTGCCTCAGGGACAAGGAGTCCGGCGATGAGCTTCAGGAGCGTCGTTTTGCCGCTGCCGGAGGGCGCGGTGAGGATGGCGTTCTCCCCAAGCTCCATGTCGAGCCCGTCGAAAACGGTCCGGTCGCCGTAGCGAAACCGGAGACCGCGGATCGAGATCATGCCCCCGCCCCCTTCCGCAGAACGGCCGCGACGAATTTCTCCAGCAGGTAGCTCAGGACCACCACCGCGGCGGTCCAGGCAAAGAGCCGGGGCGTCTCCAGATAGATCTTCGCGTAGTAGAGCTCCGCGCCAACGGAGGGACGGAGCTGGCACAGCACCTCCGCCGCCACGCCGGATTTCCAGGCCAGCCCCACGGCGGTGAGGCAGGAGGCGGAAAACGCCGGCATGGCCGAGGGGATATACACGCTGCGCAGCGTCTTCCACCGTCCGAACCGGTAAGCCCTTGCCATCTCCAGCAGCTCCCGGTCCGTCCCCGCCAGGGCGGCGGATACGCCTCCCCAGATCACGGGGGCCACCAGCATGGCTGAAATGAGCGCCGGAATGGCCGCCTTGGCCACCCACAGCAGCGCCAGGATGATGAAGGAGGCCACCGGGGTGGAGCGTACCAGACGCATGACCGGTGAGAATACGGCGCTCAGCAGGGGGGAGAAGGCGGTGCCCAGGGCAAGGAGCGCGCCCGCCGCCGCCCCGGCCAGAAAGCCGCAGGCGATGCGCAGGAGCGTGAGCCCCACCGTGGTCCAGAACGCCGGCCCGGCGCTGAGCTCCGCCAGCGCCCTGGCCGTTTCCGGCGGCCCGGGGAGGATGAGCGGCTGACCCACCGCGGCCGAAACGGCCCACCAGACGGCGAGCCAGAACGCTACAGCCCCCAGGCTTCGAAACAGCCTATGCCTTGTAGTAGAAGTCTTCATCGGGCAGCTTGCCGCCCACGGAGGCGGGGTCGGCGTCGAACATCACCTGCAGATACCCGTCCATGCAGCCCTTCACCGCGTCATGGCCGGAGAGGAAGGTGAGTCCGCAGTCGGGGAGCGCGGCCTTCGCGATCTCCGCGGAGGGGATGATGCCGTATTTCACCGTGAGCTCCGCGGCCTCCTCCAGGTTTTTCCCGTCGGACATGAAGGCGATGCTGGCGCCGTAGTCCTTCAGGAACGCGGCCATCCGCGCGTCCAGGTCATCCAGGTCGGCACGGACCACGATACAGCCCTGGGCCAGCTCGCTGCCGGCGGAGGTCTTCGCCCATTCATCCCCCAGGGAAAGGGCGTCCCGCACGTCCTTGTTCTTCATGAGCACCGTGGTGGCCGCCGGGATGGGCAGCATGCACAGGTCCAGCTCGCCGGAGACCATCCGGGTCGCCAGCTCGCCGGAATCCATGAACTCCACCGTCACATCCGTGCCGGGCTCCAGCCCGTTCTCCCGGAGGATGTAGTTCAGCACATATTCCGGGTTTGCCCCCTGGCCCGTTGCATAGACGGTGCGCCCCCGGAGATCGGCAACGCTGTGCACCGTGTCGCCGGCCTCCAGAATATGCAGCACGGAGAGGGTGTTCACCGCGACGATGCGGACATTCCCCTCCATCTTGTTATAGAGCACTGCCGCCACGTTGGTGGGAACGGCGGCGGCGCTCAGGCTCCCCTGGATGAAGGCCGCCGTGACGGCGGAGGGATCCTCCTCCAGGGTGAACGCGTAGTTCCCCTCACAGGCGCCCTTCTCGTTCTGATCCATGAGGTACGCGGCGCCCACGCCGGTGGGCCCTTTCAGGAAGCCCACGCTGAGAGCGGGCGCCGGCTCCTTCGGTTTCGCGCAGGAAAACAGCGACAGCGTCATCACCGCTGCGAGCAGTATCAAAAGTATCCTTTTCATTTTTGTTCCTCCTTTGCTGCGAAGGCGGCCAGCGCCTCGCGGTCAAGTATTGTGATTTTTCGCCCGGATTTTTTAAGGCATCCGTTTTCTTCCAGGGTGCGCAGGGAGCGGTACAGGCTCGCCCGCGCGATAGCCAGCTCGTCCGCCAGGGCGGAGAGGTTGGGGGAGATGGTCCCGCCGTCCCCCGCGTGCTCCAGCAGGTAGTGGGCCAGGGCCGTGTCCGCGCTGGTGTAGATGAGCCGCTGGATCTTGTCGTTCAGGAATTTGATCCGCCCGGTCAGGAAGCGGATGTAGTTTTCCGTGATGAGGAAATCCGCCCGCATCAGCTCCCGCAGCAGGTCGCCCCGGAAAAAGACGATCCGCACGTCGGTGCGCGCCGTGAGCCGGGTGACGAGAGGCGTTTCCCCCGGCTCGTCGTACAGGCTGGCCGCGCCGAACAGGCCCCCTTTTTTCAGATCGGTCATCAGATACTCCCGGTCGGAGACCTTGTCCACCCGGACGACGCCGGAGAGCACGAGCCCCAGACTGCGCCGGTAGTCGCAGACCTCCGACAGGACCGTCCCCGCCGGGACGCTGAGCAGTACGCATCGGTCGTCCGTCAGAGCGGCCTCGGCCGATTCGTCACCGGCCCCGCTGAAGAGAAAGCAGCCCCTGATCAGCGGCTTTTCTCCCCGCTTCAGTTCTTTTACGTCCATCCTGTTCCTCCAAACGTGCATCAGTTATGCCTTCACAGCGAAATATTGCCTTATTTGAAACAATATTACCGCGTTTTATGCGTTCTGTCAATACGCATGGCCGACCGTTCCGATTTCAGAAGCCGCTGCTCAGCCGCGGAAAACGGGCTGACTGCGGCCGCGGCGCGCGGACGACCTTATTATATGACGGGTGGACCGGCCCCCGACGGCTGCGTGAAGCGGAGCGATGAACGGATCGTTGATCAGGATCCTGAAAAATCGCGAAAAAACCAGTATGCGTCAGAATGATCGAGATATCGGAAGATAACGCGACACAACGCGGCGGATAAAGGTCAAATTTGGTCAAAACGGACCTTGCGATATTTCCGCGGGATGTGTATTATAGTGCCATAAGGTCAAAGAAAGTCAAAGTCAAATTGGAGGCGACGGCCATGGGTATGAGCGACCTGATCGCGAGCTTCATCAACGAGATGCTCTCCGGCCATGACGGCACGGCGGAGCTCCAGCGGTCGGAGCTTGCAAGCAAATTCAACTGCGTGCCCAGCCAGATCAACTATGTGATTGCCACACGCTTTTCCCCGGAGCACGGCTACATCGTGGAGAGCCGGCGGGGCGGCGGCGGTTACATCCGGATCACCCGGGTGCGCACCGATCCCAGCATGCTGGTGATGCATACGGTGAACGCCGTGGGCGACAGCCTGGATGACAGGAGCTGCGCCGCGCTGATCCAGAATCTGCTGAACGGCGGCGTGTGCAGCGACCACCTGGCGAAGCTGCTGCTGGCGGCCACGTCCAACACGGCATTGAGACCGGCTGAGCCGGAAAAACGCGACGCCATCCGCGCGTCCATCCTGAAGCAAATGTTAGTCAATCTGATCCAGTGAAAGGAGAGATCACCATGAAATGTCAGAATTGCGGCAAAAATGAATGCAGCTTCCACTATACGTCCAATATCAACGGCAAGACCAGCGAGGTCCATCTCTGCGCCGAGTGCGCCGACAAGCTGGGCTATTCCAACAACGTGTATTTCAACACCAGCGACCTGTTTGAGGACATGGTCTCCGATTTCTTCGGCGGCAGGCGGAGCTTCGGCGGCTTCGGCATGCTGCCCCGGATCGGCAGCCTGATGCCCCGGTCGGCCTTCCTGCCGCTGGAGCAGCCCCGGACGGAGACGGCTCCCGCGCAGCAGCAGGAGGAGCCCCGGCAGCAGGCCGCGGTGGATCCGGAGATCTCCAGGCGGCGTGAGCTCAATATGCTCCGGGAGGAGATGCGCAGGGCCGCGGAGAACGAGGAATATGAGAAGGCCGCGGAGATCCGCGACCGCATCAGAAAAATGGAGGGCGAGAGCGCCTGACGTCCGGGCGCCTGAAAGGAGTGTTCGATCATGGGAATGGAAGAGAGATTCACCGAGAGCGCGCAGCGGGTCATGGAGCTGGCCCAGTCGGCGGCCGCCGAGCTGGGGCACGGCTACCTGGGCACCGAGCACATGCTGGTCGGCCTCATCCGGGAGGACGGAGGCGCGGCGGCAAGAGTGCTGCGGGAGCACGGCCTGGATGAGTCGCTGATCCTTGAGATGATAGAGAAGCATATCGGCAGGGGCAAGCGAGGCGACACGCCCCAGGGCCTGACCCCCAGGGCCAAGCACGTCATCGAGCTGGCCGTCCGGGAGGCAAACCGCCTGGGCCACAGCGCCATAGGCACGGAGCACCTGCTTATGGGCATCCTGCGGGAATACGAGAGCGTGGCCTCCCGCATCATCGTGGCCACCGGCGTGGACGTCAACAAGATGTACAGCGATCTGGTCGGCGCCGTCTCCGGCGATCCGGAAGCGGTACGGCAGCCCGTCTCCGCCGGCGCGGGGCAGAAGGGCGAGACCAAGACGCTGGATCAGTTCAGCCGCGACCTGAACCAGGCGGCCATCCAGGGCAAGCTGGACTCGGTCATCGGCCGTGAGGAGGAGATCCAGCGGGTGATCCAG
>JAFWFZ010000037.1 GCA_017515345.1 Oscillospiraceae bacterium | reverse complement strand
TCGACGCCGTAGGCCGCCAGAGAGGCGCCGGCCTGGGCGGCGGCCACGACGAGCGGGAGCAGACCCTGAACCAGCTCCTCGTGGAAATGGACGGCTTCACCAGCAACGAGGGCGTGATCGTCATCGCCGCCACCAACCGGGCGGACATCCTGGACAACGCCCTGCTCCGTCCCGGCCGTTTCGACCGGCAGGTCTATGTGGGGCTGCCCGACATCAAGGGCCGCGAGGCGATCCTGAAGGTCCATGCCAGGGGCAAGGCCATCGCGGACGATGTGGATCTCGGTGCCATCGCCAAGGGAACGCCCGGCTTCACCGGCGCGGATCTGGAGAACCTGCTCAATGAGGCGGCGCTGCTCACCGCGCGGCGCAGCAAGCGGTTCATCACCATGACCGAGATCGAGGACGCCACCATGAAGGTCATCGCCGGACCCGAGAAGCGCAGCAGGGTCATCACCGAAAAGGAGCGGAAGCTCACCGCCTATCATGAGGCTGGACACGCCGTCGTCTCCCACTATCTGGAGCATGTGGACCCCGTCCACCAGATCACCATCATCCCCCACGGCGCGGCGGGCGGCATGACCGTCTACCGGCCCACCGAGGACCGATCCTTCAGCTCCCGCAGCGAGATGTTCGAGCGCATCATCTCCGCTCTGGGCGGCCGCATGGCGGAAAAGCTCATGCTGGACGATATCTCAAACGGCGCCTCCGCCGACATCCAGCAGGCGAGCTCCATCGCCCGCGCCATGGTGATGAAATACGGCATGAGCGACGTGCTCGGCCCCATCTCCTTCGACGACAGCAGCCACTCTATCTTTATCGGCCGCGACTTCGGCCAGACGAAGAGCTATTCCGAGAAGACCGCCGCCATGATCGACGACGAGGTGCGCAACATCTTCGACCGGGCCATGAAGAAGTGCGAGGATATCCTCACGGAGCACCGGGATATGCTGGTGGCTACCGCGGAATACCTGATGACCCACGAGACCATGGACGGCGCGGATTTCGCCTACATGTGCGATCACGACGGGCAGCTCCCCGAAAAGAAGGAGCCGCCGAAGCCCGTCGAATCCCACACCTCCTCCACGGAAGCGGACGCCGTGCCGGAGATGCCCGCGGACACCGGGCTCCCCCAGCCGCCCCCGCTCTACGTGCCGGAGAGCCCCCAGGATCCGACGGACAAACCCGAATAAAAAAACGACTCACGGAAGCACGCTTCCGTGAGTCGTTTTTTTCCGGTTTCTTTACATCAGCTTCCTGCCGGCGTTCCAGGCCTCGCCGACCTTCTCGCCGCTGACGTAGTACCCAGCGCGGAACTGGTCAAAGATCAGCGCGTCCAGCTTTTCCGGCGCGATCTTGCCGTTCTCGTCCAGCACCCTCTCATCGGCGCTGACATTCACGATGCGGCCTACCACCGCGTGGAGATTCTCCGTTTCCACGATCTCCGCCAGCTCGCACTCCATGGCCACCGGGAACTCCTCGATGACAGGCGCGTTGACGTAGCCGCTCTTTGCGGCGTGATACCCGGTGCGGGCAAATTTGTCCGCCATGTCGTTGCCGCTGGCGATGCCGAAGAAATCCGCAGCATCCATGTGCGCCCGGTCCGCGATGCTCACGGTGAACGCCCCCACGGCGCGGATGTTCTTTGTGGTCCTGTGCTCCTCATCAATGAACAGGGCGATCTTATCCATATCGCAGATCATGCCCCAGGCGGCGTTCATCACGTTCACGGTGCCCGCCTCGTCGTAGGCCGCGACCATCAGAACCGGCATGGGGTACACGGCAGGGACCTTGCCAAGATCTTTTCTCATATGCGCTTCCTCACTTTCACGGTTTGAACCATGATACCACGGGACCGGTCGGCGGTCAACGCCTCCCGCCGCGGCGCCACCGATTCGTTTTCATCATAAGTACCATACAACTTTGCATGGAAGGTAACATAAAATGTCGTGTTTCGCTATGGACAAACGTTTGATTACATGATATAGTACCGACAGTCGAAGAAATAAACAATATCTTGTAACGGGAGGCATACAACCATGATCAACGTCAACGTCACCGGCGGTGAGCTCAGCCAGGATGAGATCAACGCTTATATAGATTACGCCAGGAAGGCGCACCCCGACAAGCTGATCGAGAGCATCGACATCGCCCTGGACGGGGAATACGCGGATCTTACCTATCACTGGCAGACCGTACCCTTTGAGCGCATCCGCCGCATCACCGGCTATCTGGTGGGCACGCTGGACCGCTTCAACAACGCCAAGCGCGCCGAGGTGGACGATCGTGTCTGCCACGCCGCAAGCTGCGCCAAGCAGTGATCGGAACGAATAACAACAGCTCCCGCCCATCCGGACGGGAGCTGCTGCTATATATCCTTCAAAATTCTCCTATCGTCGGAGGCGGATTCCAGGTAATCGAGAAGATCGGCGGGGTCGTCGAAAAAGCCCGCCATTCCCGCCGCGGCCCGGGTCATGAACCCCTCCCCCACCGCGTGCTCCAGCAGGAGGCGCAGGGGCTCGTAGTAGCCCGCCGTATTCAGCAGGGCCACGGGCTTTCCGTGGACGCCGAGCTGCTTGAGTGTCAGGATCTCGAACAGCTCGTCCAGGGTGCCGACGCCGCCCGGCAGGGCCGCGAAGGCGTCCGCCCGCTCCTCCATGCGCAGCTTCCGCTCCCGCATGGTGTCCGTCAGGATGAGCTCGTCGCACTCCGGGTAGAGCACCCCGTCCACGTGGAAAAACGAGGGCGACACACCGGTGATCCGGCCGCCCTCCGACACGGCGCCCCTGGCGGCTGCCCCCATGATGCCCCTGTCTCCTCCCCCGAAGGTGAGGCCGTGGCCGCGCCTGGCCAGCTCCGCCCCGAAGGCGAAGGCCGCGTCGTAGTATTCCTGCCTCAGCGATGCGCTGGAGGCGCCGTATACGCAGATCTCCATGGTGCCCTCCCGATGTTGAACATCCGGCCGGCGTCTGCTATAATGCGGGCAGAGGCGGTCGGTCCTTGACCGGCATTATACACGGAAAACCGAACGGAGGCAAGAGCCCGGAAAGGAGCGGCATGGACTGCATTCAGTATTACGATTCCCCCCTGGGCCGCATCACCCTGGCAAGCGGCGGGGACGCCCTCATCGGGCTGTGGTTTGAAAATCAGAAGTATTACGGCTCCGCCCTCTCCGGCAGAGCAACGGAGCGGACGCTCCCCGTATTCGGGGAGACGGCCCGGTGGCTGGACGATTATTTCAGCGGCCGGGATCCGGGGCGGCTCCCTCCCCTTTCGCCGCGGGGCACGGACTTCCAGCGCCGGGTGTGGGCGCTGCTGGCGGAGATCCCCCGCGGGCAGACCGTGACCTACGGATGGCTGGCCGCGCGGCTTGAGGAACGGACGGGACGTCATACCTCCCCGCGGGCCGTGGGCGGCGCAGTCGGCCGCAACCCCATCTCGATCCTCATCCCCTGCCACCGGGTGGTGGGGGCCGACGGCGGCCTCACCGGCTACGCCGGGGGCGTCGAACGCAAGCGGGCGCTCCTGACGCTGGAAAGGGGCGGCAAAATATAGGCGATCCGGGCCGCCGATGCGGCCCGGCTTTTTTCTAACTTTTTCCTTCATATTTTCGTTTGTGCTGCGCAGAATAACGGTGCAGAACCGAAAAACGGGAGGATTGACAATGAAAAGAATTCCTGCGCTGATCCTGGCTGTCCTCGCCGCGCTGACGCTCACCGCGTGCAGGGCCGACGGCGGCGTTTCCGTTACCGCCAGGCCCGCGCTCACCAGCCCGGAGAGTACCCTGGGCGACCCCGGAAAGGGCACGAAAAACGACCTGGAGAACGGCGCCGGGGACGGCTACGTCACAAACGATCCCGGAAGCCGCGGCGCCGGGCGCAACGATCTGGCCGAAAGCGGGGACGCGAACGACGGCCCCGCCGCCCCGGGCGTCCCCGGCGGCATGGCGTAAACGCAAAAGCTCCGCGGGTGACCGCGGAGCTTTCAGCTGCGGACAGGCCTTCCGCAGCGTCCATGCCCCAAGCCGCGGTCCCGGCCCGTATGCGGGGCTCAGCCCAGCGCCGTATCCAGCGTCAGCATGAGGCAGAAGCCCAGGGAAAACACCAGGGTCGTCACGTTCATGTGCCGCCCCGCGGACATCTCCGGGATCAACTCCTCCACCACCACATAGATCATGGCCCCGGCGGCGAAGCTGAGAAGATACGGCAGCAGCGGCACCGCCAGGGACGAGGCGGCCAAGGTCAGGGCGGCGCAGACGGGCTCCACCGCGCCGGAGAGAACGCCCCACAGGAACGCCTTTCCCCGGCCTGTCCCCTCCGCGCGCAGGGGCATGGAGATGATGGCCCCCTCCGGGAAGTTCTGGATGGCGATGCCCAGTGCGAGGGTCAGCGCACCCAGGGAGGTGACGCTGCCGCCGGCCAGCGCCCCCGCGCAGACGACGCCCACCGCCATCCCCTCCGGGATGTTGTGCAGCGTCACGGCCAGGATCATCATGGTGGTCTGCTGCAGGCGGCTCCGGGGCCCCTCCCGCAGGTGGGTCTTGGGGTGGATATGGGGGATCACCCGGTCCAGGATCAGCAGGAACAGGATCCCCGCCAGGAAACCCGACACGGCGGGCACGAAGGCAAAGCGGCCCATGTCCCCCGCCATCTCCATGGACGGGATCAGCAGGCTCCACACCGAGGCCGCCGTCATCACACCGGCGGCGAAGGCCATCAGCACCCGCTGCACCGTATCATTGAGGGTGCGCTTCATGAGGAACACGCAGGCCGCTCCCAGGGACGTGCCCGCCAGCGGGAGCAGCAGCGGCCACAGGATCTGCCGGCTCAACCGATCAGCCCCTTTCCAAATGATGGTTAGAATAATTTAACTGACATAACTATACCACGCCGCCTCTCCCCTGTCAATCCGCGGACGCCGCCGGCAGGGGACTCACGGCTATTCCCGCGAAAAAAAGAAAAAAGTGCTTGACAAGCCCAATTATATTGTGTACAATCTAATTGGATAAAATATTTACGGAAAGGATGCGTACATTATGGGCATTTATGATTATTCCCTCACCGTCGGCGACGGCAGCGAGCTGAAGCTGGAGGAGCTGCGCGGCCGGGTGCTGCTGATCGTGAACACCGCCACGGGCTGCGGCTTCACCCCCCAGTATGAGAAGCTGGAGGAGCTCTATGAGAAGTACCACGACAAGGGGCTGGAGATCATCGACATCCCCTGCAACCAGTTCGCGGGCCAGGCCCCCGGCACCGATGAGGAGATCCACGAGTTCTGCACCCTCAAATACAACACGAAGTTCCCCCAAATGAAGAAATCCGATGTGAACGGGGAGAACGAGCTGCCCCTCTATGCGTTCCTCAAGAGCCAGCAGGGCTTTTCCGGCTTCGGCGCCAGCCCCGCGGGTCTCGCCATGGCCGGCATCCTGAAGGCAGCGGACAAGAACTACAAGGACAACCCGGACATCAAGTGGAATTTCACCAAATTCCTGGTGGATCGGGAGGGGAACGTGGTCGCCCGGTTCGAGCCCACCATCGACATGAAGAAGGTGGCAAAGCAGGTCGCCGCCCTGATCTGACGATCCCGGAGGAGAAGATGAGCGAAGAATACGCCCAGCTCCGGCTGGAGAATCAGCTCTGCTTCCCGCTCTATGCCTGCTCCAAGGAGATCATCCGCCTGTATAAGCCCCATCTGGAACCTCTGGGGCTGACCTACACCCAGTACATCGCCATGCTGGTGCTCTGGCAGCGTGACGGGCTCACGGTGAAGGAGCTGGGAAAGGCGCTGTGGCTGGATTCCGGCACCCTGACGCCGGTGCTGAAATCGCTGGAGGCCAAGGGGTACGTGATCCGGAAGCGCAGCGAGGCGGACGAGCGGGCGGTGCTGATCTCCCTGACCGGCGCGGGACAGGACCTGCGGGAAAAGGCGGCGGAGGTGCCGTTTCTCGTGGGGCAGTGCCTGAACCTCTCCGCGGAGGAGGCTGCGGCCCTTCACACACTGCTGTACAAGATCCTGAACGAATTGAAGGAAGAATAAAACAGAGCAAAGCCCGACGGCAAACGGGCGTCCCCGGAGGACCGGGCACGCGGCTCAACCCGGCGGATCCCTGAGCTGCCCGCCCGGACCTCCGGGGTCTTTGTATGGGAAAACAAACGCGCCGCGTTCCGGTTTTCGGGATGACGGCGCGTCTCCGGCGGCGGAGGTCCGGAACGGCAAAAACCGATCCCGCGGGATGCTGAATCCACTCTGAAAAGAGCCGCAAAAAAGCGTTTTCTTTTGTTCCGGCCTGTGCTATGATTCAGGCAGGAAGAATGAGGAAAGCCGTAAGCGGCTGCAGAGCGAAGGAGGTCATTCCATGAATTTCAAAAAACTGATCCAGACCCGCAGAAGCGTCAGAAAGTATGAGCGACCCGCAACCATGTGGGAGGTGCAGGACATCATCCGGGAGGCACAGATGGCCCCGTCCTGGAAAAACCAGCAGGCTTCCCGCTGCTACGCGGTGCTCAGCGATGAGAAGGTGGCAGAGCTCCGGGAGCGCGCCCTGCCCCCGTTCAACCAGCACAGCTCCAGGAAAGCCGCGCTGCTGGTCACCACCTACGTGAAGGATCTGGTGGGCTTCAGCGGCGAGGGGGAGCCCGTCAACGAGATCGGCAACGGCTGGGGCGCCTATGACCTGGGTCTGCGGGACGCTTACCTCATCCTGGCCGCCGCCGATGCGGGACTGGATACCCTCATCATGGGCATCCGGGATGCGGACGCCATCCGCGAGATCCTGGAGATCCCCGAGAATGAGGAGATCATGTCCGTCATCGCCGTCGGCACCCGCGCCGAGGAGCCCGTCCTCCGCCCCCGCAAGGAGCTGGACGAGGTATTGAAGATCTATTGAACCCAGACGACAAAACAGCGGCTCCGGGACGGTCCCCCGGAGCCGCTTTCCGTTATTTCTTCTTTTTGATCCGCTCTTTCGTACCGTCCGGGCGCTGGATATAGGTGTTCTCCAGCGCGGAGGCGACGCTCTGCCGGAACTCCGCGACATACTCCTGCCGGAGGGCGGCCTGCTCCTCCAGCTCGTGGGGCAGCAGTCCCTCCTCCCGCTTTTTCCGGGCCAGCTCGTTGATCCGTTCGATCTTGCGCTTTTCCATGCCGCCCCTCAGAACATCAGGTTATTGGGCGTGCGGGCGTAGGGCAGGGTATCCCGGATGTTGCCGATGGAGGTGAGGTAGAGGATGAACCGCTCCAGACCCACGCCGAATCCCGCGTGGGGCACGCTTCCGAAGCGCCGCAGGCTCGTATACCAGCTCAGGGGCTCCTCGGGGACGCCCAGCTCCGCCATGCGCTCGCGCAGCACGTCGTACCGCTCCTCCCGCTGGGAGCCGCCGATGAGCTCGCCCACGCCGGGCACCAGCAGGTCGCAGGCGGCCACGGTCTTCCCGTCGTCGTTCAGGCGCATGTAGAACGCCTTGATATCTTTGGGATAGTCGATGAGGAACAGCGGCCCGCCGGCCACCTCCTCGCAGAGATAACGCTCATGCTCCGTCTTCAGGTCCACGCCCCACTCCACCGGGAACTTGAATTCCCGGCCGCTCTGCAGCAGCTTGTCGATGGCGTCGGTGTAGGTCATCACGGTGAACTCGGAGGAGGCCACCTTTTCCAGCCGCTGGATCAGGGTGTGCTCCTTGTCGATCAGGTCGTTGAAGAACTTCATCTCGTCGGGGCAGCGGTCCAGCACGGCGCGGATGCAGTGCTTAATGAGTCCCTCCATGATCTGCATATCGTCCTCCAGGTCGCAGAAGGCGATCTCCGGCTCGATCATCCAGAACTCGGCGGCGTGGACGGTGGTGTTGGAATTCTCCGCCCGGAAGGTGGGTCCGAAGGTGTAGACCTTGTCGCAGGCCAGGGCAAAGGGCTCCACATGGAGCTGGCCGGAGACGGTGAGGCAGGCGTGCCGCCCGAAGAAGTCGTTCTCCCAGTCCCCGTCGTCCCTGGTGGTGACGGTGAACGTCTCCCCCGCGCCCTCGGCGTCGTTGCCGGTGATGATGGGCGTGTGGATATAGAGGAAGCCGTTCTGCTGCAGATATTCATGGATGGCGGCGCACAGGGCGGAGCGCACCCGGAACATAGCGGAGAACGTGTTTGTCCTGGGCCTCAGGTGGGGCACCTCCCGCAGGAACTCCAGGGAGTGGCGCTTTTTCTGCATGGGGAAGTCGCTGTCGCACCCGCCCACGAGAACGATCTCCTCCGCCCGCACCTCAAAGGGCTGGCGGGAGCCGGGCGTCAGCACCAGGGTGCCCTTCACGTCGACGGCGCTGCCGGTAACGTATTTGGCGGCCGCCTTCAGCTCCGGCGCCGCGTCCATATCATAGACGATCTGACAGCCGGTGAAGCGGCTGCCGTCATTGAGCTCGATAAAGCCGATGTGGCCGTTTGAACGGTTCGTCCGCACCCAGCCGCGCACCCGCACGGACTTCCCGTCGGACGCGGGATCGTCCTTTATCCCGTAAAGCTCGTTGATCAGCGTATAATTCCCACGTATCATTGCTTTCTCCTCTTATTCTTATGTCGTTCGCGGAACGCTCCCAGTATAGCAGATGCGCGCCGGAAGCGCAACAGGGATCGGCCGGAACAGAGGCGGCAGTTTTTTTCTGCCCGAGCCCGTTTCCCCCTGTTTTAAGGCCGTTTTTCCCACCGGGACCCAACGCGTCATCACCCGATATCGACCGATATCAACTCGTATCCAAACACAAACACAAACATAAACACAAACATAAACACAAACGTAAACACAACTGCAAACATAAACACAAAAACAAACACATCTGTATCTGTAAACCCAGACGCGGACACAGACGCAGACACAATCACAGCGCCAGACCCAAAGGCAGAGGAAGAACGCGCTCCCGCAAAAAACCACTTGTTTTCTGCGGCGGGGACGTGTATAATGTTTTGGATTCATTCATGCTGCGCATAAAGGAAGTGCATTTCTATGACAAAGCTCCGCAATGTGGCGATCATCGCGCACGTCGACCACGGCAAGACCACCCTGGTGGACGAGATGCTCAAGCAGTCCGGCGTGTTCCGGGACAACCAGGCGGTCATGGACCGGGTCATGGACTCCGGCGACCTGGAGCGGGAGCGCGGCATCACCATCCTTGCCAAGAATACCTCCATCCGCTACGGGGATGTGAAGATCAACATCGTGGACACCCCGGGCCACGCCGATTTCGGCGGCGAGGTGGAGCGCATCCTCAAGATGGTAAACGGTGTCATCCTGCTGGTGGACGCCGCAGAGGGGCCCATGCCCCAGACCCGGTTCGTCCTGTCCCGCGCCCTGGAGCTGGGCCACCGGGTCATCGTGGTCGTCAATAAGATCGACCGGCCCGACTCCCGCATCCACGAGGTCGTTGACGAGGTGCTGGAGCTGCTGCTGGATCTGGACGCCACCGACGAGCAGCTCGACTCGCCCATGCTGTTCTGCTCCGCAAGGCAGGGCACCGCGTCCTACTCCCCGGAGATCGAGGGCACCGACCTTCGCCCCCTGTTCGACACCATCGTGGACTACATCCCCGAGCCGGACATGGACGAGACGGCGCCCCTGCAGATGCTGGTCTCCTCCATCGACTACAACGACTATGTTGGCCGCATCGCCATCGGCCGCATCGAGCGCGGCGTGATCCGCCAGAATCAGGAGATCGCCGTGTGCAACTACCACGGGGGCCGGGATGTGGAAAAGGCCAAGGCCGTGAGCATCTACGAATTCGAGGGGCTCCAGCGCGCCCCGGTGACCGAGGCCACAGCCGGCAGCATCATCGCCCTTTCCGGCATCGGCGACATCACCATCGGCGATACCATCTGCGACGTGAACGCCGTGGAGCCGCTGCCCTTCGTGAAGATCTCCGCCCCCACCATGGAGATGACCTTCTCCGTGAATGACAGCCCCTTCGCCGGGAAGGAGGGCAAGTTCGTCACCAGCCGCAACCTGCGGGACAGGCTCCAGCGGGAGACGCTGAAGGACGTGTCCCTCCGGGTCACGGAGCTGGAATCCACCGACAGCTTCAACGTGGCCGGCCGGGGCGAGATGCATCTGTCCATCCTCATCGAGACCATGCGCCGGGAGGGCTACGAGTTCCAGGTCTCCCCTCCCCGGGTGCTGTATAAGGAGATCGACGGCAAAAAGTGCGAGCCCATCGAGCGCATCGTGGCCGACGTGCCGGAGAACTGCGTGGGCGCCGTCATCGAGAAGCTGGGCGCCCGCAAGGGCGAATTCCTGGAGATGACGCCCGTGGGCAGCCGCATGAAGCTCCAGTTCCTGGTGCCGTCCCGGGGCCTGTTCGGCTACCGGAACGAATTCCTGACCGACACCAGGGGCGAGGGCATCATGAGCAGCGTTTTCGAGCGGTACGAGCCCTTCAAGGGGGAGGTCTCCCGCCGGAGCACCGGCTCCCTCATCGCCTTTGAAACGGGCGAATCCGTGGCCTACGGGCTGTTTGCCGCCCAGGACCGGGGCCAGCTCTTCATCGGGCCGGGCGTGCAGGTCTACGGCGGCATGGTGGTGGGCGTCTCCCCCAAGTCGGAGGACATCACCGTTAACGTGTGCCGCAAGAAGCAGCTCACCAATATGCGCGCCGCCGGCAGCGACGACGCCCTGAGGCTGACGCCGCCGAAGCAGATGAGTCTGGAGCAGTGCCTGGAGTTCCTGGCCGACGACGAGCTGCTGGAGGTCACCCCCTCCAGCCTGCGCATGCGCAAGCGCATCCTGGACCACGCCCTGCGGATGAAGGCCCTCAAGGGCAGCGCAAAAAATCAGGCCTGACGGCCACTTGACAAATCGCACCGGAGAAGTCACAATAGTAGCCGTCCCGCGCCCGCGGGACGGCATATACCCGGGTGTAGCCCAGTTGGTAGGGCGCCTGCTTTGGGAGCAGGAGGCCGCGCGTTCGAGTCGCGCCACTCGGACCATATAGGGACTCTGATCAAGATACGATCAGGGTCCCTTTGCATCTTCCCATATCGCGCGCCGCCTGTTATAATGATCCCGACAACTCGGAGTTTGTGAAGGAAATTACTATGAGAGCACCATTTCAGATATTAGCAATTCCATATAGGTTAAAACCGCATTTGCAATATTGTGTTCTACACCGTTCAGACATCGACCAGTACCAGTTTGTGGCTGGTGGTGGCGAAGATGACGAAAAACCGATAGAAGCTGCAGCAAGAGAGATCTACGAAGAGACATCTGTCAAAGCGGTTAATATCTTGCCACTAACTTCTATGGCCTACATTCCCGCCAATGTCATTCCAAAAAAGCACAGAGATCTGTGGTCTCCTGATACAATAGTTATTCCAGAATACACATTCGGTTTTGAATGTAATTCGGAGATGGTGCTTTCAAGTGAGCATATTGGATTGGAGTGGATGACCTACGATGATGCACTATCGAGGCTGACATGGGATTCCAATAAAACCGCATTATATGAATTGAATTGTCGCCTGATTAAGGGGTGACAAATTCCAATTTGCCGGGGTGCGCGCCACTTTGCGGAGACGCGCCCCGGGGATGACCGAATGCGCCCGGGGCGGCGCAAAACGTGCCCGCGTGACGCGTGGGCGCACCGGCGTCATTTTTGGCGTGATCCGCCGGTCAGAGCGCTCCCGCGGGACGATCGTCCCGCGGGAGCGCTTTTTCTTTTACAGGTCCCGCGATCCCGCTCCGGCCGTATCGCCGTCGATCTCTTTCCGCTTTTCGATTATGCTTGGCAAATCGGGAAATATGATGTATTGTTTTATAGAAAGAACAAAGGCGTACGTCCATATGGTCCAAGTGCAAAAACGAAAGGAGCTACACCATTGCCAAATCTTGAACTGAAATTCTACTCCTACCTCTCCCCCAGGAAGGGGTACAGCTGGGAAACGCCTCCCGCGAAGATCCCGGAGAGCGACATCGCCGAAACCGTGAAGACCGAGGTCCTGATCCTCGGGGGCGGCATCAGCGGCCTTGCGGCCGGCGCCCGCTGCGTGGACATGGGGCTGAAGGTCGTCTGTCTGGACAAGAACGAGAAGCTGAGGGCCCTCGCCGGCCAGATCGCTGCGGTGAACAGCCGCGTCATGGCCGAACAGGGCATCGTCATAGACAAGAAGCGGCTGGCGGCAGACTGGCTGAAGATGAGCGGCAGCCGGGTGCAGGAGGACCTGCTGTGGCTCTTCCTGAACCGGAGCGCCGAGGGCTTCCACTGGATGCTGGACCTGGCGGGAGACTGTCTGGACGTCAGCGTCTATCAGGCTTATCAGGGGCCGATGTTCTCCGAGTATCCCGGCACCCACCACATCTTCCAGAAGAAGGGCAGCACCAAATACAAGAGCTTCGGCGGCGGGATGCTGGCCTGCGAGATCTTCCAGGCCGAGCTTCTGGACAAGGGCGGCACTCTTCTCCGCGGCACCACGGCTCTGTATCTGGAGAAGAACGACGCGGGCCGGGTAACGGGCTGCGTCGCCAGGTGCGCGGACGGCAAGTTCCGCCGGTACGAGGGCTCCCGCGCCGTGGTGGTCGCCACGGGCGACGCCTCCGAGGATCAGGAGATGATGGAGGCCTTCTGCCCCATCGGGCTGCGGGCTCCCTCCAAGTTCCCCCGCCCCGGCAACACCGGCGACGGGCAGAAGATGCTCTACTGGGCCGGGGCCGCCCTGGATAACGCGGAGTGGGCGCCCACCATCCACGCGCTCGGCGGTTGCGGCTTCCAGGGCTTCTTCCTCCACGTGAACCGGCTGGGCAGGCGGTTCATGAACGAGGATACCTGGATGCAGGCGAAATCCGTCCGCGTCCTCATGCAGCCCGGCGGAGACTTCGCCTTCAGCATCTTCGACAGCAAGTATCTGGACGAGATGGCGGACCGGTATTCCGAGCTGGGCGGCCAGGGCATGATGCCCCTGGGCATCGTGGGCGGCTCCTTCGACCGGGAGCGGATGATAAAATCCATGAACCGCTACTTCGAGCAGGGCAATGCCTTCGTGGCGGACACGCTGGAGGAGCTGGCGGAGAAGATCGAGGTCCCCGCGGAGAATCTGGCGGCGACCGTGAAGCGGTACAACGAGATCGTTGCAGCCGGGGACGACGTGGACTTCGGCAAGCGGACCAGGCTCCTCACCAGCATCGAGAAAGGTCCCTTCTACGCCCTGAAGTGGGGTCCCCAGCTGCTGGACGTGTTCGGCGGCGCCCAGATCAACACCGATCTGCAGGTCCTCGGGCCGGACTGCGGCGTCATCCCCGGGCTCTACGCCACCGGCAACACCGCCGGCGGCATGTACGCCGTGGACTACCCCCTGCTGCTCAACGGCAACAGCTACGGCCGCGCGCTGGCCTACGCCATGCAGCTGGGCGACGTTCTGTCAAGGCCGGAATGATCCCCCGGTCTCATCCGGAAGCCGCTCTGCCGACCGCATACGTCCCTGCAGGGTGCCTGTACACGGAAGGCTGAATTCCCGCTTTAAGACCGCGCCGCCGCGGACGATCATCCGCGGCGGCGTTTTCTTTTCGCGGAGGGACCGATGGCTATGCACGCGCTCTTGCGGCTTTTCGGTTCCTGTGTTACCATGGGGAAAACAGCGAAAAGGGGGCTTTCAGATGCAGGAGATCAGGTGCCCGAGCTGCGGCAAGACGTTCCAGGTGGACGAAGCGGGGTATGCCGCCATCGTGCAGCAGGTGCGGGATAAGGAATTCACGCGGGAGCTCGACCGGCGGGAGGCGGAGCTCACAGCGGCCAAGGAATCCGCCGTGCGGCTCGCCGTCACGGAGAAGGCCGCGGAGAAGGACCGGGAGCTGGCGGAGCTGAAGCAGGAGCTTCTCAAAACCGCGGAAAAGTGCAGGACGCAGCTTGCGGAGATCGAGTCATCCTCCAGGCAGTCCCTGGCGGACAAGGAGACGGAGATCGCCCGTCTGAACGCCCGGATCGAGCTGGAGGAGAGCAAAGCCGGCAGCGCCGTGAAGGAGGCCGTGCAGGAAAAGGAAGCGGAGATCCTCCGGCTCCACAGCGCCCTGGAGCTGGCAAAGGCCGAGCAGGAGCTCGGCGAAAAGGCCATGCGGGAGGCCCACGCCGCCGAGCTCCGCCAGAAGGACGAGGCCATCGCCTACTACCGGGATCTGAAGGCCCGCCTGTCCACCAAAATGGTGGGCGAGACGCTGGAGCAGCACTGCGAGATCGAATTCAACCGGCTCCGGGCCACCGCCTTCCGGGACGCCTACTTCGAGAAGGACAACGACGACCGCCTCGGCAGCAAGGGCGACTATATCTACAGGGAGAACGGGCCGGACGGCACCGAGCTCATCTCCGTCATGTTCGAGATGAAGAACGAGCTGGACGAAACGGCCACCAAGCACAAGAACGAGGACTTTTTCAAAAAGCTGGACAAGGACCGGCGGGAGAAGGGCTGCGAATACGCGGTGCTCGTCTCCCTGCTGGAGCCGGACAGCGAGCTCTACAACACCGGCATCGTGGACGTTTCCTACCGGTACGAGAAGATGTACGTGATCCGTCCCCAGTTCTTCATCCCCCTCATCACCATCCTGCGAAACGCGGCGCAGAACGCTCTCTCCTACAAGCAGGAGCTGGCAGCCGTGAAAAACCAGGAGCGGGACATCACCCACTTTGAGGACAACCTGAAGACGTTTCAGGACGCCTTCAGCAACAACTACCGTCTGGCCAGCGAAAAGTTCGACAAGGCCATTGAGGAGATCGACAAAACCATCGACCACCTGAACAAGGTGCGGGACGCGCTGCTGGGCTCCCAGCGGCAGCTCCGGCTGGCCAACGACAAGGCCCAGGACCTGTCCATCAAGAAGCTCACCAGGGGCAGCCCCACCATGCAGGCGCGCTTCGCGGAGCTGAAGGACGAATGAGGCTGTTCATCGCCGTCCCCCTCAGCGGGGAGATGCGCGCCGCCCTCACGGCCGTGCAGGAGGAGCTGCGCCGCCGCGGGGCGCGGGGCACGTATACGCGAGAGGAAAACCTGCACCTGACGCTGGCCTTCATCGGGGAGTACCCGGCACCGGACGCGGTCATCTCCGCCATGGAGTCCGTCCCGTTCCCGGCCGTCTCCCTGGCGCTGGACGGCGCGGGCAGCTTCGGAGAGGTCTGGTGGGCCGGCCTGCGGGAGAGCGAAGCGCTCGCCGCCTATGTAAAGCGGCTGCGGCGGGCTCTGGCGGAGGCGGGCATCCCCTTCGACCGGAAGCGGTTCTCCCCCCACATCACGCTGCTGCGCCGCCCCGGCATATCCGAGGCGAAGGGGCTGGCCGCCCTCCCGGTCCCGGCTGCCGTCATGACGGCGGACCGGGTCTGCCTCATGCGGTCGGACAGGGGAAAAAGGGGCATGATCTACACGGAGCTGGGCGACGTCGCCGCGTCCGGCGGACGCTGACCGACTCCATACGGGGCGCGGTCCGTCCGCGCCCTTTTTTTGTCTTCCCCGGGGGAGGGCGCGTCCTGTTTCCCGGGGCGGTTCCGCTTGCAATCTCCCGGGCTATATTATATAATAGCATAATAGCGAAAAAAATCAGATCAGCGCATCTCGTGTCGTATGGCCGCGCGCCCGCGGCCGTGCGCCGATGAAGCGAGCGAAGGAGCATCCGATGAACGAGAGCGACGAAATCCTATACAGCCGCTTTCTGAACGAGGGGAACGAGGAAGATCTGCGCCAGCTGCTGGGCAGATACCGGGAGAGCCTTACACTGTTTCTCTGCGGACTCGTCCACAACATGGACGACGCGGAGGAGCTGATGCTGGATACCTTCGCCGTCGCCGCCTCGGGCACGGCGCGCTTCAACGGGCGGAGCAGCTTCCGCACCTGGCTGTTCGCCATCGGGCGAAAGCTGGCCGCGAGCCGGCTGCGGAAGCGCCGGGGCAGGGCCGAGCCGCTTTCGGACTTCGCGGACGAGGTCTCCGCCGGGCCGGAGCTCTCCCTGATGCGCGCGGAGCGGGACCGGCGGCTGTATGCGGCGATGCAGCACCTGAATGACGATTACCGTCAGGTACTGTTCCTGCTCTATTTTGAGGACATGGATCACGGGGAGGCCGCCCGCGTCATGGGACGCAGCGTGAAGCAGATATACAATCTGGCTTTTCGCGGGAAGCAGGCGCTGAGGGAGGCGCTGGAAAGGATGGGCTTTGAATATGCGGAATACCGATGAACAGCTGCGCGAGATCGCCCTTCGCGCCGCGGGGCTGAAGCGGAAGCGCCGCTCCCGCCGGCTCATTGCCGCGGAGGCGCTTTCTGTCTGCGTATGCGCTGCCCTCATCGTCGCCGTCTCCATTCTGACGCCCCGTTTCGACGGCGCCGCCGTGTCGTCAGGCAGCACGGGCCATCTGGGAAGCCTTATCCTCACCGCGCCCTGGCTCGGAAATGTGATCATCAGTGTGCTGGCCTTTCTGCTGGGGATATGTGTCACGCTGCTGTGCCTGCACCTGCGTCGGCGGAAAGAGAGCGAGCGGAAGTGAGCCTGACAACCTGGGAGACCGTTATCACCGGCCTCAACGCGGCGGTCCTGATCGGGACCGTGGCGGGCTCCATCCGGCTGCTGCGCCGGCGGCCCCGGTCCCTGACCGTTTTCTATTTCCACTTTGCCATCATCAGCGATCTGACGGCCATGCTGTATTGGCTGGCCTTTGACCTGCTCCTGATCCAGACGCGGATGCCCTTTGCCGCGAACGAGTTTGCGGAGGCGGCCGCTTTCCTGATGCTGGCCGCTTCGCTGAACGCCGCGGAGGGCGGCAGCTTCCGCGACGCGCGGACGGAGGTCGCCCTGGCGGCGGTCTTCGGCGTGTGCAACGCCGCCCTGTGGGTGACGTGGAACGGTGAATGGGCGGAGTTCATTTTGGGCGGCGCAGCCTTTACCTATTTCCTGTGCGTGTGCGCCCGCTGCCTGAAGCATTCCGGCGCGCTGAACAGGTGCCAGTGGATCGTGCTGGGCGCGGGCTCTCTTGTTGTGCTTCTGCTGCAGCTCGGCTGGATCGCGTGGGCGCCGGCGCATCCGGTGATGGACCATATTGCCACCGCTCCGGCGGTTGCGATGGTGCTTTTGTGGATCATCCGGCTTGTCCGGGCGATCCGCCGCGGGGAGTCCTGGCAGAGGCGTTTCATCCTGGCGGTGTGTGCCTTTGCCTGGTGCACCACCGTTATGTATATGACAACAGGCTGGTGGTATCTCGCGGCGGAGCTTCTCAACATCATCATCACGCCGCTGATGCTGCTCCAGCTGGAGCGGGAGGCTGAGCCATGATCTATGCGGAAAACATTCTGCTTTGCATCGCCGTTCCGCTGCTGATCACGCTGTTCTTCCTGCGCGGAAACGCGCGGCGCTGCATCGCCTCGCTGCTGATCGGCATGATCGCCTGCCTGTTGGCGGCCTATATCAGCGGTTATTTGCAGCTCGTCACCGGCAGCACGGAGCACAACACGGCCGTCTTCCTCTCCCCCATCGTGGAGGAACTGCTGAAATGCATGCCGCTGCTGCTCTATCTTCTGCTGGCGCCGAAGGAGAACGAGCTGCTGATCGCCTCCGTCGCCATCGGAGCGGGCTTCGCCACGTTTGAAAACTGCTGCCACCTGCTGTCCGTCGGCGCCTCCAGCCTGCTGTTCGTGCTGATCCGCGGACTCGCCGTAGGCGTGATGCACATCGTCTGCACGACGGCGCTTGCCCTTGGCCTGATGGTCTGCCGACGGCACAGGGCTCTGACCATCGCCGGCATCCTCGGCGCGCTGTCGCTGGCCGTCGGCTTCCACGGGCTGTATAATCTGCTCGTTTCCGTGGAGGGGTGCTCCTCGTATGTCGGCTATGCCCTCCCCATCATCACCGCCGCGGCGCTCAGCTTCCTGTTCCAGCGGCTCTACCCCGGAGAGGACGGAAGCTCCCGCCCCTCTGTGCAGGAGCCGGGGCAGGATCTTCCTGAATCTCCGCCGCAATGATCCGGCGCATATGAAATCACCGGCAAACGCTCCGCCGTCCCATCCCGGGACGGCGGTTTTTTTTGCGTTTTTTGAAAAAGGGTGAGAAAAAAACCGATTTTCAGCGACTAACAGGTATAAGATCATATTCCGTCACAGAGTGAGGTGGTGAAGATGAAATACAGCATGGATGAGGCGATGGCCGAGCTGAAGCGGCGAAGCGATGCGATCCGCAGACGGCGCAGCGCGATGGTCGGCAGAGGCCTCACCGTACTGGTGGTGCTCCTGGGCGCGTCCCTGGTGGCGGCGCTGGGTACCCTGAACAGCGCGACAGCCTCATCGGAGCCCGGCGGGGCCCTTGGCGCGTTTCTGCTCAGCGGGGCAGCCGGCGGGTACATCCTCGCGGGCGTGATCGCATTCGTCACCGGCATCGTCGCTACGCTGATCTGCGTCAGCCACACGCAGCGGCGGGGCGGCGTCCACCCGCGGGACGGCACCGGTCAAAACACAACCCGGGAGCAGGGAAGCGGCTCCCCGAACAATACGGCAACAGAGGATAAGCATCAACAAAACAAGGAGGATATGAGATGAAGGCTCGGTTTATGAAGGCGGTCAGCGTGCTGCTGACACTGCTGATGCTTTTTGAGGTATCGGGTCCCGCGCTGGCCTATCTCGCGGAGGATGACGCCCCCACCGCCGTCCAGTCGGCGGAGGAGCTGGTCCTGCGGGATACGGAGGGGAACGAGGCCCAGGTGGACGAGACCTGGGAGGAAGCGTACCCCTACGGCGCGTTCGCTTTTGACCAGACCGCGGTCGACGTGGAGGAGGGGGACGACACGGTCGTCACCGTCTATCGCGCCGGCGGCACCCGGGGCAAGGCGACGGCGTATATCGAGTATATGCCGCTGGTGATCCCCAATGAGGACGGCACGCCCTACTACGGGTTCGGACTCAGCGGGAATGACCTTGTCATTGAGGTGGAGGATCCCCTGCCCATCACCAGGTACCAGGCCGTGGGCAAGGACCCGGACCCCGAGCGGGGAATGGCCAAGATCAAAAAGTCCACGGACGAGCAGGGCTACGTGCTCACCCTGTCCCAGACGGCGGAGCACTACAAGTGGCAGGCTCTGTATGACGGCAAATGGGTGGACGTGGGCGACTCCGACGCCATCGACCTGAAGATGGACCGCCAGTATTACGATGAATATGACTACCGCTGCGTCTACACGGTGGACGGGGCAAGCTACTGCACCAAGTCCGTGAAGGGCGTCGCCTACGAGAAGCCGGAGCCTGTGGCGCTGGAGGAGATCCCCGAGGATATCCCGATGAACCCCGAGCCCGAGTTCTCCGACCTGGGCGTCGGCAGAGCGGCGGACCTGTACTCCGGCTGGCGCTTCCCCGTCACCTTCGCCGAGGGCGAGTGGAGGAAGGAGATCCGCATCCACGCCAACACAGACGACGAGTCCGAGGCGCTGGAGGAGGCGGCCACCTTCCGCATCGCCTGGACCGAAGGCGGCGAGGTATTCCCCGGCTCCGAAACGCTTCTCTACCATGTGAAGGATCTGAACGAATCCACTCCCTCCACCGTGGGCTTCACCGTGGAGGAGGTCAGCGCGGACAAGGCAACCGGCCAGGTCTCCGTCACCGTCCGGCGTGAGGGCGGTACGGAGCGTCCGGTCACCGTGGAATACGCCACCTATGACGGCGCGGCCGCAGCGGGCCGGGACTATGTGGCCGCCAGGGGCACCCTGGTGTTTTACGGCAACATCACGGAGCTGCCCGTCAAGATCCAGCTTATCGATGACCGGGTCGCCAATGATGTGGCCCGGGATCTGGTCGTGGCCCTCCACGAGCTGAAGGGCGACGACAACTGTTCCATGGACGTGGGCTCCGTGAAGGTGCAGCTCACCAACTCCGGCACCGGCACGGGCACGGAGAATCTGGACTCCGTGCTGTTCGATCCCGATGTGGAGGACGCCACGGCCACCGTGGGAATCTCTCCCACCTCCGCCAACTCCGGCAGCCAGCCCGCCACGGGCGAGCAGGTGGCGCTGGAGGTCCCGGAGGCCGAGGAGCTTGAGCTGCTCCCCGTCACCGAGGACGGAGAGCTCTCCACCCAGTCCCACGATTACGGCGAAAATGCCCTGATCGACTTTACCGGCAAGGGCAGTTGGAAGCCCACCGAGGATCTGGCCGACTCAAAAAAATGGCGGGAACTCAAAAACGGCCATCACGGGTCAAACGCGATGGTCAAGGCCGGCTCCGTCGTCGAGGGCTCGGTCGGCACCAAGTGCGACCCGGACGCTCCTTACACCAGTTACACGTACAGCGAACCGGTTACGAGCAACGTGCATATCTTCAAAGGCTTTGCCATTGCGGGCAAAGGCAGCGGAGACTGGGAGCTGGAGAAGACTTATGAGGACACCCTGGGCCAGAAATACAGCGGATACCAAGCATCGTTCGAAGTTCTCTACTCCCACACCAAGGGCCAGGGCTATGCCGGGCACTACGGCGCCGCCTGGGTCGAGCCGCGGCTGCTGATCGGCTCGAACGGGGATTCCTCCAAGGGCGATATCCTGAACGTGCCCACCGATACAAAGCTGTACCCCAAAAGCGGAAATGAATATGCCTGGAAGCACCTGGGCTCCGAAAACTGGGAGGTCCGGGGCAAGGACGAGTCCGGCCTCTGGGCACTGGATTCCTTCCAAACCTGGAAAGGCACATTCTATACCACCGGACCCATCGGTGTGGAGATCGACGTCTCCTACACCGGTAAAGGCGACTGGGAAAGCGCGGGGCTGATCGACAAGACCATGTTCAACCTGACGGAGCTGAAGATGACCCGGCGCCACTTCATGCCAAACGCTTTTTACGTGGATATCTCCACGCCCAACGACGCCAACACCGGCGGCGTGGCGGGAGCGGCGGTCATCACCGATTATGATCTGTATCGCCCCACTTTGACCATTACCGACGGCGGATGCTATCGGGAACAGGATACCAGCGGCGTATGGCATGACATAAACGCGCCTTACGTGGGCTCCACGATCCAGCTCGCGCCGGTGCAGGTGCCCGGTGTGGACGCCACCGGTATCGAGGTGTTCTATTCCTCGGACGACGGGGAAAGCTGGTCGATCTTCAACAAGTTTGTGAAAGACCAGAAAGACGGCGTTTTCACCATCGAGCTCATAGGCACCCGCTATAATCCGCTCACGGAGACCGAGATCAACAGCGGCAAGTTCAAATTCCGCGTGATCTATACCCGCACCAACAGGATAGAAGTGGAACTGACCCCCTCCCTGCCCAGGGACGATTCCGGCAAGGTCATCGAGGCCGATCCCGAGGAGGGCATCGATCCCATCGATATGATGTTCCACAATTACTACGGCCGGGAGGATCACTGCTTCGCGGACGCCAAGATCGAGATGGGGTACAGCGCCTTTGACTATGATGTCGACAGGCCCGACTACGTGCCGGACTACGAGACGCGCGTCCGGGATACCTCCAACGGCGCGCCGCTCTACCCCGACGCCAACGACGTCGACGGCACAAAGTACGTAGTCCCCGGATTCTACGTTCCCGGCAATGTCCAGTGGATCAACTTCCATCTGGACGAGAAGGACCTGCTGGTCATCAACGGGCGCGCATACAACGGCAATGACAGGATCTGGTTCACGGAGAGCGACCTGCAGGGCACCATCACCATCCAGTACTACCATGAGAATTACCAGCACTACGTGAACCCCATGGTCACTTCCATCGCCTGGAACGGCATCTATTTCGACGGAGACGGAAACGGGCAGATCGACGGCTCATACAACGGAACATACTTTACCCTGGACGCCAACTCCAAGGATAAATTCATCTGCTACGTCCACGACGGCGACAGCTTCAACGAGCTGAACTTCCAGCCCGTGTATCTGGGCCAGGACGCTGACGGCAATGAGCTTTTCGGGCAGTATTTCATGATCGTCTGCTACTCCAAGATCGCCCGCTGCCTGGAGCCCATCCCCGGGGAGGAGGACAAGGCGCAGGTGCTTGCCGCCTTCACCTCCGCCGTGGATCCCGAATCTCCTGCCTACTCAGCCCAGACGCAGGAGCAGCGGGAATACACCTACATCGTCAGCGGCAAGAAGATCGTCGGCTACGACGACGAGGAGAACAAGACCGGTCCCATATGGGCATACACCTCCGATAACCTGCCCATGTTCAAGGCTGCGGCCTCCGCCAAGCAGATCCTCTCCATCCCCCTGGGCGGCGACAAGGCTCCGGTCCATGAAAACGAAGACGGCACCGGCTACAACTGGAAGCCCAACTGGTTCCAGAACTACCTGATCACGCGGGAGCACCCGGACCCGATCCTCATCACCAACAGCCTGGCCGGCCCCACCGAGGTCACCGATGAAGCGGAATTCGACGACACAACCGGCCAGTACGAATACTCGAAAGAGGGTCTCCGTCAGATCAACGGCTACCTGAGCTCCTTCAACGGCACGAGCACTTTTGCGCTCGTCTCCCTCGTCCAGGAAACCACCACCGAGGAATTCGTGACTGCCAGGGACGCTGAATTGGGTACCCAGGCGGCGGATACTCCCCTGACCAGGAATCTGGACAGCATCACCAAAGGCAACGTCACGACCGCGCCGGACGGCTCATACCTCAAGGTAAGCCAGGACAACTCCAGCACCACACAGAAAATGGACACCGGCGGCGATCCCAATAAGAACGAGCTGAAGGAATTCAATATGCCCTTCAATATGAATCTCGGCAGCAACGAGATCGGGCTCATGGACTATGTCACCATCATCGTGGAGGAGAACAGCATCGGCTTCGCCATCAGCGTGCCCCTGTGCACCTGGGAGCCCCACGAAGATCAGGATCCCAACGCCAGCCCGAGCACAAGCACAAGTCCCAGCACCAGTACAAGCCCCAGCACAAGCACAAGTCCCAGCACCAGTACAAGCCCCAGCACCAGTACAAGCCCCAGCACCAGCACAAGCCCCGGCCCCAGCACAAGCCCCGGCCCCAATACCAACTCCAGCCCCAGCCCGAGTCCCAGCAAAAGGGGTCTGGACTGCAAGGGCTTCACGGAGCCAAACGCGGACAACTTCAGGAACGTCAGGGAATTCTTCAAAAAAGGCAACTTCCTGGGCGACGAATCCCTGAGTGACGCCTTTGACAACAAGGCCAACGGCAGAGGAGGCGTTACAGGCTCCTCCCAGTTCTCCATCAAGCTCATCTTCTGCACGGCCTTCATGTGGCAGTTCAACCCCCTGGACAACGGCTACTACTTCTCCGAGTGGGAGATCGGCCTCGCCGGCGAGCTGGAATTCCGGGCGCAGGCCAGACTGACCGTTTGCCCGCCGGTGTACGGCTTCTTCGATTTCAAGTTCACCCTGGAGATCAAGACCGGTCTGGGCGTGATCCGCGCCTCCAAGGACGATACTCCGATCATCGACGTCACAAAGGGCAAAGAGGAGGAGAACATAGGGGAGAAGCAGATCCTGTACCACGACAAGAGTCTCGGTGAAAGGAGCCTGGTCTTCGACACCACCAGCAAGGCGTTCTCCATCCGGTTCGACGGAAAACTGCTGGTGCGGCCCCTCGCATGGGATGAGGCCAAGAATGAATATACCATCAGCGCCGCCCAGGCCATGGGCCTCAAGAGCGGTACCATCACCTCCGACGGCTCCGGCAAGACCGAGGTGATCCTCAAGCAGCAGGACGATATGACTCTCGACTGTCCCGAGGACCATCCCGTCATTGTCGAGCTCCAGACCCTTGACCAGAAAACAGACAAGACAGAGGACAACAAGACGGAGATCACCTACCTGGCCAGGACCAAGAGCATCACGAACAACGTCCACTGGAACGGCATCACGATCTCCCCCGCCATCGCGATCGAGGTCGGCGTCGGCGTCGGCGTGGAAATGCTGAAGGCGGAGGTCTACATCCACTTCAGCCTGGGCGCGGAGTTCCTCCTGGGCGTGTTCAATGAAGACTATGACCCCGATCTCCCGGAGAGCAGCCCCTACTATGTGGAAAAGTATGACCCTGCCGAGGTCAGCTCCTTCGACGTGAACATCGGCATCGCCCTGCGCGTAGTGCTCATCCTGTTCACCTACGAGCTGGATCTCATCTCCTACCAGGTCCACTACGAGGACGGAAAATGGGAGTGCGGATGGCACTACCTGAACGATATGGTCAAGGACGACGATGAGGAGGAGGAGGAGAACGGCCTGAATCCCTCCGACCTGGGCGTCACCATCCGGCTACCCAGGAGCATGACCGGCAGCCAGACCATCTTCAGTCCCGAGGACAACCTGGACAGCGGGATGTCCGAGCAGGCTTTCGAAGTGGGCGACGGCACGGTAGTGCCCTTCCAGGTCTCCGGCTACGGCACCGCTGTGGACGCCGCCAACCTGACGGAAAGCATTCCCGAGGGCAGCTTCTACAAGGTCCTCCGGGCGGGCGACAGGAACTTCCTTGTCTACACGCTCTCCCGGGAGGCCGACGAGCCGGAGGACAGCTCCATGCTGGTGATGAGCGAGCTGACCTACGTGAAGGCGTCCGACGCGGACGACTCCACCGGCGGCGCTTACGGTCTCGTGAATCCCGTGGACCCCGCCAGCGATGTGAAGTACATCCCCCTGGACAACGAGTCGGCTCCCACCGGCGACCTGGACTTCGATATCTGGGCCGAGGAGAAAACCGACGGCTTCACCGTCCATGCCGCCTGGGTCAGCTACGGCTCTCCCTCCCCCGGCGAACCCACGGAGCCCACAGGCGATCCCTACTCCGACGAAACCCTCGGCACCATCAGCGCCGACAACTTCCGGGACTTCTCGGAGGTGGCCGCGGCCAGGGCGTGGTACGACTACTTCCTGGAGCTGGAAAGCTACAACGCCTTCATCATGGCCCGGGCAAGAACGGCGGCGGAGAACACCGTGGTCAAGACGGCCTCCTGGACGCCCGGCACGGACGCCTTCACCGCGCCCGAAACGATCACCAGCAACGATCTGTACGATTACGTATACCAGCCCGCCTCCGCCGGCGACGGCAAGACGATCTTCTTCGCCGGAACCTATGCGGGGGACACGGACAACAAGGTCTACAACGCCTACGCGGCATATCAGGATACGAAGGTCCTGCCCGACGCGATCAAGAACTATCTGAAGGCCACGAAGAAGTCCATGCTCGATACGGTGGGCATCCGCTCCTCCCTGAATCTTGCGGTGCAGGGCGCTGACGGCAAGTGGAAAGTCTCCAGCGCCGTTGTGACCGAGGGTGAGACCGTGACCAATGTGGACTTTACTCAGACCGGCGACGGCGGCTGGTACGCGGCCTACACCACGGAAAGGACGGAATACGTCGGCTCCGACATGGTCACCGTCTTCCGCCTGTATCTCCGCAAGGCGGCCGTCTCGGGAGATACGGTCACCTGGGGCGACGCCGTCCTCATCCGCGAGGTGCGGGACTATGACCAGGATCTGGCCGGCACCGACGGCGTGTACAGCGGCGGCTCGCTCATGGCCAACGGCGAATACAAGAGCCCCTATATCTCCAACCTGAACTTCCTCACCGCCAACATCGACGCGAGCATCCTCACCGGCGGCGAGTCCCTGAGCCTTCAGGACGTGGAGGAGCAGACCCTGCTGGTATTTGAGATGAACGGCTCCAGCTACATCCTCCCCGAGGGCGAGCTGAAATCCATCGTCAACAGCAAATCCGGCACCCTCTACCCCTTCTTCACCCCGCCCGTTCATATCAACGACGACGGCACGCAGGCCATGGAGGGTTCCTCCGGCAAGCTGCAGGTGAGCATCAACACCGACTCCAACAAGAATCTCTACGCGGTCTACGTGGGCGCGGTGGAGGGCACCACCAGCAACGCCCTGTATATGTCCTCCTACGACGCGGAGGTGAACGCCTGGGGCGACGGCATCATGCTCGCCATGCACGACATGGATACCTACGAGGCGTCCGTCCGCAACAAGTGGGATCACGCCGCCACCGAGGCAGCCTACAACTACCCCCTCGGCGAAGAAGCGCTGACGAACCTCTACGGCAGCGAGGCTGTGAAGACCGTCCAGGATGCGATCGACAGCTATGTCAACGAGCACAAGATCGATTGCCCCGATCCGGGTGACGCCAAGACCTTCACCTTCTCCGAGCTCCAGACCGTGCAGGGCGAGGAGGGCGAGCTGCTGGCCGTGGTCCGCGGCTCCTCCCGGAGCATGTCTGTAAAGAGCTATGAAGGCGAGGACGGCACCCAGTACGTGCTGGCTCCCACCTACGACGAATACGGCATGGAGGCCACCCAGGGCACCTACGCCGTGAGCTTCGGCCAGGGCAGGAAGGAGCTGGGGAACGGCAGCATCAATTTCGGCCACAAGGGCTTCTCTGCCGGCAATCAGCTCCCCGTGGGCGTCCACGCGGAGAACGTGGGCACCACCGCCTTCCGCGGCAGCCCGGGTCAGCCCATCACGGCGACCCTCTCCGCGGCGGGACAGGAGCTGGCCCAGTGGAAGATCACGGAGAACATCCTGTCCGGTCAGGCCATCTCCCTCAGCGGTTACACCGTCCCCCTGCTGAATAATCTGAAGAGCGGCAACTCCTTCGTCCTGTCCCTGCAGGAGGATCAGAGCTACACAAACAGCTCCGTCCAGTCCGTGGAGCTCTTCACCGTGCGCGACAAGCCGGATATGAGCATCGAGCGCTACTCCGTGACACCCTCCTCCATCTCCGCCGACGGGTCCGAGACCACCTTCGACGTCTCCTTCATTGCCGGCAACCAGGGCACATGTAACGCGAAGGACGTCTACGTCCAGTTCACCTATCAGTCCGGTACGGACGAGGCGGGCGACCCGATCTGGAGCGCGCTGGACATCTCCAAGAACACCCTGGAGATCGGCCCGGAGACCGAGCTGGGCGCGCTGCTCAGCACCCAGGAGTACGAGGAAGACCTTGTGAACGGCATCCTCTACCTGAACAGCCCCGACCGGTTCGGAAACACCAACTGCAACATCGCCGTCGGCTACGGCAAGCTGGTCCACGGCACGATCACCGTTTCCCACGACGTGTTCGCGGCCGCCGAGTCGAAGTTCGCCAAGATCCGTGTGGAGATCTTCAGTACAGCCAGCAGCATGTCGACCATGGACAGCGGCTCCTACTCCGCGGAACACGACGAGTACTACACGGCGAATAACGAGGACAGCCAGCAGGTGGAGGCGTTCACCTCCTTCACCGCCCCTCACCACATCTTCATCCCCCTGGGCTCCACTACGAAGGTGCCGATCACCGCGGTCAGTTCCCGCATGGAGAAGCCCATGATCACCGTCCTGGAGATGTCGGACGAGGAAGACGGCATGAACATCGGCATCCTCAACTTCAAGCAGACCACCTCAAGCGACGGCACGGTCAGCGGCTACATCTCCATCACCCCCACCGCCGTGGGCAAGGGCTCCATCCTTGTCTCCGACACCTCCACGAACACCCCCTATCCCATTATCTTTGAGGTAACGGATGCGTCGGAGGGCATCGACATTTACAAGGACAACGGCTCCTTTACCTTCAAAAACAGCGACGGCACACAGTTCGACGGCTCCGATGTCGCCGCCGGCCAGGACTGGGGCTTCCACCCCGTATCCACCTGGGGCGAGAAGAAGTTGAACGACAAAGGCCAAGTGATCATCAACACCGAGGAGACGCCGCTGCGCAACAACCTCTCCCTCGGCAAGAAGGGAGCGTCCTTCCAGTTCGACTCCATGGCGAAGTCCATCGATCTGTACTTCTTCGGCACGGTCGAGGTCACAAGCACGAACCCGGATTTCGCGCGCGTGAACGGGAACAAGAAATCGATCACCGTTACCAACAGTACCGGCGGCAACGCCCCCACGACCATCGAGCTGGGCGACAATCCGGATAATGCGTCCTACCAGGTGACCGTGACGGTGGTCAGTGACTCGGCCTCCTTTGACCGCGTAGCGGAGTCCTACACCAACGGCGTGGTTCCCATTCCCGAGTACGACGGGACGAATCCGCTCTTCATCTGGAGCAGGAGCTTCCCGGATACCGGCTCCGTGACAAGCGGCACGAAGATCCCGCTGAAGGTCTACATCCTGGACAACAACGGCGTGGCCAGTTTCACGATTACGAAGGGCGGAAAGACAGAGCAGATCACCGATTCCAACTCCTCCGCCTCCGTGACGAGCACGAAGGACGGGCTCATGTGGTGCTACGATTTCGGCAGCATCGAAGAGAATACCGATCACGACTGCTACAAGCTGACTGCCACGGACATCTACAACAACAAGGTCACCACGGAGCTGCTCGTGGACTGGTTCATGGATTCGCCCACCGGCGACACGAACACAGAGAAAGTGCCGCTCTACTCCTCCGGCTTCAACGTCAACGGAAAGCCCATCGGCACAGGCACCCTCAGCACCACGAACGGGCTGGATATCCGGTTCACCGAGGACGCCGGCAACACGAAGAAGGAGAACAACACGCCCGAGGCATACTTCTTCACCGGGGAGGATTTCCAGCAGCTCACCGGCACGAACGGGGTCTTCCCCATCGCCTCCAACGGCCTGTATCTGACCCGAACGGTCAACGCCGACAAGACCTGGAGCGCCCAGATACTCAGCATGAACCAGCTCGACAGCGCCATCCCGCAGTTCACGCTGGAGTACAACGCCGCCACCGGCGCGCTGGATTGGTCCGCGACCAAGCCGTCCAATTCGCAGGCGCCGATCACGGACGTGACCATCAACGGCTATAAGGTCAACACCGGGGCCAGCGTCAAGCTCTCCGGCAGCCTGCCCGTGCGTTACAACGGCGAATACTCCATTTACGCCAGGGACAACGCCGACCCGAGCAACGAGAACACTTACACCATGGTGCTGTCCTCCATCAAGCTGGGCGGCGAGGTCGTCACCGCCACGAACGCCTACAACGCCGCCAAGAACAACGGCACCATCACCCTGGATGCATCGGGCGTGATCGGCGGCGCCTATGACCCGGCCCTCTCTGACCCGGCGAACAACGTCTATGTCCGGAATCTGGAGGCCGCAGCGGCGCCGGATGGGACCGAGCCCGGCGACAGCGACTGGATCACCCTGACCGACGCGGCCTGGACGAACACCTGGTCCGGCCTGCAGCCCGGAACCTACACCGTCATCATCCGCGATCCCAACAACACGGACGATGAGATCCGCAGGACCGTCACCGTGGAGGAGGACCGCCCGCAGCTCAACCTGAACCTCCAGGGCAGCGATCTTGTCTGGAGCGCGGTGAAGACCGGCGGCTCCTCCCCGATCACCCAGGTCACCATCAACGGCCTCAAGGTGAACCTCGAGGAGGGCAGCTCCCTGGAAGGCAGCCTGCCCGTCCGCTACAACGGCACCTATACCCTGTCCGCCGTGACGTCCGCCGGCGAGGAGAGCCGCGCCGCCATATCCCTGGATGTGACATCCCTCACCCTCACCGAGCCTGACGGCGGGATCCCGGTCACCTCCACGGCGGCATGGAACTCCACCGCAGACAACGGCACCGTCACCGCGGATGCCACCGACCTGACCGGCGGCACCTACAGCGCCGACTGTCAGCCCGGCAAGAACAAGTACTTCGGCGAATACGAGGCAGCCATCGCCCCCGCGGGCGAGGCTCCCGCCGACGACGCTTGGATCACCCTCAACAAGGACGCCTGGACGTACACCTGGACCGGTCTGGAGTCCATCGACTACACCGTGTTCATCCGCGACAAGGCCGACCCGGCGAACAGCATCGAGAAGCCGGTCACCGTCCAGAACGACGTGCCTCAGCTCACCCTGGAGCTCGATGAGAGCGCCAAGGCCCTCAAGTGGTCCGTGAAGAAGACCGCGGACGAAGCCACTGCCACGGAGATCACAGAAGTCACCATCAACGGCTTCAACGTGAAAAACGGCAAGGAAGGCACCAGCATCTCCGGCAGCCTGCCCGTGAGCTACAACGGCGTCTACACCCTGAAGGCCGCGGGCGCGGCGGGCGATGACAACACCGCCACCCTCTCCGCCGCCGTGACGAGCCTCAGGCTCACCGAGCCCGCAGGCGGCATCACGCTCACCTCCACCGCCGCCTGGAACTCGACCGGGAACAACGGCACCGTTTCCGTGGACGTCACCGGCATGACCGGCGGCACCTACGACGGAACTACTTCTCAGCCCGCAAAGAACAAGTACTTCGGCGCCTATGAGGCGGCCATCGTCCCCGTGGGCGGGACGCCCGCAGACGACGCGTGGACCGCTCTCACAAAGGGCGGCTGGAGCACCGAATGGACCGGCCTTAAGTACGGCGACTACACCGTGGTCATTCGGGACAAGGCCGACCCGGCGAACATCCTTGAGAAGCCGGTCACCGTCCAGAACGACGTGCCCCAGCTCACCCTGGAGTATGACGGGGATGCCGGAGCGCTCAGGTGGTCCGCGAAGAAGATCGCGGATGCCGACACGGCCACCGACATCATTCTCGTCACCATCAACGGCTATGTGGTCAGCAGCGACGCCGGAACCGACCTGAGCGGCGCCCTGCCCATCAGCTACAACGGCGCTTACACCCTGAAGGCCTTCGGCGCGGCGGGCGACGACAACACGGCGGAGCTCACCCTCACCGTGGACGCCATGAAGCTCACCGAGGCGGACACCTGCTCGTACACAACCGAAGCGGCCTGGAACTGGGCGCTGAACAACGGCACCGTCACAGCGGACGTCACCGGCATGACCGGCGGCACCTACGACGGGCCCAACTCCGATCCCGCGAACAACGAGTACAGCGCCGTGTACGACGCGGCCCTCATCCCCGGCGAATTCGACGGCGTCGGAAGGGGCGTCACCTGGACTCCGCTCACCAGGGACGGCACGTCCGTCACATGGGATAACCTCACGCCCGGCGACTACACCGTGGTCATCCGGGACAGCGCCGACCACAACAACTTCATCACCCGGCCCGTGACGGTGGAGGATCATCTCCTCCGGGCGGATACAGTGATCCAGCCCGCGGCGAAGGCCCACTCCAGCGACGGCAAGGTCATCGTCACCACCACCGGCGGCGCGGGCGACACCGTACTGATGGCCATCGTACCGGTCCGCACCACCTACGGATCCACGCCGCGCCTGACTCTGGACGAGTTCATGAAGACGGGGGGCATAGAGTGGATCACCGTGGACAATCCCGCCACCGGCAGCGCCCACACCTTTGAGGGGCTTGCCCCCGGCAGCTATGCCATCGCGATCCGCAACGATCTGGGCGATCCCACCCAGCTTGAAGGCGCTGCCATCGTGAACGTCACCGTACCCTATCGGAGCGGCCACGGCGGCGGAGGCGGCGGCGGAGGCGGAGAGCCTGTACCGGAGGAGACCGCCATCGCGGACATCTCTGCCGACGACAACGGCAACGTGGTCTTCACCCTGAAGCCCGACGCGGAGCTGACCGAGGCGGATCAGGAGAAGATCCGCGGCGCCAACGCCAACAGCGGCGTGGTCCTGGATAACGGCAGCGCATCGGTCATGGTGCCCGGCGGCACGCTCACCGACCCCGACTTCGACCTGAGCCGGCTGATCGTTGACCCCAGCGGCGCGGACGGCGGCGTGATCGAGTTCACCGATGAAAACGGCGACGCCTCGGTCATTCCCTTCAGCGTTGTGGAAAACGGCAAGGCCCGCTACATTGCCCCGGCGGAGGGCGACTACGCCATCGGCGACGCGGAGCCCTCGTTCCGCGACATCGACGGCCTGTGGGGCGAGGAGGACATCCTCTTCACCGCGGCACGCGGCCTCTTCCAGGGCACCGGCGAGGAGATCTTCTCACCCGAGGTGACCATGTCCCGCGCCATGCTCGTCACCGTGCTCTGGCGGATGATGGGCAGCCCGGCGCCCACGGCTCCCGCTCCCTTCACGGATCTGCGGGGCGGCTGGTATAAGGACGCGGTGGCCTGGGCGGCCGAGAACGGCATCGTCAAGGGCTTCTCACCCACCGAGTTCGGTCCCAACAAGCCCGTGACCCGGGAGCAGGTGTGCGTGTTCATGGCACGGTTCATGGACTTCACCGGCTGGGAGCTTGACAAGGTCAGCGGCCCCATCGCCTACAAGGACAGCGGCGAGATCAGCGGCTGGGCGAAGGAAGCCGTGGAGCTGTGCACGCAGGCCGGCCTCATCAACGGGGTGGGCGGCGGCCGCGTCGCTCCCCAGAAGAGCGCCACCCGCATGGAGATCTCGGCCATCCTGGCCCGCTTCATCCGGCTTGTCACCGATCAGTACTGCTGAGCTCTTGATTTCCGCATCCCCCGCGTAGTATAATCGTTACAAGTAAACAAACACAGACCGCCCCGGGCCGTTATCGGCCCGGGGCGGAGGAGGATACAGTATGAAGCGCATCCTTGCCATTTTCATGATCTGCTGCGCCGCTGCGCTCATCCTCTCCCCCGCCGCGCTGGCAGCGCCGGAGGAGGAGCCGGGATTCGACGGCTACCTCATCCGCATGGACGATGCGCCCGGGGAGGACGATACGCCGGACGGCTGTGAGGAGATCGTGGACGGCCTCTATCTCGCGGAGACGGCGGAAGACGCCCTGGCGCTGGCGGAGCTGGGAAGCGTGGAATACTGTGAGCCCAACTACACTCTGACCATTCAGGACAATTACGACGATTACGAGCCCGCCCAGTGGAACCTCCGGTCCGTGGGGGCGGAGGCCGGCTGGGCGCACCGGGACGCCTCCGGCAGCCGGGACAGGCTGGGGGACGGCGTCACCGTGGCCATCGTGGATTCCGGCGTCATGGCGACCCATCCCGACCTGCAGAGCGCCCATATCCTGAGCACCGTCGCCCTCTCCGCGGCATCGAACGGGCTGGATAACTACCACGGCACCTTCATCGCCGGTCTGCTGGCGGCGGAGGTGAACAACGGCATCGGGGTGGACGGCATCGTCCCCAACGTCACCATCCTGCCCATCTGCATCACCGAGTCCGGCGGCAACACCAACGTGACTAAGGCGGTGCTGGGCATCCACACGGCGGTGGACATGGGGGCCGATGTGATCAGCTTCAGCATCGGCGGCACCAACGACAGTGCCCCCCTGCGGGAGGCGTGCCAGTACGCCGCGGATCACGGCGTGATCTTCGTCACCAGCGCCGGAAATTACCGAAGCGGCCAGACGCCGAGCCCCACGAAATATATGTATCCCCCCGCCTATGACACGGTCGTCTCCGTCTCCGCGTGCAGGCAGACGGAAGGCGGCGTGGAATTCGACTCCAGCTATTCCTACTTCAACGACGCGGTGGACGTTTCCGCCCCGGGGACGAGCGTCGTCTCCCTGTACCTGGACGGGCGGACAGCCACCAAAAGCGGCACCTCCTACGCGGCGCCCATCGTCACAGCCATGGCGGTCATGGCGCGGCAGGCGTTCCCCGGGATCGACCTTCAGGGCTTCATGGCGCTGCTGGAGCAGAGCTCCGTGGACCTGGGCGACGAGGGATTCGACGTGTACTACGGTCATGGCTACGTGAACATCCCCGCGTTCCTCCAGGCCCTGGACGAAACAGCTATCCCCTCGGCCCAGGCAGCCTCCGCCACCCTGACCCTCACCGGAGAGATTGGGGTGAACTACTACGTGGTGCCAGACGAAACGCTCTCCGGCGATGAGGGGGCGTACGCCTGCTTTACCTACCAGGGTACGGAGGGCGAGCCCATGCCCCTGTGCGAGGCGCAGACCGACGTGAGGGACGGGGTCACCCGCTACATTTTCACAAAATACGTGCCCGCCAAGGAGATGGCGGAGGGCATCACCCTCCGGCTCTATGACGGTAGCGGCGCCCAGGCGGCCCTCACCGACTCCTCCGGCAGGCTCCTGCCGGGCGGCAAGGCCGACTACTCCGTCGCGCACTACGTAAGCGCCGTGGCCAGTCCGGAGGGGCAGGCCCTCGCGGAAAAGCTGGCGAATTACGGAGCCCGGGCCATGGATTACTTCGGCTACGCGGCTCAGACGCCGGACGCGGCTTACGCGGACGCCATCGTGCCGGTTGAGATCGCCGCCTCGGCCGATGAGCTCATCGGCTGCAAGCCCACCAGGACCGGCTCGGTAAGCGGGCTCACGGTCCGGGGCGTCAGCCTGACGCTGGAGGCGCTGACCACCCTCAGTCTCTCCTTCTCGATCCAGGCCGGACACGAGATCGGGGAGTACGCCTTCACGGTGGACGGCGTGCCCGCCGAGCCAGAATACCACGATCCGGAGGGGCGGTACTATCTCCGCATCCCCGATATCGCGGCAAAGGAGCTGGACACGGTCCATACCGTCACCGTGACAGACGGGACCCGCGTGATGACGCTCACCTGCTGCGGTCTGAGCTACGCCTACAACACCCTGAAATACTACGGCTCCGCCGCCGGCAAAACGGCCCTGCGCGACCTGGCGCTGGCGCTGTACGCCTACAACCAGGCGGCGGACGCGTACTTCGGCGGCTGAACGCGCGTGTCCCCTGAAAACGAGCCGATCTCTTTCGCCCCTTCGTCGAAAGCGCCGCCGACGGCTTTATCTGCAAAATAGATGCACCCCCACGGGTCTGTCCGCGGGGGTGCTCGCTGTTCACGGGAGCGGTTATACTGCCAGGGAGTAGCCGCCGTCGGCGGTGACGATCACGCCGGTGACGATGTTGGACGCCTCACTGGCCAGGTACACCGCCAGGGCGCCGATCTCGATGGCCTGTCCGAACCGGCCCATGGGGATCTTCTGCACCAGCTGCTCGTAGGCCCCCTCCGGCATGCGCTCGGTGAGGGTGGAGTAGGTGTATCCGGGGGCGATGGCGTTGACGTTGATGCCGTACTGCCCCCACTCCACCGCCAGGTCGCGGGTCAGGTGGTTCAGGGCCGCCTTTGCCGCGTGGTACGGAGCGAAGGTGATGGGCTTGTTGATGATGGCGCCGGAATTGGAGGTGATGTTGATCACCTTGCCGCCCCTGCCGGTATCCCGCATGTGCCTGCCCACCAGGTAGCTCATGCGCATGGCGCCGCTCAGGTCGATGTTGATGCAGTGGAACCAGTCCGTCAGCTCCTCATCCATATCCAGCACGGGCCCCGCCACAGCCACGCCGGCGTTGTTCACCAGGATGTCGATGACGCCGAAATCGCGGATGCACGCGGCCACCGCGTCCCGGCAGGACTGCATGTCGCCGATATCCAGGGGATACCAGATGAATTTCCCCTCATACTTCTCCGAGAACTCCTTCACCGCAGCCTCGCCGCTCTCTTTATTGCGGCACATGATGGCCACATTGGCTCCCTGCTCCGCGAATGCGGTGGAGATACCGTAGCCGATGCCGCGGTTGCCGCCGGTGACGATCGCCGTTTTTCCCTTCAGGCAGAACGCGCCCTTCAGGGCTTCGATGGGTTCCTTGACCATAAGACCGATCTCCTTTTCATAATAAAAATGAGGCCGCGCCGCAGCCCCGGAACGGAGCGCGGTGCGGCCGTAAAAGACTCAGAACAGGATCTGATGGGGCAGGCGGGCGTTGCGGATCTCCTCGATGTCGAGGCCGTAATGCTCGGCATTGTACTCGTCGATGAAGTCCGCGATGGACATATAGACGCCGGGATACACGGAGCCGGGACCGCCCTGGGTGATGCAGGGGATGAAGTGCTTGTCGCCGCAGGCCTGGATGATCTCGGCGGTGTGGGTCCGGCAGTTCTCGTCGGTCCAGCCGTTGAAGTCCACAGCCTTGTTGTCGATGTTGCCCATGAAGCAGATCTTATCGCCGTACTTCTGGATGAGCTCGGGCGTGTTGTTGCTCTCCACACAGCCCTGCCACACGTCGATGCCCATGTCGATCATCGCGGGCACCAGGTTGGCGGCATAGCTGTCGGAGTGGTGGACAATGACCTCCACGCCATGCTCGTGGTAGTACTTGTAGATCTGCTGGTAGGGCTCCACAAAGAAGTCCTCAAACATGGCGGGCCGCATGAAGGAGTTGATGGAGCTGCCCCAGTCGTCGTGGTGCAGGAGCGCGTCGGGCTTCAGGTTTTTGCAGACGTCCGCCGCAAGCTCCAGCTCGAAATCGGTGATGAGCTTGATCATGTCTTTCATCTCATCCGGGTCGGTCATATAATACTCCAGGGCGTCCTCCATGGAGCAGAGATAGTGGCTCATCTCAAACAGACCGGGAGCATAGAACATGCACTTGTAAGCCTTGGTGCCGTCCACCGCGTCATACATGGCCTTGAACGCGTCCCACTCCTCCTGGGGGAACGTCATCTTGGGAGCGTGGACCACGTCGCGCCATGTCTCGATATCCTTGACGACCTTCTTCTCGGGGGTATGCACGGGGAATGCGCCGGGCACATTCTCAGGGAAGGAACGGGTGATGCCCCACACGTCCACCTTGTTCATCTCGCCCTTGGCGCAGCTGGAGCCGGAGTGCATCATGTAGGGGTAAAACAGAAGCTGAAGCGCCTCATACTGGTTCACGAGCCGATCCGGATTGCCGCCCTTCACGACCTCGCGCATGTTTTCCTTCGCAGTTAGCATATCGATTCACCTCATATATTTTATTCTTCAGTAATTGTAATGCCGATCCTCTCTATGGATTATACCCTGTGGGCCCGGAGCGTGTCAAGTGACTGGTAAGAAATCGCTCCGTCTCCGCCCGTTCCGGTACGCTGGGCATGCCCCCCGGCCTCCGGGTGGAGAGCGCCGCCGCCGCGCAGGCGAAGTCCGCGATCTCCTGCAGTTCCCGCACCGTGAGCCGCTCCGGCTCGCCGCCCAGCTCCAGCAGTCGGGCCATGGCGCTTCCCCCGAAAATGTCCCCCGCGCCGGTGGTGTCCACGGGGGCGACAGCGGGCGGGCGCGACCGCACCCGGGCCGTCCTCGTCCGGAGGAGGCACCCCTCCGCTCCCAGCGTCACCATGGCGAGAGAGACGCCGTATTCCTCCGTCAGGAGCCTTGCGCACGCCTCCGGCCCGGCGTCTGTTACCAGGGCCGCCTCCTCCTCGGATAGCTTCGCCACGCCGGCGCGGCGCAGGCCCCAGTCCACGGCCTCCGCGGCGGCTGCCCGCGAGGGCCACAGCATGGGCCGGTAGTTGGGGTCGAAGCTGATGAGCTTTCCCCTCTCCCGCGCGTATTCCACAGCCCGCATCACCGCGCCGCGGGAGGGCTCGTCCGTCAGGCTCAGCGTACCGAAGTGGAGGACACGCGCCTCGTCGATGAGCGAGAGGTCGATCTCCTCAAAGCGGAGCATGGTATCCGCTCCCGGCTTCCGGGCAAAGGAGAAGGCGCGCTCGCCCCTCCCGTCCAGGGTGACGAAGGCCAGGGTGGTAAACGCCTCCCTGCCGCTTATCAGGCCGCGGACGTCGATCCCCGCCCCCTGCAGCGTCTCCCGCAGCAGCGCGCCGAACCGGTCGTCACCGGTCTTTCCGATGAACCCGACGCGCTTTCCGGCTTTCGCCAGCGCCGCCAGATAGTTGCAGGGCGCGCCGCCGGGGTGGGCGGCCAGGATGGGATATCCCGCCCCGTCCTTTCCCGTCTCTGTAAAGTCGATCAGCACCTCGCCGATCGCCGCAACGTCCATACGCTCTCTCCTCTCGCAGAAATGCCGCCTGTACCGCTGCCGGTACAGGCGGCGCGCTTATTTCATCCTGCGCTTGCCTCCCCCGGGATCCTTTCCGGCGCCGCGCTTCGGGCTGCCGGGGGTCTTGGCGGCGCGCGGCGCCTTGTTCGGGGACGCCTTCTCCATCCTGGGCTCGCTCCTCCTGCCGCTCAGCGGCTCCGCGGGGCGCTGCGGCCTCTGCCGGGGCGCGGCCGGGCGCTGGGGCTGTCTCCCCCCGTTCCACGGAGGGGCTGCCGGCCGCATGACCGACGGCCTGGGCGGTCTGGGAGGCGGGGGCGGGACCGGGGCGGGACGGGTATACCCGCTCTGATACGTGCTTTGGCGCAGAGCGGCCATCTGATCCTCCCGCTTTTTCCCCGCGAGGGTCAGATACCGGCCGCAGTCCAGCCCGTTCAGGTACGCCGCGGCGGACACGCCGTAGAGGGAGGCGGCCTCCCGGATCTCCGCCTCCGTCATCTTATTGCCCATGCCGTTCCCCTGCTCCGCGCCGCCGGTCAGCAGCTCCAGCAGTCCGCCGAGGAGGCCGGTACTCTCCTGGTCGGCGTATCTCCCGCCTACGGCGGCATATCGGTCAAAGATGATATCCTGGGCGTCCAGGATGGGGCTGGGGATCTCCGCCGCGCTGGCGACGCTGATCTTCCCCTCCCCGCTGATCCGGGAGCCGCAGTACTCGCATGTCACCGGATCTCCGGATGGCGCGCCGCAGTGGGGACAGGTGACCGTGCCGCCAGCCGCGCCGCCGGTCACCACGTAGCGCTCCCGCAGCTCATCCTCGTGCTCCACCCAGTAGAGCGCGTCGATGAGCTTTTCCTTGTATGGACTGCAGACCGCGCAGCTCTCCCCCGCGATGGAACAGTCGCTGGGACAGTTGGAGCAGGGATGGTCCGCGGCGCTGCCGCTTTTTCCGAAAAGGCTGCTGAGAAATGACATATCCACGCCTCTTTTCCCTGATTTACGCTGATTATACCACCGTCCCGCCGCAAACTCAATACGGAAGCGCCTTGACGCGGGCCGGTCCCGGGCGTATAATGCGAAACAGACTTTGACCGGGAGGTGCGGCATGGCTCGGAAGCTGTCCATCACCAAAAACCTGACCTACACCGCGCTGATGGCGGTGCTCATCGTCCTTTGCTCCTGGATCACCGTGCCCGCGCCGGTACCCTTCACGCTCCAGACCTTCGGCGTCTTCTGCGCCGTGGGGCTGCTGGGGGGCGAGCTTGGCGCAGCGGCCGTGCTGCTGTATCTCCTGATGGGCGTGGTCGGGCTGCCGGTATTCTCCGGCTTCTCCTCCGGCGTGGGGCATCTGCTGGGCCCCACGGGGGGCTATATCATCGGCTTCCTCTTCTCCGCGCTGGTCTATGGGCTCGTCACCCGCCTTTTCGGGGAAAAGACCCTCGCGGTGGTCATCGGCATGGCGCTCGGCCTTCTTGTGTGCTACGCCTTCGGCACCGCGTGGTTCGTATACGTCTACTCCCGGCGGGTGGCCGCCATCGGGCTGATGCAGGCCCTGGGCATGTGCGTGTTTCCCTTCCTCATCCCCGACGGGGTGAAGATCGCCTGCGCCGTGCTGCTGGTAAGCCGGCTGCGGCGCCGTATCCGCCGCTGAACGGCTTTTTTATCCGCGGCCAGCGGATACAGGCATGGCGCGCCGATGTTTTGTGCAGATTGCCAGTTGACAATCTCCGCAAAGTCTTTTATTCTTTATTGCATTAAAAGCGCACTGCGAGGTTATCATGAAGAACGTATCCTTTACCGCTTACTATTACTATTACTTTACCGATTGTTCTGGTAAGGGTAATTTGTGATGCGCGGAAGGGATCGGAAATCGCTTTAAGCGGCACAGGTTACGCCTGTGCCGTATTTTTATTACCGGGAGGTTTTACAGATGATCGTCGTACTCAAGCAAAAAACGCCGGATGAAAAGCGCGCCCAGCTCATCGAATGGCTGGAAGGCCAGGGGCTCAAGGTGCACATCTCCGAGGGTGAATATCAGACCGTGCTGGGCCTGGTGGGCAACACCTCCCATGTGGATATGGATCTGATCGCAAGCCTGGGCATCGTGGACTCCGTCAAGCGGGTCACCGATCCCTTCAAATGCTGCAACCGGAAGTTCCACCCGGACGATACCATCGTGGAGGTGGGCGACGTCAGGATCGGTCACGGGCACTTTGTCATGATCGCCGGTCCCTGCTCCGTGGAGACGGAGGAGCAGATCGTGGCGGTGGCAAAGGCCGTGAAGAAGAGCGGCGCCCAGATGCTCCGGGGCGGCGCCTTCAAGCCCCGGACCTCTCCCTACGACTTCCAGGGCCTCAAGGCGGAGGGGATCGAGCTGCTGAAGATCGCCAGAGCGGAGACGGGTCTCCCCATCGTCACCGAGGTCATGGGCGTGCGCGACCTGCCCCTGTTCGAGGATGTGGACGTGGTCCAGATCGGCGCCCGGAACATGCAGAACTTCGACCTGCTGCGGGAGGTGGGCAGGCTGAAAAAGCCCGTCCTCTTGAAGCGCGGCCTGGCCAACACCCTGAAGGAGCTCCTCATGAGCGCGGAGTACATCATGGCCGGCGGAAACGAGCAGGTCATCCTCTGTGAGCGGGGCATCCGCACCTTTGACGATTACACCCGCAACACCCTGGATCTGGCGGCGGTGCCCATGCTGCGGGAGCTGACCCACCTGCCCATCATCGTGGACCCCAGCCACGCCACCGGCATCGCCCGGCTGGTGCCGCCCATGGCCATGTCCGCTGCGGCCTGCGGCTCCGACGGGCTCATCATCGAGGTGCACAACGACCCCATGCACGCACTGTGCGACGGGGCGCAGTCCCTGACGCCGGAGGAGTACGACGTGCTGGCGGACAAGGTGCGCCGGATCCGGGAGGTGGCGGTACAGTGAACATCGGCATCGTCGGGCTCGGCCTTATCGGCGGCAGCTTCGCGAAGGCGTACAGCGAGGCGGGACACACGGTCCTCGCCTTCGACATCGACCGGAGCGTGCTGGACTTCGCCATTCTCAGCGGCGTGGTGACCGGGCCTCTCACGGAGGAAAACGTCTCCGGCTGCGACCTGATCCTGATCGCGGTCTACCCCCAGGCGGCGGCGGAGTTTCTGGAGAAGACGGGGCCCCGCATCGGGAAAAAGCCGGTGGTCATCGACTGCTGCGGCACGAAGCGGGTCGTCTGCTCCCGGTGCTTCCCCCTTGCGGAGAAATACGGCTTCACCTACCTGGGCGGCCACCCTATGGCGGGCACCCACAACTCCGGCTTCAAATACGCCAGATCCAACCTGTTCCACGGGGCGCCCATGGTGATCGTGCCGCCGGATTTTGACAACATCGGCCTGCTGGACCGGGTCAAGTCCCTGCTGGCTCCGGCCGGCTTCGGCCGCTTCTCCGTCACCACGGCGGAGGAGCACGATGAGATGATCGCCTTCACCTCACAGATGGCCCACGTGGTCTCCAACGCCTTTATCAAAAGCCCCGCCGCCGGGAAGCACAAGGGCTTTTCCGCCGGCAGCTACAAGGACATGACCCGGGTGGCCTGGCTGAATCCCCAAATGTGGGCGGAGCTTTTTATGGAAAACGGCGACAACCTTCTTCGGGAACTGGACGGCTTCATCGCCTGCCTGGGCGAATACCGGGACGCCATCGCCTCCGGGGATGAGCCGCGGCTCATCGCCCTGCTGGACGAGGGCCGCCGCCGCAAGGCGGAGGTGGATGGGCGATGAGCGTGATCCACGTGGCCGCCTTCCGGTCATACGACGTGGTCATTGAGCGCGGCGCGCTGGACCGGTCGGGGGAAACCCTCTCCCGCCTGTCGGCCCCCTGCGCCGCCGCGGTGATCTCCGATACGAACGTGGCGCCCCTCTACGGGGACCGGGTCCGCGCCTCGCTGGAGGCGGCGGGCTTCCGCACCGTCTCCTTCGTCTTCCCCGCGGGGGAGCGGCACAAGACCCTCGCCGGCTACGGCGAGATCCTGGGCTTTCTGGCGGAGAACCGCCTTGGCCGGGGCGATCTGGTCGCTGCCCTGGGGGGCGGCGTAACCGGGGATATGGCGGGCTTCGCCGCCGCCACCTATATGCGCGGCATCCGCTATGTCCAGCTCCCCACCACGCTGCTGGCGGCGGTGGACTCCTCCGTGGGAGGCAAAACAGCGGTTGACCTGCCCGCGGGGAAAAACCTTGTCGGCGCCTTCTGGCAGCCCTCCGCTGTTCTCTGCGACCCGGACACGCTCTCCACCCTGCCGGAGGAGGTATGGCGGGACGGCTGCGGCGAGGTCGTGAAATATGCCCTGCTGGGCGGGGGTCCTCTGCTTGAAATGCTCCGCTCCGGCAGCCTGAAGGACGACCCGGAGCCGGTCATAGCGGCGTGCGTCGCCATGAAGCGGGACATTGTGGCGGAGGATGAGTTCGAAACAGGCCGGAGAAAGCTCCTGAACCTGGGGCATACCTTCGGCCACGCGGTGGAAAAATGCAGCGGCTTCACCGTCTCCCACGGCTGCGCCGTAGCCATCGGCATGGCCGTCATGACACGCGCGGCGGTGAAGCGGGGCTTCTGCGGGGAGGAGACCCTTGCGGAGCTGCTGGCTCTGCTGGAGCGGTACGGTCTCCCATCGGAGACGGACCTGTCGGCGGAGGCGCTCTGCGAGGCGGCCCTCTCGGACAAGAAGCTCTCCGGCGGAAGGATCGACCTGATCGTGCCGGAGGCGTTCGGCCGGTGCCGGATCGTGCCGGCGGACGCCTTAGAGCTGTCCGACTGGCTCCGTGCGGGAGGTGCAAAATGAATGTGACGATCACAGGCGGGGAGCGCTGGGGCAGCGTCCGCATCCCCGCCTCCAAATCCCAGATGCACCGGCTGCTCATCTGCGCCGCTCTGGGAAAAAGCCCGACGCGGGTGAGCTGCGACGGCGTATCCCGGGACATCGCGGCCACGGCGGACTGCCTGCGGGCCATGGGTGCCGGGATCGGAGAGGAAGCGCCCGGCGTTTTCGCCGTATCTCCTCTGATCCCCCGGGAGGGGCCGGCGCTTCTCCCCTGCGGGGAGAGCGGTTCCACCCTGCGCTTTCTGCTGCCCGTAGCGGGCGCCCTGGGCGTGGAGGCGGGTTTTCAGCGGGAGGGGCGCCTCCCCCGCCGGCCGCTGGCGCCGCTGGACAGTCAGCTCACGGCCCACGGCATGACGATCCGTGAGGAGGGCGCCGTCCTCCGCTGCTCCGGCAAGCTGAAGAGCGGCCTGTACACCCTCCCCGGCAACGTCTCCTCCCAGTATATCTCCGGGCTGCTGATGGCCCTTCCGCTGGTCCCGGGCGACAGCGAGCTGCGGATCACCGGGGAGATCGAATCCGCCGCCTACATCACCATGACGGAGGATATCCTCAGGAAAGCGGGCGTGCGCGTTGAAAAACGGGGCGGCTCTTATCAGATCCCCGGCAGCCAGACCTTTGACCTGCCCCCGGAGCTCACCGCCGAGGGGGACTGGTCGGGCGGCGCGTTCTTCCTTTGCATGGGCGCGCTGTCGGCGCGGGGCGTCTCCGTCTACGGGCTGCCCGCCGACTCCTCCCAGGGGGACCGGGCGGTGCTGGAGCTCCTGCGGGCGTTCGGCGCGTCGGTGGACGCGGGACCGGAGTGCGTCACCGTGCGACGGGGCGAGCTGCGCGGCATCACCGTGGACGCGTCCCCCATCCCCGATCTGATCCCCGTGCTCAGCACGGTGGCCGCCGTCTCCGAAGGGGAGACGCGGATCGTCAACGCGGCCCGGCTCCGGCTCAAGGAGTCCGACCGGCTTGAAACCACCGCGTCCATGCTCCGGGCGCTGGGCGGGCAGGTCACGGTGCTGCCGGACGGGCTCGTCATCCGCGGCGTGCCCGGCCTCCGGGGCGGAACGGTGGATGCCTGCGGGGACCACCGCATCGCCATGTCCGCCGCCGCCGCGTCCTGCGCCTGTTCAGGCGAAGTTACGGTCAAGGGCGGCGAGTGTACGGAAAAATCCTATCCCCGATTCTGGGAAGATCTTGAGAGACTGGAGGAAAACCCATGAGCAGCAGCTACGGAAACGCGCTCCGCATCACCCTGTTCGGTCAGTCCCACTCCCCCGCCGTCGGCGTCACGGTGGAGGGGCTGCCCGCGGGCTTTGCCGTCGACATGGAGAAGCTGCGCCGGTTTACGGCCCGACGCGCCCCGGGGAAAAACGACTGGTCCACCCCCCGCAGGGAGGCGGACGAGCCGGAGTTTCTGTCCGGTCTGGTGGGCAACGTCACCTGCGGCGCGCCGCTGACCGCCATCATCCGCAACACCAACACGAGAAGCGGCGACTATGCCGCCTTTGCGGAGCGGCCACGCCCCGGCCACGCGGATTTCACGGCTGAGATGAAATTCGGCGGCTTCCAGGACCGGGCAGGCGGCGGCCACTTCTCCGGGCGGCTCACGGCGCCCCTGTGTATCGCGGGGGGCATCTGCCTCCAGCTTTTGGAGAAGGAAGGGATCACGATCCGGGCGCGCATCGCCTCCATCGGATCGATCCGCGACGATTCCCCCTTCACCTGCCCCGTGGACCCGGAGGGCTTTCCCGCCTCCGACCCGGCCGCGGCGGAGCGGATGCTCGCTCTCATCCGCGAGGCGAGGGAGGCGGGCGACTCCGTGGGCGGCGTCATCGAATGTACGGCGGAGGGACTGCCCGAGGGGCTGGGCGACCCCATGTTCGACGGAATGGAAAACCGCATCGCGGCCATCGTGTTCGGCATCCCCGCAGTGAAGGGCGTGGAATTCGGCGCCGGATTCCGCGCGGCGGAGCTGCGCGGCAGCGAGAACAACGACCCCTTCGTCCTGCGGGACGGGCGGATCGTCACCGAGACGAATCACTGCGGCGGTATCCTGGGCGGCCTCACCACGGGTATGCCCCTCACCTTCCGGGCGGCGGTGAAGCCCACGCCGTCCATCGCAAAGACGCAGCGGACCGTTGATATGAAGCGCGTCGCGCCGGCGGAGCTGGCCGTCACAGGCCGACACGACCCCTGCATCGTCCCCAGGGCGGTGCCGGTGATCGAGGCGGCGGCGGCTGTCGCCATCTATGACGCGTACCTGCAGGACCTGAGGAGGTGATCACATGCTGGAAGAATACAGAAAGCAGCTTTGGGAGATCGACGAGGAGCTGACACGGCTCTTCGTCCGGCGGATGGACGTGGCCGGGGAGATCGCGGAATACAAGCACGCCCATGGCATCCCCGTGCTGAACGCCTCCGTGGAGCGGGAGAAGCTGCGGCATATCACCGAGTCGGTGCCGGAGGAATATGAGGAGTACGCCGCGTCCCTCTACTCCCTCATCTTTGAGCTGAGCCGCAGCCGCCAGAACCGGCTCATCGGCGGCGGCAGCGAGATCGCGGAGGAGATCGAAAAGGCCATCGCGGAAACGCCCCCGCTCTTTCCCCAGAAGGCAAGCGTCGCCTGCCAGGGCGTGGAGGGGGCCTACTCCCAGATCGCCTGTGACCGGCTGTTCGCCCGGCCCGGCGTACTGTACTTCGACTCCTTTGAGGCGGTGTTCTCCGCCATTGAGAAAGGGCTCTGCCAATACGGCGTCATCCCGCTGGAGAACAGCACCGCCGGCTCCGTGAACATGGTCTACGACCTGATGATGAAGCACGATTTCCGCATCGTGCGCAGCGTGCGGCTCAAGGTGGATCACAGCCTGCTGGCAAAGCCCGGCACGGAGCTGGGCGCCGTCCGGGAGATCTATTCCCACGAGCAGGCCATCTCCCAGTGCGCCGGATTCCTCCGCTCTCTGCCCGGTGTGAAGGTCATCCGCTGCGAGAACACGGCCATGGCGGCAAAGCTGGTGGCGGAGTCCGACCGGCACGACGTGGCCGCTCTCTCCTCCCGTGCCTGCATCGACCTCTACGGCCTGAAAAGCCTGGCCGACGCCGTTCAGGATCAGGGCAACAACTACACCCGCTTCATCTGCATCTCCCGGAAGCCGGAGATCTACCCCGGCGCGGACCGCACCAGCCTGATGATGGTGCTGCCCCATAAGCCCGGCTCCCTGTACAAGGCGCTGAGCCGCTTCTACGCCCTGGGCATCAACCTGAACAAGCTGGAGAGCCGTCCCATGCCCCAGAGGAACTTTGAGTTCATGTTCTACTTCGATCTGGATACCAGCGTCTACTCCCCCTCGTTCATCCAGCTCATGAGCGACCTGGGCGACGTGTGCGAGGAGTTCCGGTACCTGGGCAGCTACAGCGAGGTGGTATGATGCTCCGCTGCGGACTTTTGGGGCGGAAGCTGGGGCACAGCTACTCCCCCGCCATCCATGCCATGCTGGGCGGCTGCCGCTATGAGCTTTTCGAACGGGAGCCGGAGGAGCTGGAGCCGTTCCTGAAGAGCGGGGACTTCGACGGCCTCAATGTGACGATCCCCTATAAAAAAGCGGTGGTCCCCTTCTGCGCCGGGCTCAGCGCAACGGCGCGGCTCCTGGGCAGCGTGAACACGATCGTCCGCAGGCCGGACGGCAGCCTCTTCGGGGACAACACGGATTATTACGGATTTGAGAGCACGATGCGGAAAAGCGGCGTCCCTGTCTCCGGGAAGAAAGCCCTTGTCCTGGGCAGCGGCGGCGCCTCTGTCACCGTCTGCGCGGTGCTGCGGGCGCTGGGCGCGGCACCGGTGGTGATCTCCCGCTCCGGGGAGGACAACTATAAGAACCTCTCCCGCCACGGCGACGCCTCGCTCATCGTCAACACCACACCCCTGGGCATGTACCCCGACAACGGCTCCATGGCCCTGGACCCCGGTCTCTTCCCCCGGTGCGAGGCCGTGTTCGACGTGGTCTACAACCCTGCGAAAACGGCGCTGATGCTCCGCGCGGAATCGCTGGGCATCCCCGCCTTCGGCGGCCTGCACATGCTGGTGGCCCAGGCGCGGCGCTCCTCGGAGCTGTTCACCGGGCGTACCCTCCCCGATTCCGCGGAGGAGGCGGCGGAGCGTGCCCTCATCCGGGACATGCGCAACATCGTGCTCATCGGCATGCCCGGCAGCGGCAAGACCACCGTGGCGCGCCTCGTGGGTGAGCTGACAGGCAAGACGGTCGCTGACTCCGACAGTCTGGTGGAGAAGGCGGCGGGCATGACCATTCCGGAGATCTTTGCCCAGAAGGGCGAGGCCGCGTTCCGGGAGCTGGAGACAGCGGCACTCCGGGAGCTGGGCAGATCCTCCGGGACCGTCATTGCCACCGGAGGCGGCTGCGTCACCCGGGAGGATAACCGGGATCTCCTCCGGCAGAACGGCACGGTGATCTGGCTCCGGCGCAGCATCGGCGCCCTTCCCACGGAGGGGCGGCCCATCTCCCAAAGCCGTGATCTGGGTGAGCTCCTGCGGGAGCGGGAGCCCCTGTACCGGCACTTTGCCGACTGCGTCATCGACAACGACGGCGCCCCGGAGGAGACGGCGGCGCGCATTCTGGAGGTGTTTTCATGAAGATCCTCGTCATCAACGGCCCCAACCTGAACCTGCTGGGTCTGCGGGAGCCGGAACTCTACGGGAAACAGGACTACGCCGCTCTCTGCCGTCTCATTGAGGAGACGGCGGTGCTGGAGGGGATCGAAGTCGAGTGCTTCCAGTCAAACCATGAGGGCGCCATCGTGGACAAAATACAGTCTGCCTGGGGCCGGTTTGACGGCATCGTCATCAACCCCGCCGCCTACACCCATACCAGTGTGGCGATCCTGGACGCCCTGAAGGCGGTGGCGATCCCCGCGGTGGAGGTGCACATCTCCGACGTGGGCGTCCGGGAACCGTTCCGGCAGATCTCCTACGCCGGGATGGCCTGCATCAAGACCTACATGGGTCTGGGCTTCGACGGCTACGTGCAGGCGATCGGATACCTGAAGGAGTATTTGAAATAAGGAAGCAGCCTGATGCAAATGCATCAGGCTGCTTTTTCGCTGTCAGGCGTTTTCGGTCTGAATGGTCAAAAGCCCAGTCCGCCGGTGAGCTTCGCCATGGTCTCGTTCATGGCGGCGTCAGCCTTGCGCATGGCCTCGTTCACCGCGGCGACGATCATATCGCTGAGCATCTCCACGTCCTCCGGGTCCACCGCGTCGGGCTGCAGCTCCAGGGAGACGAGCTCGTGCTTGCCGCTGACCACGGCCTTCACCGCGCCGCCGCCGGAGGCCGCCTCGTAGGTCTTCTCCTCCTGCTCGGCCTGGAGCTTCAGCATCTCCTCCTGCATCTTCTGAGCCTTTTTGATCATGTTCATGTTCATGCCGCCGCCGTAAGAGCCGCCTCTGAATCCGCCCTTTGCCATTTTTCAGCACCTCGTTTTCATATGATTTGATGGTCGGCCGCCGGGCGCTGTCCCGGGACCGGCGCTTTTATCTGAATTCCACGTTCCCGAACCGGGACAGACTGTCCAGTCTGGCGCGCTTCTCGCCCTCGGTGGCCTCCTCCGTCACCACGCGCACCGAAACATCCAGGCCGAGGACCTCCTTCGCCGTTTTCCGGATCGCATCCAGGACCTCCGGCGCGGAGATGGCGTTGGGCGTGAAAACGCTTTTGCAGGTGAGCTTCAGCGAGTCTCCGCTGAGCTCCGCCGTGATGTCCGTCCTGTCGGAGAGAAACGCGTAGGTGGGAATGTCCAGCGTTTCCCGCAGCCGTGCCAGCATCCGGTCCCAAAAGCCCTCCGTATCCGCGGGCGCTTCCGGTTCTGTGGGTACTTCCGGCTCCGCGGGCGCTTCCGACACCGCGGGCGCACCCTGTTCCGGTGCCGCGGGTGCTTCCGGCTCGAGCGCCGGGCTCTCCGGCGTACGCTGCTCCTCCGGCTCCGGCGCGGTTTCCCGTACCGGCTCCGGCTCCGGATCCGGTTCCTTTTCCTTCTTCTCCCGGGGGACGCCCATGAGCTTGCCGCAGCGCTCCACCAACGTCTCCAGACGGTCGACCCTCGCCTCCAGTTCGCCGCCCGCGGGCTCATTCCCGCACAGGCGCACCACGCACAGCTCCACCGCCGTCCTTCGGCCGGAGGTGCGGCCCAGCTCAACGGCGGCGCCGGCGACGATCTCCGCGCAGCGCAGCAAACGGGGCACGCTCATCTTTTCAAAGCCGCGCAGTGCCGCGCTGTCAAAGGCCCCGCTCAGGAGCCCCTGCCCCTTTGTTCCCGTCAGCTTCATCACCAGGATATCCCGCACCAGCCGGGAGAGCTCGTCCAGCAACGCCTCCATATCCCTGCCGGAGGAATAAAGCCTGTCCACGATCTCCAGCGCGCCGGCGGCGTCCCCGTCCCTCACCCGGGAGAACAGCTCCGCCGTCTCCCTGGCTCCGGCCAGGCCCACCACGTTCATGACCCGCTCCTCATCCACAGGGCCGTCCGTACGGCACTGATCCAGCAGGGAGAGTCCGTCGCGCATGGAGCCGTCCGCCAGCCTGGCCAGCAGCTCGGCAGCGCCGGGCGTCAGATCAAATCCCTCCTGCCCGGCCACGTAGCTCAGCCGCCCGGCCACCGCCTCCCGGCTGAGTCTGCGGAAGGAAAACCGCTGACAGCGGGAGAGGATCGTCGCCGGGACCTTGTGCAGCTCCGTGGTGGCCAGGATGAACATGAGATGCTCCGGCGGCTCCTCCAGGATCTTCAGCAGCGCGTTGAACGCCGCGCCGGAGAGCATATGCACCTCGTCCACGATATAGACGCGCTTCTTCACTGCCGCCGGGGAATAGACGGCCTCCTCCCGCAGGGCGCGGACGTTGTCCACCCCGTTGTTGGAGGCGGCGTCCAGCTCCACCACGTCCAGGATGCTGCCGTTCTCGATGCCCACGCAGGCCGCGCACTCGTTGCAGGGCTCCCCGTTCACCGGGTGCAGGCAGTTCACCGCCCGCGCCAGGATCTTGGCGCAGGAGGTCTTGCCGGTGCCCCGGGTGCCCACAAACAGATACGCGTGGGACAGACGCCCCGTTTCGATCTGGCGCTTGAGCGTCTCCGTGATATGCTCCTGTCCGGCCACGTCGGAAAACGTCCGCGGCCGCCATTTCCTGTAAAGTGCCTGATACATGGCTTTCTCCTGTTGATAAACTGCTTTCACGCCCGCGCGGAAGCTCGTGTTACGGAGCTTGCTTTCCCCGCGTTTATCGGATGCGAGCCCAGCCCAGCGGGCCGCAGCAGGCCCCTGACGGAGTCCAACCCAGCGGGTCGCATTCGAAGAGGCGGAGCAGCAAAATGAGTAAGCTTTCGGCTTCAGCCGGAAGCGCGCGATATGGAGCTTGCTCCGACGACGTTGCAGGGCAAGGCCGCACACCGACCTCTGAAAGCTGTGATATGCCCGTTACCCAGGCAGCCGGCTCGAGGCCGGCTGCCTCGCGGCACACGCAAGGTTTCGCTTAATGCTGCTCGGTTCCCCGCCTGACATGGTTCACGAATTTGCGTTGCGCGAGACCGACCCGTCAACGCTGCTTACCTGGGTCAGACGACACATCACAGTTCCTCGGGGCGGAATTCATTCCTGCTGTAGCGGGTTGCAGGTCACAGGGCACCGCTAACTCCCCAACTAGTGCGGCCTTGCCCCGAAACGCGCGACGGAGCAAGACTATATTATATTACCGCTGTCATCCGGTTTTTGCAACTGTTTTCTCAAAGCCCCAGCCGGTCGCAGCAGTTTTTCATGATCTGGGCAACCTGTGCCCGGGTGGCGGTGTTGCGGGGCAGCAGGTATCCGTCGGAACCGTTGATGATCCCGTGGGCAACAGCCCACTGCATCGCCTCCCTGGCCCAGCCGGAGACGCTGCCTCCGTCCGGGAAAGCGCTCAGGTTCCCGCCGCCGGAGGTGTCGCCGCCGATGGCGCGGACGTAATTGTAGACGATGACCGCCATCTGCTCCCTGGTGACGCTGTTATCGGGCCGGAACAGCCCGTCCTCATAGCCGTTGACGATCCCCCGTCCGGCAGCCCAGGCCACCGGCGCATAGTACCAGGAGCTGCTGTCGGCCACATCGGGGAATGAGCTGCCGCCGGCTTCAGGACTGCCGGCCAGCCGGTAGAGCACGGTGACGAACATGGCGCGGGTCATGGACTTCTCCGGGGAGAAAGTCGTCCCGGAGGTCCCCTGGAACAGGCCGCGTCCGTAGACGAAGCGCACGGCGCTGTAGTACCACCTGTCCGCCGCCACGTCCCGGAACGGCAGCTTGGCGCTGCCCATCTCATCCACCAGGTGGAGCCCGTCGACCATAGCCTCGGCGCTCTCCCCGGCGGTGAATACGGCCATGGTGTTCTCGGCGCAGAAATATCGCTGGTTTGTGCGCAGGGACGCGCCGGTCATCACCTCGTCGCCGGTGGAGGCGTTGACCACCGTACCGCGGACGATGCTCACGGTGGCGTCGCCGCCGGTAAGCACAAAGCTCCCGCCGGTGAGCACATCGACCTGCGCCCCGGCGCGGAGAGTGATGGGGACAAGGCGCGCGGAAAGGGTGTATCCCTCATAGCCCCGGATCCGGATCAGAGCGTTGTCGTACAGCACGTCCAGCGCGGCGGAGGCGGCCTCGTACCGCTCGGCCAGCGCGCGGCTGATGGCATTCGTATTCTGCTCCAGCAGCGGCGCGAGGATGGACTCCTCCGCAAAGCTCCTGGTGATCAGCGGATCGGACGCGGAACCCGGAGCCGCCGCCAGCGCCGTGGACGACGCCAGCAGGATCAGGCAAAGCAGCAGCGCTGCGATTCTTTTCACATCTTCCTCCGTTCGTTCGCTCCCGCAGACGCGGGAAAAACGCAAGTATTCTCAGTGGAGCCATTGTACCACATCTCGCGGCCCTTGGCAATGCGGACGGACCAGAAAAATCTGCCGACTCCGCCGGGGCGCGATCCGGCTTTTGGGCAAAAATCCCGGAAAAGCGCGCATTTGCCTATTGAAAACCGGCCCCGGGCGTGTTATATTTTAGTGGTATATATCGTTATGGCTTTGATCGGGAAAATGACGGAGATCGGTTCGGTCCAGAGAGGGGCGCCCAGGCTGGAAGCGCCCTGCGGCCGCCGTCTGTTCGCCCGTGAGCTCCGGCCAATCCCCGGCGGCGCCCCCGTTACGGGCATCGGCGGCCATCGGACTGTGTTTTCGGTCCGCGCCGCTTACTGAGCTGCGGCTTCGGCCGAAGCTGGGTGGTACCGCGGAAGTGCTCTTTCGTCCCAGTGGGATGAAGGGGCCGTTTTTTTATTCTGTATATTCTATTTTGTGAGGTATCGAAATGAGAGAAAAGCTGGAAAAGATCAAGTCGGAGGCGATGGCCGCCCTTTCGGCCGCCGCCGCCTCTGACAAGCTGGAGGCGCTCCGGGTCAAATACCTGGGCAAAAAGGGCGAGGTCACGGCCATCCTGAAGCAGATGGGCGGTCTCAGCCCGGAGGAGCGGCCGATCATCGGGCAGCTCGCCAACCAGGTCCGCACCGAGATCGAGGCGGCCGTTGCCGCCAAGGCCTCGGAGCTGGAGAAGAAGCTCATGGAGGAAAAGCTGCGGCTGGAGGCTGTGGATGTGACCATTCCCGGCACGCCCGTGTGCCGCGGCCACCGTCACCCCATGACCATCGTGCTGGACGAGGTGAAGGACATCTTCATCGGCATGGGCTTCACCATCGCGGAGGGGCCGGAGGTGGAGCTCTCCGTCTACGACTTCGACAAGCTGAACATCCCCGTGGGACACACGGTCCGCGACCGGCGGGACACCTTCTACATCACGGAGGACGAGGCGGTGCATCTCCGGTGCCAGACCTCCCCGGTGCAGGTGCGCGTCATGGAGGTGCAGAAGCCTCCCATCCGGATCATCTCCCCCGGCCGCGTCTACCGCAAGGACGAGGTGGACGCCACCCACTCCCCCATGTTCCACCAGTTTGAGGGGCTTGTGGTGGATAAGGGCGTCACCCTGGGCGACCTGAAGGGCACCCTCAACACCCTGGTCAAAAAGCTCTACGGGCCGGAGACGAAGACGCGCTTCCGCCCCCATCACTTCCCCTTCACGGAGCCGAGCTGCGAGATGGACGTGCAGTGCTTCGTCTGCGGCGGCGAGGGCTGCCGCGTCTGCAAGGGCGAGGGCTGGATCGAGCTGCTGGGCTGCGGCATGGTGCACCCCAAGGTGCTCGCCGGCTGCGGCATCGACCCGGACGTGTACTCCGGCTTCGCCTTCGGCGTGGGCCTGGAGCGCGTGACCATGCGGCGCTTCGGCATCGACGATCTGCGGCTCATCTACGAAAACGACATGCGCTTCCTGCAGCAGTTCTGAGAAAGAGGTGAATGAATATGGTTCTTTCAAGGAAATGGCTTTCCGACTACACCGATATCGACGCGAGCCCCAAGGAGTTCGCGGATAAGATGACCATGTCCGGCTCCAAGGTGGAGTCCTACCGCTGCCCCGGCGACGAGATTCAGAACGTGGTGGCCGGCCGCGTCACCGATATGTGGCGCCACCCGGACTCCGACCACCTGTGGGTCTGCATGGTGGACGTGGGCGAGGGCGAGGATCTTCAGATCGTCACCGGCGCCCAGAATGTGAAGGTGGGCGACATGGTCCCCGTGGCCAAGCACAAGTCGCTTCTCCCCGGCGGCAAGCGGATCGAGAAGGGCAAGCTCCGGGGCGTCAAGTCCGCCGGTATGCTCTGCTCCCTTGGTGAGCTGGAACTGGATACCCACGATTTCCCCTACGCCATCGAGGACGGCATCTTCATCATTCAGGAGGAGTGCGCCCCCGGCGACGATATCCGCCCCATCATCGGCGCGGACGACGTGATCACGGAATTTGAGATCACCAACAACCGGCCCGACTGTCTCAGCGTCATCGGCCTCGCAAGAGAGGCGGCCGTCACCTTCGGCACGGAGCTGAAGCTCCACGAGCCGGTGGTCAGGGGCGGCGGCGGCAATATCAACGACCATCTGAAGATCGAGATCCGCTCGCCGGAGCTCTGCCCCCGCTACACCGGGCGCATGATCACCGATATCAGGATCGAGCCCTCCCCCAAGTGGATGCGGCAGCGGCTGCGCGCCGCGGGCGTCCGGCCCATCAACAACATCGTGGACATCACGAACTACGTGATGCTGGAATACGGCCAGCCCATGCACGCCTTCGATTACGCCTGCCTGGAGGGCGGGCAGATCGTGGTCCGCACCGCCGAGCCCGGCGAGGACATCGCCACTTTGGACGGTACGCCCCGCGCCCTGACCCCTGATATGCTGGTCATCGCGGACGGGAAGAAGCCCGTGGGCGTGGCCGGCGTCATGGGCGGCGAGAACAGCGAGATCACGGCGAATACCCGCTATGCCGTGCTTGAGTCCGCCAACTTCAGCGGCGTCTCCATCCGCAAGACGGCGGCCGCCCTGAACATGCGCACCGACGCCTCCAGCCGCTATGAGAAGGGGCTGGACCCCCAGAACACCTATCCCGCCGTGCAGCGCGCCTGCGAGCTGGTGGAGCTGCTGGGCGCCGGCACCGTCATGGACGGGGTCATCGACATCGTGGCAAAGCCCTATGAGCCCACGGTGCTGGATCTGTGCCCGGACAGAATCAACGCCCTCCTGGGCACCGACATCCCGGTGGACTTCATGGTGAAAACGCTCCGTGACCTGGGCTTCACCGTGGAGGGAGAGCGCGTCACTGTGCCCTCCTGGCGCAGCGATGTGGAGCACTATTCCGATCTGGCCGAGGAGGTCGCCCGCTTCTGGGGCTACGACGTGATCGAGCCCACCGATCTCCGGGGCGGCGGCATGGCCGGCGGTCTGACGGAGAAGCAGTCGCTGGAGCGTCTCACCGATTCCGTCTGCCGGGGCATGGGCTTCACGGAGATTTATACTTACTCCTTCATCAGCCCCTCGGACTACGATAAGATCGCCCTTCCGGAGGAGAAGCGCAAAAGCGTCACCATCCTGAACCCCCTGGGCGAGGATACCAGCGTGATGCGCACCTCGTCCCTGCCCAGCATGCTGGGCACCCTGGCCCACAATATGCTCAACCGGAACATGGATGTGCGGCTGTATGAGCTGGCGCGCGTCTACCTCCCCGGGGACGAGCCCCTGCCCGAGGAGCGGCTGATCCTCACCCTGGGCGAGTACGGCGGCTATGATTTCTTCCACCTGAAGGGCGCGGTGGAAGCCCTGCTCAGGGAGCTGCGTATCCCCGACGTGCGGTTTGAGGCGGAAACGGCAAATCCGTCCTATCATCCGGGACGCTGCGCCGTGATCCGCGCCGGCGGGGATACCGTGGGCGTCCTGGGGCAGATCCATCCCGCCGTGGCCGCGAATTACGGCCTGGGCGAGACGCTGTGCGCCGAGCTGGACTTCCTGAAGCTGCTGGAAAAGCGCGCTGCCGAGGCCATGTATGAGCCGCTGCCCCGGTTCCCGGCCATCACCCGGGACATCGCCGTGGTGTGCGACAGCAGCGTCACCGTCGCGGCCCTTTCGGACTGCATCCGCCGCGGCGGCGGGGAAACGCTGCGCGACGTTCAGCTCTTCGACATCTACACCGGCGCGCCCATCCCGCCCGGCAAGCGCAGCACCGCCTTCTCCCTGACGCTGCGCTCCGATGAGAAGACCCTCACCGACGACCACGCGGACGAGACCGTGAAGAACATCCTGGCCCTGCTGGAGAGCGAGCTGGGAGCCGTTATCCGATAAGAACGCGCAGACAAACGACTGGAGGAATGAAATGGAAATCGACATGCAAAACCTGCTGGGCGTGATGGTCGCCCCCATGGACGCGGACAACCCCGCCGTCCACCGCTACAACTCCCTGTGCTTCCACTGCGGCAGCTGCAAGTGGACCTGCATGGATCAGGCGGGCGTGCTGGGCCGCTACAACCTGGAGAAAACAGGCGGCAACGCCGTGTGCATCTACTGCGGCCAGTGCGCCAACGAGTGCCCCGGCTTTGCCATGAACGAGCGGGAGGAATACCCCGCGGTGAAGGAGGCGATCGCCGCTCACGGCAAGGTGGTCATCGCCAGCACCTCGCCCGCCGTCCGCGCCAGCATCTCCGAGGAGTTCGGTCTGGGCGTCACATTCAGTCAGGGCAAGCTGGTGGCGCTGCTGAAAAAGCTGGGCTTCGACTACGTGCTGGACACCAACTTTGCCGCCGACCTGACCATCGTGGAGGAGGCCACGGAGCTGGTCTCCCGCATCAAAAACGGCGGAACGCTCCCCATGTTCACCAGCTGCTGCCCTTCCTGGGTGCGGTATGCGGAGATCTTCTACCCCCGGCTCATCCCCAATATCTCCTCGGTGAAGAGCCCCATCTGCATGCAGGGGCCGATCATCAAGACCTGGTTTGCCAGGAACGCGGGCATCGACCCGAAATCCATCGTCAACGTGGCCGTCGCCCCCTGCACCGCCAAGAAGTATGAGATCCGGCTCCCCGGCCGGGATTCCGCCCTGGGGAACGGCACCCCCGATATGGACAGCGTCATCACCACCCGCGAGCTGGCCAAGTGGGCGCGGGAGGCGGAGATCGACTTCGCCTCACTGGAGGACATGGATTACGACAGCCTCTCCGGCACCGGCGCGGGCGCCATCTTCGGCGCCACTGGCGGCGTCATGGAGGCAGCCCTGCGCACAGCGTACTTCTATCTGAACGGCGTCAATCCTCCCGAGGACTTCATGGAGCTGAAGCCCATCCGCGGGCTGGAGGACTGCCGCGAGGCGGAGATCGATCTGGGCGCGGCGAAGCTGAACGTGGCCGTCATCTACGGCACCGCCAACGCCGGCGCATTCATCGACCGGATGGAGGAGAGCGGCAAAGCATACCACTTCATCGAAGTCATGACCTGCCCCGGAGGGTGCAGCGGCGGCGGCGGGCAGCCCAAGGGTTTCGTCATCAAGGGCGGCATCCCCGACGCCAAGCGCGTGAACGCCCTGTTCAGCCGCGACAAGAGCATGGCCCTGCGGCTCTCCCACGAGAACCCGGAGATCAAGGCTCTCTACCGGGAGCTGCTTGGCGAGCCCGGCGGCGAAGAGGCCGAACGGCTCCTGCACACCGCGTATGTGGACAGAAGCGCTGTGCTCACCGGCGCGAAGCTCTGAGAGGAGGCACGACATGGGAAAATACGATAAATACACCTGGGCCGCTGAACCGGCTGACATCCCGGCCGAGCAGATTGTCTCTACGGTGGAGGCGGACGCGGTCATCGTGGGCGCGGGTCTCTCCGGCGTCACCGCCGCCCTCAGCTCCGCGGAAAACGGGCTGAACGTGGTGCTCATCGAAAAGGGCCGCCGCAACAGCGCCCGCGGCTTCCACATGGCCGCCGCCAACTCCCGGCTGCTGAAAAAAGTCGGCGTGGAAAACGACATTGACGAGATCTGCGACGCGTGGATCTCCGTCACCGGCCACAGGGCCAAGGCGGACATCATCCGGCTCTATCTGGAGCAGAGCGAGCCCGCCATGAACTGGCTGCTGGACAAGACGGACGCCAAGGGCATCCGCTCCATGATCTTCGGCGGCGAGTACCGCGGCAAGAACTACAAGGAATTCACCGTCACCCATATGTTCAACTGCGGGATCGAGGGCATCGCCTCCCTGCTGCTGAACGAGGCGGTGGAAAAGGGCGTGCGTGTGGACTACCGCACCAGCGCGGTGAAGCTCGTCAAGGAGGGCGGGCGCGTCACCGGCGTCATTGCCAAAGGGCCGGACGGCTACGTGAAATACCTGGGCAAAAAGGGCGTGGTGCTTTCCACCGGCGACATTTCCGGCAATGTGGAGATGTGCGAGGATCTGGCGCCCCAGGCCCTCACCGCCCTGAAAAACATCAATCACCACGCGCCCCAGCTCACCGGCGACGGACACCGGATGGGCATCTGGGCCGGCGGCGTGCTGCAGGATCCCCCCTTCCCCTGCGCCATCCACCTGATGGCATTCTCCATGTACAGCTACTTCTTCCTTCTGGTGAACCAGAGCGGCAAGCGCTACATGAACGAGGACTGCTGGGCGCAGGGCAAGGCCATCTACACCATCCGCCAGGATCCCCGCCATCCCTGGGGCTACGTGATCTTCGACAGCAAGTGGAAGGAGGAGGTCCTGGCCTCCGAGCCCTACGGCGGCGGCCTGTTCTGGGATTCCACCGTGCGGGAGTACGGCGCTCCCATGGACGTATCCTGGGACGAACAGAGCATCATGCGCGCCATTGGGGAGGGGCAGGACGCCTGGACAGCCGATACGCTGGACGAGCTGGCGGAGAAGATCGGCGCGCCTGCGGACACGTTCAAGGCCACTGTGGAGCGCTACAATGAGCTGTGCGCCAAGGGCCACGACGACGACTACGGTAAGCGGCCGGAGCTTATGACGCCGGTCTGCAAGCCTCCCTTCTACGCCACGAAGATCTCCGGCGTGCTGCTGCATATCCCTGCCGGGCTCTCGGTGGATACGGATATGAACGTACTCAACGAGTACAACGAGAAGATCCCCGGGCTCTACGCCATCGGCAACGTGGCCGGCGACCTCTATGCCATCGACTATCCCCTCATCATGGCGGGCAACTGCCACGGCCGCTGTCTGACCTTCGGCTGGCACATG
>JAFWFZ010000036.1 GCA_017515345.1 Oscillospiraceae bacterium | reverse complement strand
TCTCGCCGGATTTGTTCTTGTCTTGAACGGCGCAAGGTAGTATAATAGCTCCTGACATCGAAGCAAAGGAGGAAGCGCATATGAGCGGGACGACGGAAAAACGCGGGTTTGCCGCGTTTCTGGAGCGCAAGAATATTCGCTTTTCACTGAAACGATACGGGATCGACGCGCTGGGCGCCATGGCGCAGGGGCTGTTCTGCTCCCTGCTGGTGGGGACGATCCTGAAAACCCTGGCGACCTATGTACTCATCCCGCTGGGGCTGGCCACCGTTGGCGGCGCCATCCAGACCTGCGGCCAGATGGCTGTGGATATGGCGGGACCCGCCATGGCCGTTTCCATCGGCTACGCGCTGCAATGCCCTCCTCTGGTGCTGTTTTCGCTGCTGGCCGTGGGCTGGGGCGCCAACACCCTGGGCGGTGCGGGCGGCCCGCTGGCTGTGCTGGTCATCGCCATCGTGGCCTCCGAATTCGGCAAGGCCGTCAGCAAGGAGACGAAGGTGGATATCCTCGTCACCCCCATCGTGACGATCCTGGTGGGCGGCGTGCTGGCCATCCTCATTGCAAAGCCCATCGGCGTCGCCGCAAGCTGGGTGGGACGGCTGATCGTGCTCGCCACCCAGATGCAGCCGTTCCTCATGGGCATCGCCGTCTCCGTCATTGTGGGCATTGCGCTGACGCTGCCCATCTCCTCTGCCGCCATTTGCGCCGCGCTGGGGCTTACCGGCCTGGCGGGCGGGGCGGCCGTGGCGGGCTGCTGCGCCAACATGGTGGGCTTCGCCGTCCTCTCCTTCCGGGAGAACAAATGGGGCGGACTTGTGAGCCAGGGGCTGGGCACCTCCATGCTGCAGATGGGCAACATCGTGAAAAATCCCCGGATCTGGCTGCCTGCCATCATCACCTCCGCCATTACGGGGCCCATCGCCACCTGCCTGTTCCGGCTGGAGATGAACGGCGCCGCCGTGTCCTCCGGCATGGGCACCTGCGGCCTCGTGGGGCAGATCGGGGTCATCACCGGCTGGTATGAACCTACGGAGCAGGCCATCTCCGCCGGGGCACAGGCCATCGCCCCCGGCGCGTTCCAGTGGATCGGCCTTATCCTGATCTCCTTTGTGCTCCCGGCGATCCTGTGCTGGGCCCTCGGACGGCTGTTCCGATGGATCGGCTGGATCAGGGACGGGGATCTTTCCCTGAGCTGAGTACTATATCATCACATAAAAAGATCTCCGGAGCCGCTGCTCCGGAGATCTTTTTATGGTCCCGTTTATGCCGCGTCCAGCTCAAGGCCGGGGATCCCCGTCTCCAGGATCGTGCGGACGAGCTCCACATTGCGGGCCATGCGCCCGGCCTCGAAGGGACTTTCCAGCCCCACGCGCCGCACCTCGGACAGGAAAGCGTCCTCATGCCAGTCAAGCATATCCTCGTAGACGGCAACGCCCGCGCCGGGCTCCCTGATCTCCCGCTCCAGGATCTGTGCCGCGGCGTCCGCGCTGACCACATAGCTGATCACGTAGAACGGGGACTCAAAGAGGTGGGTTACCTGCGCCCAGTAGAAGCGGCTCAGCTCCTCGCCGCCGGAGGCCACGGCGCCGAAGCGGCGGTCGCATTCCAGCGCCAGAGAGTTCAGGTTTTCCACGGTCAGCTCCTCATCGCTGAGCCGGTATGCCGCCGACTCGAACGCGGCGTAAGAGCTCTGCTCCGTGAAGGTGGACATGGTGGAAAGAATGTGGAGCAGCCGCAGGTTTTCATAGTCCTCCCGGTCCAGGAGCTCCCGGCATTTGTACAGCGCCAGGTTTGCCATGGCCTGGGAATAGGTCTCCGCCAGGTCGAGGCTCGTGGTGGCGTTGTAGTTGCAGTAGGCGTCGGCAAAGTGGCCGAACTCATGGGCGAAATCCAGAAAATCCTCCACGTCGCCGTAGGCGTCGATGTAGCAGAAAGGCGCCTCATAGCTGTCCAGGTAGATGGTGTAGGACCCGGCCGCCTTGTCATAAGTGACCGTCGTGTCATACAGGTCGTAGTCCTTCATGAAGGCAAACGCCTCGGTCGCGGTCTCGCCCATATCGGCGATGGAGGATTCCAGCTGCGCGAGCAGGTCGGAGGAGGATATGTAGTCGTAGCTGACCCGGCCGTAGGGATCGGTCTCCATGAATTCCACATAGTAATCCGCGATCGCGGAGGCCATATCGTCCAGATATGTCCGGACCTGGTCGGGGGTGTAGTCCCGGGCGTACGTATCGTAACAGTACTGCTCATAACTCTCATAGCCAAGCTCCTCCGCCAGCTCCCGCCGCACCCTGATCAGCTCGATGTAGATGGGGGCGGCCGCCTCATTGCAGGCGCGGCTGTAGGCTATCGAAGCGGCATTGTAGGTGGCTGAGTCCACCGACGGGTCGGTGACCGTGTCGATGTAGCTGACGGTCTTCCCGTTTACCGTGATCTCATCCAGGGAAATGGCGTCCCAGTAGTCGCTGATGAGGGCGCTCTCCCGGTTCATGAGCTCCAGCGCCCGATCGGAATAGGGTTCGTTCTCCCCCTGGTCGTAGCCTGCCAGAAGACTGCTTTTCACCGGCGCGGCGGAGCCGGCGCAGGCGATGAGCGTCCTGTCCAGCCACTCCTCCAGCTTCACGTCGTTTGCCCAGCAGAAATCGTATTCCTCCGCGTAGTACCCGTCTGTCTGGTCGATGTCGTGCCGGAGCATGGCGAGCACCTCCATGGTATAGTACTCGTCATAAGCGTCCCAGCAGGTCTCAAGCAGGGCTTCCAGCTCCTCGCCGTCGCCTGCGCCGGCGGTCGCGGCGCGGTCGCAGCAGACGTCAAAAAGCTTCTCCAGCGCGTCCACATCCGGGCGGACGTAAGTCATCTGCCCAAAGGGGACCATCTTGTACTCGCCCGGCTGATACAGCTCCTCCTGACCGGCCGGATCGTTCAGAGAGCCGGCGGCGCCGGACGGCGCAGAGGCGCTTCCCGGGGCCGAAGACGGCGCGGCCGGGCTGCCGGACGGGGAGGAGGACGCCGGGGGGATGATGTCCGGAAGCTCCAGCGTCAACTGCTTCTGGCAGCCGCACAGCGCCAGGATGAGCACAAGCGCCAGGGCAAGAAGGCGCGCGGCGGCGGGGTGTCGTTTTCTGTTTCGATGCTCCATCATGATCTCCTTTTTCGGTTTTGTCGGATCCTGTCTTATTATAGCATATTCGGACGCCCGGGGAAAGTGGGAGAACGGATCAAGGCGTTGAATCGCACGGGGGAAGCTGGTATAATCAAAGAAAAAACGAAAAGAGGCGCGTTATGAAGAGCTATCCCCATGTATTCGAGCCCATCGTGCTGGGCCGCACCCGGTTTAAAAACAGGATCTTTGCCGCGCCGCTGGGGCTGGAGTACTATCCCGGCGACAACTGCCACCCCGGCGATGACTTCATCGCGTTTTATGAGCGCAAGGCCCAGGGCGGTGCGGCCACTGTCTGCGTGGGCTCCGTCATGGCGGACAATGCCCGGGGCGCCGTGGGGGCCACCGTGCGGCTGGACGATCCCAAGGCGCTGTCGCCCCACTTCCGGCTGACCCAGTGCATTTCCCGGCACGGGGCGGTGGCGGACGCGGAGCTGCAGCACTGCGGGGCCAATGCCTATTTCTCCATGCTGGGGCTGGGGAACGACATCTACGGCGCCTATGACTGCGTCAACGGCATGGGCATGGAGATCCCCGGGATGCCCGAGGATGTGATCCTGGAGACGATCTCGAAATTCGGGGACGCCGCCATGACGGCGAAGCACTGCGGCTACGGGATGGTCACCGTCCACGCGGGCCACGGGTGGCTGCTGAATCAGTTCCTGGGCCCCGGCAACAACAGGAAGGACCGGTGGGGCGGCAGCATGGAGAACCGCGCCCGCATCGTCAACGCCATCGCGGCGGATATCAGGAAAAAGTGCGGACGGGATTTCCCCGTCTGCGTGCGGATCAGCGCCTCCGAGATCTTTGAGGGGGGCTACGGCGTGGATTACGGGGTGGAGATCGCAAAACAACTGGACGGGAACTACGATCTCATCAACGTCTCCGTGGGGGCCCACGAGGCGCCGGACGTGTTCACCGACACCCACCCCTCCCTGTTCCTCCCGGACGGCTGCAACGTGCGCTACGCCGCGGAGGTGAAAAAGGCGGTGCGGTATTCCCGGATCTCCGCCGTGGGCGCCATCGCGGAGCCGGAGCTCATGGAGGAGATCATCGCCTCCGGCAAGGCCGACGTCGTCGCCGTCTGCAGGGAGCTGATGGCGGACCCGGATATGCCGAAAAAGGCGGAGCTGGGCAAAGCGGGGGAGATCCGCAAATGCGTCCGCTGCTTCGAGTGCTTCTCCCATGCCTTTACCCACCTGACCCACTGCTGCGCCGTCAACCCGGAGATCGGCTTCGAGCGGGAGCTCCGGTACTATGAGCACGGCGCCCCCGTGAAGAAAAAGGTGCTGGTGGCGGGCGGCGGCGTAGCCGGGATGCAGGCGGCCCTCACCTGCGCGGAGCGGGGCCACACGGTCATCCTCGCGGAAAAAAGCGGCGAGCTGGGCGGCGCGCTCCTGTGCGAGCGGGACGTGCCCTTCAAGCAGAACCTGCAGCGGTATCTGCGTCAGCAGGCGGAGCGGATCGGCAAGAGCGGGATCGACCTGCGCCTGAATACGGAGGCTTCACCGGAGCTCTGCCGCGAGCTGGAGCCGGACGTGATCATCGCGGCGCTGGGCTCCCGGCCCATCGTGCCGGACTTCCTGCCGGGATATGACGGGGAAAACGTCCTGACCGCGGAGCGGGCCTTCCTGCACCCGGAGGAGACGGGGGAGAACGTCCTGATCCTCGGCGGCGGGCTGAGCGGCGCGGAGCTGGCGATCTACCTCAGCGGCCTGGGGAAGCGCGCCTCGGTGATGGAGATGGCGGACAGCCTCAATTTCTCCGGCAACGTGGTCCACTCCATGGCGGTGAAAAAGGAGATCGCCCGGCTGGGGATCGGCGTCCACACCTCGGTGCGGGCGGTGGAGCTCCGTCCGGACGGCGTGGTGGGCGAGAGCGTGGGCGGCCGGTACTCTCCGCCGGAGCCCTGCGGGACGCTGAAGCAGGGGATGCTCCAGTCTGTCATCAACGTTTCGGGCACGTCTGACGCCGGACCGGAGGGGGAACGGCGCCTCTACCCGGCGGATACTGTGGTCATTGCCCTGGGCCAGCGGCCGGAGCGTGAGGCGGCCGATGCGCTGCGGGGCTGCGCGCCGGAGCTTTACTGCATCGGCGACTGCGTGGAGCCGAAAAACGTCTATGCGGCCAACAGTGTCGCCTTCACCATCGCCAGGGATATCGGGAAATACTGAATGGTTATTCGGGAAACGGATAATGGAAATTTTGGAAAACCACTTGACAAAGAAATAAAACTATGCTAAAAATGCGTTAAACCGATGATGAAGAGTAAGTAAGCCTTGCGGGTAACCTCCAGAGAGCCGCGGACGGTGTGATCGCGGCGGCGCGCCACAGGGCCGAATGGACTTCTGAGGGCGATCGGAAACGGCGGAAGCGCCGGAGTATGTGAGCCGGAGTGCGGGTCTCCGTCAAAAAAGCCCTGCGTATGACTGTACGCGTAAAGTGGGCGCGGGAACGCGTCAAGCCGGGTGGCACCGCAGGATTATCCGATCCTGTCCCAGCGTGATTACTGGGACAGGATCTTTTTATTTGTCCCAAAGAAAGGAGCCTTTACAATGGCTGAAAAGAAAATCCCCTACAAGATCTATCTGGAAGAGAATGAGATGCCGAAGGCATGGTATAACGTCCGGGCGGACATGAAGACGAAGCCCGCACCCCTGCTGAACCCCGGCACCCACGAGCCTATGGGCGCCGCTGATCTGGCGCCGGTGTTCTGCGAGGAGCTCATCGCTCAGGAGCTGAACAACGACGATCCCTTTATTCCCATCCCCCAGGAGATCGCGGACTTTTACAAGATGTACCGTCCGTCGCCGCTGGTACGGGCCTACTGCCTGGAGGAAAAGCTCCAGACCCCGGCGAAGATCTACTACAAGTTCGAGGGGAACAATACCTCCGGCAGCCACAAGCTGAACTCCGCCATCGCCCAGGCGTACTACGCCAAAAAGCAGGGCCTCAAGGGCGTTACCACCGAGACGGGCGCCGGACAGTGGGGCACCGCCCTGTCCATGGCCTGCTCCTATTTCGGGCTGGACTGCAAGGTATTCATGGTGAAGGTCAGCTACGAGCAGAAGCCCTTCCGCCGGGAGGTCATGCGCACCTACGGCGCGTCCGTGACCCCTTCCCCCTCCATGGAAACGGCCGTCGGCCGCAAGATCCTGGAGGAGTTCCCCGGCACCACCGGCTCCCTGGGCTGCGCCATCTCCGAGGCGGTTGAGGTCGCCACCTCCACGGAGGGGTACCGCTACGTGCTGGGCAGCGTGCTCAACCAGGTGCTGCTGCACCAGTCGGTCATCGGACTGGAGACGAAGGCGGCCCTGGACAAATACGGCATCAAGCCCGATATGATCATCGGCTGCGCCGGCGGCGGCTCGAACCTGGGCGGCCTGATCGCCCCGTTCATGGGCGAAAAGCTCAGGGGCGAGGCGGACTACCGCATCATCGCCGTAGAGCCCCAGTCCTGCCCCAGCTTTACCCGCGGCAAGTATGCCTATGACTTCTGCGATACCGGCATGGTCTGTCCCCTGGCGAAGATGTACACCCTGGGCAGCGGCTTTATCCCCGCGCCGAACCACGCGGGCGGCCTGCGGTATCACGGCATGAGCCCCGTGCTGTCCCAGCTCTATGACGACGGATATATGGAGGCCGTGGCCGTGCCCCAGACGGCGGTGTTCGAGGCCGCGGAGCAGTTCGCGAGGGTGGAGGGCATCCTCCCCGCGCCGGAAAGCTCCCACGCCATCAAGGTAGCCATTGACGAGGCCATGAAGTGCAAGGAGACGGGGGAGGAGAAGACCATCGTCTTCGGTCTCACGGGCACCGGCTACTTCGACATGACCGCCTACGAGAAATTCCACGACGGGAAAATGGACGACTATATCCCCACCGACGAGGAGCTCCAGACCTATTTTGACAAGCTGCCGAAGGTGGACTGAGGTTTCGTCCGGTCCCCTGATCCGCACTGAATAAAAATACACGGAGAACAAATGTTCTCCGTGTATTTCTTATTTCTGTTCGGGCGGCGCGGTCTCCGCGGGGGCCACATCCTCCAGACTCTTGTCATCCAGCAGCAGCAGCTTTTCGGAAAGCAGCCGCGCGAAGCCGCCGATGATCGCGGAGGTGGTGATGATGTTGACCGTCCCGCTTTCGGGTCCCCTGTCCGGCTCGCCGGTGAGAATGGGCGCCGCGGCGGCGCGCACCTGCTCCGTAAAGTACTTTGCGGAGAGCTTGTGCCGGACCACGTAGGCCGCGTAGACGTCCCGCAGCTGCTCCTCCGTCAGGTCGGCGGGGATGAGCCGCTGGATCATGGCGATGGAGAGCCCCTGCTTCAGGGAGAGGATCATCAGCAGATAGGCGATGTGCAGCCGGTAGTACTTCTTTTTGCGGGGCCCCGGCATGACCTTCGTGCGGACGTAATTGTTGATGGTGGCGGCGGTGATGGGCTGCTCCCCCTTGATATCGGGGGGATAGTAGTCGAGATACTGCTTCAGCAGCGTGATGACCTGCTCCATGTACAGGCCCAGATCGGGGATCTCTTCCCACTCGGGCAGCCGGTATTGGAGCAGATACTTTTCCCAGCGCAGCAGCTTCTTCGCGATCAGTCTGTTGTCATAGGCCATGGCGCGCCTCCTTCGACTGTTTTTCCCAATATACCACACCTGAGGCCGTTTTGCAAAGGAAATCTGCACCAGAATCCACTTGACATAGTTATTAAGATGTGATAATCTAATATTAAGCATTAGATAATGCGATCTGACGTGAAAGGCGGTGCGGCGATGGATCCCCGTGCGGATGCGGCCATAAGATCGGCCGCGGTCATTCGGAAGATCTCCGTGCCTCCGGTGATGGCGGCGCTCCTCGTCGCCGTGCTGGCGGCTTTCCGGCGAAATGTGGTCTCCACCTGGTCTGATCTCCTCCTGTCGCTTCTGTTTCTGTCGCTGCTGCCCGCGGCGGCCTATCCGCTGTCGGAGCTGATCCCCTCCGTCAGGCGGCGGGGCAGGGAGGGGCAGCGCGATCTGGCATTCGTGCTCTCTCTGGCGAGCTACACCGCGGCCTGGTGCCTGGGCATTCTGGGGGGCATGAGCGGCGGGCTCGCGATGATCTGTACGGTGTATTTCTTCTCGGTGCTTATCCTGCTCCTGTTCAACAAGGCGCTGGGTCTTCGGGCCAGCGGACACGCCTGCAGCGTGACAGGGCCGATCATTATGGCCTGCGTGTATTTCGGCGGCTGGGGGGCGCTGGCGGGGCTGCCGCTGTACGCGGCCATCTTCTGGGCCTCCCTGCATTCGGGACGGCACACGGCAAAGGAGCTCCTGCTGGGCACCGCCGCGTGCGAGGCCGCGTATCTGCTGGCGCTGGGATTTTGCCGCCTGACCGGTATCATATAGTTGACGTGTCCCGCAGACTCCGGTATAATAACAGGGTCAAAATACAGGTTCAAAATACTGTGTACTGGAGTTATTTTTATGGCTAAGATCAAAATCACCTGCGATTCCACCTGCGACCTGACCGACGAGATCTACAGGAAACTCGACGTCGAGGTAGTCCCTCTGGGCGTTATCTTGGGGGACGAGCTGAAAAGAGACGGAGTGAACGTCTCCGAGAAGGAGCTTTTTGCCTACACGGAGAGGACCGGCACACTGCCGAAGACCTCTGCCATCTCCGTCGGGGAGTATGCGGAGGTTTTCAGGAAGTTCGTGAGCCAGGGGTATTCCGTCATCCATGTGAGCCTGTCCAGCGAGCTCTCCGCCTGTTATTCCAATGCCCGCATGGCCGCGGAAGAGGTGGGCAGCGTATGGGCTGTCGACAGTCTGAACCTCTCTTCCGGCTCCGGCCACCTGGTGATGACCGCGGCGGAGCTGGCGGAGCAGGGGTATGAGGCCGCTGAGATCGCAGAGCGGCTCAACGTGCTGCGGGAACGGCTGGATGTGAGCTTCGTGCTCCAGACCCTGGAGTACCTTCACAAGGGCGGCCGCTGTTCCGGCGTGGCGCTGCTGGGCGCGAATCTGATGAAGATCCGCCCCGAGATCCGCGTCATCGGCGGCGGCATGCAGGTGGGCAGCAAGCTCCGCGGCAATATGCGCGCTACGGTGATGAAATACATCCGCGTCAGGCTGGAGGGCCGGGACGATATCGATACCCGCCGCATCTTCGTCACCCACACGGAGATGCCCCGGGAGATCGTGGACGAGGCCATGGACCTGGTGCGTCAGCTCCACCCCTTTGACGAGGTGATCGAGACCATGGCCAGCAGTACCATCTCAAGCCACTGCGGCCCGGCGTGCCTGGGCGTGCTCTTTTACAAAAAAGGTGAATAATCCGGCGCTCGGTCCGGTTTGAAAGGAAGAGGAAACATGAGCTACAGCTTTCAGCTATCCTGTGAATCCACCGTGGATCTGCCCTACTCCTACGTTGCAGGGCGCGATATCAGCGTGCTTTTCTATTCCTATATGGTGGACGGAAAGGAATACGTGGACGATATGCTCCGCGATCCCGAGGCGCTGCCCCGTTTTTACAGGTTCATTGAGGAGGGGAAGCTCCCCACCACCTCCCAGATCAACACCTTCCAATACCTGGATTATTTCAGGGAACTCCTTCAGAAGGGCGACGTGCTGCACGTGGCCTTCGGCACAGGCATGACCCCCTCCGTGGAGAACGCGCGGGAGGCGGCGGCACAGCTTCGGGAGGAATTTCCTGACAGGAAGCTCGCCGTCGTGGACTCCTACTGCAGCTCCTCCGGCTACGGGCTGCTCACCGATATGGCGGCAGACATGCGGGACGAGGGGAAGAGCCTGGAGGAGATCGAGGCGTGGCTCAACGCCAACAGCAAAAAGGTGCACCACCAGTTCTTTTCGGTGGACCTCAAATACTTCAAGCGCAGCGGGCGCGTTTCCGGGCCCACGGCGACCATCGGCGCGCTCCTGAACATCTGCCCCATCATGCGGCTGGACAATGCCGGCAGGATCGTGGCCTATGACAAGGTTCGGGGCAAAAAGGCCGCCGTGAAATACACGGTCAACGCCATGGCCGAGCATGCCCAGGGCGGCGTCGATTATGACGGCAGGTGCTATATCTGCAACTCCAACTGCCGCGCTGACGCGGAGGCGCTCAAGGCCGCGGTGGAGGAGAAGTTCCCCAAGCTCAGGGGCAAGGTGGTCATCACAGAGATCGGCACCATCATTGCCTCCCACAGCGGGCCCGGCACCGTGGCGGTGTTCTTTATGGGCGACGAGAGAGAATGACTCAATCGGGCTCACTTTGGCGGGCCCGATTTGATAGGATGGGGGATTGTCCCCCGGCCCCAGCGTGTTATTTCCGCGGCAAAGAGGAGCACGCCGCGTCTGTGAAAGACGCGGCGTGCTTTTGTACAGATCGACTTGTCGACCGCGCCGCTATGCCTGAAACCATCCCCAGGCATGCCAGAAACTGAGCTGCCCCGCACTGAGCGCCGCAGCGATGTATCCCAAGACGAAGCATATCGCAAAGACCGCGAGGGCAATCAGCGCGACGGCGCGCAGACGGCGGTTTGCCCGTACGGAAAGAAGGGCGCGGACCGGGAGAGGCGGGAGGGCCGCTTTCCCGGAAACGGACGCCAGGGCATTGTGCCGAAAGCGGCCGAAGCTGCGGATCAGCTGGCGGATGAAAGCAAAGTAGTACACACAGCCGACGGCGGTGAGCACGGCCAGCCCCAGGAGGGCCAGTCCCATGACGACAGCGCACCCATAGGGCATGGACGGGATGAGACCGGCGATATTGAGACCCGTGATCAGGCAGATCGCCGCTGCCGCGCAGGCCAGTGAGAGCGCGATGAGTACGATCCCGAATGCGGCCAGAAGCACGAGCGCAAGGCCGAAGGAGAAGTCCGCAAAGACCAGACCGAGGCGGGTGAGCGCGGCGTTCCCGGTATGCGTTTCCCTCTTCTCGAACTGTACCGCGAGCAGTTCCGGCGCGCCAAGCCTTGCGGCGGCCTCCTCCTCGGAATAGCCGTCGGCCAGCTTGAACGCGAAATGCTGCTCATACTCCGCGAGGATGTCCTCCGCGTCGGGGATCTGGTTCTTTTTCAGAATAGCAGCCAGTCTGTCAAGGTATTCAGTTTTCGTCATGAGCATCATCCTCCAGCAGCTTTTGCACATTTTCCGCAAAGCTCAGATACTCGGCCCTGTCCTTCGCGTAGACCTCGCGCCCCAGCGCGGTGAGCGAGTAATACTTGCGCGGCGGCCCGCCGCTTTCTTCCTGCAGATAGGTGGTCAGCAGGCCGTCGCTTTTGAGCTTCCGCAGAATGGGGTACACCGTTCCATCTGCGATGTCGATGCGTCTTGAAAGAGAGTCGGAAATGGCATAGCCATAGTGATCTCCCTTTGTCAGCAAGGACAGGACGCACAATTCCAGAACCCCCTTTTTATACTGTGCGTTCATCGGTTTCCTCCCTACTTAATATACAATTCATTAACTACTATTAGATTATATTCAGTAGTAAAAGGTTTGTCAAGAGCTTTTTTCGTTAATTTCAGATACAAACAGCCGCCGAATCATTTCGGCGGCTGTTTGTCTTATTGAGGATCAGAGGATATCAGTTGAGGAACATGGCGTAGCCGGCCATCATAATGGGGCCGCCCTCGGAGCCGAAGGCGCAGCCGACGGTCATGCAGCGGTCATAATCCTCCAGCAGGACCAGCTTCTTCACGTCCGCGGGAGCGACATAGCCCTCGCCCTCGGGCATCTTGGCGTCCACGATCACCAGGTAATAGGCGCCGCCCAGCTTGACCTCCACCGCGTCCTCCTCGACGTAGTCGGCGTCGGTGGGCTGCCAGCCGTCCCGGAAGCTGCGGCCGCCGCCGATGTGCACGGTGTGCCGGGCCCAGGCGGAGCGGATCTTGCCGGGCGCGCAGTAGTCGTGGTTCACGTAGCGGTTGACGCCGAAGACCCAGCGGACAAAGGTGCCCACCATATCGTCGGTGCAGATCGCCTGCTTCTCCTTGGGCTCATAGCCGTCGATCACGCCCAGAACGGGCTTTTCTTCACCGTCGAGCACCAGCGTGGCGAGACCGTTTTCCAGGTCGATGGCCGCGCAGTTGGCGCCGAAGCGGACGAAATACATCGTCTTTTCCAGCTTCTCGCACTCCCACTCGGTCTTCTCGCCGTTGAACTCCACGCCGTGCTCGCAGCAGAAGTGGAGAGTATACTCCTTGCCGTCGGCGCAGATCTTGAAGGTCTTGCCGGCGAATTCGTAGTTGTGGGCGAAGCGGTACTCACCGATGCCGTACTGCTTCGCGTCGTTGGCCAGGTTGGGGATATATACGCCTCCGTACATACTGTTCATGCGGTTTCTCCTTTCTCGTCAGACCGTGAAGGGGTTTTCGGCCGTCAGCCAGTTGTACTCCAGACGGACGGGGTTGCCGAAGGAGCCGAACATGGTGCGGCAGGGGACCACTTTGCCGTCCATCATGATGCTGCCGAAGGTACGGCCCACATGATACATACGGTCGTAGTTCTGCAGGAAGATCATGTTGTTGGAGCGGAAGGGGCTGGAATCGCCCAGCTCGCGCTCCATCATCTCCTCCGTCAGGCAGTAGAGGTACATCTTGTCCTTGATCTTCACATACTGGCTGATCTCGTCGGAGGCGGCCAGGACCTCAAAGTTGGGGCTGATGCTGCCCTCGGCGGAGCTGTACTGAGGCCAGGTGATGCGGTAGTAGGCGGGGGAGTAGTAGTTATGCTGGGTGAACATGGTGATGTTCCAGTGCCATTCCACGGTGGTGCCCATCATCTCGCCGGTGAGGCAGTGGCGCTTCTTGGGCAGGGGCTGTCCCTCCACCCGGATGGCGCCGAAATCGTACTCGCTGGCGACCAGCAGCGGGAACTTGGGGTTGCGGCCGATGTAGCAGCGCACCAGGGTCACCAGGCTCTGCTCCAGGTCGATGCAGAAGAAGAAGTTCTGACGGGGCTCGGCGCCCACGATGTCAAAGTCGAACATGTAGGTGGTGTCGTCGCCCTTCAGGCACTCGTAGACGGCCTTTTTGGGTTCCTCGCCCGCGATGTTCCACTCGCAGGTGTCGCCCGTGAGGACCTTCAGCTCATAGTCGTAGCCGCCATCCATGTCGAAATAGAAGCTGCGGCCCGCAAGCTCAGTACACTGAGGCTGGCAGAACTGATTGATCGCGTAAAACGGACGGGGGTAGTTTTTCAGGTTCAAATCAATTCATCTCCTTTTTGATACTTGGCTGGTGTTCTTTATACATGATACTTTTGAAACGCAAAAGTGCCGTGCGCCTTATTTCAGATGGTCGGGCGTCTTGAAATCCCACTCCTCGCCGTTGCCGTCGAGGCCCCACATCTCAAACAGCGTGTTGTAGAACGGGGGGTGCGGGAAGTCCAGATTGAACTCGAGCAGCCTGTCGTTGAAGGGCATGAAGCCGCACAGCCCCTCCACACCGGTCATGAACTCCTCCATGCGGCCGGCCGGCACGGTGAGGATCACCTCGTCGTCCCTTGCCAGGGCGCGCTCCCGGTCGCCGGGATCGGGGAAGGTGACGCGGTACTCGCCCTGCATAATGGAGGGCAGCGTGGCGTAGATGCAGGAGTCGATGCCGTCAAACACGGAGTGGGTCACGTCGCCGGTGACGCTCTTGATGCAGCGGATCATATGGTTGATCTTCGCCGCTTCGGCGTAAATGAGGATCACGTCGGGCTCAAACGCGCAGTCCTTCAGCGGGGCGGAGACGACAGCCTCATACTTGCCCAGGGGGAAGCGGGGGAATTTGACAAAGAAGTCCGCCGCCTTCTGAGGGTCGTTGATGCCCAGGATCTTGATGACCTGATCGAACTGGGGCTGGCCGGGGACGCACTCCACGGCGCCGAAGGCGATCAGCGGGTTCCAGCACCAGTGATCCTCCTTGGTCAGGCCGATCGCCATGCCCTTCATGCGGGAGTAGGCCCAGGCCTGGCAGAGAGACATATGCTTCTTCAGATCCTTTTTCGGGAAAACGGTGCCTTCCGGCACGTCGGACGCCTTTTCATAGAACTTGACGCCAAAGGGCATGCTGCGGAGCTTATACAGCTCCTCCAGCCGCCGGCCGTATTCGTTGTATTTCCGGATTTCCATGGGATACACCTCTTCCACTTACACGTTCATGTGATATGCGTTCATGCCGCCGCCCATGTTCTTCACATTGTAGCCCCGGGATCTCAGGAACAGGCAGGCGTTGTAGGCCCGGTAGCCGGCGGCGCAGTAAACCACGTATTTCTTCGCCGGATCCAGCTCCCCGTACCGATCCCTCAGCTCATCGACCGGCAGGAGCACCGCGCCCTCCAGATGGAAGTCGTCCCACTCCTCCTGAGTGCGCACATCCAGCACAACATAAGCGGGATCGTCCAGATACGTCTGAATGTCCCTGGGGCTCACATAATCCATCTCGCCCCGGACCATGTTGGCCGCGATCATGCCGCCGGTGATCACCGGGTCCTTGGCGGAGGAGAAGGGGGGCGCGTAGGCCAGATCCAGATTCTCCAGATCGAACACGGTGAGTCCGGAGAAGATGGCGGTGGACAGCACGTCGATGCGCTTGTCCACGCCCTTGCGGCCGATCCCCTGAGCGCCCAGGAGCCGCCCGGTCTGCTTCTGCACGGTGAGCTTCAGCAGGAGGGGCATGGCGTCGGGGTAGTAGGTCGCGTTGGAGAAGCCGGGGACGAGGATCGTCTCAAAATCGTACCCGTGCTGCTGCGCTTCCCTGGTGTTGAGACCGGTGCGGGCCGCCGTCAGACCGCCGACCTTGATGATGGCGGTGCCCAGCACGCCCCGGAAGGTGAGCTTGCCGCCCGCTGCGCAGGCGCCGGCCACCCGGCCCTGCTTGTTGGCGCTGCCCGCCAGGGGCACGCGGACCTTTTTCCCGGTGACAAGGTGGACGGATTCCACGATGTCGCCCGCGGCGTAGATATCGGGATCGGAGGTCTTCATGGTGGCGTCCACCCAGACGCCGCCGGTCTCCCCGATCCGCAGACCGGCCTTCTGCGCCAGCTCTGTGCTGCCGCGGACGCCGGCCGCCATGATGACCAGGTCGCAGGGGATCGTTTCCCCGGAGTCGAGCCGAACGCCCTCGGCCTTGTCGGCGCCGGTGATTTCCTCCACGCCCACGCCGGTGAGCACACGGATGCCCAGGCTCTCCATCTCACGGATGAGCACGTCGGAGAATTCGGGGTCCATGTTGCTCATGACCTGGGGCAGCTTTTCCACCAGGGTGACCTCCACGCCCTTGGCGCGCAGGTTCTCGGCGCTCTCCAGGCCGATGAAGCCGCCGCCCACCACGACAACGGAGCGGGTGTCCGCCTCCAGCCGGGCGGTGACCCGGTCGGCGTCGGGCACGGTGAACACGTTGTAGATGCCGGCCTTGTCCGACCCGGCTATGGGCAGCACCAGGGGCTTGCCGCCGGTGGCCAGCACCAGCTTGTCATAGCTCTCGGCGTACTGTTTCCCGTCGGGGCCGGCGGCGGTGACGGTTTTTGCCTTCGGGTCGATATCCACGACCTCGGTGTTCAGACGCACGTCCACATCGAAACGGCTCTTGAACATCTCGGGGGTCACCAGCAGGAGCTCGTCCCGATCCTCGATGACGCCGCCGATATAGTAGGGGAGACCGCAGTTGGCGAACGAGACGTAATTGCCCCGCTCAAACATGACGATCTCCGCCGTTTCATCGGTGCGCCGGGCTTTGGCGGCAGCGCCCGCGCCTGCGGCCACGCCGCCCACGATCACGATCTTCAAAGCGCACTCTCCTCCACGTCCTCAAGCAGGAACTCCGCCACAAGACGGGTGGCCTTTTCCACCACGGCGGCGCACTGAACGTTGTGATCCGTGATCTTGAAATACTCCTCGCAGTCGGCGGGGTTCGTGAATATATAGCTGCGGCCGTAGACCTGCTTGTGGATCTCCGGGCACAGGGTGGTGCCGAACGCCTCCAGATACCTGTCGCGGAAGGCCATGAACTTCGACTGGCCGATGCCGAACTTGTCGGGGTCCTCCAGCTCCTCGGCCAGAGGCACGTTGTACTTCCAGCCCACGGCCAGCAGACCGCAGGTGAAGGTACCGCAGGTGCCGCTGGACGCGCCCGCGCCGCCGCACAGGCTGGCCGAAGCGCGGATCATATCCTCGGGGATGTCAAAATACTCGGAAAGGCCGATCAGAACGCTGCGTGAACACACATCGTCGCGGATCTGAGCCTCTCTTGCCGCCGCCGCGCAGCGGTCAATGATCTCTTGCCTGGTCAATGGTATCACTCCTTCGTATTAAAAATAAAATATGCATGCCCCGTCCGGGGCGCTGTTGCCGATCAGATCTTTGCGTAACCGCTGACGAGCACGTTCCCGCCGCCCATCGCGCAGCCCACGGCCAGCATGTGGTCGTAATCCTCCAGCAGGAGGAGCCTGTCCGTCCCCCGGGGGGCGCAGGAACCCTCCGGCGCTTTTCCGCGGACGTCCGCAAGGTAGATCCCGTCCCGGATGTGGACGCAGCGCATGGCCTGCTCTGTCTCCCCAAAGCCGGGGGCCCAGTCCGCGAGAGCCTTACCGCCGGAGAGATACGCGTGGTCCGTGTACCGGCCGACGCCGAAGACCCAGCGAACGCGCGTCCCGTCCATGGCGTCGTCCGTGAAGCACAGCGTTTTCCCGCCCTTTTCCAGCGAGGCGAAGACATACCCGCCCGGCTCGGAAAGGACGGCGGTCTTCTCCTTCAGGTCCAGCACGGCCGCTGTGTCGCCCAGAAGGATAAAATAGATGTCCTGCTCGATCTTCAGGCATTCATACGCCCGCTCCGCCCCGTCCAGCGCGGCGGCGGTCTTCCCGCGGAATTCCAGCGTCCTCGCGTCCGCGCCGCAGTACAGGGTGAAGGCGCTTGCCTTCAGGTCGTAGCAGTGGGGGAAGCGGTACTGGCTGACGCCGTATTTTTCACCGATGTTCGTTTGATTCATTCTGCCGCCTCCTTACACGGTAAACGGGTTCTTTCTGTTGAGGAACTCCTCTGAAAGCGTCACGGGGGAGCCGAAGGCGCCGAAGAGGATGAAGATATCGGAGTCCGCCCCGTCCCGGCGCAGGGTGCCGAAGGTGCGGCCCACGTGGACCATCCGGTCGTAATTCTGGATAAAAGCCATGTTGTTGGAGCGGAAGGGGGACTTTCCGGTCGCGTGCCGCTCCATATGCTCCTCCGTGAGGACGAAGAGAAACATGTGATCCTTGATCTTCACGTATCTCGCCGGCTCGTCGGTGGAGGGCAGAAGATCCTCAAACGTCTCAAAGCTCACGGCGGCGCTGTCCGGCGGCCAGGTGATGCGGTAGTAGCCCGGCTCCAGATAGGCGTGCTGGGTGACGAGGGAGGTGCTCCACTGCCACTGGACGGTGGTGCCCAGGCTCTCCCCCGTGAAGCAGTGCCGCACGAAGGGCAGCTCCTTCCCCTCCTCCTCGATGGCTCCGAAATCGTACTCGCTTTTCACCATGTAGGGGAAGCGGGGGTTGAGCCCGCGGGTGCACGTCAGCAGCGTCACCAGCCGCTGCGCCCGGTCGATGACCCAGGTGTGGCTGGCGCGATGCGGCGAATCCCTGAGCTCGTAGGTGAAGAGGTAAGTGTCGTCGTCCGCCTTCAGGCAGAGGTATGCCGTCTCCGTGGGCTCCGCGCCCAGGACGCTGTAGGCGCAGGTATCCCGCCCGGTCACGTCCAGGACCACGTCAGAGCCGCTGTCCATGATGAAGGAAAAACGCTCTCCCGCCAGCTCGAAGCAGCGGGCCTGGGTGAACTGTTCGATGGCGTATTCCCGCCTTGGATAGTTTCGCAGATCCAAATAATCGCCCCCTTCACAGTAGGTCAAGTAGGTTGATTATAATTATATTATCAATCTGGGATAAATCAACCTTTCACTGGCGAGATGATATGATGTTTAGCGAAAATGTTTATTTTTGGACGTGAAAATATGTGACTCCGCCAAATCGGGAAAATACGAATTTTACCCATAACAGTGTGCGGATAAGCCCGAAAAACCGGTATTTTTACAGAAATAAACAAGTTGACGTGTACCGGCCGTGATGATATAATGCATTGAATCCATGCTGAAAGGGCTTTTTCCGCCCGTTTCCGCGAAGAATACAAAACAGGAGGAATATAGAATGAAAAAGATCCTGGCAATCGTCCTTGCGCTTGTCATGGTGCTGGGCCTTGTTGCCTGCGCCGGCGGAGGCAGCACCGAGCCCGCCGCATCCACCTCGCCCGCGGCCAGCACCGAGCCCGCCGCATCCACCTCGCCCGCGGCCAGCACCGAGCCTGCCGCATCCACTGAGCCCGCCGCGTCCACCGAGCCTGCGGCCAGCACCGAGCCCGCCGCTTCCACCGAGCCCGCGGCCAGCACCGAGCCCGCGGCCGAGGGTACTGTGGGCTGGTACACCGACCCCGTGGATCACTACGCCCGCGACCCCTATGACATCTGCTACATCATGATGAACTCCAGCGCCATCAACGCCAGCTTCTCCCACGGCTTTGAGGTCTGGGGCACCCGCCTGAACTACAACTACTCTGATTTCAGCGCCAACCAGGAGACCGACACCTTTATCAACACCCTTGAGACCCTTGCTGTCCAGGGCATGGACGGTTTCATCATCGACTTCTCCGACGAGATCCGCAGCCGCCTGCTGGACATCCTGCCCGAGCTGGATGTTCCGTACATGAGCGGCATGGTCTCCGCCTATGACGACGACGGCAAGCTGGCCCACCCGTCCCTGGGCTTCGACATGCGCGACTTCGGCGTGCAGGAGTACTACTACATCGTGGACGCCGCCCAGAAGAAGTGGGGCGCCGATCTGGATCTCTCCAAGTGCGGCTTCCTGTATGTGGACTTCGGCGCTGTGTGGGAGATCGCCCAGCGTCAGCAGGGCTTCCATGACACCCTGGAGGCTGAGCATCCCGAGCTGATGGACAACTACTTCGTGGCCGACACGGTCGCCCAGGGCGGCATGACCGCGCAGAACGCCTATGACGAGGCCGCTCCCATCGTCGCCGCGCATCCCGAGTTCGAGTACTGGATCGTGGCCGGCGCCATCGACGACTTCGGCCAGGGCGCTGCCCGTATCTTTGAGTCTGCCGGCAAGGAAGACAAGGCGGTCGTCACCACCATCGGCGGCGACACGCTGATCACCGAGTGGGACGCCGGTTATGAAGGCTGCTGGATCTCCGCTTACTACACCGCTCAGATGATCTACTGCGAGGGCATCATCTGCGGCCTGATCGCCCTGATCGACGGCCGTGCCACGCCCGAGACCCTGTGGGCCGAGCACATCCCCGAGGGTGAGAAGTACGCCGAGATCGACATCCCCTCCGTGTTCATCGAGCATGACAACTACACCGAGTATATGGAGTGGGTCGACGCCTACACCGGCTACGACTGGTCCCACTACGATTACAAGGGCACTGACTTCTCCTACACGCTGAACTTCAGATAAGCGGCAGGGCACTGACAGCAAATTCAGTCAAAAGATCCGGGGTTTTCACCCCGGATCTTTCGTTTTGAAAACTTGAACGGATGGTGTATACTGGGGACAAAGGAGGGATCGTGATGATCGAAGTGCGCTATGAGAAGGAGAAGAACCGCTCCGCAGCCTACGACGGCGACAAGCTGGTGGGCGAGTGCGATTACGAGGTCGGCCCGGACGGCTGGACCGTTTTCCACACCGAGACGGACCCGGCTTACGGCGGGCAGGGCATCGCCAGAAGGCTGGTGATGAGCGTGGCCGGCAGGGCCGCGGAGGCGGGCGTCCGGCTCGGCTCCACCTGCTCCTACGCGACGAAGGTCCTGGGCTGAGCGACTGAACAGAAACCGTGCCCCCGGAACAGATGTTCCGGGGGCACGGTCATTGATGGGGATGGCTTTTGAACGATGAACGGATTCAGGAGACGGAACGCCGTTCACACGGGATCAGATCCTGCCTGACTCCTTTGCCCGGTCATGTGAGCAGCTTGCCGCACTCCCGCGCCAGCTCGCTGAGCGTACTGCACGGCACCATCTGGCACAGAAGGCTCATGGTCTGCACGCTGCGGATCCGGTCCCATTTCCGCCGGGGGATGGGGTTGAGCCACACGACCCGCCCGGCGAGCTGCTTCGCCCGCAGCACGTCCTGTCCGGCGCGGTTCAGGTCTACTGTTTTGGCGTCCGAGATGATGATCAGCGTGGTGCTGGGCCCCAGGACGGGCGGATGGATGGCGCACAGGGCCTCCAGGGCGCTGCCCAGGTCGGTGCCCTTGCCGAAAAGTCCGCTGGAGCGGACGTAGGAGCGGAAGGAATCCATATTCTGAAGCGAGAAGGGATCCACCTCCGCCATCTGCTCGGAAAAGAGGAAGGTGCGGGAGCTCTCCGACACGTCGGAGAGCGATTTGATGAACCGGAGCGCGAATTCCGAAAACTGGAGCATGGAGGCGGATACGTCGCACAGCAGCACCAGACGCCGCCGCCTGGCGTGCTTCCGCTTGAACTTCAGGGTGCGGAACGTGCCGCCCGTCTCCAGCCCCTTGCGGATCGTGCGCTTGAAGTCCAGCACGCCGCCGCTGCCGGCGCGCATCCGCCGGGCGGTCATTTCGCCGTTGATCTGGCGGGCGACACGCTGGATGATGGCGATGGCGGCGGGGATCTCAGAATCCCGGATCTGGGAGATGTCCCGGAACATCAGGGCGAGATCCGGATCGATCTCCTCCTGCGCCAGCGCGGCGTCCTCCATAAGCATCTGCTGCTCCATCAGGGAGCGCATGAATACCGAGCGGATGAACCCGCTGTAGAGATCGGGGTTCAGGTCGTAGTTCTTCCGATACCGCTCCATGAACCGCTTCAGCCGCCTGCGTTCCTCCTCGGGCATGGAGGCGTATACCCCCATCATCTCGTCGCCCAGCTCCAGGGAGCGGCCGCCGATCCGAAGCTCCTCATCGGCCTGGGCCCTGCGCCGCTCCAGCTCCTCCTGCTCCCGGAGGCTTTTGAGGATGTTCGCCTGCTTCTGTTCCACGCTGATGAAAAACCCGTCGAACACGCGGTCGAAGGCCCTGAGCTCCTGCCGGGATTTGGCGAATACAGCCCGCAGGGCGTCCCTCACCGTGCCCCGATCCGTCAGATCCATTTCGGAGAGGATGCGGCAGGCGTCCTCGCACTCGCCGACGCCCACGGCAAAGCCCTCCCTCCGCAGGAGACCGGCGAACTCCGCGATCTTCTCAACGTAGACGCTGTCAGCGGCGGTGACTGCATCCATCATGGTCGTGTCCGCAGTTGTGCCCGTTGCCGTGATCGTGGCCGCAGGCGCAGGAGAGCCCGTTCCGCTCCAGCTCTTCCATGTCCTCATTGTTTTTCAGCACGAAGCCCATCGTCTGCCGGATGGCATCCGGTCCCAGCTCACGCACGCCCAGAGCGTCCAGCGCCGCGGTCCAGTCCAGCGTTTCCGCGATGGAGGGCTTTTTGATGATGTTTTCATTCTCCCGGAGCTCGTGGATGGCCCGTGCCACCTGCACAGCCAGCGCATCGTTGATGTGGGGGAGCCTGGCGTGGATGATGGCCACCTCCTTTTCCACCTCGGGGTAGGGAATGTACAGATAGGCGCAGCGCCGCCGCAGCGCCTCCGACAGAGGGCGGGTGCGGTTGGAGGTCAGTACCACGAAGGGGGTGGTCCGCGCCCGCACGGTCCCCACCTCGGGGATCGTCACCTGCATCTCTGACAGCAGCTCCAGCAGGAACGCCTCGAATTCCTCGTCCGCCTTGTCGATCTCGTCGATGAGCAGCACCACCGGTTTTTCCGACCGGATGGACTTGAGAAGGGGCCGCTCCAGCATGTATTCATCCCCGAACAGGCTTTTTGTCAGGTCCTCGCTCCCGGCCCGGTTCATGTTGATCTGGATACTGAGGAGCTGCTTCTGGTAGTTCCACTCGTAAAGGGCCTTGCTCTCATCCAACCCCTCGTAGCATTGGAGCCGCACCAGCTCCCGATCCAGCGCCTGAGCCATGACCTTGGCCACCTCGGTCTTGCCCACGCCGGCAGCGCCCTC
>JAFWFZ010000003.1 GCA_017515345.1 Oscillospiraceae bacterium | reverse complement strand
GGATGTGATCGTGGGCGCGGTGGTGCGTCAGCCTGAGACGGGCTGCAAGCCGCGCGTGTACTACCGGAACATTCCCGGCCAGTTCATCGCGGGCACGGTGTACGATCCGGAGGAGAAGGAAGTCGTCATCGGCGCGCGGGTGCGCGCGACGAACGGCGGCAAGACCGTGGAGGTCGTGACGGACGAGTACGGAGATTTCTGGTTCAAGGATCTGGCGAAGGGCCTGTACGACGTGGTGATCCAGGCGAAGGGCTACGAGTACAAGGTATTCGAGAAGGTCGACGTGAAGACCGAGTGTCAGAACCTGGGCGATATTCCCCTGGAAAAGGCAAAATAAGTGAGCGAGCGAAGCCGCCCGGCGCAGGTTGGGCGGCTCCGCCTTCAGAGGAGGAAAAGGAATGAACCTTGACCCTAAAAACGCGAAGATCGCGTTGAAGGCAGCCAGCCTTATGGGCCCCCAGAGCGGCTGCCCCACAAGAGTGGAATCGGGCGAGGATGGGAAGATCACCCGCATTCGCCCCTTCTATTATGACGACGGCATCGACTACGAGAGCAAAAACCCCTGGAAGATCGAAGCGCGCGGGACCGTGTTTGCCCCGCCCCGGCACACGGTTCCCTCCTGCTACTACGTGACCTATAAAAAGCGCGTATACTCCAACAACCGGGTCCGCTACCCCCTGAAGCGGGTGGACTGGGACCCCCACGGCGACCGTCACCCGGAAACCCGCGGCAAAAGCCGGTATGAGCGGATCACCTGGGACGAGGCCACCACCTACATCGCGGAGGAGCTCTTGCGCATCCGGGAAAAATACGGCATGAGCGCCGTCCTGTCGGAGGCGGACATGCACGGCGAGGGCAAAACCACCGCCCCCGCCCACGGCTGCGCCAACCGGCTCCTCTCCCTTCTGGGCGGCTACACCACCCAGATGCGCAACCAGGACTCCTGGGAGGGCTGGAGCTGGGGCGCGAAAAATGTCTGGGGCTGCGAGGCAGTGGGCGAGATGACGCCCGCGGGCAACCTGTGGCCTGACATCGCCAAAAACAGCGACATGCTGCTCCTCTGGGGCGCCGATCCGGAGACCACAGCAGCCGGCTTTGACGGGTATATGGCCTCCCGGCTGAGCCAGTGGATCCGCTCCATCGGCATCAGGCTGGTGTATATCGACCCGGCTCTCAATTACTCCGGCTGCTACATGGCGGACAAGTGGATCCCCGTGCTGCCCAACACCGACGCGGCGCTTCAACTCGCCATCGCATGGGTGTGGCTCACGGAGGGCACTTACGAGAAGGAATACGTCGAGTCCCACGCCGTCGGCTATGAGGAGTTCTTCGACTATGTGCTGGGCAAAACGGACGGAGTCCCCAAGACGCCGGCCTGGGCCAGCGAAAAATGCCGGGTGCCCGAGTGGACCATCAAGGCGCTGGCGCGGGACTGGGCGAAAAAGAGCGTCTCCATCACCCACGGCAACGGCGGTCCCACCATCCGCGGTCCCTTCTCCACGGAGCCCGGCCGGCTGGAGCCGATCCTGCTCGGTATGCAGGGCCTGGGCAAGCCAGGCCGGCACCAGGCCAAGTGGACGGAGTGGAGCCTGTTCTCCACCATCTTCGCCATGCCCTATCAGGGCAAGATCACCCCGGACCTGCCCCTGCGGTGCGAAAACGTGCGCCCTTACAACTCCCCCGTTTCCTTCAACAACGGCACCCGCTTCTTTGCCAACAAGCGGCTCTATGAATACGCGGAGACCAGCGGCGACAAGGCATTCAAGGCGGATATCGACGAGCTGAACGAGCTCCTGGCCCCCATTCCCCAGGCCCCGGTGCAGCAGATCCCCAAGTGTCTGGTGCACGACGCCATCCTCACCGGCCACGCCGAGTGGTACGGGCTCTACTCCTTCTGTGGGAGAGCGGAGCAGCAGTGGCAGAAGCATGAATATCCTCAGCCCGGCTGCTCGAGGATCCACGCCATCTGGACCGACTCCCCCTGCATGGTCACCTGCTGGAACGACGGCTTCAGCTTCGCGAAGGCCATGCACTCCCCGGAGATCGAGTTCGTGGTGGCCCAGCACCCCTGGCTGGAAAACGACTGCTACTTCGCGGACATCATCCTCCCGGTGCAGACCAAGTTCGAGATGGAGGACATCGCCTGCGACAACATCGGCGGCATCTTCACCTCCGTGTTCCACGAGCACCCCGCCTGCCCGCCCGTGGGCGAGAGCCTGAACGACTTCGACTGCGTGGACGAGGTGTGCAAAAAGCTGGACAAGATCCTGGGCGGCAATGACTTCCACATGGCCTACACCGGGAACGAGACCAGTGTGCAGCGGGTCATCGAGCTGTTCTGGCGGGGCTCCTGCGTGGAGCATCTGGATACGGAGGATGAGTTCCACAAGAAGGACATCTTCGTGATCCCCTGCGATCCGGATATCCAGAAGCTGCCTGTCGGACTGGAGGAGTTCTGCGCCGATCCGGAGGCGCACCCCCTGTCGACGCCCACGGGCAAGCTGGAGTTCACCTCCACCGACATACAGAAGTATTTCCCCGACGACGAGGAGCGTCCCCCCTATCCCAAGTGGATCGAGAAGAGCGAGCTCCACGACGAGCGCCTGGGCGGCGAGCGGGCGAAGAAGTATCCCCTCCTCTGCATGTCCAACCACGGCCGCTGGCGCTTCCACGCCAACTGCGATGACATCACCTGGAACCGGGAGACGCCCACCATGAAGGTCCGCGCCAGGGACGGCTACCAGTACGAGCCCGCCTGGATCAACCCCAAGACCGCGGCCGCCCGCGGGATCGAGCAGGGCGACGTGGTCAAGGTCTACAATGAGCGGGGCGTCGTCCTCTGCGGCGCGTATGTCACCGAGCGGCTCATTGAGGACACGATCTACGTGGACCACGGCTCCCGCTACGACCCCATCGACCCGGAGACGCTGGACCGCGGCGGCGCCATCAACCTCATTACCCCCCACGCCATCATCTCCAAGAACTGCACCGGCATGGTGGTCTCCGGCTTCCTGGTGGAGTGCGAGAAGGTCACCGACGAGGAGATGGAGGCCTGGAAGAAGCAGTATCCCGAGGCGTTCGCCCGCAAGGTGGACGAGGCCTGCGGCGTCTGTCTGGACGGCTGGATGCTCTGATATCCGCCTCCCTTCCATCTGTTCATTACGTGCCATCCCGGGGCCGCACGGCCCCGGGAACTTTTTACCGGATCAGGCGTCTGAAATACTGAAAGGGCATTGCTTTTTCCATCCAGAAAAACCCGATTGTAATCGGCGCCGCCGGGCGGTATAATCAAAGCGGAAAAGCGAAGGGAGGTGCCATCCATGGAAAAGCGCAGTCAGCGGGACCGGAGGATCCCGGCCGCGGCCTGGGTCTGCCTGGCCATTCCTCTGGTGTGCATCGCGCTGTTCTACATACTCTGCCGAAGCGAGGCGTTCTGCGACGCGGTCTGCGTCCGATTCGCCTATCCGGTGCGCAGCGCATTGGGGTGGTTTGCGAACCTCCTCTCCCGCGGAACGTATATGCCGCCGTCGCTGACCGAGATCGTCTACACCCTGTTTGGGCTGGCCGTCATCGTGTTCATCGTATCCACCGTCGCCGCGCTCATCAAAAGGCGCGGGAGACGGCTGGTGACCCTGCTCCGCCAGCTGATCGCCGCCGCCACCGCCGCCGCCGCCGTCTGGGCGCTGTTCTGCTGGCTGTGGAACGTGGAATACCGCTCCACCAGCTTTGCGGAGCGCAGCGGGCTGGAAGTCACCGGCGTCTCCGCGGAGCAGCTGCGGGAGGCGGCGCTCTACCTTGCGGGCATCGCGAACGACACATGCGGTCAGGTGGAACGGGATGAAGACGGCCACTTTGCCGTGCCGCTGGCGGATTGCTTCTCCCGGAACGGGCTATATAGCCGGCATCTGCTGGAGGAGTTCCCGTGCCTGGACGGGATGAAAAACTACACGCCCAAGGCCATGATCTACTCCCGGATCATGAGCCGGCTGGGCTACACGGGCATCTACTTTCCCTTCACTGGGGAATCCAATATCAACGTGGAGTCGCCCGCCTGCTACATCCCCTTCACCGTCGCCCACGAGATGGCACACCAGCGCCGCGTCTCCTCAGAGGCGGAGGCGAACTTCGTGGGGATCATGGCCTGCCTCTATTCCGGCGACCCCGTCTACGTCTATTCCGGCAGCCTCATGGGCCTGTCCTCCGTCATGAACGCCCTTTACAAGGCGGACCGGGACGCCTGGAGCGCCATGTACGCCACCCTGGACGAGCGCATCCGCCTTGACTGGCAGGACAACAACGAGTTCTGGGCCGCCATGGAGACGCAGACCACCAAGGCCGCCAGCGTCGTATACGATACCTATCTCCGGGCGAACGGGCAGGAGCTGGGCATCCGCTCCTACGGCGCCTGCGTGGATCTGATCGCGGCGTGGATGAACGCCCACCGCCCCGGCGCATGACAGAAAGAAAAAGCCCCTGACCAGCCGGTCAGGGGCTTTGTTTTTTTCAAAAACGGATGACGCCAAGATGCTCCAGCAGGATCTTGACGCCCAGGAGGATGAGGATCACGCCTCCCACGATCTCCGCCTTCGCCTTGTACTTTGCGCCGAAGATGCTCCCCACCTTCACTCCGATGGCGGACAGGATGAACGTGGTGCAGCCGATGAATATCACGGCATAGAGGATATTCACCCGTAAAAAAGCGAAGGTGACGCCCACGGCCAGCGCGTCGATACTGGTGGCAACGGCCAGCGGCAGCATGACCCGCACAGACAGGGACGCGGCGTTGGGGTCGCACTCCTCGTCCTTCCGGCACGCTTCCCGGATCATGTTGATCCCGATCACAGCCAGCAGCACGAAGGCCACCCAGTGGTCGAAGGCGGCGATGTAGTTAATGAACCGGGAGCCCAGCAGCCAGCCGATGGCCGGCATCAGCGCCTGGAAGCCGCCGAACCATGCGCCCACGATGAGAAGCCGCCCCCACCCCGCCTTTTCGGAGGCGAGTCCCTTGCAGACGGCCACCGCAAAAGCGTCCATGGAAAGGCCGACGGCCAGGATAAACAGCTCCAGTACGCTCACTTCTCCACCCTCCAAACGCTGATACTACAGGATATTTGCACTTGCCCCGGAAGATTCCGGCAGCCCGTGCAAACAAATCCCTCCGAAAAACGGAGGGATTTGCAGTCTGAAACAAGTCTCACAGAGTTCGCCGCGCAAGCAGACGAATCAGTATCGATCCGTTTTCGCCGTCGCTTTGCCGCGGCAAAAACACTCTCAAACGGGCTGCGCGAGTCTCGCTTCGACCAATCGAGGCGTTCCCCCGCGAGCCGGGGCGATGGAAAGCGAGTCGTCTCTCCCGTCCCGTCAAATCGCAAGCCAGCGGAGCGTTTGCGATTTGAGTTTATCTGATTTTTTCCATGGTGCCCGCGGCGCCCTCCAGCCCCAGGGCCATATCGTCCCGCTCGCCGGCGGCCTTGGATGGCTCCAGGGTGAAGATGGACTCCACCGCGGTGTAATCGCTGTAGCCCATCCGGGCCAGGGGCTTGATGCGCAGGATGTCGATCTTTCCGTCGTCCATGATGAACTCGTCCTTCACGTGGACGCCGATCACCTTGCCGATGATGATATCGGCGGTTCCCACTCTCCCCTCCCCGGGCAGGCGGATGGTCTGCACGTAGGTGCACTCGAACTGGATGGGCGACTCCGCCACGCGGAAGGGCTTGACCAGCACGCTGGGCGCCTTGGTGAGCCCGGCGGCCTCAAACTCATCCACCTCCGGCGGGAACTCGCAGGCGGTGATGTTCAGCTTGTCCCGCAGGTCGTAGGTGGCCATGTTGTAGACGAATTCTCCCGTCTCCTCGATATTCACCGTGGTATCCTTGCGGTTCTGCAGGTGCCCCTGGTTGATGGACACCAGCACATAGGGGGGATCAAAGGTCAGATTCGTGAACTGACTGTAGGGGGCCAGGTTCGGGATCCCGTCGTAGCTGATGGTGGAGAGCCACCCGATGGGCCGGGGCACCACGCAGGATTTGAAGGGAGGCCGCTTGAGCCCGTGATCATTTTTCGCAGGTTCGTAAAACATATCTCACTCCGCCAATCTGTAGATTTCCATGATCCGCTCCGTATTGAGGGGGGTGTAGCTGACGATGGTCTTCTTGTCGAAGTCCGTGGTGTAGGAGGCGATCTTCTCATACCAGTCGGGGGTGACGCCCAGCTCCGCCATGGTCACGGGCATACCCAGCTCCCTGAAGAACGATTTCGTCTTTTCGATCCCCTCCAGCGCGGCGGCCTCGTCATCGTCATTCACGACGCCCCAGACCTTCCGCGCGAAACGGGCAAACCGCTTCGGGTCGTTTTTGTATTCATATTTCGCCCAGGCCGGGAACACCACAGCCAGTCCGGCCCCGTGGGCGACATTGTCAAACCATCCGGATATGTCGTGCTCCAGCTTGTGGCACACGAACCAGAAGTTCCTGCCCACGCCGGTGAGGTTATTGTGGGACAGGGACGAGCACCACATGAGGGTCGCCCTGGCATCGTAGTCCTCCGGGTCCGCCATGGCGCGGCGGCCGGCGTCGATCGTCGAGGTGAGGACCGCCTCCGCGATGGAGTCCGTCGGCTCCGCAGTCGGGGAGTCGCAGAAATAGCGCTCCAGCGTGTGCATCATGATGTCCACCACGCCGCAGGCCGTCTGATACGGGGAGACAGTAAACGTGTTCTCCGGGTTCATAAAGGCCACCTGGGGCCGGTTGATATCGGAGTTCAAGGAGCGCTTCAGATGCTCGTCGGGGTTGGAGATGACGCAGGAATTGCTCATCTCGCTGCCGGCCGCGGAGATGGTGATCACGGCGCCGATGGGGATGCGTTTATCGGGGATCTTCCCGGTCATGAACATCTCCCAGGGATCGCCCCCCTGCTCCAGGCCCAGGGCGATGGCCTTGGAGGAATCCAGCACGCTGCCCCCGCCCACGGCGAGGATGAAGTCCACACCCTCCTTTTTGCAGAAGTCGATACCCTCCCGCACTTTGCCGATCTTGGGGTTCGGCTCCACCCCGCCCAGCTCCGCATAGGGAAGCCCGGCATCCTGAAGCTGTTTTTCCACCTTGTCAAGCAGTCCGGAGCGTCTGGCGCTGCCGCCGCCGAAGTGTACCAGCACCTTCGTGGCGCCGAAGCTCTCCAGCTCGCGGCCGATATTCTCCTCCGCGTTTTTCCCGAAAAACACCCTGGTGGGGGTATAGTAGACAAAATCATGCATGATACTTCACCTCTTTCATCAGATGTTAATGCAATGTGATATCGGGCATATCTTCCTCCGGAGGTGACGGGCTAGGGTCCTCGGTGACCGGGGGCTCGGGCTCCGTGGTGGTCGTGGGCTCAGGCTCGGGCTCCGTGGTGGTCGTGGGCTCCGGCTCAGGCTCCGTCGTGGTCGTGGGCTCCGGCTCAGGCTCCGTCGTGGTCGTCGGCTCCGGGCTCGGGTCTGTGGTGGTCGTGGGCTCAGGCTCGGGTTCCGTGGTGGTCGTGGGCTCAGGCTCGGGCTCCGTCGTGGTCGTGGGCTCCGGGCTGGGATCTGTGGTCGCTGTCGGGCTCGGCTCCGCATCGTCCACGGGCACAAGCACCACGTAGTCGCACTTGTCGTAGACGTTCCGGGCGATCCGGTAGCTGTCGATCAGCTCGCCGTCGCCGTTGTATATGTACTTGTAGGTGTCCACCACGTAGCCGGTGTGGCCGTAGGAGTACACCTCCGTGGTGCCCGCGGGCACGCTGGGATCGGGCCTGCGGATAGTATCGAAATCGGTGACGCTGATGACCTCATAGTCCAGCTTCACATAGTTTTCGCTCGTCTTGGTGCCGTAGAGGCGCACAGTGATATAATCCCCGTCCACAAACGCCTCGATCTTTATGGGATACTCACTGGAGTTGCGGAACTTGTAGTCCACGTCGGGCCACGCCACCGTGGCGTCGATGCCCAGCATGTGGTATTCCACCTCGAACATGTGGTTGTCGCGTTCGACCTCCTCCAGGTCGGCGTAGAGGACGCAGGCATAGAGGGTGGAGGACACCTGGCAGATGCCGCCGCCCACATCGGGCACGCTCCTGCCGCCCACGTAGGCCGTGGCGTCGGCGTAGCCCTTATCATAGGTACGCTCGCCCACCACCGCGTTGAAGGAGAATACCTCGCCGGGATTCAGCACAGTGCCGTTGATGGCGGCGCTGGCCAGATTGATGTTGTTCCAGCGGTTCCAGGTGCCGTGGATATAGGTGGTGCACTCCGCCAGCACATCCCGGAACAGCAGCTTCTGCAGATCCTCCGGCTTCAGCTCCGGCTCCGTAAAGACCAGGGGGACGCGCACCGTCTCGCCCACCTGGGCGTTGCGTACGAGCTTTTCCGCCGCGGCAAGGTCGAAGCTGACGCCCCTGACGCCCTCCTTGATCGTGCCGTCCTCGGAGAGCTCCGGGTTCTTCATCTCCACATAGATCTGGTCATAAATGGCCTTCAGGTCCAGTTCGCCCCGGCTGTCAGCAGGGATCTCATAGTTCACAGTGACAGGCACGTTCCTGGCCGCGGAGTCGCCCAGTGCCTTCAGCGTCACTGCCGTGGCGTCATCCACGCTGGCAAGACCGCCCCCGGCGCCCTTGACGATCACCACGGCATCCTTCTCCACGGTGAAGGCGTCGTCCGCGAGGCCGGCGTTATACTGCTCGGCAAACGCTTTCACGAGAGCGCGCACCGCGTTCTCGTCCATGGTCGCCTGCTCCAGCGGGAAGTTGCAGCTTTCCCGCATGCTCTTAAAATAGGAGATGCCGTTTTCGATGAAGGAGCCCTTCCGGCCGTAGTCGTAGGCGTCCATGATTGCCTTGTCCGCGTCCAGTGACAGCCCGGCGTCTTTGCCGGTGACGACGAGCTGTGAAGCGTCCGGGAACACGACGGTGGCCTTCACGTTTCCAGGCGCTGCGGTGAGTCCGGCCCGGCTCAGCGCTTCCGCCGCCTGGTCCTGGGTCATGCCGCCCACATCCACCCCGCCGATGGACACGTTGGGAAAGATGGTGTAGCGGTCCCGGGCCTGCACCGCGCCGTAGAGCAGCGTACCCAACGCCGCCAGCACGAGCGCAAGCACCACCGCCACGGGAATGATGATTTTGAGAAGGCCGCGCCTCGGCTCAAACTCCTCCTCAAACATTTCGTTATCGTCAAGCTCTTCGCTGGCGATGTCGTTGTGATTGATGTCGGTATTAATAGTGATCCCACCCTTTGCGCGCTACTTTTTCAAAGGTTATTATATTATTATAACCCACTTTATAAAAAAAGCAATCTTTTGATTCTACATTCCCTTGAACACGGGGACCGGCTCCTGCGCCATGCCGGTCATCCTCATCTGCATATCGTCCACCGGGTCGGTCCGCCGTTTCCACAGCATCCGCTGGCGGGCCTGAGCCTCCAGCAGCTCGCCGATGAGGGTGTTGGAGAGGAGAAAGCCCTCCGGCGTCAGCCGCCACCGGCCATTCTCCCGGGCCGCCCATCCGTGGGAGTTGAACTCCTCCAGGAGCCGGGCGATCTCCTCCATGCCCATGGGATCGAGCCGCCTGTACTCCTCATCCGCAATGCCCATGGTCGTGCGCATGCCCAGCATGATATATTCGCTGGCCTTCTCCTGCTCGGTGATGATCTCCATCTGGTCGATGACGGATCCGCCGGAGGTCATGCGCCCGATGTACTCATCCAGATCCGCGATGTTGCTGTAGCGGCGGGAGTTCATATAGGAGTGGGCGGCGGGGCCCAGGCCGATATACTCCTCACACCGCCAGTATTTGAGGTTGTGGACCGATTCCATTCCCCGGCGGGCGAAATTGGATATCTCATACTGGCGGAAACCGTACCGCGCCAGCGCCTCCACCGCGTAGAGGTACATATCCGCCTGTGTATCATCGTCCGGAAGGAAGGGCGAGTCCCGCAGTATGTACATGGGCGTCCCCTTCTCCAGCTTTAGCCCGTAGCAGGACATGTGGTCCGGCTTCAGCGCGGCCGCCTTGGCCAAAGTCCCCGCCCAGTCGTCCCTGGACTGGGCAGGCAGCCCATAGATCAGGTCCAGGCTCACGTTTTTGAATCCGGCCTCCCTGGCGTCCACCACCGCCTCCTCCACCCGGGCGAAGTTATGACGGCGGCCCAGCGTCTCCAGCAGCCTGTCGTTTCCGGACTGCATGCCGATGGAAATGCGGTTGAAGCCCGCCTTCCGCAGCCGGATCAGCTCCTGTCTGCCGCACGACTCCGGATTCGCCTCCAGGGTCACCTCGGAGTCCACCAGCACGTTCCCGTATTTTTTGAGGGCGTCGAAGATGGCGATGAGCCTGTCCGCCCCCAGCGCGGTAGGGGTGCCCCCGCCGAAATAAACCGTGTCGATCAGGCAGCCGTCAAGCTGCGGGGAGTATTCCCGGATATGCCGGATCACAGCCTCCTCATAGGCGGGCATCTGCTTGTCCCTGCCCGCGAGGGAATAAAAATCGCAGTACGCGCACTTGCCGGAGCAGAACGGCACATGCACGTATACGCCGATCCTCTTTTTCATCTGTCGCTCCTTGTCATTCCAGATACCGGTGATGGTACATGGCGCTGTCCAGTGCGTCGGAGAGCTCCGTCATCAGCATTCGCCGCTCCGCCTCCGTGGGCCAGTCCTCATTCTCGCCGTAGATCCGCACCGTGTCGTTCAGGCGCACATACGCCTCCATCTCGCTCTCCGTGGGGATCACGTCCAGATACACGGTTACGGTCGTTCCCCTGCCGGGCACGCTCTCCATCACCGCGCCGCCGCCGTATGATTCCGCGATGCGCCGAACGGCTGTGAGTCCCAGTCCCACGCCCGCCTCCGGTTCTCTCAGATCCATGCTGTCCTTATACCGGTCCCAGACCTTTCCCAGCCTCTCGGGCGGGATCCCGCGCCCCGTGTCGGATACGGAGAGCTCCAGCCGGCCGCCCGTTTCGCGGAGGTTCAGATCGATGCATCCGCCGCTCGGGGTGAATTTCACGGCGTTGGACAGCAGGTTCAGGATGAGCCGCTGGATCTGACGTCTGTCGGCGCAGATCAGGATCTCCTCCGGCGAGCTGGAGAGCCGGAGCCGGAGCCCCCGCTTCTCCGTCATCGCGGCAAGCGTATCCATGAGCAGGCGGCACAGCCGGGACAGCTCGAATACCTGCCTGTCGCCGCCCGGAAGGCCGCATCCCAGAAGCTCCACGTTGCCGCTGAGCTTCATGAGTGAATAGCACGCGTGGTTGATGATTGCGGCGAAGTTCAAAGCATCCCCGTCCATCAGTTCTGTCAGGTGCTCCGCCGCCATCCGGATGAGGGAAAGCTTTTCGTTCAGCTCCCGGGCGGCGCGCTCTGAGGGGCTGAAGCAGGGGGAGTCCGCGCCGGAGAAGGAGTAGACTACGGCTCCGTCCAGCAAGGCGGCAGACACGCACAGCTCGCGGCCGGAGAACGTTACGGTGCCGACACGGCCGCAGGCCTCCTCCCCCAGCATGTATTCCGGCAGGATCGTCCGCGGGTCGGCGCTCAGCACCTCTCTTCCCAAGAGATCGCGGGCGGCGCTGTTGGCGTAAATGATCTCACCGTCCTTTACTGCGAGGACAGGCTCCATAAACATGCCGAAAACGGACCAGACCCCGTCCGAACTCCTATCCACGCGCAACCGCCTCCTTCCCGCTTTCCTATGATTCTCAGGGGCGCGCGGTTTATTCTGCCGCACCCGATGGAAACGCTTCGTAATCATTCATTTTATTGTAGCAAAAAACGACCGATTAGACAATACTTTGACAATTTTTTTCATAATGCAAAAAAAGCTGCAAACCCCTTTGCTTTTTGGCCGCCGCGCGTTATAATAGCTTCAGCAGATATAAAAAAACACCTTTATTTATGGAGGTCAATATGAGTATTCGAATCGGTATCAGCGGCTATGGCCGGATCGGGCGGCTGGTGCTCCGGGCGTCTCTGGAGCACAAGGACATTGAGGTGGCGGCGATCAACTCCACCGTGGAACCGGACTACATGGAGTACATGCTCAAGTACGACACCATCCACGGTCACTTTGACCACGAGGTGACCCACACCGCCAACACCATCAGCATCGACGGCAAGTCGATCCCCGTGGTGTCGGACCGTGATCCCCTGAATCTGCCCTGGGGCGATTTGGGTGCGGACTACATCGTGGACGCCACCGGCAACTTCAAGACCATTGAGAAGGCTTCCGCCCATCTGAAGGCCGGAGCAAAGAAAGTCGTCATCACCGCGCCCTCCTCCGACGCACCCATGTTTGTCTGCGGCGTGAACCTGGACAAATACGACCCCTCCATGGACATCGTGTCCAACGCATCCTGCACCACCAACTGCCTGGCGCCCATCGCCAAGATCCTGAACGACGAGTTCGGTATCGTCACCGGCCTCATGACCACCATCCACTCCACCACCGCCTCCCAGAAAACGGTGGACGCCAAGAGCCTGAAGGATTGGCGGGGCGGCCGCGCGGCGTCCGAAAATATCATTCCCTCCTCCACCGGCGCCGCTGCCGCCGTGGGCAAGGTGATCCCGGAGCTCAACGGCCGGCTCACCGGCATGAGCATGCGGGTGCCCACTATCAACGTCTCCGTGGTGGATCTGACCGTGAATCTGGCGAGGGCCGCGAAGTATGAGGATGTGTGCGCCGCCATGAAGCGCGCCTCCGAGAACGAGCTGAAGGGCATCCTCGGCTACACCGAGGACGCCGTGGTCTCCTCCGACTTTATCCACGATCCCCGCATCTCCATTTTCGACGCCAAGGCCGGCATCCCCCTCACCGATACGTTCATGAAGGTCGTCGCCTGGTACGACAACTAGTGGGGATACTCCCAGAAGTGCCTCGACCTCATCGAGCACATGTACAAGGTGGACAACGCCTGATCCCTCATTGAAGGCGCAACTCTATCATACGAATCCCCGCCCGCCGGTATGCGTCACCGGCGGGCGGGTTTTGTTTACCCGAAAACATCAAATCATCCAGGGAAAACCCTTGCGCGTTTTGGAAGGATATGATAAGCTAATGTTGCCACGCAACTGAATAGTTTCCCATCAAAGGTGTGTGTGTTTGCATTCGGTAAAAACGCATACTCCATTTTCGCATACCTTTGATGGGATGATGAAAATTGCGTGGCAGCAATCGGAGTTCTGCGTTTTTCAGTGGCGTGGCTTTGGTCGCGCCACTTTTTTATTGGGAGATTTTAAAGACTATTGGTCACTTTTGTTCAACATTAAGTGCGAAAGGAAGTTTAAAATGGCATTGATTATTTGTCCTGAATGTGGAAAGCAAGTTTCCAGTATGGCTACAGCGTGCCCTGAATGTGGGTATCCACTATCTTCGTATTCTAATTCTAACGAACAAAACCCCGATAATTCTTCCGTCGAAAGTGTGTCAGATGGTTCAAAGTTTTCCAAATTGACAAAAAAACATAGGATTATCGCTTCTGCAATTGTAGGAGCAATTATTCTATGCGTAATCTTTTTTGCTTTCAAAGGAAACAATTCACCCTACTATGCTGGAATAAGATGGGAAACGAGCAGAACAGAAATTGAAAGAAAGTTTCCAGATGGTGACAACAATATGGCAGGTGGTTATACTGCAACGAATAGTAATAAGCGTTATTTTGATATTAAGGGCGTTTCTGAGCTTCCAGTGTTTACATTTGATTCAGATGATCAATTAATTGAGATTATCGTATTCATGACTTTTGATGAGCAAAATACATCATTTGATTTTATTATGTCAGAGATAACAGAAAAAATAGAGCGTAATTTCAAAAATACTGGAGATCGTAAATCAGGCTTTGTTGAGAATTATTATGAAGATAAAGTGAGCAAAGTTATAATTACTTATTTTTCTGATGGAGTGATAACCGTAAAATTTGAGGAAAAATGAGACTTCTCAGATAATGTATAACCGCAAAATGAGGGAGCAAAACAGGCCAAATTCCTTGGCGAAATAGAATAACATATGGGATCGACCTTGACGCAGGGTATACTTTATACTTAGTATGAGAAATGTAATTGTTTTTGGTATGACAACGATACCAGTATATCGTAACAAAAGCATGAAATAAGGAAGAAATGTCCAATCTGCTGGAAGGACCGAAACCCCCAGAAATAGCGCCGTCAGGCGCTATTTATCCCCCTCACCGATACGTTCATGAAGGCCGTCGCCTGGTACGACAATGAGTGGGGCTATTCCCAGAAGTGCCTCGACCTCATCGAGCACATGTACAAGGTGGACAACGCCTGATTCCTCATTGAAGGCGCAACTCTATCATACGAATCCCCGCCCGCCGGTATGCGTCACCGGCGGGCGGGTTTTATCTTCGTTATTTGGCTGAAATTCATGGCATCGGCCGATAACGCTTGCGGGTGCCGGGGGATTGTGCTACGATAAAGGCGCCACATATATCGTCGGGAGGTAACAAAAATGAAAGCAGGAATGGGAAAGAGAACGCTGTCGCTGCTGCTGATCCTCGTGCTGCTGTGCGGACTTGCCCCGGCTGTGCTGGCGGCAGGCGCGTCCCTCAGCAACTTCCGGAAAGTCAACGAGTATCCGGTAGGACAGTTCACCGACGTGAAAGACGGCGACTGGTTTGCGGAGTATGTCGAGGCAGGCTATGAATTCGGGCTCATCAAGGGCACCAGCGAGTCCACTTATTCCCCCGACAACAACATCACCATCGCCCAGTCGATCACACTGGCGGCGCGGCTGCACGCCATATTCAACTCCGGCAGCGAGTCCTTCGTACAGGGTACCCCCTGGTATCAGGTCTACGTGGATTACGCCGTGGAAAACGGGATCATCGGGGCGAATGAGTATTCCAATTACGACGCGAAGGCCACGCGGGCGCAGTTCGCCTGTATCCTGGCGGCGGCTTTCCCGGATACCGCGCTGAAAAAGATCAACGCGGTGGCCTACGGCGCCATTCCCGACGTCACCGGGAACGAATACTATGGCGCCTCAGTATACAAGCTCTACAACGCTGGCGTTCTCACCGGCAGTGACGGGTACGGGACCTTCCACCCCACCAACAATATCAAGCGCAGCGAGGTCGCGGCCATCGTGACGAGGATGGCGGACACAGGTCTGAGAAAGACGTATACCCTGATTTCCAAGACGGACCCGGCTGTCCCGGGCAATCAAACAAACCCGCCGGTCTTCGATTATCTGATCGGTAAAGTGACCGAGATCGGCGAAGAAGCGGAAAACGGCGTTTACCGATGCGAGTTGGGCACTCACCGCGACAGCGCCACCGGGGCCGACTACACCACGTTCATCGATTACAATTCAAAATCGAATAAGTTCTATGCGTTTTTGCAGGTGTCTGCCCCGGCGTACAACGTGAAAGGCTCCGCCGGGTTTACCGTCACGCGGTCGCTCGGCGCGAGCTTCAAAGGCGATTACAATGCCAAGCTCGGCGGCATTTCGGTCGCAAGCGGAACGTTCACTTTAAACCCCAAACGGCTGGGCAAAGATGACAGCATCAAACTCATTTCAGTTTCGGGCATTGCCGGTGCCTCGCTCGTATCGCCGCTGCTGGTGCGCGGTACGGCAGAACTCGTTCAGGATATCCAGGATCAGCTTCTCGAGGGCAGCGATTACTCCGTTCACGACCTTGGCTTTGTTCTTAAATAAAGGATCATACCCCCACACACCTCCGCCCGCCGGTTCCCCGGCGGGCGCGTGTTTTGTCTTGGTAAAAATACACAATATCAGCCGATATCCCTTGCCTGTTTCGGGGCGATATGATATGATTAATCCAAAATAACTGCAAAGGAGATGGAATCATGAAAACAAGTCTCACAAAGCGGATCATCGCGCCCCTGCTGATCCTGGTGCTGCTGATGAGCTTTGCGCCGTCCTCGCTGGCCGCAGACGGGTCTCTGGACAATTTCAAGAAGGTCAATGAATACACAAAGGGCCAGTTTACTGATGTGAAAACCGGCGACTGGTATTATGAATCTGTCAAGGCGGGGTATGAATTCGGCCTTGTAAAGGGCACCAGTGAGTCCACTTATTCCCCCGACAACAACATCACCATCGCCCAGTCGATCACACTGGCGGCGCGGCTCCACGCCATTTTCAACACCGGCAGCGAGTCCTTCGTACAGGGCTCTCCCTGGTATCAGGTCTACGTGGATTACGCGGTGAAAAACAGGATCATCGGGGCAAATGAGTATTCCAATTACGACGCGAAGGCCACGCGGGCGCAGTTTG
>JAFWFZ010000035.1 GCA_017515345.1 Oscillospiraceae bacterium | reverse complement strand
GATGGCGATGGAGCCCTCCACTGTCAGGTCCTTCACAACGGCGGGGGCGTCCTCCGTGCCCTCCACCACGCCGAACAGGCCCAGCCGGGGCGCGGCGTTGGCTTCGAGCCGTCTGTCGATGAACAGGTGGCTCACGGTGTGGCCCTGTCCGTCGAAGCTGCCGGAGAAGACGTTCTCGCCGCCGATGGGCGTCCACGGGTAGTTTGCCAGGTCGATGTCCGCGATGAGGACGGCGCTGGCGTCTCCGCCGCCGCTGTTCACGTGATCCATGAACCAGGCCAGCTCCGCGCCGGTGGCGATCTGGTACACGCCGTTTTCATCCGCGGCGGGCTCGGTGTACGTCACGCCGTCCCAGCCGCCTTCGGCCGCCTTCTCCAGGGTGATCGTCCGCACCACGACGCCGTCCGTAAGCTCGGCCGCGTCGGCGCTGCCCAGGGTGATCGCGCCGTTATTGGCGAGATAGCCCGCCTTGCCGATGGAATACGGGTATTCGCCATAGACAAGGCCGTGGTACAGGCCGTCCTCACCGGGGGTGAGCGTGTTCCCTTCCGGATCGGTGAGGGTGATATTGCAGCCCTCCACCGGGCCGTCCTCATCCACCAGTTCCAGGCGCATGTCATAGGTCACGGTCTTGTTCACGGTGAAGGGAACGTCCGCCAGATGCTGGAAGCTGACCTTCACGGTGGAGGCGTTGAAGTTCGTCCCCACGCCGTTGTCCGTCATGGAATACAGCAGATCGAAGGGGTTGGGGGCGGAGAACATCTGGGTGAACGCGTGGCCGCCCGTCAGAACGAGTTCCGCCGCGTCGCTCTCCCCGAAGTCGACGTCCTCGGGCACGGTCAGGGTGATCTTCAGGCCGTTGGCGACCCCGTACTGGGAGGAGACGTTGGCGCTGACCAGCTCCCCGTTGAAGAAATACTCCACTCTGAATGCCTGGGGATTGAAGATGCCGGCGATCTTGTACATGCCGCGGAACGTATCGTAGACGGTGGCGGTGATCTCGTTGCCGGGCATGATGGGCTCGCCGGGGTTCGTGCTGTTCTCGATCTCCACGCGCATCTCCGACACGCGGGCCAGCCGGTAGCTGACGCCGTCGGCCGCCGTCATGCGGATGATGACGGTGCCGCCCTTCGTCCCCGCCTCGCGGAAGCCGATGAGCGGCACGGTGTACACGCCGTCGGCCGCCGTCAGGCTCGTCCAATCGGAGAGGGTGCTGACCAGGTCGTCATTCGTGGTGACGAAGGCGTAATCCACCTGCGCCTCGCCCGTGAGGGTGAAGTCCAGGGCCGGAGCCTCGTCCGAGTCAAGATAGTACCAGGTGTCATAGAAATAATCCCACTCGTCGCCGCGGCTCTGAGCGGTCCCGTCCGTGTTGTAGCTGATGTTCGCGTCCGCGGAGCCCTGGGGCTCGTTCGTCGCCACGAAAACGGCGGTGCGGTGGGGCGTGGTCGCCGGGAACACGCCCACAAGGGAGCCGGAGCCCGCGTCGATGGCGTCGTAGGACACGGCGACGATGTCCGTGCCGGTGGGGGTGACGTCGGCCCAGTTGTCGCCGGTGTTGCCGCCGCTGAGCGTTACGATGTCATCCTCGCTGCCGACCAGCACCTGCCAGTTGAAGTCCGGCTCCATCATGATGTTGGCCGTGATGCTGTTCACGATCTCCCAGAAGCGGTAAGCGCGGACGCGCCGGGTCTCCGTGAAGCTGGCGTAGCCCCTGGGGTCCAGGTTCACCATGACGTCGGCGTCGTCGCTGTCCCGGATCGTGTTGCCCAGGCCGCTCTTGTCATGTGTCTTCCGGTCCGTGCTGTCAAAATCCACGCTCCAGGTGCCCACCGGGACCGTGAAGTCCGTCTTCGTCCGGTAGACCCCGTTGGGATCGCTGAGCCGCCAGGAATAGTTCAGCCTCGTGCTGGCGCTGGACGGCACGCCCACCGTGAAGGTGCAGGTCTTGGTCTCGCCGTTTTCCACCACGCTGTCGGGCGGGATGGTGATGGTATTGAAATTGTTCATCTGCTGGTAGAGGTTGAACTCGGCAAACACCGGGACCTCCACGGATACGACGCCTGCGGAATAGATGTTGATGCTCGTCTCCCGGTAGGCGCTGCCCGTCACGGGCACGGTCTGGTTGATCTGCGTATTGCTGGCATATACCGTCGTATCCACGGGTTTCACCGTGTAATTATACAGGCAGGAGTTGCCGCCCGCGTACAGCAGATGCGTGGCGTAAGCGCGGTTGTTGCTGTACTGCACGGCGCCGGGGATCGCGGTGCACTGCATGATCGGGCAGCGCACCTCCGCCGTAAACTCATCGGCCGCCAGATAGCCCGATCCGAATTTCGCGGCGATATACTGGGTCTTCAGGTAGATGTCCGTCCCGCCGCCGGCGGTTCCGTCGGCATTTTCATCCGTGGGGATGAAGAGCTGCATGCCGCCCAGATCCACGTCGTAAGCCTCGGTCTCCGGGTTCCAGGCCCAGCCGCGGTAGACGTACCAACCGTCCTGCAGCATGGCGTAATACATCCTGAAGCTGTCGCCGGCCGTGCCGCTGGGCTCGCCGTTCTCCGGATCAACACCGAAGGTGCTGTCCGTGAAGGCGATCTCATCCTCTTCATCATATATGGGATAGTTGGTCTGCGGGTCCACGCCCTCGCTGGGATACAGCTTGATGATCGGCGGGTTCGCATTGCCGGCCGACCTCTCATAGCTCACGTAGAAGGTGATGGGCCACTCCCCCTCCTCCACCACATTGAGGGTCAGGGTCCAGTACACGCCGTTGTCCGCGGAGGACGCCCCCTGGGAGTCTACGGCATAGAACCGGTAGGTGTAAATGCCCGGCGCGGTCTCGATGAGGATCATATCGCTGTAGCCCAGCGTGTCCCCGTCAAAGTGGTTCTCCACGCCCCAGGTCTCGCCGCCGTCGGTGGACCGCTGGTAGAAGTAGTTGGAGTAGTCCAGCGTCTCGCCCTCCGGGTCCTCGAAGATGCGGCCCTCTCTCAGGTCGGTGAGCTGATAGGCCGTGTTGACCCGGCGGGTGACCATCAGCGCGGGCTCCACGCCGTCGATGAGCTGCGGCGCCTGGTTCACCTCCACGGGGAACCGCACCGCCACGTCGTCATAGGCGAAGTAGGCGGGCTGGGAGAAGCCGAAGCCGTTGTCGCTGGAGCCGATCACGTTGAACGTCACCTCGGTCACCGCACCCAGGCCGCTCAGGTCCCATTTGGTCCAGTCGGTCACAACGGAGGAGCCGCTGGCCAGGGTGAACTCCGACGTGGCCGCGGTGCCGTCCTCATGGGTGCCGGTGGCCACCAGCTTCACGTAGTCGTTCTCCCCCAGGCTGGGCGTCAGGCTGTTGCCGCTGACGTTGCAGTACAGGTTGTAGCAGGTGGAGTTGACGTACATGTGGTCGATGACCCGTGCCTCGCTGTCGCCGAAGCTCAGGGACGGCAGCACCGACATGCTGTAATCGGAGCCGTCATTGTAGCCGAAGTGGACGGCGAAGTTGTCGGAGCCGTTGTGCCCGCCGCCGGTGGTGGCAAGGCCCTCGACCCCCGCCTTGAAGACGGTGAGCTGGCTCATATAGTCGCCGTACTGGGTCGTGTCACTGGCGGCAAAGTGGCTCACCGCGTGGCCGCCGCCCCAGTACTGGTGGTCGCCCCACCCGTCCGGCAGCTCGTGGTACAGCTCCGTATTGTCTCCGTCGTACCAGTTGTAGGGCTCCGCGTCTTCACTCTGGGGATAAAGCAGCGGGCCGCCGTACTGGCTCGAGTCGATGAGGCTCGACCAGTTTTCTCCGCCGGCGTAGTTCTTGCCGGCCGTCCAGTCCGCGTCCTCAAAGGTGAGGGTGCGGAGCTCGTACTCTTCTCCCTCCGCCAGCGCCGTCAGGGGCATCAGCCCGATGAGCATCACCAGCGTCAGGACGATGGCCAGTACCTTCGTTGTCTTCCTGTGCATTGATTATTCTCCTTTACACGTTATGGTTTACCGTCTACTGGAGCTTTCTCCTCATAAACGTGTGGGCTGCGCTGTCGCGCCGTCTGCTCGGCCCGTGATCCCCAACGGTGCGCGTCCTCTCTCCCCTCCTTTCCCGCGCGCCGCGGTCCGTCATCGGGCAAAATACGTATCCGCCTCCGCACTGTAGGCGTACAGCGCCCGCGCCAGCTCGCAAAGAGCCGCCTTGGCGGGAACGTTCGGATAGTTCTTCAGGGTATTGTAGGCGAAGCTCAGGCCGCTGCAGGTGACCGTCAGGGCTTCGCTGCCCCGGGTCACCGTTACGGTCTGGACCGTATCCAGCTCTTTTGCCGCGATGTCGGGGATCCGGATGTAGTACCGGCCGCCGCTGTACGCCGCCGATGCGGGCTGTCCGTTCACGGAGAAGGCGTACTCCCCGATGGCGTGGCCGCTGCCCAGGGTGAAGCTCAGGTTGACCGCGGTCGCGGACTCCAGCGTCAGGCTGATGCCGGTGACGGAAAGCCCGGTCACGCTGCCGCTTTTCAGGGGCCTGTACGCGGCGAGGTCCGCTGCCTGGGCCGATACCGCCGCAGGCGATACGGCGCTCTGATACGCGGCGTCCGGCGTATGGGGCACGTAACTGAAATAGGTCATGGCGCGCGCGCCGAAATTGCCCAGCTTCGCCGCCAGGGCGCGGCCGTTCGCGGAGGTCACGGTGCCGCACCAGCGGGCCACGGAGTACTGCGCCGCGTTCCCGGCGATGGGCTCGCCAGCGGAGTTTTCGAGCTCGGCCGGGGTCCCGTTCCCGGCGTAGAGACGGAGGGTGATGAGCTCCGTCATCTCCTTGGCGGCCACCTTCCGGGTGAAGATATACCGTGTAACGCCGTCATTTTCATCGGTGGGCACGCTGGTCAGGAGGATGGGCTCGCTGTCCTCGCCCATGCACGTGAATACCGCGTAGGCGCCGGGATCCGCGGCGAGGGACGCGTCGGGCGACACATAGTAGTTCACGCCGATCTCCCCGGAGAGGGTCAGGCTGGCGGAGACCACCCGGGCGGAGCCGGCCTCGCGCACGTCCACCCGCATGACGCCGGGGGCGAGGCAGGCATCGCTGTGCGGTCCGGTCTCCCCGGCGGCGGGATCGGTGGCCAGGATGTAGTAGGTGCCCGGCTGCTGGAAGGTGCAGGTATAGCTCCCGGTATCGGAGTGCAGATAGTCCAGCGGCTGCCAGTCCGCGCTGAATACCTCCACATTCAGCCCGGTCACGGGGGCAAAGGACGCGCTGCCGCCCTCGGAGACGGAGCTGGTCCCGAACTTCACGGTGGAGAAGGCGATCTCCTCCCCCATCCCGGCTGACAGCACGTTGGGGGTCCGGCCGCTGCCGTCGGCGATGGTGATGAATGCGCCGCTCTTATAGAAGTCCCAGTTGGAGAACATGGCAAGGTCGATGGTATCCCCGTCGGACAGGAGGATGTAGTCCGCGGTGGAGCCCCAGCCGGGGCTCATCAGGGGGAATACGTGGTTGCGGTAATACATCAGATTCTCGTCGTGGCCCCAGAAGTTGGACATGTACATGCTGGTGGCGGAGCCGGTGATGTTCAGGGCATTCAGCATCCCGTCCTCAAAGGCGAGCCCGCCCTCCATGTTCAGGACGCCGCCGGCGCCGCAGTAGTCCAGCGGGTTGTTATCGCTGCCGTTGGGGCCGCACTGGCTCTCGGGCAGGCCCATATAGTACCTCTGGAGCAGCCAGATATACAGGTGCAGGGCCGTGGGCCGCCGGATCACCGTATCGTCGGTGTAGGGGCCGCTGCCCCCGTCGGTGTGATACCGGTAGTAGTCCTCCAGCCCGTAGTCCCCCAGGTCGAAGTAGGGCACCGTCACCGGCAGGAGGGCCAGGGTCTCATCCCCGTCGCTGTTCAGGATGGGCAGCCCGTCGCTGGACACGGTGACGTAGACCGTCACGCTGTCGGCGTCGGTCTCGTTGTAGCCGTACTGGAGATCCAGTCCCTCCGGCGCGGGCTCCACCGTGATGGAGAGGGTGACGGAGGCGGATTCCCCTCCGGCGCAGGAGGCGGCGACCACCGGAGCGAACACGCCGGGCTCCGGCTGGCTGAAGAAGAGCCGGCTTCCGGCGATGCGGGTGTGCTCGCCGAAATCCCCCTCCAGGGTATAGGTGAGCGCGTGGCCGGCGCTGTCGGTGAACAGGCCGCTCAGCTCCAGTTCAAGCATTTCCCCGGCGGTGACCGTCATCGGCTCCGGCGCCTCCGCCGTGATCGAACACGCCGCGGCGGAGGTGATGGTGAGCTGCACGGCCGCCGCGGGCGACAGGTAGGGATACCCGATCTCCTCCCCGTTGTTCTGATACATGGTGTGGGCGAAGCGGACGAAGAAGGTGGTGTCATCCTCCGTCAGCGGCTCCTCCGACCAGGTGAAGTAGGTGAGGGTGACGCCGTACGCCTCCCGGCTCGCGGGCAGCACGCGGCTCGTCCCGTTCTCATAGGTGACGAGGATCTCCATACCCGTGCCGTCGAACAGCTCACCCGCGGCGTACTCGGTCTTATCCGGGGGCGTGACCACCTCCAGGGAGGCGATGGTGTTCGACAGGGCCATGAGGTTGGCGGAGTCGTTCTTGAAGTAGATGACGCCGTAGTCGTCGCTGATGGGCGAGCAGATGGCGTACTGTGCCTGGGCTCCGGAGGGCGTGAACAGCACGTAAGGGGTGGTATACACGGTGACGCTGCCCTGGACGGTGTGCTCCTCCAGGGTGACAAGGTCCGGCTCCGTCTGCCCCGGCTGATCCCGCAGGACCCGGAGCTTGCCCGGCGTGTAGTTGTCGAAGAAGTAGACGTAGACCGCTCCGTCGTCGTAACCGTCGGTGAGCAGGCCGCTTGTCTGGGGATAGCCCTGGGTGGCCACGGAATAGGCCACCGTCCAGGACCGGAGGTCGATCACGGTGATGCTGTGGCCGGAGTAGGCCGTGAACTGGCCCGCGCCGCTCACGCCGATATACGCCCTGCCGTTGTAGACAACAGGGGTGCAGCTGCTCATGGCGGGGAACTCCTCCCCCGCGCCGTTCTGCAGGAACACCCGGCGGAGGCTGTCCCTGTCGAAGCGGGTCCCGTCCCCGTCGGTCACGGTCATGACGGAATAGAAGCATCCGCCCTTGGTGGTGAAATAGAAGCGGCCGTCCGCGGCGTCCCGGCAGATGCTGCTGCGGACGTCGCCCTTCAGGCCGGTGAGGCTGTCCAGCAGCGCACCGGTCTTCGGGTCAAGGCAGAGGAGGGAGGCCGTCTCGCTGGTGCAGCCGGTATGGCCGTCGTCGGTGCCCACCAGGAGATAATCGTCCGTCACATAGCAGCCCGCCCAGTAGTAGCCGCCGACGGAGGCGACCGTCCAGGAGGCGAGCTTCTGCTCTTTGTCGTTCGACGGGTCCTCGTCCGTTACGGAAAGGCACACGTAATTCGCCTCCGCCGCCTCGCTGTTCCAGAATCCGGTGTACACATAGCCGTCCCTGTAGGTGATCGGGCAGTTGGGCTGGCCGCCCAGCTCGTCCCGGTACAGCCACAGGGAATCAAGGGACGCGGCGTCGAATGCCTGCACGCCGCCGCCGGACAGGCCCACAAAGATCATGCCGCCGCCGAAGGTGGGGGAATTGATGGCAAAGCTGGAGCTGTGATCCATGGGCTTGCGCAGCACCGTTTCGCCGGAAATGGCGTCCACCTTGTAGATCCAGTCGCCGGCATAGACGATCAGGTAGTCGTACCCGTCCTCGGTGATGAGGATGGGACAGCTCACCGCCTCGGAGGAGTAGCCGTCCCCCAGCTTGCTGGCCCAACTCAGCATGGCGGTCTCGGCGGTGACGGGCGTTTTGGCGGAGATGACGCCGTTGGAGTCGTCCCCGCCCCGGAAGCTGGGCCAGTCGGAGGTGATCCCCTCGCCCCAGTCGGTCTCCGGAGCGGCGGCCAGCGCCACCGTGATATCGCCGGTCTCGGCGGTGACGGTCACCGTCCGTTCGTCGCCCACGCAGCCCACGCAGGTGCTGACGATGCGGTACTCCATGCCGTCCACCAGGGGGAACAGTCCGTCCTCCCCCGGCCACACCCGGTCGCCGCTGCGGGTATCGTACACGGCTGCCAGGGCGTCCGGGAGCGCGGTCCCCGCCCCGTCCGTCACGACGACGGCGGTATTGAGGGCGTCCCGCTTCACCAGAGTGACGGAATAGACGTTCGTCTGCGCGGCCTCATGGGTGGCGTGGACGCAGAGCTCCGCCGTCTCGCTGTCAAGATAGCTGTCCAGGGGCAGGGTGACGGTGACGGCGGTGCCGGGCTCCCCGGTGTTCTCGTCAACGGGAGCGCGGAACTCCGTCCCGTCCACGGTGATGCAGTAGCCTGGCAGGTATGTCTCCACCTCCAGCGTCAACCCGTCCGCGGCGCGGAGGATATTCGCCTGGTACTCGTGGATCTCGTCGTCGAAGCCCGCCGCGGAGGTGACCTCCCCGTCCTCCACCCGGTAGAGGTAAACGCTCTCGCCCCCTATCAGGAGGGTCATGGCGGTGAGGGTGGGCCTGCGGAGGATCGACACGGTGTAGTCCTGATAGTAGTCCACGCCGGAGACCGTGTCCGTCACCCGGAAGGTGACGGCGGCCGGCGCGTCCCCCGCCTCCAGATACCGGTTGATGTTGGTGGCGGAGGTGGCGATATTCGAAGCGGTATTGGTGATGGTCTTCCCCGGCTCCACCGCCGTCACCGTGCCCCGGGAGGCGGTGGCCGCGGCATAGAAGGAGTAGAGCACGTCGTCCAGCCCGATCTCATACTCATGGATCGCCGGGTCAAAGTCCGACCGGGCGAGATAGATATCCGAGGACGCCTCCCGGGTCCGGCTGCGGAGGGTCAGCCCCGTCATCCAGTCGGCCGCGATGGGCTCCGCCGCCGTCACGGCAAGGCCGTCCGCGGCGGTGAAGGATGTTCTGGTGTGGTAGTGCCCGTTTTTCGTCGCCACGGCGCTGTAGGCCGTGCCCGGCACCAGGAGGAAGCTGTCCGCCGTATCGGTGGAGCTCTCCGGCCCCAGCAGGGCGCCCGCGCCGTTTTCCACCAGCACCGTCGTCCCCGCAGGGTGGTTCACGGTGACGGTCACGGCCTCCACCCGGTTCACGTGGAGGACATATTCCGTCGTCCGCCCGGCAGAGGAGACGACGGCCGCGGTGACGTCCGTCACGCCCTCCGGCAGCGCCACGGTCACGGGAGAGGAAACGGAGGCCGCCTCGCCGTTCACCGTGACGGTATAACTCCCCGTGGGCTCCGGCGCCAGCACCAGTGCGGAGGAGCTCACATCCAGGCTGTACTCCGTCACCTGGGGCGCGAAGCCGAATTCCTGGGCCGCGCCGCCCGACAGGACGGTGAGGGCCCTGAGGGTGGGCGTCCGCTCGATGTGCATGGCCCGGCTCTGGACGATGGTATACCCGTCGGCGTGGTCATACCGCGCCTCCAGAGTGATGAGGGCGGGGGTGTCGTCCTTCCGGATGGATTTTGTGATCACATCGTAGCTGCTCTCCCAGCTCCGGCGCTTGTTGGGGGTGGCGCCCGCCTCCCACACGCCGTCGATGGTCTCGTAAACGGGGAAGCACTTCACGTTGGAGGCGGTGAAGGTGCTCCCGTCGATGCCGCTGCCCTTGACGATCCAGCAGAAGACGCCGGTGCCGTCCGTATCGGGCACCAGGTACTCCCACCCGTCGGAGACGGCGGTATGCTCATACACGCCGTTTTCCATGTCGCCGCTGGTGTTGTGGAGGAGCACGTCCCCGATCCACTCCCCGTCATAGAGGTACAGGGTGGAGACGGCGTTCCCCCCGATCGTCACGGATCCGTCCGTTCCCACGGTCATGGAGCCCCGGGCGGCGTACTGATCCTTCGTCAGCTCGAAATCGTAGGTATCCGCCCGGAGGGCGATGGCCTCCCCCGATGTGAAGGCGCAGGAGCTGCCGTAGATGTCCGTGAGGCTGAGTGTCCAGCCGGTGACGGCGCTCCCGGAGGTGAGGGACTTCACGGCGAGGGAGACGGCCTGGGCAGGCGCGCCCAGCACGTTTTCCTCAAAATCCGTCATGGCCGCCCGCAGAGCCGCCGCCAGCGCCGTGAAATCGGACCCGTTGTGGAGCATGCCCGTCTGGCACTCCAGGTAGGCCGCCCGGGCCGGCTGGTAGTTCCGCACCCCGTTCGTCGCCTCGTTCATCTCCGCCATGGCGGTCACCATATCGCACATGGGGCCGTGCTCCCCCTCGTGGAGGGTCAGCGCGCTGCCGTAGAACACGAAGCATTCGATGTCCGAGGCGGGCCGGTCCAGGCTGTAGGCGCCGTTCTCGTCCGTCATGAAGTAGCTGGCCGCCACCCCCGCGATGGAGTCGATATAGCCGGTGTCCAGCCCGGTGAACTCATAGGGGCTCGCCGCCAGCGCCTGGCGGATGGACTGCCCCTGGGCATAGCTCACCCTCGTGGGGGCCACCACGGACTCCCCGGAGGAGAAGGCCGCGAACACGAAGCTCCCCTCTCCGGCCGCCAGCGCCGCCCCGGGCAGAAGCTGCAAGGCGAGCAGCGCGATCAGCAGAACGCTCAGTACTTTTTTCATACCGTCCCTCCTGTCTAAAACCGTGATCATTCTTCCTTATCGAAAACCGCGTTTTGCGCGAGTCGTCTCCTAAAACAGGCAGCGGATCCACTTTTCGTACAGCCGACGGGAAAATCGCATCTTCTCCCGGGCCTTTTCCAGGACCCGCGCCCGGTAGCGGAGGGCCTCCTGCCGGTCCTCCTCCCGTAGGGCGTGGGTGCTGTACATCGCCTCGTCGTTGAGGGCGGACACACGGGCAAAGCCCGCGTCCTCCCCGTACCAGGCGGCGGCGTCGGAGGCTCTCCGGCACAGGGGCTCCCCCGTGCGCTCAAGGCCCCCTGCCCACATGAGCTGCATGGTGTGGGCAAACACGGCGGACAGGCCCCGGGACACGTCCCCGCTGCGGAAGGAAGCCTCCCGCCGCTTCAGCATCCTCGCCCGCCGAACGATCAGCAGGACCGCCAGAATCGCCAGCAGGATCAGCAGCCCGATCAGCAGCCGCAGCACCACGGCCCGCGCCGTGACGCCCGACACGGTCCCGGAGCCGCTCTCCGACTCCGGCGGCGGGCTTTCCTCCTGCTCCTGCTGTTCCCGCTCCTGCCGCCGGGATTCCGCCAGGGCCTCCCAGCCGCCGGCGATCTCCCCCTCCAGGCCGGAGGCGGTGAAGGGTGAATCGCTGTCCGGCACGAACCACTGCCACTTGGACTCGGACATGAGGCCGAGGAAGGGCTCCGCCGTCTCAAAGGGGATCCAGCCCACCCCGTCCTCGTAGTACTCCGCCCAGGCGTGGGCCGCGTATCCGGTGAGGGCGGCCGTCGTCTCCCCTTCGCCGCCGGAGACGTCCCCCGGCGTGAGGAGGTAGCCCTCGCAGTACCGGGCAGGCACGCCGCACCGGCGCAGGAGCAGCGCGGCGGCGGAGGCATAGCGCGCGCTGTCCCCCTCTCCCCCGGAGAGGAAATCCGCCAGCTCTTCCGCCCCGCCGGAGACAGGCCGCGCCGCATCGCTGTAGCTGGTGTGCCCGGCCAGCAGATCCCGCACCAGGCGCTTGGCCTCCCAGGTGGTGAGGCGCTCCTCCGGCGCGGCGAGCCCCATGGCCAGGATCTCCTCCGCGTCGGCGGGGATCTCCAGGTACCGGCTGTACACGTAGTTCCGGTACCCCTCCTCCAGGGAGAGATAATCGACCAGCGACGGGTCGCCCATGCGCTCCTCCAGCGTTTTCAGGAGCTCATACGCCCGACCGGTGAGGTCCGGCTGCGCAGTATAGCCGTACGTCTCCGCCCCGGTGAGCCCGGGTGCGGCAGCGCTGCCGGAGACCCGGTCCGCCAGCAGCAGACCGTCCCCCTCCAGCTCGTTGGGGACGATGCGGGACGCGCGGCAGGCAGCCTCCGTCCGCACGGTGACGGCGATCGGCTCCCGCTCCTCCCCCAGCGTCTCCGCCAGCAGGGCGAGCTGGTTTTCCCCGTAAAATCCGTTCTTGTGGAGCCAGTAGAAGAGCTCCCGCTCCTCCGGCGAGGTATCCGCGCCGAGCGTCTCCCACCCCCGGTCGGTGTACCGCTCCCCGGTGAAGCTCCGAAGGTATATGGATTCCGGCCGGGAGAGGGTCACGGTGAGCATGGTCTTCCCCAGGTCCGCCGCCCCGCTCCGGGCGGAAAAGTCTCCCTCCGCGAGCGGCTGTGGTCCCGGCTCATACCGCAGGCGGTGGACAGCCCGCTCCGCCGAAACCCGGAGCGCGTCCGCGCCGCCGCCCCAGCCGGAGAGGGCCGCTGCTCCCGCCAGAACGGCAAAAGCCGCGGCGCAGACGCAGGCCGCCTGAAGGACCGTCCTGCCCGGTCTGCCGGCGCACCGACGCATCCCCACGGAGAGGAGCATCAGCACGCAGCCCAGGCTGTATACGAACAGCCACGGCCCCGCGGGGATCATCCCCAGCGCCGCCGGGATCCAGGCCGCAGCCAGCAGCGGAGCCCCCAGCCAGGGGGCAAAAAACGACGCAGCGGCGATCAGCGCGCCCACTACGGCCGCCCCGGGAAGGGACGCCCACAGATGGCCGTGATCGCCGGTCTGATAGAAAAGCACGATCCTCCCCCGCCTCTCGGCCAGGGACTCCAGCGCGCTGTTGAGCAGCACCGCTCCCCCGGAGCGCACCCGGGCGGCAAAAACCGCGCAGAACAGGAGCACGGCCGCCATGAGCGCCGCAAAGACGGCGGCTCTGGTCCCCCGCCCGGCCATGAGGTACAGGGACAGGAGCCCGAAGCATACGCCGAAAACGCAGACGAGGGCGAAGCCCCCCAGCCCAGTCCAGCGGAAGGCGGCGCCCAGCGTGCCGTACAGCCCCGCCGAAGCAAGCGCCGCGGCGGCCATGGGGAGAAGGAGACGGACAGCGGAGCCCTTCCCCGTCTCCGCCGGAGCCAGGGAGAGTCCGCCCGTCAGATTCTGTGACACAGGATCACCTCCTCGGAGATCGGATCATCGTAAATCAAGCTCATAAAGCTCCTTGGCGTACCCCTCCGGCGTGAACCGGACGGTGCGCCCCGCTCCCTCCCCCTCGCAGCAGAGGAGGGACGTGACGGCTCCCGCGCCGAGCTCCGGCAGCCTCGCCGGCACGCGGGACCCGATGAAAAGGACACGGCAGCCGCGCGCCGGTCCGTTGACCTGCAAAAACCGCTCCACACCGTCGTCCCCGCCGGTGACGGCCGCGCTCAGCAGCTTGGGCAGCATGGGATACAGGTCGCTCTCCTCCCGGAGCTCCAGGTCGAACAGGCCCACGCCGTCGTCGTCGTTCCAGACGACCCGGCAGCCCACCCCCTGCTGCAGGAGTGCCCGGCAGACGGTGACCAGCACCTCCGCCATGGCGTCCGACTGGTCGGGCGTCTCCCCGCCCTCGCCCCGGCACCGCTCCCAGAAGACCAGGGCGCGCCGCTCCAGCGGCAGGCCGGGGTCCCGGCTGATGAGCCGGTCGAACTTGGTGGTGAGCTTCCAGTGGATCTGCTTGGGGCTGTCCCCCTCCACGTAGTCCCGCACCTGAAACACCTCGGCGTAGTCGGAGCCGGGCCGCTCCTGGGAGTACTGCTCCGCCTCCATGTCGCTGGAAACGGAGAGGGGCAGCGTCAGGCGCATATCGAAGGTATCCGGAGCCACCAGCAGCTCCCGCGCCTCCCCGCAGCTGATGCGCAGGGGCACGAGGCGCAGCCAGTCCCGGGCGCGGGCGTTTCTGAGGCGCACCTCCACCGCGCCGCACCGGGCGCTTTTGAGGGTGAAGACGCCCTCCGCCTCGCCCTTCAGGGGAACGGAGAGGCGCACCGTCCCCTCCATGCGCTCCCCGGTGAGCCGGTTTACGGCGGTGAGCTCCGCCCGGACCAGGGGAAACGGGATCACGGTGGGGTTGCGGAGAGACACCCGCACGGGCGTCTCCTCCCCCTTGGCCGCCGTATCCGGGAGCTCCAGAGAGACGGCGAGCCGCCTCGCCGCCAGCGCCGCCGGAAGGACGGACACGACCGGTGCGAGCACGGTCACGGCCAGCAGCGCCGCGCCCCATCCAGCGCCGGTAAAAATCCACACGCTCCCGAAGCCGATGAGGCAAAGGAGCCAGAACGCGATCGCCATATCCTACTCCCGGATCTGGGGCGCCGCCACGGACTCCAGGATCTCCCGCGCCGCATCCGCGTCGGTGCAGCGGCGCATCCTTGCCCGGGCGCTCATGACAAAGCGGTGGCAGCACACGTCCGGGAACACGTCCGCCACATCGCCCGGCGTGACGTAATCCCGCCCCTCCACGAAGGCGTGGGCCTTGGCCATGCGGCACAGGGCCAGCGCGCCCCGGGGGCTGACGCCCAGCTCGATCATTTCATGCTCCCTCGTCCGCTGCACCAGGTCCACCACATAGCGGTAGACGGGATCGGATATGTGCACCGCAGTGGTCCGGGCGATGAGCTCCTCCAGCTCTTCCCGGTCCACCACGGGCGTGATATCGTCCAGGGGGTTTGCGTGGTGGCGGTCCCGCAGGATGTTGAGCTGGCTCTCCACATCGGGGTAGCCCATGCTGGTGCGGATGAGAAAACGGTCCATCTGGGAGGCGGGCAGGAGCTGGGTGCCCGCGGAGCCCACCGGATTCTGGGTTGCCAGCACCACAAAGGGCGAAGGCAGCTCGTACGTCCGCCCGTCCACCGTGACCTGGTATTCCTCCATGGCCTCCAGCAGGGCCGACTGGGTCTTGGAGGAGGTGCGGTTGATCTCGTCCGCCAGCAGCAGATTCGTCATGACGGCGCCCGCCTTGTAGACGAACGTCTCCTCCTCCCTGCTGTACACGGAGAAACCGATGATGTCCGAGGGCATGGTATCCGACGTGAACTGCACGCGCCTGGTCTCCAGCCCCAGGGTCCGGGCGAAGGACACCGCCAGGGTGGTCTTCCCCACGCCGGGCACATCCTCCAGCAGCACGTGGCCCCTGGCCAGCACCGCCATGAGCACCTTCGCCACCACGTCGCTCTTGCCGATGATGACGGAATTGATCTCCTTCTGGATCCTCTCTGTGATCTCGTTCATTCTTTTTCTCCTTCTTCCCTCATTCCCCGTCCTGCCCCTCCGGCGGCTCGGGCCCCTCCGTGGGCTCCGGCTCATCGGACGGCGATGGTTCCTCGGACGGCTTTGGCTCTTCGGACGGCTGCGGCTCGTCTGTGGGCTGCGGCTCATCCGTAGGCTGCGGTTCGTCCGTGGGCTGCGGGGGGATCCAGTCCGGATCCGGCGCTCCGCAGCGGACGCATACGCCGTCGGCGTAGTCGTGCCCCAGGGCGGGCGACGCCTCCTCATAGGAGTGGCCGCAGCCGGCGCAGGTGTACCGTGTGACGCCGTCCTCCGTGCAGGTGGGGGCGGTCACGGTCTCGCTCGTATACTCATGGTCGTGCTCAAGGCCGCAGATGGCGCAGAAGCCGTCCTCCCTGAACTCATGCATGGGAGTGTACTCTCCGTTGATCCACAGCCCGCAGTAGCGGCTGAGGCTGCCGGGGGAGTTCCCGGCGGAGCCGCCGATATCCTTGCCCCAGGCCACGGTGAACCGCAGGGTGATCGTCTCCCCGTCCCGGGGATAGTAGTTGCCCAGGGACACACCCTGGTAGTAGCCGTTCACGCAGTACATCCAGCCGGAGCCGTTGGTGAAGTCAAACTCCCCCAGGGAATTCTTGTCGTTGATGACGCCGCCGTTGATGATGTTCAGCTCGTCCCGCTCCACGCAGCGCCACAGGTCCTCGTCCGGCTCGGCGTAGCGCCAGTAGCGGGGCTTCTCCAGGCTCCGCAGGTAGAAGCCGTTGTCCATGGACCCGCCGTAGGTGTAGGTGAAGCCCCACTCCTCCAGGGCGGCGGCGACGGCGTAGGCGGCGGACTGTCCCTGCCGGATCTCCACCGTGGCGAATTCCTCCAGGCCGTAGCCCACGGAGGTTGCGTCCAGCACCACGTTTACGGAGCCGATGACCTCCCCCTCGCCGATGGCGATGAAGGTCAGGTCGTAGCTCTTGAAGGTGGAGTTCCCCTCGTCATCCCAGACGGTGACGGTCACATGGTGCACCGCCTCGTTGCCCGTGTCCGGCTTCTCCAGCCACATGGGGTACTCGATGGTGCGTACGCCGGTGGGATTCTTCAGGGGCTTCCCGTCCAGGGTGACGGCCATGTTGCTTGCGAACAGGCCGTTCCCCTTATAATCGGTGGCCGTGACCTGGAGCTGGAACTCCTGGGTGGAGGTGGAGGTCACACCGTCCAGATTCGTCACCACCTCGGGCGGGTGGGGGCCCACAGTTGGGTTGTCCTCATCCGCCTTCTCCGCCCGGTAGATGACGGTATAGCTCCGGATCAGCACCTGTACGCTGTCCTTCAGCGCCACCAGGGTGAACTGATTCGTGCCCAGGGAGAGGATCGCGCTGTAGTTGTTTCCCTCCGTGGGATTGAGCCACCGGCTGCGTCCCGCTCCGTCGTAGAGCTGCACCCGCAGCCGCGTCCCCTCCTCCACGTTCTCCAGATAGGCGTAGAAGCCGAGCCTGTCCCCTTCCAGCTCCCCGGTCGTCAGGGCGGCGCTTCGGAGATCCGTGACGATCCGCGGCTCCTTGGGCTCCGGCGACACGCTGGGCGATGGGCTGGGCGAGGGGCCGGGCTGCGTCGATTCCGAGGGGGAGGGCGACGGGTCCGTATGGGTGGGGGTGGGACCGGGCTCCTCCCCCGGCGACGGCGAGGGACTGGGCGACGGGCTGGGCAGGGGTCCCGCGGTGGGGCCGGGACTGGGGTCCGTGCCGGGTCCGGGGCCCGGCTCGTTTCCGGGTTCCCCGCCCGGCTCGCCCGGCGTTTCCGCGGGCTCCGGCGAGCCGGTGGGCGACGCGGCGGGCTCCGGTGATCCGGTGGGTGAGGCCGCCGGGGATGGGCTGGGCTCCTCCGAGGGTTCCGGACTCTCCTCCGGCGTCTCCTCGGGCGGCTCTTCCGGCGGCTCCTCCGGCGGCTCTTCGGGCGGCTCCTCCGGCTCATCCGGCTCCTCCGCCCTGCCGCCCGGGTCCCGGGCATCCTCATCGAAGGAGAGGGGCAGGTCGCTGATGTTGAGGCTCGTCTCCGCGGGTCGGGAGAGGGGGCTGTCCGGCTCCCTCCTGCCCGCGCCGGCAGCGCTGACAAGCAGGTAGATCAGCGCTGCCAGAAGCAGCGCGAGACCGGCGATGACCAGCGCCGTGCGCAGTCTCCGTTTTCCCTGCATGTTCTTCACTCCGTTTCCGTCCGCGCGTCCTGCGCGGAAAAATAAAAAGCCCTGCCAGGCGTATGACTTCTGTCATACGCCGGACAGGGCCTCCGGTTTTCCGGTCAGCCCGGGATTATTGAGAATTCACCGCTCAGAGCTGGACCGTCTTTTGGATCTCCTCCACCCGGACGGGCGTATCCGCGTTGATGACAACGCGGATCTCCCCGGTGCGGATGGCGCGCATCGTCTCCAGCACGCGCTTCTCCCAGGACGTTACAAATATCAGCTCATCCGTTTTCTTATGTTCCAACATTCGATCACCAATACAAAAAACAACGGCCGCCATGCCGGCAGCCGTTTTCCTATCCGTGTTGCACTCCCCGACGCCGCGGGCAGCGCGCATTCATCCTGTAGGTCTCCTGACTCGCACATTCAGATCTCTCAACATCGAAGCGGCGCCTTCTCGGTCTCCCAATGGCCGGCTTTCGCCCAAGGCCGCCCCGACTACGTGCATACAGTGCCGGTTAGCGTTCGGTTTACGATTCCCTTGTTCATCTGGCGCCGCCCTTGCGGGGACCGGCGTCAGCCACAGAACGAGCTATGAAATTGTCGGGCGCGGAGCGGACCGCCGCCCGGATTTATTTTACTCCATTCCACGCCGTTTGTAAAGAGCGCGGGGAGGGAAATAATAAGAAAACAACGGCGCGGAGGCGCGGTCACCCGTCCGCCGCCGTACGGAGCCGCCGGCTGACGTTCCGAGCAAAGCGAAAGCGCGAAGGGCGAACAGCGGCGAGCGAAAAACCAGAAGCCGCTCAGAAGAGCGGCTTCCTGTCGGTTATTTACTTCAGCGCCTCCAGCTCCTTCTCCAGGTCGATCCTGGGGAAGAGCGCCGCGCCCTTCTCCACCGTAACGGTGCGGGGGAGCCCGCCGAAAGATTCCGCGGAGTCCCAGGTCCGGAGCTCCTCCGCCGCGCCGATCTGCGTGAAGATCTTCACGCAGGAGTCGGGCATGAACGGCTGCAGCAGCACGCCGCAGATCCGGATCGTCTCCAGCAGGTCATACATCACGGCCGCCAGCCGGGCGCCGTTTGCCTCCATATCCTTGGCGAGCACCCAGGGGGCGTTCTCGTCGATATACTTGTTGGCCCGGTCCAGCACCCGGAAGACCTCCTCCAGGGCGTTCTGGAACTGGTACTTCTCCATCTGGGCCTCGTACCGGCCGCGGAGGCCGGAGGCCATGGCCAGCAGCTCCCCGTCCTTCTCCGGGTCGGCCGCCTGCGTCTCGGGCAGGGTGCCGCCGAAATACTTCACCGCCATACTCACCGTCCGGCTCACCAGGTTGCCCAGGTCGTTGGCCAGGTCCACGTTGATGGTGTTGATCAGCAGCTCGTTGGAGAAGGTGCCGTCGGAACCGAAGGGGAACGTGCGCAGCAGGAAGAAGCGCAGGGCGTCCACCCCGTACCGCTCCGCCAGGATCACGGGATCCACCACGTTGCCCCGGGACTTGGACATCTTGCCGCCGTCCAGCAGGAGCCAGCCGTGGCCGTAGACCTTCTTCGGCAGGGGCAGGTCCAGCGCCATGAGCATGGCGGGCCAGATGATGGAGTGGAAGCGCACGATCTCCTTGCCCACGAAGTGCACGTCCGCCGGCCAGTATTTGTCATAGTCGTCGTACCGGTCGTTTTCATAGCCCAGGGCGGTGATATAGTTGGACAGGGCGTCCACCCACACGTAGACCACGTGGCCGGGATCGAAGTCCACCGGAACGCCCCAGGTGAAGCTGGTGCGGGAGACGCACAGATCCTCCAGCCCGGGCTTCAGGAAGTTGTTGATCATCTCGTTCATCCGGGAAGCGGGCTCCAGGAAGTCGGGCTGCTCCTCGAAGAGCTTCATGATCCGGTCTGCGTATTTGGAGAGGCGGAAGAAGTATGCCTCCTCCTCGGCGTATTTCACCTCGCGCCCGCAGTCTGGGCACTTGCCGTCCACAAGCTGGCTCTCGGTCCAGAAGGACTCGCAGGGCGTGCAGTACAGCCCCTTGTAGGCGCCCTTGTAGATATCCCCCTGCTCGTAGAGCTTCCGGAATATCCGCTGGATGGCGTGCTCGTGGTAATCGTCGGTGGTGCGGATGAACCGGTCGTTGGAGATGTTCATCAGCTTCCACAGATCCAGGATGCCTCCCGGCCCCTCGATGATATTGTCCACGAACTGCTTGGGGGTGACCCCGGCGGCCTTTGCCTTCTCCTCGATCTTCTGGCCGTGCTCGTCGGTGCCGGTGAGGAACATGACGTCATACCCCTGCATGCGCTTGTACCGCGCCATGGCGTCCGACGCCACGGTGCAGTAGGTGTGGCCGATATGCAGCTTGTCCGACGGGTAATAGATCGGGGTGGTGATATAGAATTTCCCTTTGCTCATCATTATTCCTCCTCTTTCTGCGGTTAAATTTAAGTATACCACAGATGCACGGGGCTTTGCAATCGTTTTTCTCATCCCGCCGCAAAGCGGCTTTTATCGGCCGCCGGACGATTTTTCCGAAACTTCCGTTTTTGCAGGTTGACAAGGCCGCGTTCATCTGCTATAATCCCTTACTGTTCGGAGGCTTAGCTCAGCTGGTTAGAGCGCCTGCTTCACACGCAGGAGGTCACTGGTTCGAGTCCAGCAGTCTCCACCAAGCCGCCGCGGGCAAGTGCCTGCGGCGGCTTTTTTGCGTTCCTTATTCATGTACTGCCGCGGTATCCGTGGCGCCCCGCGCCGTGGCCGGAAGCAGTCTCCATCCCGTTCATTTGTGTCCTTCTTCCAATGCCAGCTCAGCCAGCCGCGAAAACGCAAGTGCAAACCATTCATACGCTTCTGCATTCATCCGTGTCATGCTCCAGTGATTCCAATACCGCCATTCGGAAAAAATCAAATTACCCAAAATCTGAATATTCAATTCAGGGAGGAGTTTTGTTATTTTATCGTAGGCGACAAGATAAATGTCAGGATATATCTCATTAAAAGAATGGCCGCAATCCATAATAAACCCCAGTTTACTCAGACTGTCGCCCAGATATGGTGAATCCTCAAAGAAGTAGTTGGGGATGTGCTCATGACAACGGAACATTTCCGACCAGAAAACGGCAGTTGTTTGAATAGTCATTGTATCTGCCAGAGCCGAATCATCGGAAAACAGCTCCCGCTCCACGGCGCGGGCGAGGGATTCCAGCCCACGGACGTCCTCCTCCGTGAAGCGGCCCTCCACGGGACTGTCCAGATCCAGCACGCCGATCACCCCTCCCCCGCTGTGCAGGGGGACCACCAGCTCCGAGCGGGAGTCGCCGTCGCAGGCGATGTGCCCGGGGAACGCGTGCACGTCCGGCACCGGCACCGTCCGGTCCTCCGCCGCCGCCGTGCCGCAGACGCCCCGCCCCAGGGGGATCTCGATGCAGGCGGGCTTTCCCTGGAAGGGGCCCAGCACCAGGGTCTCCCCCTCCAGCAGATAGAAGCCCGCCCAGTTCAGGTCCGGCACCGCGCCCCACAGGAGCGCGGACAGGTTCGCCAGATTCGCCGTCAGATGGGGCACGTCCCGCACCAGCGATACGGCCTGCTCCGTCAGGCTCCGATAGTCGGTCATGTTCCTCCCCCTCTCACATCAGCGCGTCACGGAGGACGGCCAGGTTCCGCATCATCACCGAGAGATACGTGGCCCCGTCCTCCGCCTGCTGCTTTGTGACGGACTGCATGGAATCCATGGTCAGCACCGTCTGATCCTTCGTTTTCGTGTTCTCCACCACCGTCCGGGCGACGGAGCCGTCGCTGCTCTCCAGCCGGAGGACGGTCTGAAGCCCCAGCTCGTCGACCTTGTTCGCCAGGAACACGATCGTCTCAAAGCTGGCCTCCGTCTCGGCGGAGCAGCCGGGGAACGCCGCGTAACAGCGGAGCCCGTAGTCGTCCGCCATGTAGCGGAAGGGGAACCGGTCGGCAAACAGCAGGGTGTCCCGGGAAGCGCCGTCCACCGTCTCCCGATACTCCCGGTCCAGCGCCTCCAGCCGGGCGATGTAATTCTCCGCGTTCTCCTCATAGACGCCCCGCCCCGCGGGGTCCAGCCCGCAGAGCGCGTCGGCGATGCACCGGCAGGCCGTCACGGCGTTTTTCAGGGAGAGCCACACGTGCTCGTCGTACGCCGGGCTCTCTTCCTCTTCTTCTTCCCCGGCCTCCATGCCCTCCGTCAGCTCCTCCTCCCTGACGGCGTCGCCCAGCGCGTCCATCAGATCGATGACCGCCATATCCCTGTTGACGGCCGTTTTCAGCACGTCGTCCACCCATCGGTCGGACTCGCCGCCCACGTAGATGAACAGGTCGCAGGAGGAGATCTTCACGATATCCTCGGCCGTGGGCTGGAAGCTGTGAAGATCCACACCGCCCATCAGCAGGGTCAGCTCCGCCTCCTGCGCCCGTTCCCCCAGGATCTCCCTGGTCCAGTCGTACTGGGGAAAGATGGTGGCCACGATGTGGAGCCTGTCCCCGCCCTGCTCCCCCGGCGTCTGCCCGGCGCAGCCGGCCGTCAGCCCGGCGGCCAGAACGGCGCACAGCAGGAGCGCGATGATCTTCTTCATAGTAAAGTGCCTCCAAAGCCGCTGACGCGCCGGGACTGCGTCCGTCGCGATCATACGGTGAATTTGCGAATTTATCGCAAATTAGTATACCATCCCCACTGGAAAAAGTCAACAAGCCCGCCCGTTTTTCTTGTGCTCCGGCAGAAAACGGGATATACTGTCACCGTTCAGGGACATTCGACGCAGGAGGTGCCTATGGCAGGATTCGGATCATTTGAGGAGGCCCTCTCCTTTTTTGAGGGCGACCGCTTCGCCGCGGAAAACGGCATGGTCATCGACGCTCTCTCATCGGAGGGGGCCCGGTGCAGCTTCACCGTGGGCGAGCGCCACCGGAATGCGGAGGGCGGCGTCATGGGCGGCGCCATATTCACCCTCATCGACTTTGCCTTCGCCGCCGCGGCGAGCTGGGTGCACCGGCCCACCGTGGCCCAGCAGGTGAGCATGAATTTCCTCAGCGGGAGCCGCGGGACACGGCTCAGCGCCTGTGCCCGCTGCCGGAAGGACGGCAGGACGAGCTGCGTTTACCAGGTGGACGTGACCGACGATCTGGGGCGCGACGTGGCCCAGGCGGTGATCACCGGTTTCAAGCTCCCCGGGCGGTGACCGCGGACCGTCACCGCCGCCGTTCCGGCGGCGCCGTGGGATCATCCCCCTTTTTCTCCGTTTCCCTCTTTTTTAAGAAAATGAAATACCGGGAACTTTTTTCCTTGCCGGCCGTCTGAATACATAGCAACAAAAAAGGGAGTGATGCGCTGTGTCCGGTCCCGCGCGCGGAGCGGTGACGACCTCGGTGGCCGTATACTCGCTGGCTCATTTCGCCGTGGATTTTTCCTGCGCCTTTCTGATGTTTTCCCGGGTGTTCGGCACCGACCGATGGCTCATGGCCATGCTCATCTACAATTTCTGCGCCTTCGCCCTCCAGCTCCCCATCGGCATGCTGGCGGACCGGCTTGGCAGGAATCCCTATATGGCCGCCGCCGGCACGATCCTGACCGGGGCCGCCATGGCGCTGGGCGGACTGCCCCTGGCTGTCATCGCCGGGATCGGGAACGCCCTGTTCCACGTGGGCGCCGGTGTTGACGTGATGCGCATGAGCGGGAAGAAGTGCGCGCCGCTGGGCGTGTTCGTGTCGCCGGGCGCCTTCGGGATCTACTTCGGCACGATCCTGGGCAAGTCCGGCGGTCTCCGGGACGCCCCCCTGGTCATCGGCCTTGCGGCGTTCGCCATCGTCATGTTCGCCTTCGGGCTGACCCGGTTCACGTCCTGCGAGCCGCCGCGGGACAGGGCGGCGGGGGGCCGGAATACGGCGCTTTTGTGTCTGCTGCTTGTGGCGGTGGTGTGCATCCGCAGCTATGCCGGCTTCGGCTTCTCGTTCCCCTGGAAATCAGGCGCGCCCTTCGGGGTGCTGGCGATCTGCGCGGTGGCCTGCGGCAAGGCGGCGGGGGGCTTCCTCTCCGACCGGTTCGGGGCGAGAGCCGCCTCCGTCTACACCCTGGCGGCGGCAGCGGTCCTGTTCCTCTTCGCCGGGCATGCCGCTGCGGGACTGGCGGCCATCTTTCTCTTCAACATGACCATGCCCATCACCCTGAAGGGCGTGGCGGACCTGTTCCCCGGTGAGGACGGCTTCGCCTTCGGGCTTCTGACCTTCGGGCTGTTCCTGGGCTTCCTGCCCGTGTTCTTCGGCTGGGATACGGGGCTGGGCGCCCAGGTGACGAGCTTTTTGTGCGCGGCGGCGAGCCTGCCCCTCATGTTCTTCGGACTGGAGAAGGAAAAATGCTGACCGCTTTTGCCGTCTCCCTGGGGCTCACGCTCCTCATCGAGCTGGACGCCGCCCTCGTGTACGGCGTCCGCAGCCGGTTCGATCTGCTGATCACCTGCCTTGTGAACGTGATCACGAACCCGCTCGCGGTGCTGGCATACCTGCTCCTGCGGCGTTATACGGGGCTGGGGCCCTGGGCGATCAAGCTGCCCGTCGAGGCGCTGGTGCTCCTGTCGGAAACGCTTCTTTTCAGAAGGTATGCCGAAACCGTGAAAAAGCCGCTGCTCTACGCCGCGGTATTGAATACGGCCTCCTTCCTGATCGGGGAGGTCATCAACCGTTTGAATTAGGAGGCGCATGGAAATGAAAAAACTCGCTGCCAAACTGCTTGCCCTGCTGGCGGTGCTCTCCGCCTGCACCGCGTCCGCGTCGGCCGACCTCATCGCCGACCCGGTCGCCGAGGTGACCTCGTAGCCGCTCACCTGGGTGATCGTCGTGCTGGCGGTCGTGATCATCGCGGTGGTCGTCATCCGCGCCCTGGTGAGACGGCGCGCATCAAAAAAGGAGGACGATAAAAAATGAAAAAGAAGCTGATCTCATTTGCCCTGACCCTTTTTGCGCTCCTTGCCCTGGCCCCGGCCGCCCTGGCGGACGCCATCGCGCCGCCCATCCCGTCGGGGGACGCGGCGTCCCTGCTGCCGATCGCCATCGTGCTGGTGGTCGTTGTGGTCGCCGCGGTGATCGTCATCCGCGCCCTGCGGAAGCGCCGGAAAAACGGACGGGAGGATGAGGAAAAGTGAAAAAAACGCTGCTCAGGCTCTCACTGGCTCTGGCGGCGGCGCTCCTGCTGATCCCGTCGGCTCTGGCGGACGAGATCTACGAGCCGCCCCCGGAGGCCGTGTCCGGCGCCGGGCCCGCGCCGTATCTCATCGCCGCCGCGGCGGCGGTGATCGCGGTGATCGTGCTGGCGCTTGTCATCCGGCGGCGGAAAACCCGAAGGAGGGAAAAGAAATGAAAAGGCGGATCGTGACGCTGCTCCTGTGCGCCGTTCTGGCCCTGTCGCTGACAGCGACCGCCCTGGCGGACGTGATCTACGAGCCGTCGGACGATTTTTACTTCAGCCACATGGCGGAATGCGGCCATGTGAACCGCACCTTCTTCGCCAACGGGCCCGGCGGCGGGGCGGAATACTGCGTCAAGCCCGGCGGACGCGCGTCCGGCAGCTTTGAAAACGGGCAGGAGGTCTACGTCTCCGCCTCCTACGCCGACAAGTCCGGCGCTGACTGGGGCTATGCGGAGATCTTTGACGCCCGGGAGGGCGGCTGGGTCAGGCTTGACGACCTGCTGCTCAAATATGACAGTCAGAGCTTTGCGGAGGAATTCGACTCCCAGATCCGGGACAGCGGCGACAGGAGTCTGGATATCCGGGAAACCGGCGCGGTTTTCTGGACCTACCCCGAATCCGGAGAGGCCGCCGTGACCTGGGGCCCCGGGGAGGGGCCGGACCCCGGCGAGCCCCTGCCCATTTCCCTCGTCTGGACCGACGAGGCCGGGCGGGAGTGGGGCCTTGTGAGTTACTTCTACGGCATCCGCGGCAGGTGGGTCTGCCTTGACGACCCGGCGAACGGGGACATCGCGGCGGTTTCGCGGCAGGAACTCCCCGACTGGGGCGGCGCGTCCGTGAACGCGCCCGCAGACCCGTCGGCCTCCGAAAGTCCGAAATCATCCGCCGATCCGTCGCCGTCACCCGACGTGATCACCGACCCGGAGCCTCCCGCGAGCCGCGCCCTGCCCTATGTGCTCGTGGCGGTGGGGCTCGTGGTGGTGGCCGCCGTCGTTTTGCTCCAGGTGATCTCACAAAGAAGGAAAAAAGCAAAATAAAACGCGGGCTTCCCGGACGGGAAGCCCGTTTTTGCGCGCGGACGACGCCTGTTTTGCCGCTTTTGCCCCTGCGCGGGGCGAGGCGGGGGCAGCTTTTCCCTGCCGGGGAGTGCCGCCTCCTATTTCTCCCCGGTGCAGACCGGAGGCTGTTTGTCCCTGCCGGGGGGTGCCGCCTCCTATTTCTCCCCGGCGCAGGCCGGGGGCTGGTCATGCCTCCGGCGGCCCACTTTCCCCTCGCCGGGAAAGTAGGCAAAGGGGCGCTTAAGGGAAAACCGTTCCGCAGCGGTTTTCCCTTAAGAATTCCTTTCGCGCGGCCAAGGGACCCTGCGGGGCCCCTTGGATCCCCGGGGCAGGACGGGAGAACGGGGGAACGGAGCTTGCAAAACGACGCCCCACTCTCCGTCTCCCGTACCTCGATCACGAGCCCGGCGAAGCGGGTCGGCGAGGCACCGCAGTCGGGTACATGTCCCCTCAGCCACCGCACTGCGGCAGCAAAATGACAGCAGAGAGTATAGACTAAGGACATCGTCCCGAAGCTGTGACTTGCCTCTTAGGAGGGAGAGTCCAGAGAGGGGCATCTCTGTAAAAAGCCCCTCTCTGGCGGCGTCTCTTTGATACTTTCTCTCCGCTGCTGGAGAGAAAGTATGCCCCCCGCAGGGAAAAACCGGCTTCCGGTCTGGACCGGAAAAGAACGAGGTTGCCGCACCCCGGCAAGGGGAAAGTATGAGAAAAAGTCCAGCCCCCGGTCTGCACCGGAGGACAAAGAAAAAAGGAGCAGCAAGAAAAAGCCCGCCCCGGCAGGGGGAAACAGCCTTCGGCGACGCCGGGGCCGCGGCAAAAAAGCCGCGCGGGGCGGACGCGGCAGGCGACAGATCGCGGATCGATTGACGCGGGGGCGTGGGATGGTGTATAATGCTGTTTTGGGCACGGAGCATCGTCCGCGCCCGGATCTTGGCTTTTCTGGAAAGGAACGGATATGAAAACCGACGTTCTCATCATCGGCGCGGGGCCCGCGGGCATCTTCACCGCCATTGAAATGATACGAAACGGCAGCAGGAAGAAGATCACGATCATCGAAAAGGGCGCCTCCATCGAGCACAGGAAGTGCCCCAAGGCGGCGACCGGCAAATGCATGAACTGCAAACCCTACTGCCACATCACCACCGGCTTCTCCGGCGCGGGGGCATTTTCCGACGGGAAGCTCTCCCTGAGCTGCGAGGTGGGCGGCAGCCTGCCGGAGCTCATCGGCACGGAGAAGGCGCAGAAGACCATCGAATATGTGGATAAGATCTATCTTGAGTTCGGCGCGGACAAGAACGTGGAGGGCGTGGGCCATCCCGACGAGGTGAAGGAGATCCGCAAGCGCGCCATCCAGGCCGGCCTCAAGCTGGTGGACTGCCCCATCCGGCATCTGGGCACCGAGAAGGCCCAGGACATCTACCTGGCCATCGAACGGTATCTGGCCGACAGCGGCGTGGAGCTCCGGTTCGGCGAGGAGTGCACCGACCTCATTTTCGACGGGGAGCAGTGCCTGGGCGCGTCGGTCTCCGACGGCAGGAGCCACACCGAGTGGTACGCCGACGAGACCGTGGTCGCCACGGGACGCAGGGGCGCGGACTGGCTGGAGAGCCTGTGCGAGGCCCACGGCATCGCACACCTGCCCGGCACCGTGGACATCGGCGTTCGGGTGGAGGTCCGCAACGAGGTCATGGAGTTCGTGAACCGGGTGCTGTATGAATCCAAGCTCATCGGCTACCCCCGGCCCTTCAAGAACAAGGTGCGCACCTTCTGCCAGAATCCCGGCGGCTTCGTGAGCCAGGAGAACTATGACAACGACCTGGCCGTGGTGAACGGCCACTCCTACAAGCAGGTGAAGAGCGAGAACACCAACCTTGCCATCCTCTGCTCCCACAACTTCACCTACCCCTTCAACCAGCCCATCGCCTACGCCCAGAAGGTGGGCGAGTTGACGAACATGCTGGCCGACGGCAGCATCCTTGTCCAGCGGTTCGGGGACATACTGGACGGCAAGCGCACCTGGGAAAAGGAGCTCTCCCAATCCAACGTGCGGCCCACCCTGCCGGACGCGGTGGCCGGTGACATCACGGCGGCGCTGCCCTACCGGTCCATGACGAACATCATCAACTTCATCCAGGCCGCCGACCTGGTGGTGCCGGGGCTGGCGTCCTACGAGACGCTGCTCTATTCCCCCGAGCTCAAATTCTACAGCAACAAGATCAAGATGGACGAGGACTTCACCACCAACATCCGCGGCCTCCACTGCCTGGGCGACTCCAGCGGCTGGACCCGCGGTCTGATGATGGCCTCCATCATGGGCGCCCTCATGGGCCGGAAGCTGGCGTGAAAGAAGGAATTGACCGCCCGGCATGCGGGTCGGATCACACATAATCTGAAAGGAGCGCATACAATGGCAGAGCTGACAAGAGAGACGATCGTGCAGGACGCGCTGGACATGGGCTTCGCCCATGCGGGACTGGTGGATGTGAAGACCCTGAAGCCCCGGGAAGAGGTGCGGGACATGTGCGCCGTGGACAAGTGCCACGCCTACAACAAGAACTGGAGCTGCCCGCCCGGCTGCGGCACCATCCCGGAGTGCGACGCGGAGATGCAGTCCTACGACTGGGGCGTGCTGGTGCAGGTGACCATGGACCTGGAGGACGACATGGACTTCGAGACCTGGGGCGAGGCGGCGAAGAGCCTCCGGGACCTGAGCGTGCGGTTCCATGAGATGCTGGTGGACAAGTACGGCGACGTGCTGGCCCTGGGCGGCGCGGGCTGCGACATCTGCAAGGAGTGTACCTATCCCGACGCGCCCTGCCGCTTCCCCAAGAAGCGTATGTCCGGCATGGAGGGCTACGGCCTCGTGGTCAGCGACGTCTGCCGCGACAACGACCTCCAGTACTACTACGGGCCCGGGACCATCACCTACACGGGGATGTTCCTCATCAAGGACAAATAAGGCGACCTCACCGAAAAATGCTGATCCCCCGGCGGCCGGACGAGCCCGGCGCCGGGGGTCTTGCTTCTTCCGGTCCGGCGCGCCGGACAGACGGAGCAGGCGCCCGGCGCCGCCTCCCCGCCCCGCCGTCCATCCTGTTTATAAAAAAACGATTTTCCTGTACACATGGGCGAGGTTTTCTGCTATACTGTCGTCAGTGAAGAGATTGTTCACCATCAACAATTTGATCCGGAGGGAAACATGGACATCACGGGAATCATCTCGCTGCTGGGCGGAGCCGCCCTGTTCCTGTTCGGTATGAGCCTCATGGGCGACGGGCTGAAGCGCGCGGCCGGGCGAAGGCTGGAGCTGGTGCTGTACAAGCTCACCAGCAGCGTGTGGAAGGGGGTCCTGCTGGGCACCGGCGTCACGGCCGTCATCCAGTCCTCCTCCGCCACCTCGGTCATGGCGGTGGGCTTCGTCAATTCCGGCATGATGCGGCTGAAGCAGGCCACGGGCATCATCCTGGGCGCCATCCTGGGCACCAGCATCACGGGCTGGATCGTCTCCCTCTCCAGCGTCCACGGAGAGGGGCTGTGGAGCCTTGTTTCCACCGCCACCATCACCGGCGTCGTGGCGGTGATCGGCATCCTGCTCCGGATGATCGGAAAAAAAGCATCGCACCGGCAGGTGGGCGACATCCTCATGGGCTTCGCCGTTCTCATGTTCGGCATGAGCGCCATGAGCGCCGCCGTGGCCCCGCTGAAGGAGAGCGCCGCCTTCATCCGGGTGCTGACCTCCTTCTCCAACCCGGTGCTGGGCATCCTGGCGGGGATCGCGCTGACCTGCATTCTGCAGAGCGCCTCCGCCTCCGTCGGTATCCTCCAGGCGCTGAGCATGACCGGCGCCGTGAGCTTTGCCGTGGCGCTGCCCCTGATCATGGGTATCGCCGTGGGCGCCGCCATGCCGGTGCTCATCTCCGCGCTGGGCGCGGGGAACGAGGGGCGGCGCACCGCCTTCGTCTACCTGTTCATCGACGTGCTGGGCGCGCTGATCTGGTCGATCGTCTTCTACACGGTGAACGCCGTCCATCCGCTTTCCATCATGAACATGCCCCTGAACACCTTCGGCGTGGCGCTGCTGAACACTGTGTTCCGCTTCCTCACCGTTATCGTGCTGGCGCCCTTTACCGGTCTCATCGAGAAGGCCGTGTGCTCCATCGTCCGCGGCAGGCCGGACGACGTGACCGACGCGCCGGAGCTCCGCCTGCTGGAGGAGCGCTTCCTGCAGCACCCCGGCATCGCCCTGGACACCTCCCGCAAGGTGGTCGTCACCATGGCGGAGCTGGCGAGGCGCAACCTGCTGGAAGCCGCCGCCCTGCTCACCGATTACAGCGAAGCGGGCTTCCGGCAGGTCGCTGACCTGGAGTCGCTGGTGGACCGGTTCGAGGATCGGCTCGGCAGCTACCTGATGCAGATCACCGGCCCCGAGCTTACCGACAGCCAGACGGCGGAGGTCAGCAAGTTCCTCCACGGCATCTCCGATCTGGAGCGCATCTCCGACCACGCCCAGAACATCGCGGAGGCCGCCCAGGAGATCAGCGAGAAGCACGTGCAGTTCTCCCCCGGCGCGGACCGGGAGCTCTCCGTGATGCTCTCCGCGGTGACGGAGATCCTGGAGCTGTCCGTCTCCGCCTTCAAGGAGGACGATGTGGAGAAGGCCGCGCGGGTGGAGCCGCTGGAGGAGCTGATCGACAGCCTGAGCGACGAGATGAAGCTCCGCCATGTGGACAGGCTGCAGAAAAAGATCTGCACCCTGGACCAGGGCTTTGTGTTCAACGACCTGATCACGAATTACGAGCGCGTGGCCGACCACTGCTCCAACCTGGCGGTCATCATGCTGGAGCTCCGCTCCGACACCGAGGGCGCCCACGACTACGTGCTGGAGATGGAGGCGGCCCGGAACGCGGAGTACGAGCGGCTGCTCAGGGAATACACGGAGAAGTACTCCATCTGAAATAAAACGCCGCGCCAGCGGCATGGGAGGGATCCTGATGTCCTATAAAATATTCGCGCTGAACCCCGGCTCCACCTCCACCAAGCTCGCCATGTTCGAGGACGACCGGCTCATTTTCTCCGCCAAGGCCGTCCACGGGGCGGACGACCTGAAACAGTACCCCACCGTGGCCGACCAGTTCCCCTACCGGCGGCGTGTGATCCTGGAGGCCGTGGAGCGGGAGGGCTACACCCTGGAGGGGGTGGACTGCTTCGTGGCCCGCTGCAGCGGGCTCTACCCCTGCAACGGCGGCATCTACACGGTGACGGACAAGCTCATCGAGATCTGCTTCTCCGGGTATACCGTCCACCCGGCCATCCTGGGCGGCAAGCTGGCCCGCTCCTTCGCCGACGAGTTCGGCGGGGAGGCGCTGATCCTGAATCCGCCGGACACCGACGAGTTCCAGGACGTGGCCCGGGTCACCGGCCTCCACGACGTGTACCGCACCAGCAACGTGCACATGCTCAACCAGAAGGAGACGGCCATCCGCGCCGCGGCGGAGCTGGGCCGGAAGTATGAGGACTGCAATTTCATCGTCTGCCACATCGGCGGCGGCGTCTCCGTCACCGCCCACCGGAAGGGCCGTGCCGTGGACTCCAACTCCATCATCATGGGTGAGGGTCCCATGACCCCGACCCGGGCCGGCGCGCTGCCGGCGGTGCCGTTCATGGACCTGTGCTACTCCGGCAAGTGGACCCGGGACGAGATGTACGCCCGGCTCAATCACCGGGGCGGCTTCGTGGATCTCCTGGGCACCTCCGAGGCCACCGAGGTCAGGGCCATGATCGAAGCGGGCAACGAGTACGCGAAGCTGGTCTACGACGCCTTCATCTACCAGATCGGCAAGGAGATCGGCGCCATGGCGGCGGTGCTCCACTTTGACGTGGACGCCATCCTCCTGGGCGGCGGCATCGTCCACGACAGGCGGGTGGTGGACGGGATCACGGAGATGTGCGGCAGGATCGCCCCCATCCGCGCCTACCCCGGCGAGTTCGAGATGGAGGCGCTGGCCTCCGGCGCCCTCCGGGCCCTGCGGGGCGAGGAGAAGGTGCAGGTCTACGACGGGGTCCCCGTCTTCGGCGGCTTCGACCACCTGAAGCCGAAAGCGGAGGAATAACATGTATCGGCACACCGTACACTATTACGAGACGGACAAGATGGGCGTCGCCCACCACTCCAACTACATCCGCTGGATGGAGGAGGCCCGGGTGGCGTTCCTTGACAGCATCGGATGGGACTACGCCCGGGTGGAGGAGGAGGGCATCGTCTCCCCCGTCCTGGGCATCGAATGCAGGTACCGGAGCTTCACCCGGTTCTCCGACACGGTGGACATCGACGTGTGGGTGGAGAGCTTTACCGGCGCGCGGCTCCGCTTCGGCTACGATATGAAAAACAGCGCCGGACAGACCGTGTTCACCGCGGTGTCGGAGCACTGCTTCATGAATCCCCAGGGACGTGTCATGCGCCTGAAGCGGGACTGCCCCCGGCTCTACGACGTGCTCATGTCCCTGGCGCAGGAAAAAGCGGAAAAGAGGTAACGCTGTGAAAAAGCTGAATGTGGATCCCTTCGCCGTCTACGGCAGGGACTGGGCCCTGGTCACCGCCGGGGATATGGACCGCTTCAATACCATGACCATAAGCTGGGGCGGCATGGGCACCCTCTGGGGCAAGAGCGTTGTGACGGTTTACATCAAGCCCATCCGCTACACCTATGAGTTCATGGAGGCGGGCGAGCTCTTCACCGTGAGCTTCTATCCGCCGGAATACCGGAAGGACCTGGATGTGCTGGGCACCCTCTCCGGCCGGGACGGGGACAAGGTGGCGAAGACCGCCCTGACGCCGATCCCCTGCGGCGGCGCCGTCACGTTCAGGGAGGCGCACACCACCCTCCTCTGCCGGAAGCTCTACAGCCAGGATCTGGACCCGGCGCGGATCCCGGAGGAGGCCATGCGCGTTTTCTACAAAAACGAGCCGCCCCACCGGATGTACATCGCGGAGGTACTGGATATCCTGTAACAGACAGAAAAAAGCATCCCCGACCATCAGGTCGGGGATGATGCATTCTATGGGATAATCAGCCTCTGGCGGCGTATTCCAGGGAGGCGACGGGCGTAAAGCCGTCCAGGGTGAGGACCATCATGTTCTCGGTGGTGGCCACGTAGATATAGTCGCCGATATAGAAGCCCCGGGCGTTGTAGTACCAGTTATCCCCGAAGGAAACGGTATCCAGCAGGCGGAAGCCCTCCTCCTCCGTGTAGGAGTAGAAGCGGTAGCTGTCATCGGTGGAGAAGCCGATGAGCCCCTTCTCCGGCACGATGAACAGCGCCTTGTGGTTGTACAGCGCCTCGCTGTACCAGACGTCCTCCAGCCGGAGGGATGTCTTTTCTGTGATGTCCGTCTTGTCTGTGATATCGAACATGCTCAGCTTCATGCCCTCGGTGCCGCCGGTCTCCGGATCGGCGTACATGCCCAGGCCGAAGAGCTCCGTCCCGCTCCACACGTGCATGTACTCGGAGAAGCCGGGGATCTTCAGGGCGCTGAGGATCTGCGGAGACGAGGGATCGCTCAGGTCCACCGCGAACAGGGGATCCACCTGGCGGAAGGTGACGAAGTAGCCCACGTCCCCGTCGAACCGGACGGAGTAGACCCGCTCGTCCGGGGCCACGTCCGTGATGCTGCCCGCCACGTTCATATCGCCGTCCAGGATATACAGGGCGTTGGCGCCGTAGTCCGCACCGTCGTCATACTCGTAGTTCACCCAGCCGTGCTCCTCGTCCCTGTATTCCTTCCAGGCGTTTTTCCAGGTGGTGGTCACCACCCGGAGGTACCCGCCGTACACGTCCAGGGAGAACTGGTTGAGGGTGGAGCCGTCCACCGTGGCGGAGCCGGCAAGCTCCAGGCCGGAGTCCGTCACGTCGAAGCGCACCAGGTCGGTGGTGCTGCGGTAGCTGTGGTCCGTCACCGTGTAGATGCTCTCGGTATAGGGGTCGCTGACCGTCTCCTCGCTGGCCGAGTTTGCCAGCACCAGAGCCTCCCCGTTCATGTACACGTTCCCGCCGCAGCCCAGCACGCTCTCCTCGTCGATGCGCTCGCCGGAGGCCACGTCGTACACCCCGGCCACCACGTAGGAGCTGGAGCTGGGAGTGGGCATGATGTAGATGCAGGAGGCGTCGATGGCCGCGCCCTCGCCGTTTTCATAGAGTGCGGGCACGTAGGTAATGGGATCGTCCTCGGAATAGTCGTAAACGTAGTAGCCGGACACGGTGTAGAGCCGGTCCCCGATGCGCCGGGAGGTGTTCAGGTAGCCGTCCTGGGCAAAGGTGTCCGCCACGTACGGCGCGGCGGGATCGCTCACGTCCACGATGTAGATGTTGGTGCGCTGGTTGTAGTCCCAGCGGTAGGAGTCGCCCTCCACGGGCATGCTCTCCTCGAAATTCGTCAGGATGACCGCCCTGCCGCCGGAGACGTACATCTCGCTGGCGTATTCGTAGCGGTAGCCGTCCTCCTTGTCGGTGAACCCGGAGGCGAAGACCAGGGAGCCCACCTGCCGGGTGTCGGCCCCCGCGGCCTCGAAGATCAGCAGCTCCTGCTCCCGCAGCACGTAGATGTATGTGCCGTCGGTGCGGATGATGTCGCCCTCGTCGACGCCCTCCACCTGCACGTTCACGTCGGAGTAGTCGGCGCCCTTGCCGCCTGCGGAATCGGTATTCGCGGCCGCGGGCGCGGCGGACGGAGCGGGGGCGGGGGCCTCCATGGGCTCATCCTCCGCCATGGCGGTGCCGGAGCTGACGGCGGCCTCGTCAACGCCCATCTCGTACCGGAATCCGGCGCGCTTCAGCACCTCCAGCACGTCGTCATAGCTCTGGGCGGCGTACAGCTTCTCAGGGCCGGTCTGGCCCTGGCCGGCGGGCTGACCCGCAGGCTCCTGCTCCGTGGGCGACGGCTCCGCGGACGCGTCGGGAGACGCGGATGCGTCGGGGGACGCCGCGCTCCCCTGCTGCGTCGGGCTTCCCGCGGGCTCCGCGGCCGGACTCGCCGCGGGCGCCGGAGCCTTCTGGCAGGCGGCGAGCATCCCCGCCAGCAGCACGGCGCAGAGAATAAAGATGAGGATCCTTTTCATTTTATCCACCTCTTGATCGTCATGATACGCATGGCCTCCGCCATACACCCTTACAGACGGCCCTTTTATGAAAAAGTTCCCTCTTTTTCACAAAATCTTTATTAAAGTTGAAAAACCGCTTCGGGTCGGCTATAATAAGGCCGTATGACCATACGGCAACGCTTTGGATACAGAAGGAGAACACTATGCTTGAGCTGAAAAACATCTCCTACATGGCGGAGAACGACGACTCCTCCAAGGAGATCCTGAGAAACATCGACCTGACGGTGTCGGAGCGCTTCGTGGCGATCACCGGGCCCAACGGCAGCGGCAAGTCCACCCTGGCGAAGATCATCGCCGGGATCCTGAAGCCCACGGAAGGGCAGATCCTCCTGGACGGGGAGGACATCACGGACCTGGACATCACCGAGCGGGCCCGCCGGGGCATCAGCTTTGCCTTCCAGCAGCCCGTGAAATTCAAGGGCATCACCGTATACGACCTGCTGAAGCTGGCCAGCGGCAGGAACCTGTCCGTGAACGAGGCCTGCGAGTACCTGAGCCGGGTGGGCATGTGCGCCAGGGACTACGTGGACCGGGAGGTCAACGCCAGCATGTCCGGCGGCGAGCTGAAGCGCATCGAGATCGCCACCCTGCTGGCCCGCTCCACCAAGCTCTCCATCTTCGACGAGCCGGAGGCGGGCATCGACCTGTGGAGCTTTTCCAACCTGATCGCGGTGTTCGAGCGGATGTACGATCAGATGGGCGGGACCATCCTCATCATCTCCCATCAGGAGCGGATCCTGAAGATCGCGGACCGGATCATCGTCATCAGCGACGGCCGCATCACCAGGGAGGGCAGCGGGAGCGACATGCTCCCGGGCCTGCTGGACAGCGTGGCGGACGATATGACCGCCTGCGAACGGATCGACGTGGTGTAAGGAGGACGGAAGATGGCATTGGATCAGATCAAGCTGAACCTGCTCCGCGAGATCGCGGACCTGCACGGCACCCCGGAGGGGGCCTACAACATTCGGGCCGACGGCGAGACCTACGGCCGCGCCACCACGGCCAATATCGACATCGTATCGAAGACGGACAAGTCCGGCATCGACATCATCATCAAGCCCGGCACGAAGAACGAGAGCGTCCACATCCCCGTGATCATCGAAAAGACCGGCCACCAGGAGCTGGTGTACAACGACTTTTTCATCGGGGATGACTGCGATGTGACCATCATCGCGGGCTGCGGCATCTCCAACTGCGGCAGCCAGGACTCCCGGCACGACGGCGTCCACACCTTCCACGTGGGGAAAAACGCCAGGGTCAAATACGTGGAGCGCCACTACGGGGAGGGCACCGGCACCGGAAGCAGGGTCATGAACCCGGAGACGGTGGTCTATCTGGACGAGGGCAGCCACATGGAGCTGGAGACCACCCAGATCCGCGGCATCGACGACACGGTGCGGAAGACCACCGCCACCCAGGCGGCGGGCTCCTCCCTCGTCATCACGGAGAAGCTCATGACCCACGGCGCCCAGCGGGCGGAGACATCCTTCACCGTGGACATGAACGGGGACGGCTGTAGCGCCAACGTGGTCTCCCGCAGCGTGGCGCGGGACAAGTCCTTCCAGCTCTTCAAATCCGTCATCAACGGCAACTGCCGGTGCAGCGGCCACTCGGAGTGCGACGCCATCATCATGGACGACGCCTGCGTCAGCGCCGTGCCCGAGATCACCGCCAACTCCGTGGACGCCAGCCTGATCCACGAGGCGGCCATCGGCAAGATCGCCGGGGAGCAGATCATCAAGCTCCGTACCCTGGGGCTCACCGAGGCCGAGGCGGAGGAGCAGATCGTCGCCGGCTTTTTGAAGTGACGCGCGCGGGCTTCCGGCCCTGCGCGCGGCCCGGATCACAGAAGCGCCCCGCATCCAGACGGATGCGGGGCGTCCGCGCATCGGGGCGCGGCGGGTGTGTTTTTCCCTGCCGGGGGCATGCCATAATTCTCTGCGTGGGTGTCGCTCTCTATTTTTCCCCGGCGCAGGCCGGGGGCTGGTCCCTTTTTCTCAACCTTTCTCTTCCTGCAGCAGAAGAGAAAGGTTGCAAAGAGAAGTGCCGTTCAAGGGGGACTTTTTAGAAGCCGTCCCCCTTGAAAAACCCCCTCCTAGGAGGCGGCTGCACAGCTTCGGGACGATGTCCTTGATTTATGCTCTCTGCTGTCATTTTGCTGCCGCAGTGCTCGTCCTCGCAAGCTCCGTATCCTTCACTTCCGCCGGGGCGGCGAAAGCTCACTCACTCCGCTGCTCGTCCTCTTCGATCCCGACCCGCTTCGCTGGGCTCGTGATCGAGAAACGGGAGACGGAGAGTGGGTCGTTCTGGGAAGCTCCGTTTCCCCAACCCCGTCCTTCGTCTTTCGTTCCCCCGTTCTCCCGTCCTGCCCCGGGGATCCAAGGGGCCCCGCAGGGCCTCTTGGCCGCGCGAAAGGAATTCTTAAGGGAAAACCGCTGCGGAACGGTTTTCTCTTAAGCGCCCCTTTGCCCACTTCCCCGGCGTGGGGAAAGGGGGCCGCCGGAGGCATTACAGCCTCCCGGCCTGCGCCGGGGGCTGGCAAAAAGGGAAACCATACTCACCCCCTCCCGGGAGGATATTTTCCGGAGCTGCGATATTTTGCCAATGCCGTGATTATGTATTGACTTTCTGCCTCGTTAAATTGTAAAATAGATTGGTTAGTGAGCATCATCACGTGCAGGAGGTACGCGTCCCATGACGGAGATCGGATTCGACAACGACAAATACCTGAGCACCCAGTCGGAGCATATCCGGCAGCGCATCGCCCAGTTCGGCGGCAAGCTCTATCTGGAGTTCGGCGGCAAGCTCTTTGACGATTACCACGCCGCCCGGGTGCTGCCCGGCTTCCAGCCGGACAGCAAGATCAACATGCTCCTCCAGCTCCGGGACCAGGCGGAGATCGTCATCGTCCTCAACTGCGACGATATCGAGAAGAACAAGGTCCGGGGCGACCTGGGCATCACCTACGACCTGGACGTGCTGCGCCTGATCGACGCCTTCCGCAGCCTGGACCTGTACGTGGGCAGCGTGGTCATGACCCGCTTCGCCGGGCAGGCCGCGGCCTACGCCTTCCGCCAGAGGCTGGAAGCGCTGGGCGTCACCGTATACATGCACTACCCTATCCCCGGCTACCCGGCGGACGTGTCCCTGATCGTCAGCGACGAGGGCTACGGCCGCAACGACTACATCAAAACCAGCCGGGAGCTGGTGATCGTCACCGCGCCGGGTCCCGGCAGCGGCAAGATGGCCACCTGCCTCTCCCAGCTCTACCACGAGCACAAGCGGGGCGTCAGCGCCGGCTACGCCAAGTTTGAGACGTTCCCCATCTGGAACCTGCCCCTGAAGCACCCGGTGAACGTGGCCTATGAGGCCGCCACCGCCGACCTGAACGACATCAACATGATCGACCCCTTCCATCTGGACGCCTACGGCGTGCCCGCGGTGAACTACAACCGGGACGTGGAGATCTTCCCTGTGCTGGCCGCCATCTTTGAGCGGATCTCCGGCGCATGCCCCTACAAATCCCCCACGGACATGGGCGTGAACATGGCGGGGTACTGCATCGTGGACGACGAGGTCTGCCGCCGCGCCTCCCGGGCGGAGGTCATCCGGCGCTACTTCGACGCCATGTGCAAAAAGCGGCAGGGCCTCTCCGACGGGGAGGAGGCGCAGAAGATCGAGATCCTGATGCGCACCTCCGGGATCACCGTGGGCGAACGGGCGGTGGTCGCCGCCGCCAAGCAAGTGGCGGAAAACACGAAGAATCCGGCGACAGCGCTGGAGCTGCCGGACGGGCGGATCGTCACGGGCAAGACGTCGAAGCTCCTGGGCGCCACCTCGGCCATGCTCCTCAACGCCCTGAAGGAGCTGGGGAACATCGACGATGAGATCCAGCTCATCTCCCCGCTGATCATCGAGCCGGTGCAGGACCTGAAGGTGAACCACCTGGGCAACAACAACCCCCGGCTCCACACGGACGAGGTGCTGCTGGCGCTGTCCATCTGCGCCGCCACCGACCCCAAAGCGGAGACGGCCATGCAGCAGCTTGAAAAGCTCAGGGGATGCGAGGCCCACTCCACGGTCATCCTCTCCCAGGTGGACGTGAATGTGATGAAGAAGCTGGGCGTCAACCTCACCTGCGAGCCCATGTACCAGACGAAGAAGCTGTATCACAAGTAAAACATTGTTTTTGCCGCGGCAGAAACGGATCCGATCTGTTCGCCGCCGATGCGGCGGGCTCCCGCGAGGCGGACAGAGCTGCCGGAACGCGGCGGAACGATCGTCGGTGGAACCATGGATATAACCAATTTTTCAGAGAAACAGCGGTTTGCCCCCCTGTTCGACGGGGACCGGCTGAGCCACGCCTACCTCATCAGCGGACCGGCCGGCTCCGGCAAGGCCGCCCTTGCGGACACCCTGGCCGCCGCCGCCGTCTGCTCCGGCGCCGGGAAGCGGCCCTGCGGAAAATGCCGGGACTGCGAAAAGGCGCTGCGGGGCGTCCACCCGGACATCGCCGCGGTGGAAAAGCCGGCGGACCGGCGGGAGATCCAGGTGGATCAGGTGCGCGCCGTCCGGGCCGACGCCGCCGTTCTGCCCAACGAGGCGGAGCGGAAGGCGTATATCATCCGGGACGCGGGGAAGATGAACCCCAGCGCCCAGAACGCCATCCTCAAGCTGCTGGAGGAGCCGCCGCGCCACGCGGTGCTCATCCTGACGGCGGAGAACCCGTCGGAGCTGCTGCCCACAGTGCGGTCCCGGTGTGTGGAGCTGATCCTGTCCCCCGCGGAGGAGGCGCTGCCGGAAAAGGCGGAAAAGCTGGCGGCCGGGCTGCTGGAGGCGGCCGGCGACGAGCTGGAGACCGCCCGCTTCACCTTTACGCTGGACAAACTGAGCCGGCAGGAGTTTACCGAAATGCTGGAGGCGGCGGAGACGATGTGCGCGCGGATGCTCCGGGCGGACGCGAAGGGCGCGGGGACAGTTCTCCCCTCCCCCCTGCCGGAGCGGTATGCCGCCGTTTTCTCCCGGGCCAGGGAGTTTCTGGACCGGAACGTGGGCACGGGCCACGTGGCGGGCTACCTGTGCGCCGAGCTGAACAGACGTGTATAGAGAAATGAGGAAGAAGATTTGTACGAAGTCATCAGTGTAAAATTCAAAGACAAGGGAAAGGTGTACTTCTTTGCCGCCAATGGGGTGCAGGCGAAGACCGGCGACCACGTGGTGGTGCAGACCAGCAAGGGCCTGGAGTACGCCGAGTGCACCCGGGGCAACCACTTTGTGGAGGACAGCACCGTCGTCCCGCCCCTGCGGCCGGTGATCCGGGTGGCCACCGAGGCCGACGACCGCCGCGCCCGCGACAACCGCCGCCGGGAAAAGGAGGCGTTCGACTACTGCCAGAAGCGCATCGCCGACCACAAGCTGGACATGAAGCTGGTGGACGTGGAGTACAGCTTCGACGGGGGGAAGATCCTGTTCTTCTTCACCTCCGAGGGGCGCGTGGACTTCCGCGACCTGGTGAAGGACCTGGCGGGCATGTTCAAAACGCGGGTGGAGCTGCGGCAGATCGGCGTCCGGGACGAGGCGCGGATGCTGGGCGGCCTGGGCATCTGCGGGCGGCCCTTCTGCTGCACCCAGTTCCTGGACGATTTCCACCCCGTTTCCATCAAAATGGCCAAGACCCAGGCGCTGTCCCTGAAGCCCACCAAGATCTCCGGCACCTGCGGGCGGCTCATGTGCTGCCTCAAGTATGAGCAGGCGGCCTACGAGGATCTGGTGAAGAAGGCGCCCAAGCAGGACGCTTTTGTTGAGACGCCGTCGGGCTTCGGCTCCGTCACCGGCGTGAACCTGCTGCGGGGCTACGCCAAGGTCCGCATGGAGGATTCCACGGATACCTCCCTGAAAACCGTCCCCTTCGACGAGCTGACCGTATTGGGCGGCAAGGCCAAGCGCGCGGAGTATCTGGCCGCGAAGGAGGCCGGCAACCTGGAGGAGATGGGTTTCAAGGAGTACCGGCGGGAGCTGAAGGCAGCCCTGCCCACCCCCGCGCCGGCCGCGGCCCCGGCCCCGGAAAAGGAGCAGAAGTCCCAGAAGAACCGGTCCGAGCGCCGGGCCGAGCACAAGAAGCAGCAGGAGCAGCAGGGCCGCTCCGCCGACGGGAAGAAGCAGGAGAACCGCCGCCGCAACAAGCCCCAGAAGCCGCCGAAGCCCCAGAACAAGGGGCAGCAGGCCCAGGGCAGGTCCCAGCAGAATCAGGGCGGCAAGCCGCAGAACCAGATCATAAAGCCCCAGAATCAGGGCGGCCAGGGCCACCGGCGGGACGCGGACCCCGACATCCGGGCCATCGCGGCCGAGGCGGCGCGGGAGGCCGCGAAAAGCGGAGGCCAGAAGTCCGGCGGGCGGCGCAGGCACCGCGGCAGCCGCGGACACGGCAGAAAGTCCGGCGGCGGCGGCGAGGCGCCCAGGACAGGCGAATAAAGGAAAACAGGCGGAAGAGTACGTCTTCCGCCTGATTTTTGTATATCGGTTTTTCCGCCGCTCCCCTGCCCGCGCATTTACCGGGTCCCGGCGTCCCGCTTCCCGCAGGAGCGGGAGCAGCCATCGCAGCCGCAGGAACAGGAGCCGCCCTTTTTTCTGCGCCGGATGAGCCCGGCGGCGATGAGGACGACCAGCGCGGCGAGGACGGCGATGACGATGATATCCGCTGCACTCATGTCCGCACCTCACAGCAGCATCCCGATGAGATGCACGATGCAGGTGACGATCCAGGCCACGGCGCACTGCCACACCACCACGCCAATGGCCCACCAGCGGCCCATCTCCCGCCGGATGGAGGCGATGGCCGCCACGCAGGGCGTATAGAGCAGGGAGAACACCAGCAGGCAGGCCGCCGCCAGGGTGGTCAGGGCCGACTGAACGCCGCCGGCAAACAGGATCTCCATGGTGGCCACCACGCTCTCCTTGGCGATGAAGCCGCTGATGAGGGAGGTGCAGATGCGCCAGTCCCCCAGTCCCAGGGGCGCCATCACCGGGGCGATCCACCCGCCCACCAGGGCCAGGATGCTGTCCCGGGAGTCGGCGACCAGGTTGAAGCGGAGGTCAAAGCTCTGGAGGAACCAGATGACGATGGTGGCGATGAGGATCACGGAGAAGGCCCGGTGCAGGAAGTCCTTGGCCTTTTCCCACAGGAGCCGGACCACGTTTTTCAGCCCGGGGAGCCGGTAATCCGGCAGCTCCATGACGAAGGGCACCGCCTCGCCCTTGAACAACGTGTCCTTGTACAGCAGGGCGGCCAGCACACCCAGCAGGATGCCCAGCACATACAGCCCGATCATGATGAGCCCGCCCCGCCTGGGGAAGAAGGCCGCGGTGAAGAAGGCGTAGATGGGCACCTTGGCGGAGCAGCTCATGAACGGGGTCAGCAGGATGGTCATTTTCCGGTCCCGCTCGCTGGGGAGGGTGCGGGTGGCCATAACGGCGGGCACCGTGCAGCCGAAGCCGATGAGCATGGGCACGATGCTGCGTCCCGAGAGGCCCAGCTTCCGCAGGAGCTTGTCCATGACGAAGGCCACCCGGGCGATATAGCCGCTGTCCTCCAGCAGGGAGAGGAAGAAGAACAGCGTCACGATGATGGGGAGAAAGCTCAGCACGCCGCCCACGCCGGTGAAAATGCCGTCAATGATAAGGCTCCGCAGCGCCTGGTTCACGCCCACCGTGGCCAGGGCGGACGCAGCCGCGTCGGACAACGCGCCGATCCCGGACTCCAGCAGCCCCTGGAGGAAGGTGCCGATCACGTTGAAGGTCAGGTAGAACACCAGCCCCATGATGAGGATGAACGCGGGGATGGCGGTGTATTTCCCGGTGAGGATCCGGTCGAGGCGCTCGCTGCGGAGCCGCTCCCTGCTCTCCCGGGGCTTCCGCACCGTCATGGCGCAGACCCGGCCGATGAAGTGGAAGCGCATGTCCGCCATGGCGGCGGCCCGGTCCAGGCCCCGCTCTTTCTCCATCTGGAGGATGATATGCTCCACCGCCTCCGCCTCGTTTTTGTCCAGCCGGAGCTGCTCCGTTACCAGGGGGTCGCCCTCGATGAGCTTGCCCGCGGCGAAGCGCAGGGGCAGCCCCGCCGCCGCGGCGTGGTCCTCGATCAGGTGGCAGACGCCGTGGATGCACCGGTGCACCGCGCCGCCGCCCCGGCTCTCGTCGCAGAAGTCCTGCCGCAGGGGCTTTTCCTGGTATTTCGCGATGTGCACCGCATGGTCCGCCAGCTCGTCCACGCCCTGGTTGCGGGAGGCGGAGATGGCCACCACGGGCACGCCCAGCTCCGCTTCCATGGCGTTGATGTCGATGCTGCCGCCGTTGGCGGTGACCTCGTCCATCATGTTGAGGGCCACCACCATGGGCACGTTCATCTCCAAAAGCTGCATGGTCAGGTACAGGTTCCGCTCGATATTCGTGGCGTCCACGATGTTGATGATGGCCCGGGGCTTCTCCTCCAGCACGAAGCTGCGGGAGACGATCTCCTCGCTGGAGTAGGGCGACATGGAGTAGATGCCCGGCAGGTCGGTGACCAGGGTATCCGGCCTGCCGCGGATGCGGCCGTCCTTCCTGTCCACGGTGACGCCGGGGAAATTGCCCACATGCTGGTTGGCGCCGGTGAGCTGGTTGAAGAGCGTGGTCTTGCCGCAGTTCTGATTGCCCACCAGGGCGAAGGTGAGCTCCGTCCCGTCGGGCAGGGGCTCGCCGCTGCCCTTGGGGTGGAAACGGCCGCCCTCGCCCAGGCCGGGATGCTCCTGCGAGGCGGGCCGGGAATCGTACTCGGTGCGGCCGCCGGTCCCGCCCGGCTCCACCGTGATCTTCTCCGCATCCGCCAGGCGCAGGGTCAGCTTGTAGCCGTGGATCATCAGCTCCATGGGGTCGCCCATGGGGGCGTATTTCACCACTGTGACCAGGGCGCCGGGGATAACGCCCATATCCAGAAAGTGCTGCCGCAGCGCCCCGCTCCCGCCCACGGCGGTCACGGCGGCGGACTCCCCGATATTCAGCTCGCGCAACGTCATAAGTCCATCCACTTCCGTCCGCTTCTTTATCATGACCGGCCTGCCGCCCGCTCCGCTTCGGCCGGCGGCACGCCCGGAAAGGCTCTCTAAAACTATATTATACCGCAACGGCTTTTGGCTTTCAAGCGGTTTTCGGAGAGGAGACGCCCCGGCAGCGGGCCCTCCTGCGCCGGGCGGGGCAAAAGCCGGATACGGACACGAATTTACAAAAACTTCTTTATTCCCGCGCGCGATTGTGGTATCATATCTTTATAAAACAATGAAGCGGAGGTCGCCATGACAAAGGTACGCATCGAGGCCGGGATCTGCGGCCATGTGACGGAGGTCACCGCCGTCAGCGAGGACGGCATGGACGTGACCCTGACGGCGGAGACCGACTGCCCCGCCGTCCGGAAGATGTTCGACGCGGTGGGCAGCGAGTTCGACCCCTATGAGCTGTGCCTCACGAAGCCGGGCACCGGGCCCCTGTACGAGTACGCGGCGGAGAACATGATCGCCCACGGGGCCTGCCCCGTGATCGCGGGCGCCGTCAAGGCGGCGGAGGCGGAGTGCCGCCTGGCGCTGCCGAAAAACGCCTCCATCACATTTGTGGAATAGGGTGATACCGTGCCCAAGCAGCTGGGGATCAAGCAGATCGCGCAGAACAAAAAAGCATATCACGACTACTTCATCCTGGAGAAGTACGAGGCCGGGATCGAGCTCTTCGGCACGGAGGTCAAATCCGTGCGCATGGGCGGCGTGAACCTGAAGGACAGCTTCTGCGTCATCAAGAACGGGGAGCTCTTCGTCCGGGGGATGCACATCAGCCCCTATGAAAAGGGGAACATCTTCAACCGGGACCCCATGCGGCTCAAGCGGCTCCTGATGCACAAGCGGGAGATCAACCGGCTCTACGGCCGCACGAAGCAGGAGGGGCTGACCCTTATCCCCCTGTCGCTGTATTTCAAGGATTCAAGGGTCAAGGTGGAGCTGGGCCTGTGCAAGGGCAAAAAGCTCCACGACAAGCGGGACAGCGAGGCAAAGCGCGACGCCGACCGCACCATCGACAGGGCCCTGAAGGAGAGGTGACACGACATGCAGGACGCGAGCTTTTTTGTTCTGAAAAACGAACACACCAAGGTTTACCGTGCCATGCTGTGCGTTATTCCGGGCGTCGTCCTTGCGGGATTACTGCAGAACAGCCTTCCCTACCCCGCTATACTCGCACTGATTCTGCTGTGGCCCGTGCTGACGGGCTGGACACTGGTCTTCCGCCCGAACCAGACTCTCCAGGTGACCGGCGACCGGCTCCTGCATAAAAACCTCTTGACCCAAAAGGAGAAGGAGTTCCGGCTCCTCGAGATCCGGGAGGCGCGTTTCAGCGGCTTTTCCCTCCTGCGCTATCTGATCCTGACCGGCGAGGGCGGGAAAGCCATCGTCCGGCTGGAGGCGGATATGGAGAACATGGACCGGCTGGTCAGATATTTGAAAGAGAACAATATTCCTGTAAACAATACATAAGAAAGGACATGAATCCTATGGCACAGAATCCCATCGTCACCATCGAAATGGAAAACGGAGGCGTCATGAAGGCGGAGCTCTACCCCGACAAGGCGCCCAACACGGTGAACAACTTCATCTCCCTCATCGGCAAGGGCTTTTACGACGGGCTCATTTTCCACCGGGTCATCGCCGGCTTCATGATCCAGGGCGGCTGCCCGCTGGGGCAGGGCACCGGCGGTCCCGGCTACAAGATCCGGGGCGAGTTCAAAAAGGGCGGCTTTGCCAACAACCTGAAGCATGAACGCGGCGTGCTCTCCATGGCCCGCTCCGCCATGCCCCACTCCGCCGGCAGCCAGTTCTTCATCATGCACGCCGCCGCCCCGTATCTGGACGGGGATTACGCCGCCTTCGGCAAGCTCATCGAGGGCTTTGACGTGCTGGATCAGATCGCTTCCACCCGCACCGACTACAACGACCGCCCCGTCGCGGAGCAGAAGATGAAGAAGGTCACGGTGGAGACCTTCGGCACGGAGTATCCCGAGCCGGAGAAGATGTGAGCATGAGCGGCTTTCTCGAGCTGCTGGCCGCCAGGCGGTCCTGCCGCCGGTTTACGGATGAGCCTCTGGAGGAGGAGCTGCTGAGGAAGCTCCTTCTGGCCGGCAACGCGGCCCCCGTGGGCAGCAACCGCACGGAGGATATCTGCCTCACCGTGGTGAAGGACCGCTCCGTGCTGGACGGGCTCGCCGGCGCCATGAACAGGCGCAGGCAGGACCGGGAGGATCTGCGGCGCATCACGGAGAAGATCCCCGATCAGAATGCCGCGCCCGGGATCTTTGACCCGTTCTACGGCGCCCCGGCCGTGATCTTCGTCTCCCACAGGCGCCAGACGCTGCAGCCGGGGATCGAATACGCGAACGTCATGTCCGTGGCGATGGCCATGCATCTGGAGGCGACGGAGCTCGGCCTCGGCAGCGTGTTCATGTGGGGCTCGCTGGAGGCCATGCGCATGTATCCCGAGTATGACCGCACGGAGCTCCTGCGCCTGCCGGAGGGGTTCGAGCCGCTGCTGGGTCTGGCCGTCGGCCATCCCGCGCAGCCCTTACCGGCCAGGGAGCTCCGGGACGATACCTTCCCCTGCACCGTGATCGGGCCGTGACCCGATCCGGCGTTCCGGTGACCACGATTTTCTTTCCCGCTCCCCCCGTTCCTCGATCACGAGCCCAGCGAAGCGGGTCGTGATCGAAGAGGAGGAATTGCGGAATGAATGAGCTCTGCCGCTCGCGGCGGAGCGAACGATTTGGAGCCAATTCCCGCTTCCCCAAAACAAAACCGGAGCCCAGCAGAGCGGGTCCGGAACGGGGTCCCCGCCGGGCCCGGCGCAAGCGGGCCGCGCGGGGAGAGGAGGCGCAGCGGAGAGAGTGAGACCCGGCGCCTGCGCCGGGGCGAATGATTCGCAGCTTGTGCCGACGAAGGAGGAGCGATGGAATGAGCGAGCTTTCGTGTCCACACGGAAGCGAACGATATGAAACCCATTTCCCCCGTTCCTCGATCACGAGCCCAACAAAGTGGGTCGTGATCGAAGAGGAGGAGCGATGGAGTGAGCGAGCTTTCGTGTTCACACGGAAGCGAGTGATACGCAATCCGCGACGACGACGCGGGGCTGTACCGGTTTCGACGGGGGCGTGGAGGCGTGAATAGCGGGCGGAGTCGCCGAACTCCTCAAAACGGCAACTGTTATAAATTAAATAACAACAACGATACTCTTCCGGTAGCCGCTTAAGTGCTGCCCGTCCTTCCCGGAAGGTCCACGAGCCGGGCAAGGGCGTCACTTCAGTGGAGAACGTGCGCGCGGTAAGCTTTGCCCGCGCCATGCATCATGAAGCTACCGAACCGGTGCGCGTGACGGCTTGCGCCCGGGGCTGG
>JAFWFZ010000034.1 GCA_017515345.1 Oscillospiraceae bacterium | reverse complement strand
TCAGGAATCGCCCCGCGATATTGAAGTGTTTCAGGTTTTTGTTGCACCAGTTGATGACCGTCGTCGTGTTATATCCGCTGAATCCGGCCAACTGCTTTACTGTCATCAGATCATCATAGGATTTCATCAGCCTCGATAGGTATTGAATCAGGAGCCGGTGCTGTTCCGGTGTAAGGTTCGGAGAAATCAATTCGTTGATCGTGCCTCTCTTTCCGGCTGTTCCGCTGTACCAGCCGCGGATTGCCTTGTAGTAATCCGGGCGAGCCTCCCGGTCTTTCAGGTACTCAATTACATCGTCGGTTTTGATCGTATAGCGCCTTGTCTTCTTGCCTGAATCAACGCAGGGGACAAGGCCGTTTTTGAGAAGAAAAAGCGCCGTCGCCTTGCTGATGTGAGCGATCTGATAGAACTGATCCTTGCTCATCGTCTGCGGATATTTGCGTTTGATTTCTTTGTATTCTGCTTCTTTTTTAGTCATGTGATGTTCACCTCTCAATCTGGCCAACGACAGGTGCAACCACGCTTTTGTTCTCCCCCAGTTCTCCCCAACGTCCCGAAAAAGGCGCGAAATCGGGGAGAATACGGTGTGATTCGAACTCCCTTGATATATCAAGGGTTTCCGGCGTTTTGGGGTCCTCGGATGCCTGAAACGCCTTATTTTTCGGGCTTCCGCAACTTCGGCCATCTTCCGCATAAAGGCTCCAATTTCTCTCAACTTCCACAAAGGATATTTGACTCGAAATCAGTTTGCGCGCAAGCGCACGTGGGTTCGAATCCCACACCCTCCGCCAGAAAAGGATTGCTATTGTGACAGTAGCAATCCTTTTTCTCAATTTGGCTTTTTTCATGTCAGACGTTTTTGACGAGGTGTGTAATGTATAACTACTATGACTTTGAGGCAGAATTCCCTTTGGAAAAAGCAACTCAAAAGTTTCTTGTGTCTGATTATTTCCATGACAGTAGGATCCAAGATATAAAAATGGATCATCGAAAGCACGAGCTTATAATCCGCCTGCAATGCTGTCGCGATTGGGAAACTGCCAATGTGGGTTCTCTCGACGATGCACAATACACATATTTTATTCGGTTTTCAGGTGTGTACGGCTTTCGTTCGCTGACGGAATCACGTACGTCTGAATACATAAACGGGCGCTTCAAGCAAACAGCTTGGCTGAATGAGCAGCAGCAAAGAACAAAAAGAAAGCTCTATCAATTCCGAATCGGCCTCTCAGACGGATACATTGATTTAGTATTCCGTAGTTTTTCTATCCGCAAAGCAGTCGGAAGAATATCATACAGAGATGTTGATGAACTTGGAGCGTTCTATAAAGAATGGTATCGCCGAAGTCCCGAGCAGATCAGTGATATTATAAATGAACTGCAAGCAGATGCATCAGATCTCATGTGCGATATGAAATTGGAGTTCCTTTACGCTAACGAAGTTAAGGATTTGCGCTTAATGTGCCAGAATACAATCACTGGTGAAGCATCTGCAGATGCAAAAGTCTACGCTGCATGGCTTTTGGGAAAGCACGGGACAAAAGAGGATCTGCAACTGATTTGGGATGTTTACCGTACTGAGACAGAAAGAAAAGAATACGATTTTGGCTCAGATGATCCGATGAAGTATCGAAACCTCCTTGATGCGATAGAAAACCTCAATAATTTCGAATAATGCATAAGCCTTGATGAGGAAAAAGTTGCTACGCGTTACGAAATCTAACGAATTCCCCGATTATTTAAAAAAGCAATCTTTAGCCATAGGCAGGTGGTTCTGATAGAATTGCCTGCCTATTCTTTTTCCCGAAAGCCCTTGATTTCAGGCGCTTCCGGCAATCGGCCGCTGTGAAAACAGCGGCCGATGGGTCCGGTCTTTGTCCGGGCGTTGATGATGGGGGCTGTCCATCTGCGGCGTGTCCCGGCAGCATTTGCGGCCGATGAGGATCTCTCCTTTCCGGCTGTGGAATCCTCGATTTTTATACCGCAGGTTTATTTACAAACCACGGACGGTGTGCTATAGTACCCTCAGAAATCAGGGGACGCGCCCGGAAAGGAAAAGAGATATGTTCAACGTTCGCTCTGCTCTGTCATATAACGAGTATACAGACCAGCTTTCGTCCGGCACTGACTGCCCGGACTCTCTTTCCGCGCGCTCATATAAAATAAAGCAGTAGACGCATGATCCCATGACTTAACCGGAATCGGATCAAATCGGATCAGGCCGCTTGTTTTGTATGAGACAGGCGGCCTTTTTATGCTATATGAGGTAAAAACCATGTTTGAAATCAAAGGAAAAGTTAATACCGCGATCTGCTACGCCAAGGTCATTGAGGACGAAGCGATCGAGCAGATCCGCAGAATGTGTGACTACCCCCTGACCGAAGGAAGTCAGATCCGCATCATGCCCGACGTGCACGCCGGCAAGGGCTGCACGATCGGCACCACCATGACGATCACCGACAAGGCCGTCCCCAACGTAGTCGGCGTGGATATCGGCTGCGGCATGTACACGGTGCGTCTGGCTGAACGCGAGGCCGATCTGGAGAAGCTGGATGAAGCGGCGCACTTCATCCCCTCCGGCATGAACGTCTGGGAGGGCCGACAGGAGCGCTTCGACCTGTCGGAGCTCCGGTGCTTCCGCGCGCTGAAGGATACAAAGCGCCTGGAGCGCAGTCTCGGCACCCTGGGCGGCGGCAACCACTTTATCGAAGTCGATCTGGCCGCTGACGGCACGAAGTATCTGGTCGTCCACTCCGGCTCCCGAAACCTCGGTAAGCAGGTTGCCGAGTTCTACCAGCGCCTTGCCATCGACCTGAACAAAGGGAAAGAGGAGTATTTCGCCAGGCGCGACGCTCTGATCGCAGAGTACAAGGCTGCCGGCCGCCGGACGGAGATCCAGCAGGCCTTGAAGAAGCTCCACTGGAGCAGCCATGAGACCACGATCCCCGAAGACCTGTGCTTCGTATACGGCAGGTATCTGGAGGACTATCTTCATGACGTAGAGCTCTGCCAGCGATTTGCCCGCCGCAATCGTGAGAAGATGGCGGAGATCCTGCTGCAGCGCAGCGGCCTGACCGCCGAGGGCGCCTTCCACACGATCCACAACTACATTGATACGGAAGAAATGATCCTCCGCAAGGGCGCGATAGCCGCCCACAAGGGCGAGAAGGTGCTGATCCCCATCAATATGCGTGACGGCAGCGTGCTGGCTGTCGGCAAGGGCAACCCGGAGTGGAATTTCTCCGCACCGCACGGCGCCGGCCGCGTCATGTCCCGAACTGCCGCCAGAGCGAATCTGGATATGGAGGAGTATCGCCGGGAGATGGCGGGCGTCTATACGACCTCAGTCAATGAGGCCACCATCGACGAAGCGCCCATGGCCTATAAGTCCCTGGAGGACATCATCGGCGTGATCCGCGAGAGCGTCGACGTCATTGAAGTATTGAAACCGATCTATAACTTTAAGGCCAACTGAGCCGGCTTCATTCCGGCTCAAGTGCCGGAACAGGAGCGTAAATGAAATGAATCGTATACCGGTCATCGATATGACCGCAACCGGCAGGAACATCGCCCGGCTCCGTGAGAATGCCGGGATGACTGTCCGTGATCTTCAGGCCGTCTTCGGCTTCAGCACGCCGCAGGCGATCTACAAGTGGCAGCACGGCGCTGCGATGCCCACCCTCGACAACATCGTTGTGCTCGCCGCAGTTTTCGGCGTGACAGTGGACGAGATCATCGTTAACAAGGATTGCATTCCCGGCCGGGTGAGCGCCTGCTGAAAACAGCCACCCGGCAAAACCGGGCAGACACAATACCCGCGGCGCTGTGCCGGCGGTGTATTGGCCCAGAGCCGCCTGCGCGGTCCGAAGCCGCCGCGTTTGATCGGAAGCTGCCGGGAGGGCGACAAGATCCACGATGTCCCCCGGACGTCATGGGGCGAGGAACAAATCGAATTACTGAGGTGAGGATCCATGTTTTCAAGAAGGTCGATCGTAAAACCGGGCGGCTCCGGTCAGGAGAAACTCGAACGGTTGAAAAAAGCGCTTGCCGAGGCCGACGCCGTGGTGATCGGGGGCGGCGCAGGACTCTCCACATCGGCCGGCTTTGTGTACAGCGGAGCGCGGTTTGAGAAATACTTCCCGGATCTTGCCGAAAAATACGGTTTGAGCGATATGTACTCCGGCGGGTTTTATCCGTATCCAACGCAGGAGGAATTCTGGGCCTTTTGGAGCCGCAATATCTGGGTCAACCGCTATATGGACGCCCCGAAGCCGGTCTACGGGAAGCTGCTGGAGCTGGTGAAGGATAAGGACTTCTTTGCAATTACCACGAATGTGGATCACTGCTTCCAGAAGGCGGGCTTTGATAAGAAGCGCCTGTTCTATACGCAGGGCGACTACGGCCTCTTTCAGTGCTCCGAGCCCTGCCATCAGAGAACGTATGATAACGAAGAGATGATCATGGCCATGGTGCTGTCTCAGGGTTGGCAGATCGGCAAAGGGGGCGAGCTGACCGTGCCGGAGGGCGTTTCCCTGAAAACGGCGGTGCCGACCGAGCTTCTGCCGCGCTGTCCCGTATGCGGGAAGCCTCTGACGATGAACCTGCGCTCTGACGACAAATTCGTCGAGGACGAGGGATGGCACCGGGCGGCGGAGCGGTATGAAAACTTCCTGCGCACCCGCGGAGGCAGGGTACTGTTCCTGGAGCTCGGCGTCGGGTACAACACCCCGGTCATCATCAAATACCCCTTCTGGAACATGACCGCCGGGAACCCGGATGCGGTGTATGCCTGTATCAACTATGGCGAAGCGGTCTGCCCCGCCGAAATTGAGGGGCGATCCATCTGTATTGACGGAGATATCGGAACCGCGATCGCGATGATATGATGCAAAGACCACCTGCCGACGTATCGTGTCGGCGGGCGGTCCCTTTTGGCTCTCATAAGAGACAAAGCGCACCCGGCTCGGCCGGCGGGGAGGAAATCTTACCGCATAAAGCCTCCGATGACTGGATAGTGAAGGTTTGCCGGCCGCGTGAACAGGGATCGGTGCGTCTTGACACGCGGCAGGGCGGGGCCTTCACAAGCCATGCGTTTTACGCGTGGTTTTGATTGTCTGCGTCTTCCGGGCGTGCTATAATCACTACAACAAATCAAAAACACCGGAGGACTGAGATGATACTGTTTATCAATGCGTGTGTTCGGGAGGGCTCCAGGACATAAAAATAAAAACGCTTCGGTATGCGTCAAAGCATGATGCTGTTTACGCTGTGAAGCGGCTGCCTTGCGGAAAAACCAACGGCGGACGGCTGCGGCTGTCTGCGCGATCACAAATGACGGAGAACGAGTATGATTAAAGAGATCAAAACAGGCGGTATTTCGTACCTGGCGCCCCTCGACGGCAGTGAAGATTGGTACTGGGGTACGGATTTCACCTCCGGCGACCTGTATGAGGCGGAGGAACTGTGGCGGGACGGGCACCGCATCCGGCAGAACCGGCTGATTTTCGTCCACTGGCCGGACGGGCGGGTGGTCGAGCCGGTCCGGGCGGCGGAGGGGCAGTACTTCGGCCTGCCCGCATACGACGGGGGTGATCCCGTGATCCTTCTGGCCGACTTCCCCGGAAATGAGATCCGGCTGCTCCGATACGACGCCGACAGCGATTCGGTCACGTCCATCGTCACCCTGCCCCGCTCCGCGGTGGAGGACTGCTACAACCTGATGCCCCACGTGTCGCCCCTGTGCCTCACGAGGCAGACGGCGGACCGCTTCCAGATCCTGTGGCCGGAACGGGCGGACTTTTCCATCCACCCTGCGGAGAGCTTTTGCTTCCGGGAGGGAGACCGGCTGTATTTCAGCCGCTGGTATGAGGACCCGGATTACAGAGAAGAGGTCGTAGTGCGCCGGATGCGTGACGGCGCGGTCCTGGAGCAGTACCGCGGCGCGCTGAACGCCATGCCGGACGGCAGCCAGTGGCTCCTGACGGAGTGAGTCTCGCTGATGAACACGCCATCCCGATGAAAGGAGCTGCGCCATGTCTGAGCACAGAAAAAGCGGAGACGACTATCTCTCCCGATACCCCTGGCTGAACAAGTGGGTCCGCGCCTGCGTGTGCTGCGGTGCGCGGGGCTATGATCCGGCCATGCCCGAAACGCTGACCCGGTCATTTGGGGGCGGCGAGCTGCGGACGACGGCCGCGGCCAATATCCGCAGCTTTTTCCCGCCCTTGGAGCTAGATGAACACGGACTGTGTGAGACGTGCCAAAAGCTCCTGAATAAAAAACAGCCGTAAAAACAGGCCCGCCGCATGCCTGCGGCGGGCCTGTGCGTTATTCAGTCTGATTATTTGCCGGTCACGTCTTCGACGATCTCCTCAGCCTTTTCTTCGACCTTCTCAACCGCCTCTTCAGCCTTCTCCTCGACTTTTTCGACGACCTCTTCAGCCTTCTCTTCGACCTGCTCGGCCACTTCCTCGGCCTTCTCCACAGCGCCGTCCTTCTTCAGCTTATCCTTGATCTCAGCGGCCTTCTCCTTGATCTTGTCGTCGATCTCGGTCTTCTCCAGCGCGCTGTCCACGACGCCCTTGACCTTCTCCGCGCCGCTCTTGACGCCGGCCACGATCTTATCGTCGATTTCTGTCTTGTCCAGCACTCCCTGGACCTTTTCCTTGCCGCTCTTGAGGCCGGCCTTGATTTTATCGTCGACCTCGGTCTTGCCCAGCAATTTGTTGATCTTATCCTTCAAAGACATAACGCGACCCCTCCTGTGATTATTTGATACCGCTATTTTACCGCACCTTACACCGCTTTTCAATCACCAATCGGAGAAAATCTCCATTTTTTCGAATAATCATCGTCCGCTGCGCCGGAGCCGCTCCAGGATCTCCTGATCCGCGGGGCAGAAATCGTAGTTCGGGATCTCCGCAGCCGTGATCCAGCGGAGATCGGCATGCTCCAGCAGCTTCGGCTCGCCGGATACGATGGAAGCGTTCATCAGCGTCAGGTGCACAGTGAGGTCCGGGTACTCGTGGACGACCTCCACGAACACCTCTCCAGCGGTCACGGCAACGTCCAGCTCCTCCCGGCACTCGCGGACAAGCGCCTGCTCCTTTGTCTCCCCCGGCTCCACCTTGCCGCCCACGAACTCCCAGAGGAGCCCCCGGGCCTTGTGCGCAGGGCGCCGGCAGATCATAAACCGATCGCCTCTCCATATCAGAGCCGCCACGACCTCCGTCATATCGTCCTCTCCTCTCCGCTTTTTTCCATCATACCACAGGCTGCGGCGATGGCAAGCGCCGCCTTGCGTATTTCCGTCAAAAAAGCTATAATAACGAAAACGGCGCCCAACGGCGCATCTTAAAAGGAGTCATCAGAATGCTGGAAGTCGGTATGAAAGCCCCGCAGTTCACCCTGCCGGACAAGGACGAAAACCCCGTCAGTCTCAGCGACTTTCTCGGGAAAAAAGTCGTGCTCTATTTCTATCCCAGGGACAATACCTCCGGATGTACCAGACAGGCAGTTGCTTTTGCCGAAAATCATGAAGCGTTTCTGGCGAAAAACACGGCGGTCATCGGCGTCAGCAGGGACAGTGCCGCCTCACACCGGAAATTCGCGGAAAAACACGCGCTGCCCTTTTTTCTGCTCTCCGACCCGGAGCGGCAGGTGACCGAGGCATACGGCGTGTGGCAGGAGAAAAGGAATTACGGCAAGGTCACCATGGGCGTCGTGCGCACTACGTTCCTCATCGACGAGGAGGGCGTGATCGAAAAGATCATGACAAAGGTGAAGCCCGATACCAACGCTGGGGAGATCCTGGCCTATCTCGGGTGAGGAATATGGCTCGTCCACTGAAAACGACCCTTCTCCTGTTCGTCCTGTGCGCCGCAGCGCTTCTCGGCTTCGGCTGCAGCAGGCAGATCATGGACGGCGACGGCATGGTCCGCAGCTATGAACAGATCACCCAGGAGGAGGCCGCCCGCCTCATGGAAGCGGAGAAGGACTATATCCTCCTTGATGTGCGGACCCGGGAAGAATATGCCGAGGCGCACATCCCCGGCGCCGTCTGCGTCCCCAATGAGGAGATCGGGACGGAGCCGCCCCCGGAGCTGCCGGACAAGGATCAGCTCATCCTGATCTACTGCCGCAGCGGCCGCCGCAGCAAGGAAGCCGCCCAGAAGCTGTTCGATATGGGGTATACCCGGATCAGGGAATTCGGCGGGATCATCACGTGGCCGGGCGAGACGGTGAGCGACATCTCCGACGCTGTCCGCCCCGTCCTGATGCTGGACGGCGCCGAGGAGGGAGAGGCGGACGGCGTCCGGCTCCTCGTCACAGGGTACGCGGACGGGAAGATCTCCGTGCGGCTCACGAACACCACGGAGGAGGAAAAGTACTGCGGCATGGAGTTCTCCCTGAGCGTGAAGAAGAACGGCGCATGGCAGGAGCTCCCCTGGCCGGAGGACATGTCCTGGATCGCCCTGGCCCAGGTCATCCCCGCGCGCGGGGAGACGGAAGCCGTATGCGATGCTTCCGCCCTCGGCGCTCTCGATTCCGGGGAGTACCTGCTGGAAAAAGCCGGTGTGCAGGCCGAATTCCGACTTGTCTGGAGTGAGTGAAATGGAAACGATCCCTGCCGCTGGGAGGGCGGTGACATGCTTTGAAAGCGGCGCGGCTCGAAACGGCCCCCTGTTCCTGCTTTGCTCGGGACAGGAGGGCGGCAGCACGGTCTTTGAAGAGACGCTGTCCCGCACGGACAGGCCGTTCCGGCTGGCTGTGTTCCCGGTGGAAAACTGGGAGGAGGAGCTGTCCCCCTGGGAGGCGAAGCGGGTCTTCAGGGGCGGTCCCGACTTTGGAAGCGGCGCAGACGATACGGTGCGCCGTCTGACGGAGGAGGTGCTGCCCGCCCTGCGGGAGGCGCTGGGCGCGCCGGACGCCCCCTGCCATGTCGTCGGCTATTCCCTGGCGGGACTTTTTGCCGTGTATGCCCTCTGCCGGACGGACGCGTTCGCCGGTGCGGTTTCCTGTTCCGGTTCCCTGTGGTTCCCGGGATTTCCGGAATTCTGCAGGGAGAATGCGCCGATCGGGCGGCCGGAGGGAGTATACTTCTCCCTGGGCGACCGGGAAAGCAGGACGAGGAACCCGGTCATGGCCGCGGTGGAGGAGAATACAGCCGCTGTCTGCCGCCTTTTCTGTGAGCGGGGATATGATGCCGTGTTCGAGCTGAACCCGGGCGGCCACTTTCAGGACCCGGAAAAGCGCCTTGCCAAGGGCATCGCGTGGATGCTGAACAGAGCATAAGGAAACCGGAGAGCAGCGCTCTCCGGTTTCTTTATGCGTTTTGCAGTTGATCGGATGCTTTGATCTTTTTCCTGATGATCACAGAGAAAATAACGACGAAGCAGACTGCCGCTCCCGCCCAGGTGATGGGATAGACGGAGCCGATGGCCGGCAAAGTGTGATATACCCTGGAGAATACTGCCAGCAGGCTCACCCGCAGGACACACAGGTTCGCGATAATGACGATCATGGACGAGATGGAATAGCCCATGCCCCGGATCGATGCGCCGGTGACCTCCAGAATGGGATAGATCCAGTAGAGAGGATAGGTGACTGTGGCGATCATCAGCGCGTGTGTCACCACGTCCGCGTCCTTCATGAACCAGGTGAATACCGTCCTCGGGAACGCCAGCACCGCGCCTGCCAGGCACGCCACCACGGCGGCGGATATGATCGTGGTAACGACCGTCCCCCGCAGGATGCGGCGATAGTTGCCCGCGCCGGTATTCTGTCCCGCAAAGGTGGTGGCCGCCTGGCCGAAGGCCATGATGGGCAGATAGATGAAATTCTCCACCTTGTAGTAAGTTGCAAAAGCAGCAACGGCCGTCTCCCCCAGGTCGTTGATGTAGTACTGCACCATCACGTTGGAGAAGGTGATGATGATCGTCTGGACCCCGGTGGGCAGGCCGATGCGCAGGACCTGCCGCAGTATCCCGCCGCTGACGCCCAGCTTTCTGAGGGAGAGCCGCAGGGGAAGCTCCGGCCGTGACGCCAGGTACCATACCAGGAAAGCGGACGCGCCCTGGCTGATGGCGGTGGCGATGGCGACGCCGGCTACCCCCAGCGGGAACACCACAAGGAACAGCGCGTCCATAGCCACATTCAGGAAACCGCATATCACCAGGACGATAAAGGGGGAGCGGGAATTGCCGTAGGCGCGCATCCCGCCGGAGACCATGTTGTAAAAGATGAGCATGGGCACGCTGATGAGGTAGATCCGGATATACACAACAGCCTGGGGCATGACCTCCTCCGGCGTGCGCAGGATCTTAAGGATATGGGGGGAGAACAGCATCCCCAGGATCATGAGGATGAGCCCGCCGATGATGCCGAAGGTCACGGAGGAGTGGAGAGCCTTTTCCGCCCGTTCCCGGTCCTTCGCGCCGATGGCCTGAGCCGCCACCACGCTGGTGCCCACCGCGATACCGGAAAACAGCCCGATAATGCAGGTGATCAGCGTGGAGCTGGCGCCCACAGCGGCAGCCGCTGTCTTATCCAGCAGGTTGCCCACGAACATGAAGTCCACCGTGTTGTAGAGCTGCTGGAAGATACTGCCCCCGATAAGCGGCAGGATAAAGCGGATGAGGGGGCCGACGAGCGGCCCCTTCGTCATGTCGATCGACTTTTTTTCTCTCATAGCTTCTTTACAAACAGACAGCGGATGGCATTGAGCACCGCGACGATCATGACGCCCACGTCCGCAATAATGGCGATCCACATGTTGGCGATGCCCAGGGCGGCAAGGATCAGGCAGATGAACTTGACGGCCAGTGCCAGGACGATGTTCTGCTTCACGATGGCGAGGCATTTGCGGGAGATCCTGATAGCCTTGGAGATCTTCCGCGGGTCGTCGTCCATGAGGACCACGTCCGCGGCCTCGATGGCGGCGTCGGAGCCAAGGGCGCCCATGGCGATGCCGATATCCGCTCTTGACAGCACCGGCGCGTCGTTGATGCCGTCGCCCACGAAGGCGAGCCTGTCATTCCCGGAACACTCCCTGAGGAGCTCCTCCACGGCGGTGACCTTGTCTGCCGGCAGCAGTCCGGCGCGGTATTCGGAGATACCCACTTCCCCGGCCACCTTCTTCGCCACGCTCTCTGCGTCGCCGGTGAGCATCACCGTCTTGCGCACGCCCGCCTTCCGCAGCTCCTGCATGGCCTCCCCGGAGCCTTCCTTCAGCTCGTCGGAGATCACGATGTGGCCGCAGTATTCGCCGTCCATGGCGATATGGATGATGGTGCCCGTATGGCTGCACGGGTGATAGTCGGCGCCCAGCTTTTCCATCAGTTTTTCGTTGCCCACGGCCACCAGCCTGCCGTCCACCTTCGCGATGACGCCATGGCCGGAGAGCTCCTGCACGTCGGTGACGCGGCTCTCATCCAGCCGCCTGCCGTGGGCGGTGCGGAGACTGGCGCTGATGGGGTGTGATGAGTGGGCCTCAGCCAGGGCGGTGTACTCCAGCAGTTCCTTCTCGTCCAGGGGGCTGTGGTGCACCGCGGTGACGGCAAAGTTGCCCTTGGTGATAGTGCCGGTCTTGTCAAAGGCCACCGTTTTCACCTGGGACAGTGTCTCCAGATAGTTGGAGCCCTTGACCAGGATGCCTTCCCTGCCGGCGCCTCCGAGACCGGCAAAAAAGCTGAGGGGGATACTGATGACTACGGCGCAGGGGCAGCTGATGACCAGGAACGTGCAGGCGCGCAGCACCCAATCGCCCCACAGCCTGCCCACGGAGGCGTAATGCTCCATGCCCACGCCGGTGATCATACAGAAAAGCGGAGGCAGGACGGCAAGGGCCAGAGCCGCATAACACACGACAGGCGTGTAGTATCTGGCAAATTTGGAGATGAAATTCTCGGACTTCGACTTGCGGGACGCCGCGTTCTCCACCAGATCCAGGATCTTGCTTGCGGTGGACTCGTCGAATTCCGTGGTGGTGCGGATGCGCAGCACACCGGTGGTGTTGATGCTGCCGCTGAGGACCTCATCGTCCACGGCCACCTCCCGGGGCTTGCTCTCGCCGGTAAGGGCGCTGGTATTCAGAGCGGAGGTCCCTTCAATGACAACGCCGTCCAGCGGGATCTTCTCGCCGGGCTTTACCACGATGACGCTGCCGATCTCCACCTCGTCGGGATCCACCCGTTCAGTGCCGTCCTCCGTCTCCAGATTGGCGTAATCCGGGCGGATGTCCATCAGATCGCTGATATTCCGGCGGCTTTTGCCTACGGCATAGCTCTGGAACAGCTCGCCGACCTGGTACAGCAGCATGACCGCCACGCCTTCGCCGTATTCTCCCAGGGCGATAGCGCCGACGGTGGCCACCGTCATCAGGAAATTCTCGTCAAAGACCTGACCGTTTTTGATGCCCAGAAACGCCTTGCGAAGGATATCGTAGCCCACCAGCAGGTAGGGAATGAGAAACAGGATAAGTACGACCCACTTCGGCACGCTCACATGTACGATATCTTCACTGATCAGATAGAGCGGTACGAAGAAGATCGCGGCGATTATGATGCGGAGCAGAAGGTTTTTCTGTTTCTTGTTCATGAGGCATTCCTTTCCGGCGGAAACGCGTCCGCCGCGAAATATAAGCGGGGCCGGCACAGCGCATCGGCCGGCCGGCCCATTGGATCAGAGATAGATCTCGCAGTCGGGCTCGACCTTCTTGCAGTTTTTGTATACTTCCTGCATCACCGCCGCCGCGTCGGCGCCCTCGCTGAACTCGACCTTCATCTTCAGGGTCATGAAACTGACGGAACAGTCCTTCACACCGGCAGTTTTCTTCGCGGCGTCCTCCATCTGGTTGGCACAGTTTGCGCAGTCCACGTCGATCTTATATGACTTCTTCATGGCGTTCTCTCCTGTCTATTATTTGAACGATTGTTCATATGTTTATATATTACACTGTTTTCTTTTCCCTGTCAACAGCACCGCGCACTTTTCTCCGCAATTCATGCTCAGCCTGCGCTGGAGCTGCGGCGGGTGATCACAGCCTGATAGGAGCAGGCCTCCGCCAGGGCGACCAGTTCATTGAGATTCGCGTCGGGGTTGTAAATGCAGATCACCCGGCTCAGGTCCTCGAAGTTGTATGCGATCATGTTGGCGCTGATCGAAAGAGCGTATTTCTCCAGATAGTCCTCCTCGCTGTCCGAGGTCCAGAAGCCCTGTGTCACCTGGATCGCCCTGCCTTTTTCCCGAAATTCGGCAGCGTGGCCGGTGACGGCGTTGAGCATCAGCGCGAAGGCGGGCCCCACCAGGGAGCTGTACTTGCCCACCACGAACTTCAGCACACCGTCGGCTGAAAGCTGCAGGTTGCGGGTATTGTAGCTGTCCACCACGCCCAGCGGCGTTTTCCCGATCACGGACGCCATCTCAGCGGGGGGCAGGACGGCGAGCACCGCGTCATAGGTACCGGCGGCAAAAGCGTCCTTCGCCGCGGCCGCATATTCCTCGCGGTTGACATAGCCGGGACAAATGGTCACAGCGAGCTTGTCCAGCGCCAGGGTAACAGGCTCCTCTGTTTTGGCCAGGTCTGTACGGCTTTGGGGGAAATCTACTCCATAGGCCGCGGACAGCGTATCCAGGATGCCCAGGGTGCGCTGATAGTGCATCTCATTTCCCAGCGGGGCGCCGCCGGAGAGGATGAAGTAGCGATTACCGGTCTTCTCGCGAAGGAAATAGCGCGCCATATCCGCACCGGCCTGAAACTCAAAAGGCCTGCCGGGGCCAAACATCCCCAAAAACCAGGGGTTGTCCGCTACCGCGTCGAAATCCTCATCGGAAACTACGCCGGAGGCAAGGAGATAATAGGCCTGATTCTTCTCGCAGAGCGCGACCTCCGCCGCCAGATCCCGGCTCAGGAAGGACAGGAAGCCCTCCGCCCCCTGATCGCAGGCCTGCTGAATGAACTCCAGCTCCTGTTCCTCCGTCTGGATGGAATCGGAATACAGGAACTTCACCATCTCGAAATTGGATTCGATATACCCCTGGAGATATTCCCGGAAGCCGATCACTTCCTCGTCCCCGGTGTTGTAAACGATGACGCCGATCCTGTGGACCGAAGTATCCGTCGGACGAGGCTCGTCCGCAGCGCCGGGCGCGCTCTGACCGGAGGAGCAGGCCGCCAGGGAGAGGCACAGGGAGAGGATCAGGAGCCAAAGCAGGATCTTTTTCACGCGTTGTCCTCCTTTCCGAACAGGTGGCATGCGACCTGATGCCCGGGCTCCAGCTCCCGCAGGACGGGCTTTTCCTGACGGCAGAGCTCCATGCAGTGCTCGCACCGGTCCCGGAAGGGGCAGCCGGCGGGCACGTCCAGGGGACTGGGGGCCTCGCCCTTTATGGGCTCGATCTTTTTGGAGAAGTCCATCTTCACGTCAAAGACGGCGTCCAGCAGCGCCCGGGAATAGGGGTGTTTGCTGTTATTGGCAATATCCTCGCCGGGCATGACCTCCACGATGTTGCCCAGGTACATAACGGCCACCTGGTGGGCAAAGGACTGGATCAGCCCCAGATTGTGACAGATAAACCCGATGGTGATGTCCTTCTCCCGCTGGAGCTTTGTGATCAGGTCGATGATCGTCGCCTGAACGGACACGTCCAGGGCGGAGGTGGCCTCGTCCATGACGATGATCTCTGGCTCCAGCGCCAGGGCGCGGGCGATGGCCACGCGCTGCCGCTGGCCGCCCGACATATTGTGGGGGAAACGGTCGGCAAAGTCGCCGGGCAGCTCCACCATCTCCAGCAGGCGGCGCGCTGTGGCGTCCTTTTCGGACAGCCTGATCCGCCTGTAGTTGAGGAGCGGCTCACAGATGATATCCCGCACCCTCATTTTGGGATTGAAGGAGGTGGAAGGGTCCTGGAACACCATCTGGATGTGCTGCCTCTCCTCCCACAGGGCGCGGCCCTTGAGCTTCGTGATATCCCGGCCGTGGTAGATGATCTCCCCCTCGGTTGGACGGTCCAGCCACACAAGGAACCGCATGAACGTGGACTTGCCGCAGCCGGACTCGCCCACGAGGCCAAGCGTTTTGCCCTTGTAGAATTTGAGATTTACATCGCTGCATGCCGTCAGCTCCCGTCCTCCCGCGGCAGGGAAGCGCCGGGTGACATGCTTTGCCTCCAGAATCAGGTCCTTCTCGTCAAACATAACGCTTCCCTCCTATCGAAGGCACGGCCTCCAGCAGCCTGCGCGTATATTCGTTCTCCGTCTCCCGGAGCATGTAGTCACGCTGCCCCTGGTCCTCGATCATCCCGTTTTTCATGACGATGATCTTGTCGCCCATATAGGTGGCGACGCCCAGGTCGTGCGTCACGAGGATGATGGCGGTTCCGTATTCGTCACGAAGCTCCATCATCTGGCGCACGATCTGCGCCTGGGTCGTCACATCCAGGGCGGATGTGGGCTCGTCTGCCAGCAGCAGCTTGGGCTGGTAGGTCATGCCCATGGCAATGCCCACCCTCTGGCGCATGCCGCCGGAGAGCTGGAAAGGATAGGAACGCATGATCCGGTCGCCGTCCGGCAGGCGCATCCGCTCCAGCATATGGACGCCCTTGGCCCACGCCGCCTTTTTGGAGATGCTTTCATGGGTGCGGATGTATTCCACGAAGGAGTTGCCGATCTTCCGGGTCTGATTCATCATGGCGCCGCTGTCCTGGAAGATCATGGAGATGTCATGCCCTCTTAGGCTGCGCCACTCCCTGGGCGTCAGCGAAAGCAGGCTGCGCCCCTCATAGAGGATATCGCCCGCCGTGACCCGGCCGCCGCCGGCCAGGAGACCCAGCACGGCGCGGATGACCGTGGTCTTTCCGCTCCCGGATTCGCCCACGATCGAGCAGATCTCCCCCTCGTTGAGGGTAAGGCTGCAGTTTTTCACGGTGACTTTTCCCCCGTAGGAGATATCGACATTTTTGATCTCAAGCAATGCCATACCGACACCCCCTTACTCGCTGCGGACATCCAGGATGTCCCGCAGTCCGTCGCCGAGCATGTTGAAAATGACGACGGTGATAAAGATCGCAAGGCCGGGGAAGATCATCATCCAGGGGGCGTTCTGCATGAAATTGCGTCCCTCGCTGAGCATATAGCCCCATTCCGGCGTGGGAGCCTTTGCGCCGAACCCCAGGAAGGACAGCGCCGCCAGCTCCATCATCATGGAGCCGATATCCGTCGCAGCCGTGATCACCAAAGTCGTAAGCGTATTGGGGAACATGTAGCGGCGCAGCATATACATCGTTTTGGAACCGGTCACTGTGGCGGCAGCCACAAAATCCGTGTGCCGGATCTTCATGACGAGGGATCGGGCCAGACGTGCGTATTTCGGCCAGCTTACGATGGTGATGGCGATGATGGCATTCCGGATGCTGGCGCCAAGGATGCCCGCCACCGCGATGGCAAGTACCAATCCGGGGAAGGCGATCATCATATCCGCGATGCGCATGATGACAGCGTCCACCGCGCCCCCGAAGTAGCCCGCTACCACGCCCAGGATTGCCCCGAGCACAAAGATCACGGCCACCAGAATAAAGGTGGAAAGCAGCGACACGCGCGCACCGTATAGGACGCGGGTAAACACGTCGCGGCCCATCTTATCCGTGCCGAAGGGGTGCTCGGCGCTGGGCTTCATGATCGACTGGGCGAGGTCGCCCTCATAGGGATCCCGTTCGCCGCAGATCACCGGAGCAAAGACGGCCGTCAGGATCACGAGGATCGCCAGAACGGCAAAAATGGTAAAAACGACATTTTTGCGGAAAAAGCTCTTTTTCTTCTGCATGACGGTCACCTCCTCAGCCGCATGCGCGGGTCCACATAGTTATAAGACAGATCAACGATCAGGTTGATGACCATATAAATGACCGCCACCCACAGGACGTAGCCCTGCACGAGGAAGTAGTCCGCCGAGGTGATGGCGTTGACCGCCAGACTGCCCAGGCCGGGATAGGAGAAGATGACCTCAACCACGCTGGTGCCGCCCAGCAGTGAACCGACGGACAGTCCCAGCATGGTGATGAGCGGAAGCAGCGAGTTGGGGAACACGTTGCCCCAGAGGATCTTGCGCTCCCGTACGCCCCGCGCCCTTGCGCCGATCACGTAATCGGAGCCGAGCTCCTCCAGCACCGCGGTCCGCACCTGACGGGTGTATTTGGCCGACATGGCGATAGCCAGGGTGACAGCGGGCAGGAGCAGATCCCGGAACGAACCGCCGGAGGACACCACGGGCAGGAGCTTCATCTTCACGCAGAAGATCAGGATCAGCAGCAGACCGACCCAGAAGTTCGGGATCGACACACCGAAAAAGGTGATCGCCCGAACGAAATAATCGATCGGCTTGTTCTTATAGACAGCCGAAAGCACGCCCAGGGGGACTGCCAGTATGAGCATGATGCCCAGGCTCATCAGCGTCAGCTTCAGCGTAGGCCACAGCCGCGCCGACAGCAGCGATACGACCGGTTTATTCAGCGAATAGGAATTGCCGAAGTCCCCCTTCAGGCAGTTGCCCAGCCAGCGGAAATACTGGGTCAGAAACGGGTCGTTGAACCCCATTTCATCCCTCGTTTGCTGTATGAGCTCCTCTGTAGGCATGATACCGGTGGCGGTATACATGTTCCGCACCGGATCGCCAGGTGACAGATAGGTCAATAAAAACGTCAGAAAGCTGATGCCGATCAGCACGATCAGCATTTGCAGCAGTCTGGACAGCAATTGTTTTTTGCCCAAATGAACGATCCCCTCTCTGCATGGATTCTTCGTATCAAACAGGTATTTGCGAAAAGGGGGCGGTCAAGGACCGCATCCCTTTTCGCAAATCATTCCCTTTGTATAATTCTTTGGAGAGCGCTTCAAATCAGGCGGCGGGGGTGATGTCTGCAGTGATCCAGTAATAGTCGTTGGGGCGGATATGGGCGCTGCCGACGGTCTTGTTGTTGTAGACCATGCAGCTGTTGTAGTACCCGTCGATCACCGCTACGCCGTCATCGATCAGGATCTGCTGCATCTTTTTGAGCAGCTCCAGCCTGACGGAGGAATCGAGCTCGTCCACAAGCTGCTCATACAGCTTGTCGTACTCCTCGTTCTTGTAGCCGCAGTAGTTGGCGCTGTTTGTGCTGCACCAGTTGCCCAGATAGGTGGTGGGCGAGCCGGCGATCAGGTGGTTCCAGTTGTTGTTGTTCAGGTCGTACTCGCCGGCCACCAGCTTGTTCCACTGATCGTCGGACGAACCGTAATCGCTGGTCACGCCGATGCCGATCTTGTTCAGATACTGGGTGTGGGCGTCGGAGAAGTCGTTGAGCAGACGGTTCTCATAGGAGACGTATTTGAGATAGATATCCTGGCCGTCCAGCTCGCGGATCCCGTTTCCGTTGGAGTCGACGATGCCCGCGTCGTCAAGGAGCTTGGCGGCGCCGTCGGGATCGTAGCTCCAGGGATTGTTCAGCGTCTCATAGCCGTAGCCCATCCCGCTGGGCAGCACGGAGAAGCCGGGGGTGTAGAGATCGCCGATGGTATTGGAGTGGCAGATGGTGTCATAGTCTATAGCCATCAGCACGGCATGGCGGAGATCGTCATTTGCCAGAACGCCGTTGAAATTCATCCAGGAGAAGCCGCAGCGCACGCCGGCGGCGATATCCACGGTAAAGCCCGCGTCATCCTGCAGCTTTTTCAGATCGGAGACGCTCATGATGTTCTCGGCCAGGTCGATCTGACCGGCCAGCAGCGCATTCGCTTTGGCGGAAGCGTCACCCATAAAGAGGATCTTTATGCTGTCAAACGGGACCTCAGTGCGGTAATAGGGGTTTTTAACCATGTCGTATCCGACCTGGGTGTGGAATTCCTTGACCATGTACGGGCCGGTGCCGATCATGCCGTTCTCGTAATTGGCGCCGGTGCCCTCATAGTCCACGATCGCCATGGCGGGGTCGGCCAGATTGCCGGCAAGATTGACATAAGGGGTAACGGTCTTGATGACGATGGTGTTGTTGGCGTCGTCCGCAGTGACCTCCGCATCGAACTCAAGGAAGTTTTCGGGAGTGGAGGATCCCTCCGGCCCCTTTTCGCGCACATAGTCCAGCGCGGCCTTGACTTTGGTCGCGGTCATCTCAACGCCGTTGGAAAACTTGATGCCGCTCTTGAGCTTGATGGTCCAGGTCAGGTGATCGTCGGAACTCTCAATGGACTCCGCAAGGCAGGGAACAGGCTGGCTGTTGTCGTCAAACTCGAACAGGGACTCAGAGATGCCGTAGCGCATGCAGTTCCAGGCGCAGTTGGTCTGCATCCAGGGGCAGATCATACCGTCGGAATACATCTGGCAGCCAAAGGTGAGGGCTTTTTCGCCGGAGGAGGCACTGGAGGAAGCGCCGGAATCTGCCCCCGCGGGCGAACTGTCCGCAGTTTTGGAGCCGCAGCCGGCCAGCAGACCGATGGCCAGGACAAGAACAAGAAGGATCGCAGTAGCTTTTTTCATTTCTTTTTCCTTTCTATATATAAAATGTTTTTATTGCGCAAAGTGACGGCCGAGCCCGTTCGGGAGCCTTCGCGCCGATGGTTGGAGCCGTCTGGCTCACCCCTCGTCGCGCGATTGCCACCCCGGGTCGTTCTGCAGACAAAAAAACTGCCGCCGCGTAAACGCGGCGGCAGCCCGTATTCTCTGCAACCATAAAAATCCAGCTTCCAAAGTCCGTGGAACTGGTGACTTCGGCACAGGCAAGTCTTCTGACTCATGGGTCATCGCATCCGCAGTCTTCCCAGCCGTGAGGCCAGTGACATCATTGCTTCAGCTCACCAAATACAGCGGCGGCTCCGTACGGGATTCATACCCGTTTCCTTCTTGGCCGTTTCCCGGAGGAAACGGACCTGTGTCGGTATTCAGTTAGTTTACGCTAAGCAATATAGCAGATTCGGAAAAATCTGTCAAGAATAATCAACGCGATTTTTCAGATGTTTTTAAGTTTTCTGTCTCGCAGCACACAGTTAAAAACGTGCCGGGCCGCTTCAGCTGCCCGGCACATGATTCTCTTTTCACTCCTTGCGAAGATCCGCGGCAGTGCGCGGTCGATCATACCTGCCGCTCCGCGGCTCGAAGGCGGAATAGTGCTGTAAGGGAAATACAAGTATTCTTTTCCGATGCGTTCCCCCTGCGCCTTACAGATCTTCGATCTGACGGAGGATATCCTTTTCCCGCTCATAAAGGAGGATACCCTTGTTGTGGGCGAAATACTCGTCGCAGCCGTAGACCTTGATAAAGGTGGCGCAGTAGTAGTTCATGGTCAGCTCCGTGACAAAGATGAGCGTCTCCTGCCCGTCGGCTCCGTAGGCATCGTCGATAAAGCGGAATGCGTTGCCCATGTGGGCGCTGGCCTCGGCAGCCCGTGCCCGCAGAGCTTCCACCCGCTGGTTGAAGGCGGTGTGCAGCACCTCAAAGCCCTCCACGGGGTTTTCGTTCTTGGACGCCATGATGGTGAACCGCTCCAGGATCGCGATAAGCTGCTTCTGCTGCCGCTGCTGCTCCGCGGAGAAGTTGGCTGCCAGGATGCGTTTTGCCAGCCTGTCCTTTACGAGATGGGTCTCCGCCTCCGCGGCCTTGCCGATGGGCTGCCGGCCCAGGGTGCTCTTGATCCGTTTGAGGGAGCGGAGCAGACCCTGCATCAGGGAATCCTCGTCCATGATCTTTGCCGTCTCGGCGCCAACCGCGTCAATAAGCAGACCCAGAACGGTCAGCCGCTCATCAAACCGGGCGGCCTTTGCTTTTTCGACCATCTCCTCCGTGGCTTCGCCCGCGAGGATCTGTTCGATCTGGTAATCGCTGCGGTATTTCTTGAAGAGGTCGTAGTAGATGGCAAAGCTGTTGGCGATCTTCGGGTTCTGGATATACTGGCCGATGAGCAGTTCATCTACGGGCAGGTCTCTGGTCTCATAAGCCTTGATGATGCTGCTCAGATCCACCCATCCGCGGGCGGTGACGAAGGTCTTGCCGTCCACCCCGGTCTCGACCCGATAGAAGTCCTCGTGCTTTGCGTCCAGATAACTGATGATGGCGCCGTGGACCCCGGCCTTGTAGGCGTATTCCTTCCAGGTCTGATAGTCCGGCTCGATATCGATCCGCTTAACCCGGTCCCAGGTGACCACGTCGAACTCCCGCACCGAGTTGTTGTACTCCGGCGGATTGCCCGCGGTAACGACGATCCAGCCGTTTGGCACCCGGTGGCGGCCGAAGACCTTGTACTGCAAAAACTGCAGCATCAGCGGGGCCAGCGTCTCGGACACGCAGTTGATCTCATCCAGGAAAAGGATCCCCTCCCGGATGCCGGAGGACTTCATGAGCTCATAGACGGAGGCGATGATCTCGCTCATGGTGTACTCTGACACGTCGCACTCCAGCCCCTCATAGTTCTTGTGCACGATGAAGGGCAGGCCCAGGGCGGACTGACGGGTGTGGTGTGTCATGGAATATGAAATGAGGCCCACGCCCAGCTCCGAGGCGATCTGCTCCATGATAGCCGTCTTGCCGATGCCCGGCGGGCCCATGAGGAATACGGGCCGCTGTTTTTCAAGGGGGATCAGGTAGCTGTCATACTCGTCCTTGGCAAAGTAGGCGGTGATGGCGTTCTTGATCTGGGTCTTTGCTTCGTTAATATTCATACTATTATCTCCGTTCGATCATTGCCCGGCTCAGATCTCGTCCGACTGAAGCACCAGCCGGATGGCCCACACCGGGACCTGGGGATTTGCCAGCTCGTCGTTCAGAAACACAAAGGCTGTGGTGTAATCCGGCTGCTTTGCCGGGAAGCGCCCAAAACCATCGGTGAAATAGATGAGTCCCTTCAGGTTGGTAAATTCGCCGGCGCGGATGAGACCGTCCACGTATTCAAAAACAGGCCGGTAATCCGTACCGCCCAGTCCGCGGATCTGCATGGTCTTGAGGTATTCCTCAAAGCCTTCGCGGTCTGTGATCTTTTTATCCTCCTGCACCACGGCGTCGCACTGGATGATGTGCAGGTTGATCTTCGTAAAAAAGCTCTCCTGCTGCATGAGCACGCTGTAGGTCTTCTCCACGAACCGCTGCACCAGCTCCCCCTTGACGGAGCCGGAGGTGTCGATGGCGATAACGAACTCCTTGATGCGCTTCGTGTCCCTGTATTCCAGCGGTTCGATCAGGGGCATGTTCCCAAACAGCGTCAGCCCGTAGGTGTAGTAGATATAGTCAAACTCGTCCGTATCCAGCTTCATGGTCTCGCCGGAGACGGCAAATCTGCGCAGGAAATCGGCGTAGTCGTGGTGTTCCCGGTTGACCTCCCGCAGGTTTTGCAGCAGGGTACCCGCCATGGCCCCGTATTTGACGGAGGTGGTCTCCAGATCCGTCTGGATCCGCTCCGCCACGTATTTCCAGAAGCGGCGGTTCTCCTCCTCCTCATTCAGGGGCAGCACCTCGTCGGCGGCCGCTGTGCGGAGCTCGGGTACGCGGCCGTTCGGCTCGTCTCCCTCCTGCTCCTCAGGCTCCTCCCCGGTCAGCAGCCTGCCCGCGGTCTGATACCACAGGGTGTGGTCATCCCGCCGAAACAGCGTCTCCAGTTCCCGGAGCCGTGTTTCCCCGGGCTGGGCGCTGCGGAGCCGGGCATAGATCCGCGGCGCGGTCAGCAGGCCGTTTTTTCCCGAAAACCGCCGCAGCTCCGTCATTTTCCCGGAGCGTTCCGGCGCCTCCTCGGCAGAGACATCCAGTTCCAGCACCACGTTCTCTGCCGCCATATCGCAGGCCAGATCCCAGAGCCGCCTGTCCACCGCGGGATCGGTGAACATGTGCCCCGCGATGCAGTGGACCAGGGAGTGAAGCGTCAGCCGGTTCACGTCGTACCGGTTTGCGCGGTACATCTCCAGCACGCGCCACGGATCGTAGCAGAATGCCCGTCCGTCTGTGCCCAGCACACCCTCCCGCGGCGTCAGCCGGAATCGGCTGAGCGCCATGTCAAGAAAGCGCAGCTTGATCATCAGCGTACTCTGGGACAGCTTGAGGATCTCATCTGCAAGCCGGAGGGCCTTATCCTGTCTGTCTTCCGCCAAGATTATCCTCCGATCAGAGCTCAAAGCGGTCCTTGATCGCCTCGTGGCCGCCGTGGGCGTTCTGGTAGTTGAGGATCCATGCTACGATCTCGGTGTTCTCCAGCGCCCGGGCGGACTCGAAGCACTCGTCGGACTTGCCCCACTGGCAGAAGATCTCCACCGCCTCCAGGGAGTTGTGCCGCACGAAATAGTCGATGGTCATGGGCACGTCCTCGCAATACTCCAGGGAACTGTGCTTCAGGATCGCCAGCGCCCGGTTCGCGTTTGCCGTTTTCAGCAGGTATTTGACCTGCATCCGCAGCTTTTCCCCGCTCTTCAGACGGCTGAGAATGAAGTTGAACTTTTCGTCGCTGGGCCGGTTGGGGTTGGAGGTGAACAGCTCGCCCAGCTCCTCCAGCACGGTCTGCTGGTTGCCCAGGATAGAGCATTCCCTCACGTCGAAGTCGCCCGCGTCAAGCTCCGTCAGCGCCGCGGCGATGGGGATCTCGTCCGAATCCGTCGCCAGATAGCAGAGGTAACGGAGCTCTTTTTTGCCGAAGTAGCCCGCCTCCGCCATCCACCGGATGAAGGCGATGCGATCCTCCTGCGGGGCCAGCTTCACCAGGGTATAATGAGTATCATAGAACTCGTCGCCGATCAGGCCGCAGCGCCCCGTGTTGAGGAACATGTAACGGAAATCGTCGTCGTAGTAGTTGTAATCGGCGTAGCCCAGATCCACGATCCGCCGCTCCAGAATCCGGACATCGGGCTTCCCGGCCAGCTCCACATAGGCGTCGCGCACGTCCTTCGCTGTTTTCAGGGACTGATCCTGTCTGCTGAGGATCGCGTCCGCCATGTCGAAGTCCGCCTGACGCAGGGCGTAGCCCAGGGCGCGGTGATAGGGAGTGATTTCCGGGAGAGTCCGGCAGAGATAGCGCACTGCGCCGGACTTTCCTGCGGCCGCGGCCTCCTCCAGCAGCAGACCCGCGTTCTGCGGCGTGAGTCCGTGCATGGCCTCGATCAGATCCTGAAGCATATAGATATCGTCGCTGGCGATGGCAAGCTTCGCGCACTCAAACAGCGTGCCGCTGTCCACCGTTCCGGAGGCGAGATAGTAGCGAACCTTGGTCCGGTCGCCGGCACGGACGCCGTCCTGCAGCAGCTCCGCAACGCTCTCCTCGTTTTTGGCGAGCCGCTCCAGGCTGGCACGGCGCAGCTTCTCCTTCCGCTCCTTGAGCCTTGCGTAAACCGGGCTGTTGAGCATCTTGATCTGCGCGGGGGTCAGGGCCTCCATAGCGCCGGAATCCTGTGCCACTTCCACACCGTTAAGGATGGCGCGCACCTCCTCCGTGGACCCGGCGTCCTCAGCCAGGGACAGGAGCTCTTTTTCGTCTACGCCTTTCAGGATCCCCGTTTCGGCCGCGGCCTGCAGCTCGTCGATGCGCCCGTCCTCCACCAGGTAGCAGGCGCAGGCGGTGGCTCTGCGCCGCAGCAGGTTGTGGAGCATGATTTCCACCTCGCCGTTGAGCTCCACGGGGTACAGGAGCCTGGTGAGCGCGTACATGAGTTTGTTTTTCTCCTCTTTTATGCTGCGGAAAAGCTCGTCGCAGGTCGAAAAGCGCATGGGCGCGGTCGTGTAGAGCAGGTTGAGGAACTTGTCCTTCAGCTCTGCAGACTGTTCGCCCACCGGCAGCCAGAGGGCCCAGAGACGCTTGTCCGTCTCGTCCACGCACTCCAGCAGGGTGCCGCTCCTCAGAAGTCCGGATTCCACAAAGAATCCGGCCAGCAGGGCATCCTTCTCCCCTCCCCTCCGGTGCAGGGTAAGCACGGCGTTCCTGGGGTTGTATTCCGCAAAGCTCCCGCTCTCGATCCCCTCGATCCGCCTCAGCGCGGAGCATCCGGCAAAGATCCGCTCGCCGTAAGCGGGCATGTTTTGCGACAGCCGCACCCGCTCCAGCGCGGCGCAGCCCTCAAACGCGCCGGTGGAAATGGACTGCACCGATGCGGGCAGCTCCAGCTCCGTCAGCTTCAGGCAGCCCCGGAAGGCGCCCGTCTCCAGCTTTCTCATCCCATCCGGGAACGTCACTTTCTCCAGCGAGGCGCCTTCAAAGGCGCGCTGGGCGACGCCCTCCGTCCCCGCGGGAAGAATGGCCTCTCTCTCGCCGGCTTCCGCCTCAAAGCTCTGTATAAAACCGTTTACGATCTCAAAACGCATACTGTTCTCCTCCCTGCGGCAGCCGGGTGCTGCCGCGCTTTTATGCAATTATTATATATCAGGATCCTTTTGCTTGTAAATACCTGAAACAGGTATTGAACCGGCCGCAGCCATATAGCAGACGCGCTCCCATTCCGGGAACGGGAGCGCGTGATTCGGTCGGAACACGGGAACTTACAGGTCGAAGGGCTCCATTTCCAGCACGGGGTGGCCTTTCTCCGCCAGATAATTGAGCAGCTCCTCGGGATCCTCGGTGATCGTTTCATCGCAGATCATGTCGGTAAAATCGTCAATGTCATAGAGCTGCTTTGCCGTGGCGTTCAGTCGCTCGCGGACCTGCTCCTTCAGCGCGGCGGGCATCCAGACGATGCGCGCGCAGCCGCCCTCCGCCTTCAGGTACTTCTTGGAGGCGATAAAGTGCTTGCCGTGGCCCATGAAGCCGGGAGTCTGCACGCCGCCGCCGGTCATGGAGGCCATCTCGGAGAAGGACATGCCCAACGGGGTCATGCCCACATGCTCACGGTTGACGATGACCACGCCGTTGGAGAAGGGCTCGATGCCGCAGATGCACTCAAAGCAGCCGCAGCTCGTCATGGGATCCTGGAGCAGGGAGTAGAGCGTGACATGCTCCAGAGCGCCGTGGGAGTACTTGTTTACCGCCTCGTCCACATCCACGTAGGAGCCGAGCTGCTCATCCACGGGATTGTTCTTTGTGACGATCTGGCAGGGGCCGGAGGGATCCAGCTCGTTTGTCGCCTTGGCGTCCAGCCAGGAAACGGCGCCGCAGAGCCCCAGCCGCTCAGGCGTAACGATGCACACATGGCTGGGGGAGAAGGACTGGCAGAGGATGCAGGTGTAGAAAACATCCACGCTCTCATCGGTCAGGCTGGCAAGGCGGGCGTCGCGCTTGTCGAAGGTCACGTTGGCCATTTCGCGGATTTCCTTGTTCTTCTCGGGGACAGAGCAGATCTTCACCTGGCACTTGTCCACGACGGCCTCATACTCGCTCTTGACCTTGGCGTAAAGGATCTCGCCCAGGTGGCGGAGGCGGAAGCCGGCGTTGTAGGCGTCGGTGCTCACACGGATACGGATCATGTCGCGCTGGCCGGTGTGCATGATTCCCTCGGCGCAGTTGATGAAGTTGTGGAACTTGCGCTCAATGACGGACTCGAAGTCGGGGGACATGTTCTTGCCGGCGACCTGGACCACCATGGTCACGGACATCCGGGAGCCCGGCTCGATCTCGTCAAGATCGGGCCCCTCCAGCTCGATCTGATGGTCCTCCACCTCCGTGAGCTGCTTCGTCTGGACGAACTCCAGGCAGTCCACGCGGGAACCGTCGATATCCACGTGCATGTCCTTGCGGCGGACGATCTCACCCTCAAAGGCGTTGGAAAAAGCCACGGGGATATCCACCTTGGTGATCTTCAGCTTGATGTCACGGGCCTCCAGGGAGGTCTCGATGAAATCTTTGGTGTTCTCCTGGATGATAAGGGTCTTGGGCACGCGCCACATATCCCGGGTGTCATTGGTGATGGCGGGGAAGCCCATGGCGATGCCGCCCGCGCCCATGGCCAGGGTGATGTCGTTCACGGGAGCGTAGGGATTGACAAAGGCGTGGAGGCGCCAGAAGGTGTAATCCATGAAGCCGTCCCAGTCGCCGGGCTGGATCGCGCCGAAAATCATGGCTGCGCGCACACAGAAGCTGACCACGTGGCTGACGGCCCAGATCTCGGGTCCCACCGCCACAGCGCGGACGGCAAACCCCAGGTTCATGCCCATGCGGACGGCCTGATCGATGATGCCGCCCACCAGGAAAACGAAGATACCGCGGGTCTGATAGCCCTTGATGATCTCCGCCGCCTCCTCGTCGGAAGGCGCCTCGTTGATAATGACGACGAAGCCCGGGATGTCGTTTGTGACCAGGGGCACGCCCAGCTCACGAACCTCAGCGTCGGAGAAGTGCCCGTGGTACGGGGTCCCCTCATAGGGGGTGTTGTTGTCGATGTAGAGGCAGGCTTCGATGACCTCGCCCGCCATGGCGGTGGCGATACCGGTGGAGAAAACGTCCGTGGTGCGGTATTCGCGGGTCATCATCGTCTTGATATGATCCAGCGCCTCTCTCAGCTCGCCGAGATTCGTGATCTTCCTGCCGGCGTAAGCCAGCGAGCAGGCCATGTTGTAGGCCGTGTCGGGGAGCTGGATGGGTTTGCTCGTCCCATGCCGGGCGATTGCCGCGTTCAGGACCTCGTCAGCCCTGGCGTACATTTCGTCGGAGCCGCGGAATACTCTGTCAAAAAGACCGATCAATGATAACAATCCTTTCCTTCTATTTTTGTGGCAGGCGATCAGGCCTGCAAACGGCGGTCGATCGCCGCCTTGATCTGCCTGATCTCGTCAATAACGGGACTGCCGGAATCGAAGGGGGCCCGCCCCTCCCGGTCCGCGTCCTGTATGAGCGCGTCGTAGCTCATAAAACCCAGCAGATCCTCCGGCAGCACACGGGACCGGATAAACTCCCGGTCCGCCTCGCCGCGGATCTTGTTGCCCACTACGTTCACGCGCTTCACGCCCAGGTCCGTCGCCAGACGCTTCACATTGTGATAGGTCTGCACGCTTCGTTCACCGGGCTCGATGACGACGATAAAGCTATCGACGAAATCCGCGGTGCCGCGGCCCAGATGCTCCAGCCCCGCCTCCATATCCAGGATGACCACCTCGTCCCGCTGGACGATCAGGTTGGCAAGGAGACGCTTGAGCACCACGTGCTCCGGGCAGACGCAGCCGCCGCCGGCTACGTCCACATATCCCATCACCAGCAGCTTGACGCCGTTTTTCTCAATGGCGAAGCGGTCGGGGATATCGTCCACCCTTGGGTTCATCTTGAACAGCTTTCCGTAAGCGGGGGAGTAGGTATCGGACCCCGTCCGCTCCGCGATCAGCTTGTTCATTTTGGAGACGGGCACCAGTCCTTCCAGCTCCCCGGAAGAGAAGCCGAGGGCCATGCCCAGGTTGGCGTCGGGATCCACATCCGCAGCCAGCACCTTCCGGCCTTCCTCGGCGTAGAGCCTGGCCAGCACCGCCGCCAGAGTCGTTTTCCCCACACCGCCTTTACCGGATACCGCGATTTTCATCCAGTCAGTCCTTTCCGTTAAATGCCGAGCGCGGCCCGCTTTGCCTCGATGCCGTTGATGATGGCGTTGACCAGATCATCGGGATTCGTGTAGAAGTAGTATCCGCCGCCTGTCATGGCGCGGGTGCCCTCGGTGATGAGCTCCATCATCTTGTCGGAGCCCTGCACCTGGGGATAGACGCCCAGGTAAGTGTCGATACCGGTGGCCACCACGTAGTTTGCGATGGCAACGGCCTTCTCGCTCATCCACTCGGGCGCGCAGCCGACGACAGGGACCTGCGGCACGTCGATGCCCCAGTCCTTGGCGATGCCGGTTGCCAGCAGCATCATGCGGGAAATATCCACGCAGGAGCCCATATGCAGCACGGGCGGGATGTCTGCCAGTGTGCAAACGCGCTTCAGGCCCTCGCCGCAGAGGAACTTGGCGTCCTTCTCCAGCAGACCGGCCTTGGAGGCCGCCTGGGCCGCACAGCCGGTGGCCACCACGACAATGTCGTTGGCGATCAGCTTCTTCATGATCTCAATATGGGAGTAGTCCGGGCGGACCTTTGGGTTGTTGCAGCCGACGAACGCGGCGGCGCCGCGGATGACGCCCGCCTTGACACAGTCGATGAGAGGCTTGTAAGTATCGAGTTCCTCGTCCACGTGGCTGTTCGTCACGGCGTCGAGGCGGCTCTTGATGCCCTCGCAGGAGTAGCCGATGGCGGCCTTCCGCTTGTGCTCGGGGATAAAGATCTTGCCCTCATCGCGGTTCTTGAAGTTCAGGATGGCTTCCTTCACGATACGGTAGCCCACCTCGCCGCCGTTTGCGCTGGTCACGGGCAGATAGGTGGAATAGGGGATCTGGGCGATGGGAGAAGTCGTGTAGAACTTAGTGTGGAAGCACTCGCTCACGGGGCCGATGTTGGGGAAGATGCACTGCAGGTCCACCACGATGGCGTCCACGACGCCGGTGAGGATGGCGTTTTCCTGCTGCAGATAGTTGCCCACCATGCGGATGCCGTGGCGCATGGCCATCTCGTTCGCCACACAGCACAGGCCGACAATGTTGATGCCCTTGGCGCCCTGCTCCTTGGCGAGGCTGATGAGCTCGGGAGACTCGGAGGCATTGACGATCATCTCGGCAACGGCCGGATCGTGGCCGTGGCAAATGACGTTGACGTACTCCTTTTCCAAAACGCCCAGGTTGCCCTCGGTCTCCTTGGGCATGGGCGTACCGTAGACGATGTCGGAGAACTCGGTGCCGGCCATGGAGCCGCCCCAGCCGTCCGCCATGCCGACTTTCAAGGCGGCGTGGACAAGCGCAACGGGATCGGCGGTGCAGCCCACGTGGGTCATATGCAGGGCGGTGACGACCTCACGGTCGATGGCGCGGGGCAGGAGGTCGTTTTCCTCCCAGCACCTGATGCGCTCGGGGTTGGCGCGGCTGATCATGCGGGAGGTACCGGTGATCTTGCCATACTCGCCCAGGCCCAGGGTAGCGACCTCGCGGCCGACTTCGTAGATGTCACGGCCCTCGGTCTCAACGCCCCACTCCTCGGCCAGCTTGAGGAGCTTTGTTTCATCGGTGATGTGGAAATTGCCGTCCGGAGACGCATCATAGAGCTTCCAAACGCACTCGCGGCCGTGGTCGGAGTGAGCGGCGGCGCCCGCGGCGGCCATCCTCAGATAGTTGCGGCCCGCAATGGTATCCGCGGTCGCACCGCAGATGCCCTTGGGGGATTTCGGTGTGATGCGGCAGGGACCCATGGTGCAGATACGGCAGCAGATTCCCTTTTCGCCGAACCCGCAATGGGGGGTCTGGTTCGCGACACGATCCTGCCACGTGTCGACGCCGACCTTGACAGCGGTTTCGTGAAGCCGATTGGTATCGGCCTCCATCGTTTCCACTGTCGTCGCTTCAAACTTCATTACATCGCTCAACTTTTTCTTCTCCTTTACAACTCTTCGATCGTTTGCCAATGTAATCACGCGGGAATTACGGTATTTGGCGGAATACCGGATATTCCTGACCGTTCGTTCCGCCGCTCTTCGCAGAACGCGCCGACCCGGGTGCCGGCCGCAGATGCTGCTTTCTCCGACGGATTTCTCTCTATAGCCGATCCAATGTCGGCCGAGACTGGGAATATTACCAATCAGCCTCATTAAAGATTATCATATATACGCATAAAATGCAATATTATTGATAATATAATTGCCAGTCAACAACAGGGAATATGTGGAGAGATCAGGGGAGCAGATCGGTCCCCGCGTGCCTGTGGGCGGCACGGGACGTGTTTCGCCCGCCCTCTCCCGGCCATTTTTAAACGCGAACGACCGTCCCCGAAACTGTTCCGGGGACGGTTGTTATTCGTTCAGGTTTCCACGATCTCGAGGATCTCCATGGGACACTGCTTGGCGCAGATGCCGCAGGCGATGCATTTGCTCGCCGTCTCGCAGCCGGGGGCCAGGACCATGACGCCCATGGGACAGGCCTCGACACACTTGCCGCAGCCAACGCACTTTTTCTTGCTGATCATGTAAACGCCCTTGGCGTTCTGGGTAATGGCCTCGTGCTCGCAGGTGCGGGCGCACTTCCCGCACTGGATGCAGGTCTGGACTGCAATTTTACCGGGGTTCTTCTCGCGGATCTGGATGCAGGACTTGTTCTGGTCAAAGGTTTTGTAAAAGGCCTCGGAGCAGGCGGAAACGCACTGAAGGCAGGCCATGCAGGCGGAAGCGTCTTTGACTTTGAGTCTTTTCATAATCCAAGCGTACCTCTTGTCAGTCAGATCTGGAGATAAGAGTCGGCGTAAAGGGTCTCATTGCGGATGACGTCGCAGGACTTGATGGTTTCCATGAGACGGAGGTCACAGGGGTTGACGATGGCGGAGGTCAGGCCGTTCATCATGGCCATGGCAACCATCGCGCTGTCCATGATGGGACGGATGTCCTTCGGCATGCCG
>JAFWFZ010000033.1 GCA_017515345.1 Oscillospiraceae bacterium | reverse complement strand
TGATAAAAATCCTTTTTATATGTCACGGCAATATATGCCGGAGCCCCATGGCGGAATTCGTGATGAAGCGCCTGGCCGAGGAGGCGGGGGCTGCTGACAGGCTGTTTGTGGCTTCAGCGGCCACCAGCTCCGAGGAGATCGGGAATCCGGTCTATCCGCCGGCACGGAAAAAGCTGGCGGAGCACGGCATTTCCTGCCATGGGAAGCGGGCGCGGAGGATGACGGCGGAGGATTACGGGGAATACGACCTGCTCATCGGCATGGACGAGGCCAATCTCCGCAATATGCGGCGCATCTGCGGCGGCGATCCGGAGGGAAAGCTCCGGCTGCTGATGGATTATACCGACCGGCCCGGCCAGGTGGCGGACCCCTGGTACACCGACGATTTTGAGGCAACGTGGCGCGACGTCTCCGAGGGCTGCGCCGGGCTTTTGAGGACACTGGATCTGAGGTGAAGGAAATGAGGAGCATCGCCGCGATCATCGCGGAGGAACTGAAAAAAGACGAGAAATACGTGCAGAACGTCATCGACCTGCTGGACGAGGGGAACACCATCCCCTTTATCGCCCGCTACCGCAAGGAAGCCCATGGCTCCATGGACGACAACTCCCTCCGTGAGCTGGAGACGAGGCTGGCGTACCTGCGGAGCCTGCAGGAACGGCGGGACGAGGTCAGGCGCGCCATCGAAAAGCAGGAGCGCATGACGGAGGAGCTCAGCCGCGCCATCGACGGGGCGGAAACGCTGGCGCAGGTGGAGGATATCTACCGCCCCTACAGGCCCAAGCGCCGCACCCGGGCGACCGCAGCAAAGGAGAAGGGGCTGGAGCCGCTGGCGGAAAAGCTCCTGGAGCAGGGCGGGGAACGGCCGGAGCAGCTTGCCGGAGCGTTCATCGACCCGGAGAAGGGCGTCGCCACGATCGAGGAGGCGCTTTCCGGCGCGTCGGACATCATCGCGGAGAGGATCTCCGACTCCGCACCCGTGCGGCAGACCGTGCGGGAGCTCTACCGGAACACAGGGCGGCTGGGCTCCGCGGCAGCAGGGGAGGAGGACTCCACTTATCGGCTGTACTACGATTTCACGCAGCCCATCGCCCAGCTCCGGGGATACCAGATCCTGGCCATCAACCGGGGCGAGCGGGAAGGCTTCCTGAAGGTCACCGCCAGAGCGGACCGGGACCGGGCGGTGGAGCTCATCCGGCGCGGCGTGATCCGCCGCCGCTCCCCCGCGCAGGACTTTCTGGAGAACGCGGTGGAGGACGGCTACGACCGGCTGCTGGCCCCGTCCATGGAGAACGAGCTCCGCTCGACCCTGACGGAGGAGGCCTGTGAGGGCGCCATCAGGACGTTTGCCCTGAATCTGCGGCCTCTGCTCATGCAGCCCCCGGTGAAGGGGAAGGTGGTCATGGGGCTGGACCCCGGCTATCGCATGGGCTGCAAGGTGGCGGTGGTGGACGGCACCGGGAAGGTGCTGGACACGGCGGTGGTGTATCCCACCCACGGCGACCGCCAGCGGGCAGAAGCGATCAAAAAGCTGTCGGCCCTCATCCGAAAGCACGGGGTGCGGCATATCGCCATCGGCAACGGCACCGCCTCCCGGGAGACGGAGGAGATGACGGCGGAGCTGCTGCGTGACCATCCCGGCGTCACCTATATGATCGTCAGCGAGGCGGGCGCCTCGGTCTACTCCGCATCCAGGCTGGCGGCGGAGGAGTTTCCCCAGTATGATGTGAATCTGCGCAGCGCCGTTTCCATCGCTCGGCGGATGCAGGACCCGCTGGCGGAGCTGGTGAAGATCGATCCAAAAGCCATCGGCGTGGGCCAGTATCAGCACGATATGCCCCAGAAAAAGCTGGATGAGAGCCTGGATGCCGTGGTGGAGGACTGCGTCAACGCCGTGGGGGTGGATCTGAATACCGCCTCCCCGTCGCTGCTGCGGCGGGTGGCGGGGCTTACCCAGACTACCGCGAAGAACATCGTGGCCTATCGGGATGAGAACGGGGCGTTCACCGCCAGATCCCAGCTTTTGAAGGTGCCCAAGCTGGGCCCCAAGGCGTATCAGCAGTGCGCCGGCTTCCTGCGGGTGCCGGAGAGCCGCAACGTGCTGGACAACACCGGCGTCCACCCGGAGAGCTACGGAGCGGCGAAAATGCTGCTGGAGGCGTGCGGCTTCCGGCTGGAGGATGTGAAAGACGGCGCCATTTCGGAGCTGCCCCAGCGGGTGAAGAAGCTGGGGGAGACTGCATTGGCGGAGAAATGCGGTGTAGGCGTTCCCACCCTGCGTGACATCGTGAAGGAGCTCCTGAAGCCGGGACGCGACATCCGCGACAGCCTGCCGAAGCCCATGTTCCGCACGGACGTGATGGAGCTGAAGGACCTGAAGCCCGGCATGGAGCTCATGGGCGTGGTGCGCAATGTGACCGATTTCGGCGCGTTCGTGGATATCGGCGTCCATCAGGACGGGCTGGTGCACATCTCCCGCATGGCGGACCGCTATGTGCGCCATCCCGGCGAGGTGGTTTCCGTGGGCGACACAGTGAAGGTGACGGTGGTAGAGGTGGACGAGAAGAAAAACCGCATCTCCCTCTCCATGCGCAGCGCGAAATAAGGAGGAAAAATGGAAAACAGATATACAAAAAAGCTGATGATCCCGCTCAGCGCCTGCGACAGCACGGCGCGGCTGGCTGTGCACAATACCTTTGCCCTGTTCATGGATATTGCCACCGTCCACGCGGAGGAGCTGGGCTGCGGAGCGGGGGCCATGATGGGGCGGGGGCTATTCTGGCTCACCGTGCGGACGAAGATCCTGTTCCACCGGATGCCCCGGCTCATGGAGGAGGTCGCCGCCTCCACCTGGCCGGGCGTGCCGGGTAAGTTCAAGGTCATGCGATACTATACCCTGGAGAGCGGCGGGGAGCTGCTTGCGGAGGGGAAGACCGAGTGGGCAGTCAGCGACATGCGAACGGGCAGGCTCCAGCCGGCGGACGGCATATATCCCCCGGAGCTCATCCTGGACGAGACTACCGCGGCAGACGAGCCCTTCGTACGCATCAGCGACGATTTTCCTCCGGAGGAGTTGGGCAGGTACACGGTGCGCTCCACGGACATCGACCTGGGCGGTCACATGAACAACGCCGCTTATGTGCGCGCTGTGATGGGTATGTTCGCAGCGAAGCAGCTGAAAGAGATGCGAATCTCCGCCATGGATGTGTGCTTCCGGGCTCCCTGCTATGAGGGGGAGACGCTGACCGTTCGTTCAAAGGAAACGGGCGGCGCCCTGGACCTGGGAATGATCCGCCCGGACGGGAAAACGGCCCTGCTTGTCAGGATCGGATAAAACAAAACGGCCTGCCGGGCGGCAGGCCGTTTTTCTGTCCGTTTTCCTTCGACGCGCTATGCGAGGTACACTGTGAGATTCGAGCTGTGCCTTGCCGCGTCCAGCAGGACGCGCTGGACGTCCTTGTCCATGGCACTGGAGAACACGATCACGATCTCTGCGTCGGGCAGGTCGGTGACGCAGTCGTAGAGCGCGTCCAGGTTTTTGCCGTAGTAGTCCGGGAACCGGAGCTGCTTGGCGAGGTGCTCGTGGGCCGATTCCCGCGTAGTCATCTGGGAGCCGTCAAGTATGTACTGCATGATCGTCCCTCCTCAGTAGAGTTTCGTGAAGGTGTTGTAGTGGTCGTCGGTGTAGTAGATCGCCGTGTCGGACCAGACGATGCGCTTGGACCCCCGGGAAGAGGCGCCAAGGGTGTCGATGTCGCACTCGTGATAGGTGCCCTTGGGGAGAATGCCCTCATAGTTGCCGAAGCGGTCGCCGCCGATGCAGCAACCGGGGGCGTAGGGCTCCAGCCCGCCGCCGGACCAGCCCAGGTCCCGCGCCTCGTTCTTCGTGATGAAATTCTGCGGAAGGTGACCGTAGGTGTAGAGGTAAAGCGCCACGTCGTCTTTGGAGGTGTAGACCCCGTCCTCGTCGATGGGGGACGCTTCCGGCTCATCGGGGGCTGCGGGCTCGTCCGCCTCAAAGGGGACCTCCTCGGTGGTGACGCCGGTATCGGGGAGTTCGCTCGGCAGCTCCGGCTCCTCCGGCGACGCCTCAGGCTCCGCGGACTCGGCAGCCGCGCTCTCCGCGGGCTCTGCGCTTTGAGACGCGGCGGGGGCGGCGGGCTCCTCCGATACCACGGGAAGCTCGATGGTCTCCTGAGAAGGAGGGAGAGGGATCTGACCGCCGGCGCCGCAGGATACAGCGCCCAGCAATACCAGCAGCGCCAGAAGCAGGACAAATGCTTTTTTCATTCCGTTCACCTCGCGCGTTACAGCAGACTGCGCTGGATCTTGCCGCTGACGGTCTTGGGCAGCTCGTCGCGGAATTCCACGATACGGGGATACTTATAGGGGGCGGTGCGCTGCTTTACGTAGTTCTGCACCGATTTTTTCAGTTCCTCGCTGGGGGTAGTGCCCCGGGTGAGCACGATGGATGCCTTGACCACCTGGCCGCGGATGGGATCCGGGGCGGCGGACACGCCGCATTCCAGCACGTAGGGCAGCTCCATGATGACGCTCTCGATCTCGAAGGGGCCGATGCGGTAACCGCTGGACTTGATGAGATCGTCCACCCGGCCCACATACCAGAAGTAGCCGTCCTCATCCCGCCAGGCGGTGTCGCCGGTGTGGTACACGCCGCCCTTCCAGGCCTCCGCCGTCTTCTCCTCGTCCCGGTAGTAGCACACGGACAGGCCGCAGATGTCGCCGGGATGGGTGCGGATGACGATCTCGCCGGTCTGGCCCACCGGGACGGGCTTGCCGTCGGCGTCGATCAGGTCCACGTCGTACAGGGGGCTGGGCTTGCCCATGGAGCCCACCTTCGGCGTCATGCCGAAGAGGTTGCCCACGATGACAGTGGATTCGGACTGGCCGAAGCCCTCCATCACCGAAAGGCCGGTGGCCTTCTTGAACTGGTGGAACACCTCGGGATTCAGCGCCTCGCCGGCGATGGTGGCATGGCGGATGGAGCTCAGGTCAAATTTCGACAGATCCTCCCGGATCAGGAAGCGGTACATGGTGGGCGGGGCGCAGAAGGTGGTGATGCCGTATTTCTTGAACATGGGCAGGATGTCGTTGGCGTCGAACCGGTCGAAGTCGTAGACGAACAGCCCGGCCTCGCACAGCCACTGGCCGTAGATCTTGCCCCAGGCGGCCTTGGCCCACCCGGTATCGGAGATGGTGAGATGCAGCCCGTCCGGGATGACGCACTGCCAGTATTTGGCGGTGATAAAGTGGCCCAGGGGGTACTTGTAGTTGTGGGCGGCGATCTTGGGATAGCCGGAGGTGCCGGAGGTGAAGTACATGAGCATCAGCTCGTCGCCGCAGGGGGCGTCCTCCTCCCGGGGGAAGGCGCTGCGGAACATATTGATCTCCTCGTCGAAGCAGTGCCAGCCCTCCCGGCTGCCGTTGGTGATGATCTTCGCGGTGATGCCGTCGTATTTCTCCATGGCCGCCTCGGCCCCGGCCACTGCCGTGGGCGCGTCGGCTGAGCAGAGGATGGCGGATATGCCCGCCGCCTCGAACCGGTAGGAGAAGTCCTTCTCCAGAAGCTGGTCCGTGGCGGGGATGGCGATAGCCCCCAGCTTATGCAGCGCCAGGATGGAGATCCAGAACTGATAGTTCCTCCGGAGCACCAGCATGACCCGGTCGCCCCGCTTGATGCCCAGGGACTTGAAGAAGTTGGCCGCCCGGGAGGACATGCGGCTCATATCCTCGAAGGTGAAGCGGTGCTCCGACTTGTCCCGGCCGATGTGCAGCATGGCCAGCTTCTGGGGCGTTTTTTTGGCGATGGCGTCCACCACGTCGAAAGCGAAGTTGAACTTGTCCTCGTTTTTGAAGGAGATGCTCTGCAGCGCGCCCCGGTCGTCCTCCACGGGGACGACGAAATCCTCCCAAACGCGGGGGATGTATTCCTTTTCCTTGGCGGGGGAGATGCCGATGATCTCATGAATACTGCTGGTGCGGGAGGGAGGCTCGATATCGGTGGGGGAGCCCACGGGATCCAGCACGATGGCGTAGAACCAGCAGTCCTGGCCGCCGGTGGCGATCATGCCGTGGGGGGTGGAGCTGTCGTAATAGATGCTGTCGCCCTCGCTGAGGATCTCGATGTGGCTGCCGATCTGGAGCTTCAGGGTGCCCTTGATGATGATATCCAGCTCCTGCCCCTCGTGGGAGGTGACCTCGATGGGCAGATCCTGGGCGTCCTTGTTGTAGGTTGCGATGACGCGCAGCGGCTCGGAGGTGCGGTATTTGAAGGAGGAGGCCAGATTGAAATAGGTCATGCCGTGGGCGTGGCCCACGTTCTGTCCCTCGCCGTTCCTCGTGACGATATAGGAGCGCAGCCGGGGGGAGGTGCCCTCGATGAGGTCGGTGACGTCCACGTTCAGCACGGTGGCGCAGCTGTACAGGAAGGCGAAGTTCAGGTCGCTGAGCCCCTCCTCACAGGAGATGTATTCCTCCGTGGAGATGCCGATCTCCGCGGCCATCTCCTCCGGTGTTTTGCCCTCGATCTCCCTCAGATCCCGGATACGGGCGGAGATCTCCTGCAGCTTCTGACCAAGATCAAGACTCGTTGCCATACTCAGTTCTCCTTTCTCGGGGCAAATAAAAACCGCCCCAAAGATGATCTTTGAGACGGATAGGATCCGCGGTACCACTCAAATTCGCACGGTTGTGCGCACTCATGGACTCTGACAAGTCCTCCGCTTTAACGCAGCATCTGCGTGAGGCTCTACTTGCTTTCGCTTTCTGCACTCCGGCTCAGAAGTGACAGACGATAAAACAGCCGACACCGGCTCGCAGCGACCGCCGGCTCT
>JAFWFZ010000032.1 GCA_017515345.1 Oscillospiraceae bacterium | reverse complement strand
TGTCGGCGGAGATGACATTGATCTGCATTTCCATGCCGCCCATGTCGAAGTACGTTGCGATGAGCTGGCTGAGCTTTTCGACGCCGTCCTCGCCCTTCAGGCAGGAGGGTGAGAACTTCATGTTCAGCAGGGTGCCGTTGGCGAAGGCCGACTGATCGATCCGGGATACGGAGGCCAGCACCGACGTGGGGCCGTTCACGTCATAGCCCTGGGGACAGGAGATGCCGTCCGCCAGGGGCTCACCGGCGTGACGCCCGTCCGGCGTGGCGGCGGTCATGAAGCCGTAGATCACGTTCATGGTCACCGGATAGAGCCCTGCGCTGTACCGGTTGCCCCGGGGACCGGAGCACTCCTTCACCGCGTCGGAGAACACCCGCGCCGCCAAGCGGGCCAGCTCGTCGATCTCCGGATAGCCGTTGCCGTAGTGCCTGCACTCGTTTTTCGCCAGCAGACGCAGCTCCTCATATCCCTCCCAGTTTCTGAGCAGCGCCTCGTGGAGCTCCGCCGGGGTGCAGCGCTTCCTTTCGAAGCAGAGCTGCCGGATCACGCCCAGGGAGTCGGCCACATTGCCGATGCCCACGCCCGCCATGCCGGTGGAGTTGTACTTCGCGCCGCCGTACATAACGTCCTTCCCGCTCTCCATACAGCCCTCCACCGTGGCGGAAACGAGGGGGAGGGGGAGCACCTGCCGCGCCGTGTACTCAAAAGCGTTGGTGTTCATGGCGTGCCATCGAACGAAGAAGCGCATCTGCCGGGCGAACGCCTCCTTCACCTGCTCAAAGTCCGTCATATCCCGCAGACAGCCGGTGGCAAGGCCCATCCGCTCCTTTGGCAGCTCCGGAGGGGGATCGCCGGGCTTGGGGACGCCCATGAGGATGGGCATGGCCAGGCGGCCGTCATTGATGCCCAGCCACAGGGCGTTGACCATGTTGAGATACGCCTCGCTGCCGGTGCCGCCGCACTGGGGCCACTCGTCGCCGCAGCCGCCCGGCTCCACACAGCCGATGAGGCAGTAGTTCCTGGCGGATTGCAGACTGTGCCCGCGGCCTGTGAGCGCGGGGATGATGAGAGCGTCGTTCTCAAAGCTGGGCACGCCGCCGCAGAGCTTCGTGGTCTCGATGGCGGCCGCCCACAGCTCCTTCGGCGTTCCGCTGTGGATGCGCAGCGCCTGGGGCGGATCGTGGAGCGCCAGGCGCCCCGCGGACTGGAGCATCATATAGGTGACCCGGTTCGTGGCGTCGGAGCCGTCCTCCTTCACGCCGCCCATGGTCATGAGCATGCCGTTGGTGTAGCCGGGATTCGACTGAGCGGGGCCGTAGCCCCAGGGCTTGTTCATCTCCGCCACCTTCAGATAGAAGAGGTCCAGCAGCTCCTGGGCGTATTCCCCGGTGATGGTCCCGTTTTGCAGATCCCGCTCCAGATAGTCGCCCAGGTACTGGTCCACCCGGCCGAAGCTGAGCCCGTGCATATTGGCGTCAAGGCACAGGAGCGTCTGGTACATATATAGGGCCTGGAGCGCCTCGTGGAAGGTGCGGGCAGGCTTTTCCACCACCTGCTCCAGGCACTCCGCCATGCGCAGGAGCTCCTCCTTCCTCCCCGGCTCCGGCTCGGCCTCTGCGAGCTCCCTTGCCCGGTCCGCGTAGCGCCGGGACAGGGTGATCGCCGCGTCGGACACGATGGAAACGGCACGGTAAAAGTTGTAGCGGTCGATTCCGTCGCCGGGCATGCCCGCTTCGATGAGGGCGGCCATCTTCGACTCCGCCTCCGCTTTGATGGCGCCGAAGCCCACGCGGAGGACCTTATCGTAGCCCGCGCAGAAGTGGCCCACGGGGAACTTGGCCTGGCCGGACGCGGCGAAGATGGAAACCCCGTTTGCCGCGATGGGCCGGTACTCGTCGGGGATCAGGGCGTCCACGCGGGCGCTGAGACACTCCGTCATCCAGTAATCCACCGTGCTGAGGATGTAATCCCTGTTCTCGTCGGACAGGACGTAGGGGTCGATGTCCCGGTCGGTGATGAAGCCGCTCTCGATCTCCTCCTTGAGCCAGTCCACGGAGTTCTCCGGGTACAGGGCGCAGGCCCGGAATTTTCCGGACTGGGCGCCCACGATCACGTCCCCTTCGTCGATGCGGACGGGGATCTTTTCGCAGATCTCCTTCAGGCATTTTGCCCGCCGGAGGATGCCCCCCAGCGCGGGGTTGTTCCTGTAAAACTCGGTGATGATCCGGTATCGGGCGATGCAGATCTCCGGCCGGGTGTCCCGGTACAGGGCGCGGCGCTTTGCCACCCTGTCGCTGATGGGTGCGAGCTGCCAGGCCATATCGGTTCCTCCTTGCTGTTTATTGGGTTTTATTCTTCCTGCCCGCATCATATCACCCACCGGCTTCGTAGTCAATACATCTCAGCTTTCCGGGTGCTCTGAAATACAAAATCAGCCGGAGGCGTCCGCCTCCGGCTGATGATATCAGTATGGGTTTCAATAAGCTCCCGGCGGGCTTCACTGCCCGTCGGTGAGGGCCTCATAGAAGAAGAACGTCATCTCCGCCCCGGGACCCCGGCCGTTGCGGATGCCCTGCTCGCTGAGCTGGATGAGCTGAAGCGCCTCTCCGAACACGGCGATCCGATACTCGTAGTGCGCGTCCAGCTCGGGGCAGTCCATGGTGAGCACGCCGTTCTCCACGGAGCAGGTCCCGGCATAGCCCTCCAGGAGCTCGCTGTTGACATACCCCGGCGTGAGCATGAAGCTGCTCCGGTCCAGGTGCAGGATGAACTCCAGCCCCACGGCGCTGTCGTCGTAGGTGAGCGCCTCGAAGGACCTGTATATGCCGGTCTCGCCCATGTAGCCGTACTGGCTTTGACCCAGGCTGAGCCCGGTGGGGATCTCCATGCTCCCCGCGGCGCCGGGACCCAGCTCGTATACGGGGATCAGCAGGGTGATCCCCCCGTCCGGATCCACCCGGAAGCCCAGGTCGGCGACGGTGTAGCTGTTCAGCCGCTCATGGGCGTAGGTGTCCATAGGGAGGCCGATGTCGGTCATATAGTGGTGGATCACGCCCCGGAGGTAGGCGATGAGCATGTCCTCCTCAGCGCTGACGAGATCAGAAATGGTCAGCAGCTTTCCCGTGTTCAGGTCGAAGTTGTAGCCCGTCGGGATCAGGTTGAACACGCCGCCCATGCTCCACGCCTGCCAGTTCGACACGCTGAGCACCCCGTCGGCGTTGTGGGTGACGTACCCGTCGGAGGTGTTGTAGTAGGGGTACTCGGCGGAGGCGGTGGTGCCCTCCACATACGACTCGAAGTCATCGTCGAAAAAAGCCTCGTTGGCCTGCTCCAGGTAATCGTTGATGGCCTTCACCGCGCCGCTGTCGCCCTTCAGCACCGGCCTGTCCCGGTAGAGATGCAGGATCACGTTCCCGTCCGCGTCGGTGAGGGAGCGGTCATCCCGCACCATCTCCCACTCGGCGGATTCGGCTTTGGCGGGCTCGGCGGGGGAGGGAGAGTCGCTCTCGGCCGACGGCGCGCTCTCCTCCGGAGAGGCCTCGGCGGCGGCGTCCTGTGCGGGGGACGCGCTTTCAGGGGCCAGGTTACCGGACGCCTGGCTCTTGTCCGGCGCCTGGGATGCGGCGGGGGACTCCGGCGTCTCCGGGGCCGCGGACTCGGAGGGGGGAACGCTGACGGACGGAGCGGGGATCGTGCCGGGATTCTCCCCGCAGGCGGCCAGCGCCCCCAGCAGCATCAGTGCGCACAGGAGCAGAGCGGTTATTTTTCTCATCATATCACCTCAGGTACAAATACATACGGCGGAGCGGCATGGGACCGCTCCGCCTGACAGTTCCAGAGTTTTCGGATCCGGGATCAGTAGATCCTGATGATGCAGGTGGCCGTTTTGCCGCCGGCGGTGACGGTGAGCTCCGCACCGTCGGTGGTGCCGATGGCCGTGACCTCGCCGGTCTGGAGCACCACGAAAGCATCCTCGTCGGAGGAGGCCCACTTGATGTTCTTCTCGTCTACCGCGTCCTCGGGATCGATCTCGCAGTCAAAGTCGATGACCTCGCCGATGCTGAGAGTCACGTCTTCCTTTTCTTCACCCAGATAGTAGATGCCGATGGAGTTCACGGAAGCGGCGGGGGTGGCGCTGGGCGACGGTGAGACCGGCGCTTCAGACGCCTTGGGGGACGTGGAGGGCGCAGGCGACGTACCCTCCACCGAGGAGACGCCTTCGTCGCTTGACAGGCTGGAGGAGGCCGGCGGATCCGTCCGGGAGGGATTCTTGTTGTTGGAGGAGATCACCAGGACGATGACGACGACGATGAGCACCACCAGGAAGATGATGCCCAGCAGCAGCTTGCCCTTGGTGTTGTCGTTTTCGGCGGCGTGCTTGCCGCGCTGGCTCCTCCGGGCGCCGCAGTAGGGACAGCGGGTGCGGAAGCCGGAGTATTTCCGGTCGCACCGGGCGCATTTGACTTCGGAAATGATTCCCATATCAGACCTCCGTTCAACTAGGCTCCAGTCTTGCCCGTTTCTTTCCAGTAAACATAATACCGCCGCTTTTCCTTCAAGTCAAGGGAAGAAACGACGATTTGTGCCGTGGAAGCGCAATTTCTGCATTTTGCCGAAATCGTTCGCCGGACGGAGAGGGCCGGGCCCAGCGGCCCGGCCCATAATGCGCCCGGTTATTTCAGGTTGTTCTCCAGATTCTCCAGCTCCTTCGTGAGCTCGGCGGGGATCTTGTCGCCGAATTTGCCGTAGAACTCGCGGATGCCGGCGGCCTCCGCCTTCCACAGCTCGGGGTCTATGCTGAGGATCTCGGCCAGTGTCTCCTCGGAGACGCCGGAGCCCTCCAGGTTGATGTCCTGCGGTCTGGGCTCATAGCCCACGGCGGTCTCCACCGCGTCGGCGGTGCCGTCGCAGCGGCCCAGGATCCACTCCAGCACGCGCATGTTGTCGCCGAAGCCGGGCCACAGGAAGTTGCCCTCGTCGTCGGTGCGGAACCAGTTCACGTTGAAGATCTTCGGGGGGTCCTTGATGAGCTTGCCCATGTCGAGCCAGTGCTGCCAGTAGTCGGCCATGTTGTAGCCGCAGAAGGGGAGCATGGCCATGGGGTCGCGGCGGACGACGCCCACCTGACCGGCCGCGGCCGCGGTGGTCTCGGACGCCATGGCGGAGCCCACGAACACACCGTGGTCCCAGCTCCTGGACTGGTAAACCAGGGGCGCGGTCTTGGCCCGGCGCCCGCCGAAGATGATGGCGGAGATGGGCACGCCGTTGGGATCGTCGAACTTGTCGGAGATGCAGGGGCAGTTTTTGGCGGGGGCGGTAAAGCGGGAGTTGGGGTGCGCGCCCTTCTCGCCGGACTCGGGATCCCAGGGCTCGCCCTTCCAGTTGAGGGCGTTCCGGGGCGGGTTCTTGTCCAGCCCCTCCCACCACACGGTGCCGTCTTCCTTCAGGACAACGTTGGTGAAAATGGTGCCCTTCCTGGTGGCGGCCAGGGCGTTGGGATTGGATTTTTCGCTGGTGCCGGGGGCCACGCCGAAGAAGCCGTTCTCCGGGTTCACGGCCCACAGCCTGCCGTCGGGGCCGACGCGCAGCCAGGCGATGTCATCGCCCACGCACCAGCACTTGTAGCCCTTCTCCCGATAGAGCTCGGGGGGAATGAGCATGGCAAGGTTCGTCTTGCCGCAGGCGGAGGGGAAGGCGCCGCAGACATACTTGACCTCGCCCTGGGGATTCTCGATGCCCAGGATGAGCATATGCTCCGCCATCCAGTCCTCGTCCCGGCCCAGGCAGGAGGCCATGCGCAGGGCGAAGCACTTTTTGCCCAGCAGCACGTTGCCGCCGTAACCGGAGTTGACGGACATGATGGTGTTGTCCTCGGGGAACTGGACGATATAGCGCTTCTCGGGGTCCAGCTCGGCCTTGGAGTGGAGGCCGCGGATAAAGTCGCCCTCGGGCCCGATGGCGTCCAGCACCTCGTTGCCCACGCGGGTCATGATAGCCATGGAGAGGACCACGTAGATGGAGTCGGTGATCTCGATGCCGTACTTGGCGAAGGGGGAGCCCACGATGCCCATGGAGTAGGGGATCACGTACATAGTGCGGCCTTTCATGCAGCCGTTGTAGATGGTGAGCAGCTTTGCGTACATGGCGGGGGGATCCATCCAGTTGTTGGTGGGACCGGCGTCCTCCTTCCGGTGGCAGCAGATGAAGGTGCGGTCCTCCACCCGCGCCACGTCGTTCTGGGCGCTGCGGTGGTAGTAGCAGCCGGGGAGCTTCTCCTGGTTGAGCTTTACCATCTCGCCGGTGGCCATGCCGTCCTTCCGGAGCTCCTCAAGCTGCTCCTCGCTGCCGTCGATCCAGACGACCTTGTCGGGCTTTGTGAGGCCGACCATGTCCTCCACCCAGCCCAGCAGCACCTGATTATCGGTGTGTGCCATTGTTCTCCTCCTTTATATCTTCAAAAGATTGATGATTGAGTGATTCGCTTTGCGAAATGGGACTATACCCAACTATACTACTTGAACCCGCGGCAAAATTCAAGAGGCAAACCGACGATTCTTGCCTGTGAAGACGCGCGGAACGGAAGAACGTCCCACGCGCGGCGGGAACGATACCGCGCCCCGGCCGGACCCGCGAAGATGGCCTGCCCCGCGCCTTTGCAGCGGCCCGGGACGCCTACTTCATCTTCACCGAGACGCAGCGGCTCTCCGGGTCGTAAAACCGCCAGGGCCTGTCACGGCAGAGGACGGCGTACTCCACGCCCACGCGCTTCGACGCCGCGACGGATGCGGGGGCGTCCCCCGGCTCCAGCCACAGACGGTCGGAAACGGTCAGATCCTCCCCGTACAGCTCCATGCCGATGTCCAGCGCCTGACAGAGCTTTCCCGGCCCGGAGCAGAGCTTTTTCGGATCCTCCGTGCCCCTTCGGGCGGCCATGAGGGAAAGCCCCTCCAGCGGTTCCAGCGCCCGGATGAGGATCGCCTCCGGCGCGTCGGCGGGCCCGCTCGTGATGTTGAAGCACCAGTGGAGCCCGTAGATCATATAGATGTACGCCAGCCCGGAGCCCTCATACTGCACCCGGACCCGGCGGCTGTACCCCCTGTAGCTGTGGGCCGCGTCGTCGGCGGGACCGAGATACGCCTCCGCCTCCACGATCCGCCCGGCGCGGACCCCCTCCTCCGTCCTTCGGAAGAGGACGCAGCCGATGAGCCCGCGGGCGACGGAGAGGGTGTCGCCCTCATAGAAATCACGCGCCAGCTTCATGCTTCAGCGCCTCCGAAAGCGCGGCAAAGTCCGCAAGAGTCAGCGCCTCGCCCCGGACGCGGGGATCGTGGCCCAGAGAGACGATGATCTCCGTGAGCCGCTCCCTGGGGATGCCGGAAAACCCGGTCTGAAGGCTGTTCGCCAGGGTCTTGCGCCGCTGGGCAAAGGCGGCCCGCACCGTGCGGAAAAAGTGCTGCTCATCCTCGATGGGCACGGGCGGCGCGGAAACGTCCATCCGGACCACCGATGACCACACCTTCGGCGCGGGGATAAAGCTCTCCGGCGGCACGTCGAACAGGAGCAGCGGCCGGGCGTGGTACGCGCAGAATACGGAGAAGGCTCCGTAATCCGGGCTGCCCGCCTCCGCGCAGATGCGCCGTGCCACCTCCCGCTGCACCATGACGGTGACGGAGGAGAAAAGCCCGGAGTCCAGGAGCGCCGTGAGCACCGGGGTGGTGATATTGTAGGGGAGGTTGGCGCAGACCGTGGGCGTCAGGGGCGCCATGTCCGCCGCGAGGGCGGCAAGGTCCAGCTTCAGGATGTCTCCCTGGATGATCCGCACGTTTTTGAAGTCCGACAGGGTCTTTTGCAGGATGGGAGCCAGATCCCGGTCCAGCTCCACGGCGGTGACGCTCCCCGCCAGGGGCGCGAGGCACGCCGTCAGCGCGCCCACGCCGGGGCCGATCTCCAGCACCGCATGGGACTCGTCCGCCCCGGAGAGGGCGGCGATCCGCTCCGGCACCGTGGGGTCGATGAGGAAGTTCTGCCCCATGGACCGGGAGAACCGGAACCCGTAGGAGCCCAGCAGCGCCTTCACATAGCCGATGTCGCAGAGCTCCTTCATTTGCCGAGCCCCACCTTGTCCCCGATGTTGTAGCGGGGACGCTTCTTTGCCTCGATGTAGGCGCGGCCGATGTACTCGCCCAGAATGCCCAGGGCACAGAGGATGAGCCCGCCGATGAGGCACATGGCGAGAGTGAGGAGCTTCCAGTTGAGCATGGTGTAACCCAGGCACACGCCCACGATGGAGAACACGAACAGCGCCGCCGCCAGGATCAGCAGCCCGATCCCGCAGGCGGTGATGGCCCGGATGGGCTTCATGGACAGGGAGAAGATCCCGTCGAAGGCCAGGGCAAGCATCTTTTTCAGGGGATATTTGCTCTCCCCGGCGAAGCGCTCGCCCCGCTCGTACTCCACGGTGGAGGTCTGATACCCCAGCATGGGGACGATGCCCCGGAGGAAAAGGTCGTGCTCCCCGTAGGCGGCCAGGGCGTTAAGGGCACGGGCGGAGAGGAGCCGGTAGTCCGCGTGGTTGAACACCACCTCGCAGCCCATCTTTTTCAGCAGCTTGTAGTAGCCCTCGGCGGTGAAGCGCTTGAAGAAGGTGTCCTTCTCCCGGGCGCTGCGCACGCCGTACACCACATCGCTGCCGGACTCATACTCCTCCAGCATCCGGTCCACGGCGTCGATATCGTCCTGCAGGTCCGCGTCCATGGAGATGACGCAGTCGCACCGGCCCCGGGCGGACATGAGCCCGGCCAGCAGGGCGTTCTGATGGCCCCGGTTGTGGCTCAGGGACACGCCGCAGAACACGCCGGAGGCCTCGTTCATATCCTTGATGAGCCGCCAGGTGCCGTCCTTGGAGCCGTCGTCCACGAACAGCACGCGGCTTTTGGAGCTGACCCGCCCCTCCTCGTACAGGGCGGAGAGCTTTTCCCCCAGCCGCGCCGAGGTCTCCGGCAGGACCTCCTCCTCGTTGTAGCAGGGGACGACGATGTACAGTACAGTTGACATAGCTTCCCTCTTTCAGTGACGCCCGACACCGGGCGGATTTGCCGTTGACCAGTTCAGTATACCAGAAAAAACCCAAAAGGGGAAGAGCGCAGCCCCGTGTCACAAAAAGTGAGGATTTATTGCAGAATTACAATAAAACGGCTCGTTCCGGCCCGGAAATGACAAGATTTGTGACATTTTCGTATTGAATTCCCTGTTCTGCGGGTATACAATAAACAGGCAAAATAAAAACGACCGCGATGAGCGGCGGGCAGCGGAGGAAAACGATGGAATACAGCAAGAAATCTGTCACCAGCGTGGATGTGAAGGGCAAAAAGGTCCTTCTGAGATGCGATTTCAACATCCCCCTTGACAAGGAAACGGGGGAGATCACGGATGAGGGGCGCATCACCGCGTCGCTCAAGACGATCAATTACCTGCTTGATAACGGCGCGGCCGTCATCGCCTGCTCCCATCTGGGGCGGCCCAAGGGCCAGTGGAACGAAAAGCTCTCCCTTAAAGTCGTGGCGGAACGGCTGTCCCAGCTCCTGGGCCGGGAGGTGAAGATGGCGAAGGACGTGATCGGGGAGGACGCGAAGCTCCTTGCCGCGCGCCTGCAGCCCGGTGAGATCATGCTGCTGGAGAACCTCCGCTTCCACAAGGAGGAGGAGGCCAACGATCCCCAGTTCGCCCGCGCCCTTGCCTCCATGGCGGATATCTACGTGTCCGATTCCTTCGGCACGGCCCACCGGGCACACGCCTCCACCGCCGGGGTGGCGGACTATCTGCCCGCCTATTCCGGCTTCCTGCTGGCGAAGGAGCTGCGGCTGCTGGGCGGCGCGCTGACGAGTCCGCTGCGGCCCTTCGTGGCCATCCTGGGCGGCGCCAAGGTCTCCGACAAGCTGGGCGTCATCCGCAGCCTGCTGGACAAGGCGGACACCCTGATCCTGGGCGGCGCCATGGCCTACACCTTCATCAAGGCGCAGGGCGGCGAGATCGGCGCCTCCCTCTGCGAGGAGGAAGAGCTGGACTATGCCCGGGAGATGCTGGGCAAGGCCAAGAAGAACGGCGTCCGGTTCCTGCTGCCCCCGGATACCGTCTGCGCAAAGGAATTCAAGTCCACGCCGGAGCATATAACTGTGGACAGCTACCACATCCCCGAGGGGATGATCGGTCTGGACATCGGGCCCAAGACCATCGCCCTGTATCAGGACGCGATCATGAAGGCGGCCACCGTCATCTGGAACGGGCCCATGGGCGTGTTCGAGTTCCCGGAGTATGAGAAGGGCACCCACGACATCGCGGAGGCCATGGCCAGGACCGAGGCGGTGACCATCATCGGCGGCGGCGACTCCGTGGCCGCGGCGCGGCAGTTCGGCTATGCCGACCAGATCACCCTTATCTCCACCGGCGGCGGCGCCAGCCTGGAATTCCTGGAGGGGAAGGCGCTGCCCGGCGTCACGTGCCTGCTCGATAAGGAGTAAGCATGAATCCCAGATACCGCAAGCCGATGATCGCCGGCAACTGGAAGATGAACATGCTGGCCTCGGAGCTGAAGGCGTACGCCGACGCCCTGAAGCCGGCCTCCGTCCCCGCCAAATGGTGCGAGACGCTGCTGTGCGTCCCCGCTCCGCTTGTGCCGGGGGCCGCGCGCGCGTTCAAGAGCTGCCGGGTAGCCGTCGGCGGCCAGAATCTCAGCGAATACGCCTCCGGCGCGTACACGGGGGAGATCTCCGGCCCCATGCTGCGGGACGCCGGCGCGGAATATGTGATCGTCGGCCACAGTGAGCGAAGGGCCATGTTCGGCGAGACCGACGAAGAAGTGAACCGAAAGGTGAAGGCCGCGTTGGACTGCGGCCTGAAGCCCGTCATCTGCGTGGGGGAGACGAGAGCCCAGAAGATGCTGGGCGTGACGGCGGAACTGGTGACGCTCCAGCTCCGCGCCGCCGTCTCCGGCCTCACGGTGCGGGAGGCGAAGCAGCTCGTTGTCGCCTATGAGCCGGTGTGGGCCATCGGCACGGGCATGTCCTCCACCCCGGAGGAGGTGGAGCAGGTGGCTTCCGTGCTGCGGGCCGTCATCCGCAGGACCTACGGCGCCGCCGTGGCCAGGGGGACCCGCATCCTCTACGGCGGCTCCATGAACGAGAAAAACGCATCCGAGCTGCTGGCGCAGCCGGATATCGACGGCGGCCTGGTGGGCGGCGCGTCCCTCCATCCCGATAAATTCGCGCAGATCATTGCCGCGGCCCGCGGCGAATAACTGAGATCGCAGGTGAGCTGATTTTGAAAATCCCGACGACCCTAATCATCATGGACGGCTACGGCAACGCCCCCGCCTCAGCCGGCAACGCGGTGACCGCCGCAAAGACCCCGGTGCTGGACACGCTGCTTGCGGAGTTTCCCCACACGGAGCTGGAGGCCTCCGGCCTCTCCGTCGGCCTGCCTGCGGGGCAGATCGGCAACAGCGAGGTGGGACATACCAACATCGGCGCCGGCCGGGTGGTGTACCAGGACCTGAGCCGGATCACCCGCGATGTGGAATCCGGCGCATTCTTTGAAAACGAAACGCTCGGCCGCGCCATGCGCGGCTGCGCGGGCCGGGGCGCGGCGCTCCATCTGTTCGGGCTCATGTCCCCCGGCGGCGTCCACAGCCACACGGATCACGTGTGGGCGCTCATGGAGCTGGCAAAGCGCGCCGGGGTGGAAAAGCTCTGGCTCCACTGCTTCATGGACGGGCGGGACACGCCGCCCAGATCCGGCGTCGAGAGCATCGTCGAATTCAAAAAGCGCGCGGCGGAGATCGGCGTTGGCCGCATCGCCACCGTCATGGGCCGGTTCTACGCCATGGACCGCGACAAGCGCTGGGAGCGGGTGGAGCAGGCCTACAACGCCATCGTGCTGGGCGAGGCGAAGCACATCCCCGACCCGGAGGAGGCCATGCGCATGTCCTATGCCGAGGACGTGGGCGACGAGTTCGTGGAGCCTGTCGTCTGCTGCGGGGACGGCCTGGTGAAGCCCGGCGATACGATCATTTTCTACAACTTCCGGCCAGACCGGGCGCGGGAGCTGACCCGGGCCTTCACGGACCCGGACTTTGACGGCTTTCCGAGGAAAAACGGCTTCTTCCCCGTGGAGTACGTGTGCATGACCCAGTATGAGGAGGGTATGCCCAATGTGTCCGTCGCCTACCCGCCGGAGGAGCTGACGAGCACCTTCGGGGAGAAGATCAGCGAGATGGGCCTCACCCAGTTCCGCATCGCGGAGACCGAGAAGTACGCCCATGTGACCTTCTTCTTCAACGGCGGGGAGGAGCGGGTCTTCCCCGGCGAGGACAGAAAGCTCATCCCGTCGCCCAAGGAATATCCCACCTATGACCTGATCCCGGAGATGAGCGCCGACGCCGTGGCGGACGAGGCGTGCAGGGCGATCCTGTCAGGCCGGTACGACGTGGTCATCATCAACTTTGCCAACTGCGACATGGTGGGGCACACCGGCGTGTTCGCCGCCGCCGTCGCCGCCGTGGAGAAGGTGGACGAGTGCGTCGGCCGCGTGCTGGAGGCTTCAAAGCAGATGGGCGGCATCGCCATCGTCACCGCCGACCACGGCAACGCCGAGGAGATGCTGGAGCCGGACGGAGTCACCCCCCACACGGCGCACACCACGAATCTGGTGCCCTTCATCATCGTCGGCGCCAGCGTGAGCCTCCGGCCGGGGAAGCTGGCGGACGTGGCGCCCACCATGCTGGATCTGATGGGTCTGGAAAAGCCGGCGGAGATGACCGGCGAGTCCCTCATCACCCCCGTGTGACGGAAGCCCGGATCCCGAATAAACGGAAAAAGAGCGCCCGTCTGCCGCACCCGCGGCGGACGGGCGCTTTTCCCGCGGAGACGGCAAAAAGCGGCATCCGGATCGCGCTCAGCATAAATATCCACAGGCTCCCCGGATTTTTCCCTTTTTTATCAAATAATCCTTGAATTCCCTGTATAACTGCGCTATAATCATTCGAGACCCGCATTTTGACAGTAAGAATCAGAGGAGTGTAAATGAAATGAAGAAAACTGCAAGGATCATCGCTATCATCCTGGCGGTCGTGCTGATGGCGGCCGCACTTTCCGCCTGCGGAAGCAACTCCCCCGCGCCTGCGGAGTCACCCGCTTCCCCCGCCGCCTCTGCATCCCCCGCCGCTGCCAGCTTCACCACCGTGGAGAAGGGCAAGCTCACCATGGCCACGAACGCCCAGTTCCCCCCCTACGAGTTCTATGAGGGCGACAAGATCGTCGGCATCGACGCCGAGATCGCCGGCCTGATCGCCGAGAAGCTCGGCCTCGAGCTTGTGATCGACGATATGGAGTTCGACTCCATCATCGAGGCTGTCAAGGGCGGCAAGGCCGACATCGGCATGGCCGGCATGACCGTCACCGACGAGCGCAAGGAATCCGTTGACTTCACGGAGTCCTACGCCACCGGCGTCCAGGTCATCATCGTGGCCGAGGGCAGCCCGATCACGACCGCGGACGATCTGTTCGCTGAAGGCGCGAACTACACCATCGGCGTGCAGAGGAACACCACCGGCGACCTCTACACCACCTGGGATCTCGAGGACGAGGGGCTCGCCACCATCGACCGCTACGGCAAGGGCGCCGACGCCGTTCAGGCTCTCGTGAGCGGCAAGGTCGACTGCGTCGTCATCGACAACGAGCCTGCCAAGGCTTTCGTCCAGGAGGTCGGCGGACTGAAGATCCTCGACACCGAGTACGTCGAGGAGATGTATGCCGGCGCCATGAGCAAGAGCAACAAGGAGCTCTATGACGCCGTGAACAACGCGCTCAAGGAACTCATTGCCGACGGCTCCGTCCAGCGGATCGTCGACAAGTACATCTCTGCGGACTGATCGCATCACCTGTCGATAAGGGGCGGATAGCACCGCCCCTTATTTGTATCTGACTGGAGGTAAAACCCTATGAGCAAGGTAATGGAACAGTGGCTCTCCTCTGCTCCCGAATGGATCCTGGAGGGGCCGGAGTGGCTGAACTCGCTGCTGTACAAGCTCTTCAAGTGCTTCATATACGATGAGCGCTACATGATGCTGATCAAGGGCCTGAAGAACACGATCATACTCACGTTCTTCGCGCTTCTGATCGGCCTCGCGCTGGGCGTCATCGTATCCCTCATCCGTTTCACGTGGGACAGGCAGCACGCGGAGATGAAGGGCTCGGGAAAGGTCATCCTGGGGATCGCAAACGCCATATCCAGGATCTATCTGACGGTCATCCGCGGCACGCCCGTCGTGGTCCAGATCATGATCATGTTCTTCGTCATCTTCGCCTCGAGCCGCAACAAGATCCTGGTGGGCTGCCTCTCCTTCGGCATCAACTCCGGCGCCTACGTGGCGGAGATCATCCGGGGCGGCATCCTGTCCATCGACGGAGGCCAGATGGAGGCCGGGCGCAGCCTGGGCTTCGGCTACGTGTCCACCATGCGCTATATCATACTCCCGCAGGCCTTCAAAAACGTGCTCCCGTCGCTTGTGAACGAATTCATCGTCCTCCTCAAGGAGACCGCGGTCGTCGGCTATATCGGGCTGGCCGACCTCACCTACGCGGGCAACACGATCGGCGGGAACACCTACGAATACCTCTACCCGCTGCTCGCGGTCGCGCTCGTTTACCTCGCGATCGTCATGATTTTGACCTGGCTCCTCGGGAAACTGGAAAGGAGGCTCCGCAGCAGTGAAAGATGACATCATCATCCGCGCCGAAGATGTGAAGAAATACTATAACGGCGGCGAGATCAAGGCATTGGACGGCGTCACCGCAGAGGTGGGCCGCGGCGAGGTGGTCGTCGTCATCGGCCCCTCCGGAAGCGGCAAATCCACCTTCCTGCGCTGCCTCAACCTGCTGGAAACGCCCACCGGCGGCCACATCTACTTTGAGGGGACGGACATCACCGCCCGCAATGTGAACATCAACCTCCACCGGCAGCGGATGGGCATGGTGTTCCAGCATTTCAATCTGTTCCCCAACATGACCGTGCTGCGGAACATGACCATCGCCCCCATGAAGCTTTTGAAGAAGTCGAAAGCGGAGGCGGAGGAGCGGGCCATGGGCCTTCTCAAGCGCGTAGGGCTGGAGGACCGGGCAGACGCCTATCCCCAGCAGCTCTCCGGCGGACAGAAGCAGCGTATCGCCATCGTGCGGGCCCTGTGCATGGAGCCGGAGGTGATGCTCTTCGACGAGCCCACGTCCGCCCTGGACCCGGAGATGGTGGGCGAGGTGCTGGACGTGATGAAGAACCTGGCGGTGGCGGGGATGACCATGGTGGTCGTCACCCACGAGATGGGCTTCGCCCGCGAGGTGGGCAGCCGGGTGATCTTCATGGATGAAGGGCATATCGTGGAGGAGAATACTCCGGAGCAGATCTTCTCCAACCCCGGAAGCGACAGACTGAAGCAATTTCTGGCAAAGGTTTTGTGATCCGATACGGCCGCGGTTTCCGCGGCCGTTTTTTTATCTGAAAACGTATTTTCGCATTGTCTCCGGAGGAGCGGCGTGCTATAATGAAGATACAATCAAATATGGGAAAGGGGAACTCATTATGCAGGCATTTCTGGATAAAGTCGTCTCCATCGCCACCACCGCGGGCAGCAAGATCCTGCTTGCCATCGTGGTCTTCATCGTGGGGCGCATCGTCATCAACGCCATCGTCAAGGGACTGAAGAAGTCCAAGCTCATGGGCAAGACGGATGATTCCGCCAAGTCCTACATCCTCAGCTTCGTCAAGATCGGATTGACGATCGTGCTGGTCGTCGCCATCATCGGCATCCTGGGCGTGCCCATGGCGTCGATCATCACGGTGCTGGCCTCCGCAGGCGTGGCCGTCGGTCTGGCTCTGCAGGGCGCGCTGGGCAATCTGGCAGGCGGCATCATGCTTATGGTGTTCAAGCCCTTCAAGGTCGGCGACTACATCGAGGCCGGGGGCGAGGCCGGCGTGGTCAAGGAGATCAGCCTTTTCTACACGGTCATCAACTCTCTGGACAACAAGCGCATCACCGTGCCCAACGGCACCCTGATGAACGCCAACGTGAAGAACTTCTCCGCCGAGCCGTTCCGCCGGGTGGATCTGACCTTCGCCTGCGGCAAGGGTGAGGCGCCGGAGCGGATCCAGAACCTCATCGTGGAGGTGCTGAAGGCGGACGAGCGGGTGCTTTCGGAGCCCGCCGAGCCCTTTGCCCGTCTCTCCGGCGGAGATAAGGAGACCATGGAGTTCACTGCCCGCGCCTGGGTCAAGAACGAGGACTACTGGGACGTGTACTTCGACCTGACCCAGAAGGTGACAGAGGCGTTCGGCGCCGCCGGCGTCAAGGCCCCGGCCGTACGGGTCATCGCGTCCAACTGAGAGAAAACGGAATAATGCTTCTCCGCCGGACGGCTCCTGCCGTCCGGCGGCGGACTATGGAAGAAGCGATCGGCGGAGCTTGCCGCCGCCGCCGGCGAAGCGGCGCCGGCCCGTTCCTGCCGCCGCTCTGCCGGCGCAGCGTTTTATATGGAGGTGACGTATGGCTGATATTCTCGAGGGACTGAACGAGGCCCAGCGCGAGGCGGTGACCGCAACGGAGGGCTATGTGCGCGTGATCGCGGGGGCGGGCAGCGGCAAGACGCGGGCCCTGTCCCACCGGTTCGCCTGGCTCGTCACGGAGATCGGCGTGATGCCCTCCGCCATCCTCTGCGTCACCTTCACGAACAAATCGGCAAACGAGATGCGGCGCAGGATCCGCAACCTGACCGGGGACAGTGACACCGGCCACATCTGCACCTTCCACAGCTTCTGCGCCACCCTGCTGCAGGAGGAGGCCCACGCCGTGGGCTACCCCGGCAGCTTCATCGTGCTGGACAACGCGGACATCAATTCCATGCTCCAGGTGATCTATGAGGAGCGGGGGCTGACACTCCGGGACATGACCTTCTCCGACGCCAGGGACATGATCGAGATGAAAAAGACCAAGTACGTCCCCGACTATTATAAGGATATGCTGGCCATGCCCCTGGATATCCTGCGTCAGAAGTACCTGTCCGCCGTCAAGACGGATGAGATCATCTTCTACGGCTACCTCTATCAGGAGAAAAAGTGCTTCGGCCTGGATTACAACGACCTGATCGTGTTCACCCTGCACATTTTCGATACCCGGGACGATATCCGGGACAAATGGCAGCATCAGATCGAATACGTGATGATCGACGAGTTCCAGGATATCGACGAGCCCCAGTACCGGCTCATGAAGGCCATCACGGCCTATCACAAAAACCTGTTCATCGTGGGCGACCCGGACCAGACCATCTATACCTGGCGCGGGGCCAGCGTGAAATTCCTGCTGGATTTCGACAGGGAATTCCCCGGCACCCGCACCATCATGATGAACGAGAACTACCGCTCCACACCGGAGATCCTGGCGGCGGCCAACTCCCTCATCTCCCGGAACCGGGTCCGCATCGACAAGGAGCTCACCGCCGTGCGTCGGCCCGGGACAAAGCCGATCTGGTTCCACGGGAGGAATTCCGAGGATGAGGCCAGGTACATGGCCTCCCGCATCCGGGAGTTGGAGGCGGCGGGGGAAAAGCTCAGCGATATCGCCATCCTCTATCGTTCCAACTTCGTCTCCCGCGCCATTGAGGAGGTCTTTCTCCGGGAGGAGCTGCCCTATCTTATCTACTCAGGCACCCAGTTCTTCGACCGGGAGGAGATCAAGGACGCCCTGTCTTACCTGCGGTTCATCGCCTGCCGGGACGATCTCAGCTTCGTGCGGATCGTGAACCGGCCGCGGCGCGGTATCGGCCGGAAGCGCATGGCCCTCCTGACGGACTATGCGGACCGGAACGGCTGCACCCTTTACACGGCGCTGCAGCACCTTTCCGAGGAGGAGAGCTTCCGCGCCACCGGCGCCAGGGATTTCATCGCGCTGACGGACCGTTTCACCTTCCTGAAGGACACAATGGAGGTGTCGGAGCTGCTGTCGGCCATTTTGAACGAGAGCGGTTACGAGGAGCTCCGGCGCACCGACGGGGACGGCAACAAGCTGGACAACCTGGCGGAGCTGAAGCAGTCCGTCTACGAGCTGGAACGGGACTACGGAGAGGAGCTGAGCCTCGAGGACTATCTGACCCGCGTCGCCCTGTTCACCGGGGCGGACACGGTCTCCGGGAAGAATGCCGTGCGGCTCATGACCGTCCACACGGCCAAGGGCCTGGAGTTTAAAAATGTGTTCGTCTGCTCCCTGTCGGAGTCGGTGTTCCCCTCGAGGAAAACGGCCACGCCCGAGGCCATGGAGGAGGAGCGGCGGCTTGCCTTCGTGGCGCTCACCCGGGCGCAGGACCGGCTCTGGCTCACGGACAGCCAGGGGCGGAATCTGGACAGCTCCTGCCGCTATCCCTCCCGATTCATCCTGGACATCGACAAGGAGCTGCTGGAGCGGGTCAACGAGCCGGAGGAGAGCTTTATCCGGGACGCCTCCGCAGCCATTGAAGCCTCGGTCAGGACGCTGGCCGCCCGGTCGGGGGAGGGGGAGTTCCGGGTCGGGGACCGGATCGTCCACAAGCAGATGGGTCCCGGGGAGATCGTGGATATCAGCGAAAAGCTGTCCGCCTACGTGATCCGGTTCGACGCCCTGCCCACGGAGCGGCGCATCAGCTTCCGGGTAAAGCTCACGCGGGAGGAGAGTTGACAGACCATCCCCCGCGTGGTATATTCTATGTACTGCGCGATGAACGGAAAGAGTAGGTATCGCACCCGCGACAGAGAGTGACCGCCGGCGGCTGGAAGCGGTCTCGCGGAGGATATCGAACGTGCGTCCGGGAGCGCTTCGCGTAACGGCGAACGTGTGCCGCGTTAAGGCAGGGGACGCAGCGCGTCCTGAGTGAGAAATGAGAGTGGAACCGCGGCTTCGCCGCCTCTCGCAGCGCGAGGGGCGGCTTTTGTTTTGGAAAGGACGGTGCTCCATTGTTCAGCCGGTTGAGGGAGACGATCAACGAATACAAAAAGCGCGACCCGGCCGCCCGGTCGAGCCTGGAGGTGCTGCTCCTGTACCAGGGCGTGCACGCGGTGATATACCACCGGATCGCCCACTGGTTCTACCGGCACAGGCTCCGGTTCCTGGCCAGGGCGGTTTCCCAGTGGTCCCGGCACTTCACCGGCATCGAGATCCACCCGGGCGCCACCATCGGCCGCAGGCTGGTCATCGACCACGGCATGGGCATCGTCATCGGGGAGACCACGGTGATCGGGGACGACGTGCTCCTGTACCAGGGCGTCACCCTGGGCGGCACCGGCAAGGAGAAGGGGAAGCGTCACCCCACCATCGGGAACAACGTGATGGTGGGCTGCGGCGCCAAGATCCTGGGGCCCTTCACGGTGGGGGACAATTCCCGCATCGCGGCAAACGCCGTAGTTTTGAACGAGATCCCGGCAAACTGCACCGCCGTGGGCGCGCCCGCGCGGGTGGTGCGCAAGGCGGGGGAGCGGGTGGACTACGCCTCCGAGGTGGACCAGATCAGCGTGACCGACCCTGTGGCCATCGAGCTTTCTGCGCTGCGAACGCAGCTTGAACTACTGGAAAAGCATATGAAGGAGATGGAAAAATGAAGCTCTTCAACACCATGACCATGAAAAAAGAGGAATTCGTCCCCATAGAGGAGGGGAAGGTCCGCATGTATGCCTGCGGCCCCACGGTATATAACTATATCCATGTGGGCAACGCCCGCCCCATCATCATGTTCGACGTGCTGCGCCGGTATCTGGAGTACCGGGGCTACGACGTGACCTTCGTGCAGAACTTCACCGACGTGGACGACAAGATCATTAACCGCGCCGCGGAGGAGGGGATCTCCAGCGAGGAGGTGGCGAGGAAGTACATCGACGAGTACTTTACCGACGCGAAGGGGCTGGGCGTGCGCCCGGCCACCATCCACCCCAAGGCCACGGAGAATATCCGGGAGATCATCGACATGGTGCAGACCCTGGTGGACAAGGGATACGCCTACGCGGTGGACGGGGACGTGTACTACCGCACGGCGAAATTCACCGATTACGGTAAGCTCTCCCACCAGCCGCTGGAGGATCTGCAGGCAGGCGCCCGGATCGACGTCAGCGACGTGAAGGAAAACCCCATGGACTTTGCCCTCTGGAAGGCAGCCAAGCCCGGCGAGCCCAGCTGGGACTCCCCCTGGGGCCCCGGCCGTCCCGGCTGGCACATCGAGTGCTCCGCCATGTCCACCCGGTATCTGGGCAAGACCATCGACATCCACTGCGGCGGGCAGGATCTGATCTTCCCCCACCACGAGAACGAGATCGCCCAGTCCGAGGCGGCCAACGGTCAGAAGTTCGTCAACTACTGGGTACACAACGGCTTCATCAGCATCGACAATAAAAAGATGAGCAAATCCCTGGGCAACTTTTTCACCGTGCGGGAGGCGGCGGAGGCCTACGGCTACTCCACCATCCGCATGTTCATGCTCATGAGCCACTACCGCAGCCCCCTGAACTACTCCGGGGAGATCCTGCTCCAGGCCCAGAACGGGCTGGAGCGCATCCGCACCTGCCGGGAGAATCTGGCGTTTCTCGCGGACAACGGCGCGGAAGGGGAGATGAAGCCGGAGGAGCGGGCGTTCACCGAGTCCTTCGGCGGGTACCGCGACCGGTTCGTGGCCGCCATGGAGGACGATTTCAACACCGCCGACGCCATCTCCGTGATCTTTGAGCTGGTGCGGGAGGCCAACTCCGCCTCCGCGTCGGACAAAGCGCCCACCAGGGCCCTGTGCGCGGAAACGCTCCGCTTCCTGGACGAGCTCACCGGGGTGCTGGGGCTCCTCTACGGCGGCGACGAGGCCGACGACGGCTTTGCCGAAAAGGTGGAGAGCCTGATCGCACAGCGGGCCGAGGCCAGAAAGGCGAAGAACTGGGCCGAGGCGGACCGCCTCCGGGACGAGATCAAGGCCATGGGCGTCATCCTGGAGGATACCCCCCAGGGCGCCAAGTGGAAAAAAGCATGACCGTACCGTCCTCAGAGGCGGACAACAGAGGAGAATGACCATGAAGCTGATGGTGATCGACGGCAACAGCATCGTCAACCGCGCGTTTTACGGCATCCGGCTGCTGACGAACAGCGAGGGGACGCCCACGAACGCGGTCTACGGCTTTCTGAACATCCTGAACAAGCTGCTGGCGGATGAGTCTCCGGACGCGCTGTGCGTCGCCTTCGACCTGAAGGGCCCCACCTTCCGCCATGAGCGTTACGACGGTTACAAGGCCACCCGGAAGCCCATGCCCGAGGAGCTGGCCGTACAGATGCCTCTTTTGAAGGAGGTTCTGGACGCCATGTGCATCCCCCGCTACGAGCTTTCCGGCTGGGAGGCGGACGACCTCATCGGCACGATCTCAAGAAAGTGCGCGGCGGCCGGCTGGGAATGCGTGGCCGTCACCGGCGACAAGGACAGCTTCCAGCTCATCAGCGGCACCACCCGCGTGCGCCATGTGAAGACCCGCATGGGCCGCACCGAGACCACCGACTACACGGTGGAGGAATTTGAAAAGGAATACGGCTTCCCGCCCGAAGGGATCATCGACCTGAAGGCCCTGATGGGCGACGCCTCGGACAATATCCCCGGCGTGAGCGGCATCGGGGAAAAGACCGCCATGGCCCTGGTGCAGCAGTTCGGCTCTGTGGAGGCACTGTACGACAATCTGGGCGACCCGTCCATCCGGGATTCCGTGCGCCGAAAGCTGGAGGAGGGGAGGGAGCAGGCCGCTCTCTCCCGGGAGCTGGCCACCATCCGCTGCGACGCGCCCATCGAATTCAAACCGGAGGAGAACCTCCGCCGCGAGCCGGATAACGACGCGCTGTACGGCGTGTTCCGGAGGCTGGATTTTGAAAAGCTCATTGAAAGATACGGGCTCACCCCTCCCCGGGAGGGGGAGCCGGAGCAGGTCTTCGAGGGGACCTGCGCGAGCCTTGAAGTGACGGACCGCGCATCCCTGGAAGAGATGCTCCGGGCGCTGCGGGCGGCGGACTGCGTCTCCGTCGCGGCGGATGACGGCCTCGCCGTCGTGACGGCGGTCTGCGACGCCCCGGATTCGACGGCCTATATCCTCCGGGACGGGGCTACGGAGGACTTTGCCGGCGCGCTGGCCGCCCTTTTTGCGGAGGATATCAAAAAGGCTGGCCACCATATCAAGGACACCCAGAGGAAGCTGCTGGAGCGGGGGATCCGATCCGGCGGCTGGATCAGCGACACCGCCCTTGCGGCGTATCTGTTGTCCCCCACGGACAGCTCCTATGAGCTCCCCGTTCTGACGAAGAAATACGCGAACTATACCCTCGGCGGCTCACAGGACGATAACGAACAGACCTCCCTTTTCGACACGCCGGACGAGGCGCCCGCGCTCATCCGCGAGGCCGCCGCGATCCGGCTCCTGCGGGAAACGCTGGAGACGCAGCTCCGGGAGCTGGGCATGTGGGAGCTCTACGTCACCGCGGAGCTGCCCCTGTGTCCGGTGCTGGCGGAGATGGAGCGCACGGGCGTCTACGTGGACCGGCAGGCCCTCCAGGATTTCAGCGGGATCCTCAAGGAGGGGATCGACCGGCTGGAGGCGGAGATCTATGACCTGTGCGGCGGGGAATTCAACATCAGCTCCCCCAAGCAGCTGGGCGAGGTACTGTTTGAAAAGCTCCTGCTCCCCGCGCCGAAAAAGACGAAGACCGGCTACTCCACCAACATCGACGTGCTGGAGAAGCTTCTGCCCAGGCACCCGGTCATCGCGAAGATCATCGAATACCGCAAGCTGACAAAGCTCCGCTCCACCTACACGGACGGGCTGCAGAAGGAGATCGCCGACGACGGACGCATCCACACCTGCTTTCAGATGACGGTGACCGCCACGGGCCGCCTGTCCTCTACGGAGCCGAACCTGCAGAACATCCCCGTGCGCACCCCGCTGGGCGGGGAGATCCGCAAGATGTTCACGGCGGAGGAGGGTAAGGTGCTGGTGGACGCGGACTACTCCCAGATCGAGCTCCGGCTGCTGGCACACATCTCCGGGGACGAGACCATGCGCAGCGCCTTCCTCAGCGGGGAGGATATCCACGCCGTCACCGCTTCACAGGTGTTCGGCGTGCCCCTGGAGGAGGTGACGGGCGTCCAGCGCAGTCGGGCCAAGGCGGTGAATTTCGGCATCGTTTACGGCATTTCCGCCTTCTCCCTTTCCCAGGACATCGGCGTCTCCGTGGCGGAGGCGAAGCGGTATATGGACAGCTATCTGGAGAAATACGCGGGCATCCGCCGGTACATGGCGGAGATCGTGGAGCGGGCCCGGACCGACGGCTACGTGACCACGCAGTTCGGCCGCCGCCGCTATCTGCCGGAGCTCCGTTCCTCCAACCGGAACGTGCGCCAGTTCGGGGAGCGGGTGGCGCTCAACGCGCCGATCCAGGGCACGGCGGCGGATATCATGAAGCTTGCCATGGTGCACGCGGCGGAACGTATCGAGCGGGAGGGGCTCGCCTCCCGGATCATCCTCCAGGTCCACGATGAGCTCATTGCGGAGTGCCCAGAGGAGGAAGCGGATCAGGTTGCCCGCATCCTCACGGAGGAGATGGAGCACGCCGCCGACCTCACCGTCCCCCTGACGGTGGAGGCCCATACGGGCAAGAGCTGGTTTGACGCGAAATGATCGTTTCTGTTACCGAAGAAATGCTCCCGGAGATCCTGGCGATCGAACGGGACGCTTTTCCGGTTCCCTGGTCGGAGGGGTCCTTCCACAGCGAGACGGAGGTCCCCGACGCCTGCTTTGAGGCGTATACCGAAGCGGGCCGCGTGCTGGGCTACTGTGTCCTGCACCGGGCGGGGGACGAGGGGGAGCTCTACAAGATCGCCGTCAGGAAAGACGCCCGCCGCCGCGGCATTGGGGAGACGCTCATGGCCTCGGCGGAGGAGTGCGCCCGGCGCTGGCGTCTCACGAGGATCTTTCTGGAGGTGCGGGCCGGGAACGCGCCCGCGATCCGGCTCTATGAAAAGCGCGGGTTTACGCGCGTGGGCATACGGAAACACTACTACACGGACCCCACGGAGGACGCGGCGGTCATGGTAAAGGAACTGGAGGAGAGTGGATGCTGATACTGTCGGTGGAATCGTCCTGCGACGAGACGGCGGTGGCCGTCACCAGAAACGGCAGAGAGGTCCTGGCGGACGAGATCTATTCCCAGGCGGATATGCACGCCCTGTATGGCGGCGTGGTGCCGGAGATCGCTTCCCGCAACCACGTGGCGGTGATCTCGAACCTGGCGGACCTGGCGCTCCGAAACGCCGGGATCAGCCGGAAGGAGATCGACGCCGTGGCCGTCACCTTTGCGCCGGGGCTCATCGGCGCGGTGCTGGTGGGGGTGAATTTTGCGAAAGGGCTGGCCCTGTCTCTGGGCGTGCCGCTGATTCCCGTGCACCACATCCGGGGGCACATCGCGGCAAACTACATCGCATTTCCGGAGCTGGAGCCGCCGTTCCTGGCGCTGATCGTCTCCGGCGGAAACAGCATCATCGCCGATGTGCGGGGCTATACGGATATGCGCGTGCTGGGCCGGTCCCGTGACGACGCGGCGGGGGAGTGCTTTGACAAGGCAGCCAGAGTACTCGGCCTTCCGTATCCCGGCGGCAAGCCCATGGATGACCTCTCCCGGGGCGGCGATGATACCGCCTTCGACCTCCCCCGGGCAAAGATCGAGGGACGTCCCTATGATATGTCCTTCTCCGGCCTCAAGACGGCCGTGGTGAACATCGTCCACAACGCCCGGCAGCGCGGCGCGGAGCTGGACCGGGCGGGACTGGCCGCGTCCTTTGCCGCCGCCGTCAGCGATACCCTTGTTCCGAGGACGCTGGCGGCCGCCGACGAGCTGGGGTACGAAAAGCTCGTGATCGCCGGGGGCGTGGCCGCCAATTCCCGCATCCGCCGTGACTTTGAGATGGCGGCGGAAAGGACGGGCAGGCAGCTCTTCGTGCCGCCCCTGCGCCTCTGCGGCGACAACGGCGCCATGATCGGCTGTCAGGGCTATTACGAATACCTGGCGGGCGCCCGCGCCGGCATGGACCTGAATGCCTACGCTACCATGGATATCGACAACGTCGCCTACTGACTGACGCCCGTCTCCGGACGGGCGTTTCGCCCCTAGGCCGCCTTTTCAGCCGGGATCATGCCGCGGCCAGGACGGAAATTCCTTATATTTCCCACATCGGGGTAATAATGCCCCGATTATGGTTGTCTTTCCACCACCGGCGTGGATTATCATGCGGATTTCGCCTTATACGAAACCACCTGCGGATAATTCCGCTATGCGCGATACCTTTGCACCTGTTATCGCTCAGTTCCGCAGTATTGGACAAAAAACGCCCCGGGACTTCTGTATTCTCGGCACCCTGACGAAGGCGCTGCCGCGCTTGCTCCTGTCATCCTGCAGGAAGCCGTGCCGCGAATCTTTCATATCAGCCATGAATAGGTAATAAATGGTATTCATAATTCTTATGTAAACGAATTTCCATCCCGGCTCAAAACCCGTTTTCGGGAAAACAGGACGTGACAAAAACTGTAAATTATCATTTTATGGCCTGAAACAGAGCCTCAAAATGCGTGTGGGAAAACCTGTGGGAATTGTGAATAACTCTCTGTAGAAGAAAATACGTTCCGATGTTATGTGAACTGATAACAGGATAAAACAGGAATTTTCGGCTGCTCAAAACTGTCGAAATCACAAAAAAACCAGCTGTGTTTTCTCGAAAATCCCAAGTGTGTTTTCCCTTCCGGATATGTGCGGCCGGACCAGCGTGAAACTCTGTGCACATAAAAAATCATTATACCGAACGTATACCAGGTGCAAAAAAACCGGTATTTGTGCGTCGCTCAGCTTATCCGTTTTTTTACATATTGTCAATTTGACACCAGTTTGACACCAAATGCGTCTGATATGGTATCCGGCACAGTATATATGAACCAATGACCCACTTGTTGAGTACGTTGCTTCAGACAACAGAAAACGGTCGGCGGGTTTTAACCGGCCGACCGAAAATCAGAAGCCCCTGCGGGCGTCCTTGGGACGCCCGCAGGGGTTTTCTTCAATCTGGATCGTTATCAGTCGAGGTCCTCATCCGGGAGGCTGTCGGTGATCACATCCGTCGTCACGAAGCGGATGATCTCAACCTCCGGGGTCACGTAGGCTTCTTTCACGGTTCGTCCTCCTCTCTTACGCAAAGTAGGCGTTGGCCGCCTGGTTGTACTCGTACAGCGCCTTCACCAGGTCGCGGATCGCGTCTGTCCTGTCCTCGGCCTTGAGGACCTGATACGCATAGGTCAGGGCGTAGGCGCTGATGGTATACGTCTGGT
>JAFWFZ010000031.1 GCA_017515345.1 Oscillospiraceae bacterium | reverse complement strand
TGAACGTTCGGGTCCGGTTCTTGCCGGGGCCGGACGTTTTTTGCATTATTTAGCTTTTTATCTGGATAATTCTCTCACGATATAGTACAATGGAGAAAAACACACTCGGGTCCGCGAGTCGGACCGCAGGAAGGATCTGTCAAGCATGCTCGCAAAATTCAAATCGCTCTTCGGGGCCCAGGACATGACGGTGGGCAAACCCCTGAAATGTCTGCTCCTCTTCTCCATTCCCCTGCTCATCGGCAACGTCGCCCAACTCCTCTACAGCACGGTGGACAGCATCGTGGTGGGCCGGTACATCGGGGACGCCGCCCTCAGCGCTATCGGCGTCACCTCCCCCATCCTGAACCTGTTCCTGGTGCTGTTCATCGCCATCGGCTCCGGCGTCATGGTCATGGTCTCCCAGTACTTCGGCGCCAGGGAATACGACAACCTCAAAAACAGCATCGGCAACTCCATCACCCTGATCGCCGCCGTCTCCGTGGTGCTCACTGCGCTGGGGCTCACCTGCGCCAGATGGATGCTCAGGGTCACCGCCGTCCCGCCCGAGTCCTTCGAGATGAGCTACTCCTACCTGTTCATCTGCTTTGCGGGCGTCGCGGGCAACGGGTTCTACAACATCATGTCCGGCGTGCTCCGGGGCATGGGCGAATCCGTGTTCCCCCTGCTGGTGCTCCTGGGGACCACGGTGCTCAACATCATCCTGGATATCCTGTTCGTGGCCGGGCTCCACATGGGCATCGCGGGCGCCGCCCTGGCCACCGTCATCGGGCAGTCGCTCTCCGCCGTGGTGTGCCTGCTGAAGGTGGTCCTCAGCAGGACGCACTTCACCCTCACGTGGAAAAGCCTGAAGCTCCGCAGGGAGGTGGTGGGCACCATCTGCCGGCTGGGCATCCCCAACGGCCTTGCGCAGGCCATCATGTGGTTCTCCACCATCGTGGTGCAGCGGCTCAACAACACCATGGGCTACATGGTCACGGCGTCCATCACCGCCATGATGCGGGTGGACAGCTTCGCCCTCATCCCCGGCACCACCTTCAACATGAGCTCCAGCACCTTCACCGGGCAGAACGTGGGCGCGGGCAGGATGGACCGGGTGAAGAAGGGCTGCTATACCACCTTCGGCATGTGCCTTGTGGTCTCCGGCGTCATGGTCACCCTCATGCTGCTGTTCGGCAAATGGATGATCGGCATGTTCACCACCACGCAGGAGGTCATCGAGCTGGGCTACTCCTTCATCCTCATCATGATACCGGCCTACTTCATCATGGCCATCGGCCAGTCCTTCGGCGGCGTGATCCGCGGCGCCGGCGACGCCATGGGCCCCATGTGGATCTCCCTCATCACCCAGACGGTGGTGCGCATCCCCACCGCCTACCTCATCGCCCACTTCACAAGGAGCGAGGCGTATCCCCACGGCGACCCCCACAGCACCTTCTACGCGCTGCTGTTCGCCATCATCATCAATGCCAGCGCCACCCTGCTCTACTTCCGCTACGGTCCCTGGAAGACGAAGGGCCTCACCGCCAAGGCAAAGCAGGCCCAGCAGGCGGAGGCGTGAGCGCACGGGGAAAACCCTCGTCTTCCTGTTCGGCGTGCCGGGTCCCCTCCTTCTGGTGTGGCGCCGACCCAATGGAGCGCCGTCGGCATCCCGGGCGTGCTGATCCCGGATGTGAGCGTGCTGTTTCTCCTGCGGGGGCACGGGATCATCGGCGGGGTCTCCTCGCCTTCAGCTTGTTCACCGTCATCTCCGCGATCTTCTTCATGTGAGCGCTGCGCACCCCGCAGCTTACAATACCGTCAAGCGATCAAAAAGGAGGCAAAAGCATGAGCAAAGCACTTGTGGCGTATTTCAGCGCCGGCGGCGTCACCAGAGCCCTGGCGGAGCGGCTGGCAAAGGCGGTGGGCGCGGATCTGTTCGAAATCGTGCCCGAAACGCCCTACACCGAGGCCGACCTGAACTGGATGGACAAAGGGAGCCGCTCCAGCGTGGAAATGAACGACCGGAGCTGCCGCCCCGCCATCGCCGCGAAGCTGGAAAACATGGCCGATTACGGCGTCGTTTTCGTGGGCTTCCCCGTGTGGTGGTACCGGGAGCCCTCCCTCATCGACACGTTCATGGAGGCGTATGATTTCACCGGCAAGACCGTGATCCCCTTCGCCACCTCCGGCACCAGCGGGATCGGAGACTCCGGGAAGAACATGCAGGCGCTGGCGCCCGGCGCAAGGGTGGAGGCGGGTCTCCGCTTCGCCGCCGACGCCGGGGAGGACGAACTGAAAAAGTGGGCGGCCGCCTGGCTGTGAGCGGCACTTGCATCCCGGCGCGGGACGCGGTATAATATCGTCAATCTATTTTACAGGAGGGGATTCCCATGACAAATATCGAAAAGATCTGCGAGTTTCTGGACAAGGCCGGCGTGTTCTACTTCCTGACCACCGACGGCGACCAGCCCAAGGGCCGTCCCTTTGGCTTCCGCCTGGTTTATGACGGAAAGCTGTTCTTCGGCTGCGGCACCTTCAAGAACGTGTTCAAGCAGCTCACCGCCAACCCGAAGGTTGAGGTCCTTGCCGTCAGCGGCAACGACTTCATGCGCTATGACGGCGAGGCCAAGGTCGTCAAGGACGACGGGCTCCTCCAGGCTGTCCGCGCGGCTTCCCCCCAGCTCATGGAGATGTACGACAAGAACGGCTGGGAGATGGGCCTGTTCTATCTGGAGAACGGCCACGCCGAGATCCGCGGCATGATGGAGCTCAAGGAGGAGTTCGACGTATAAGGCTCCGCCGGTCTGAGGTCCAAAGGGCGGGACAGCGGGTCGCTGTCCGCCGTCCGCGCAGGATCGGAAACAGAATGACGCGCCGCCCCCGCAGAGGTTTTCCCTGCGGGGGCGGCGTTATTTTTCGCCCCGGCGCGGGGGGTGAATTTTCCCTGCCGGGGAGCGGCGTTTTTCCCCGTCGGGCGCGGCGGCGCTTCTCTTTTTCGGAGCAAATGGCGGGCTGGTTCGGCCCTGCAGGGTGAGCTTCCCCCCTCGTCGGGGGTGCTGCAACCTGTTATCGCCCCGGCGCAGGCCGGGGGTCTGGTCATGCCTCCGGCGGCCCACTTTCCCCTCGCCGGGAAAGTGGGCAAAGGGGCGCTTAAGGGAAAACCGTTCCGCAGCGGTTTTCCCTTAAGAATTCCTTTCGCGCGGCCAAGGGACCCTGCGGGGCCCCTTGGATCCCCAGGGGCAGGACGGGAGAGCGGGGGAACGAGGAAACGGAGCTTGCCAAAACGGCGACCCCCTCTCTGGTTCTCCTTCCTCGATCACGAGCCCAGCGGCAGCGGACGGCGAGGCACCGCAACCGGGTACACGTCACATCGTCCGCCGCACTGCGGCAGCAAAATGACAGCAGAGAGTATAAATCAAGGACATAGCTCCGAGGCTGTGCAGCCGCCGCTTAGGAGGGGGTTTTTCAAGGGGGACGGCTTCTAAAAAGTCCCCCTTGAACGGCACTTCTCTTTGCATACTTTCTCTTCTGCTGCAGGAAGAGAAAGTATGAGAAAAGGGACCAGCCCCCGGCCTGCGCCGGGGGACGAAGAAAAAGGGAGCAGCAAGAAAAGCCTGCCCCCGGCAGGGACAAACAGCCCCCGGCCTGCGCCGGGGCGGAAACAGGTCGCCGCACCCACGGCGAAGGCAAAGTCGGCCCCCGCAGGGGAAACCTGCTTCCGGCCTGTGCCGGAAAAGAACACGCCCGCCGCACCCACGGCAAGGGAAAAAGCCGATCCCCTGCGAGGGGAAAAAGCCCCCGCGCAGGGACGGATCATGCCGCCCGCGCGGGGGTGAAAAGAAATCGTGAATCGGTCAGTCGTAGAAGCCGTCGGGGGCGAGGGTCATCTCGTCCACCTGCTTCGTGTCGTGGCCGAAGATGACCCACGCGTCATGGGCCTCCGCGAAGCGGAAGATGCGCTTCACCGTGGCGGCGTAGCCCAGGGAGTCGTACACCATGCCGGGGGACCGGACGGGCGGCCCCGCGTTCTCCCTGGTGTGGATGGCGTCGGACACCAGCAGCACGTTCCCGTTGTGCTCCAGCTCCACGTACAGCGCCATGAGCCCATAGGTGTGGCCGGAGCCCAGGTTCAGGATGGTCACGCCGGGGGCGATTGGGAGCTCCTGCTCGTCCCGCTCCACCAGCCGCCAGTCAAGTCCCGCGCCGAAATACGCCCCCATGTCCCACCGGTCGTAGGCCGGCTTCTGAACGCCCAGGGCCCAGAGCTTCGCCACCTGGGTGAACTCCTCGTCGGAGACGTAGACCTTCGCCTTTTTGAACAGGTACAGGCCGCCGGAGTGGTCCGTGTGGAGATGGGACATGACCACGGCGCCCACGTCGTCCGGGGTGAGGCCGAGCTGGCGGAGCCGCTCCTCCACGCTGCCGTTCTCCGCCGCCACGAAGGGGGAGGCGTTCTTGTTGGCCTCCGCCCAGTGCTCGCTCATCCCCAGGGGATCGCAGCCCGTGTCGTACAGGATATAGCCGTCCCCCGTGTCGATCAGGAAGGAGACGGCCGGGATGGTGGTCCACTTCAGCGTGGGCGACGGGTCGGCCGCCGTGGAGGATACCGTGCCGCCCACCAGGCTGTTCACATCGAGATACATATAGCCGTGATAGAGTACATACATTTTGTTCATTCGCGATCACCTCTCGTCACAGGATGCTCTCATTATAGAGGACGCGCCGCCCCGCGTCAACCGTCTTGCGCCGGTACGGCGGCTGTGGTAGAATCGGGGCATAGGAACAGGCTCTGCGGAAAAGGAGGCATACCATGGATAAGATCATTCTCCCGGTGGAGGGATACGAGCATTACGAAACAGAATACATCGACGACCTGGGCTTCCGCGTCCACGCCAAGCGGCCGAAGCCCGGCTTCGTGCCGGAGCCGGATCCCGCGCCCGCGGACCCGGACGACTGGAAGGCGGAGAAATTCGCGCTGGAGGCGGCCTCCGGCGGGCGTAACACCCTGCTGTTCGACGATCTGGGGCTGCCCTCCGTCATGGTGCGCATCCCCATGTTCCTCTGGTCCGACGTGCTGGAGGGCGCGCCGGAGGAGCCCTGCTCCGCCTTCGTGGCCGGCGGGAAGGTGCTGGACGAGATCTATGTGAGCAAATACCTGAACGTGGTGCGCCACGGGCGGGGGTATTCCCTCCCCGGGCAGAATCCGGCCGCCATGTACGAGCGGGACGAGATGAAGGCCATCTGCGCCAAGAAGGGCCGGGGCTGGCACCTGATGAGTAACGCCGAATACATGGCGCTGGCCTGGTGGTGCCGGAAGAACGGCACCTATCCCCACGGGAACTGCAACTCGGGCAGCGACGTATACTTCCCCCACGAGCATGCCACGCGGGTCTATATGGGCTTTTTCAAGGGCCACCACATGGATATGCACATGTGGCCCAGCCTCACCGGAACAGGGCCGGACACCTGGACCCACGACGGCTCCCCCTTCGGCGTCACCGACCTTCTGGGCAACCTGTGGGACACCCTGGCGGGCATGCGCGTCATGAACGGGGAGATCAACATCATCCCCGACAACGACAGCGCCATGAATGTGGACGAGAGCACGGACAGCCCCTGCTGGCGGGCCATCCTCCCGGACGGGAGCCTGGTGCCCCCGGGCACCCCGGGCACCTATAAGATCGACGGGCTGACCCCGGGGCTGGAGACGGAGGATTTCGTGAACCTGAACTGCGGGCTGGTGCTCACCACCGAGCTGCGGCACCCCCACTACACGGGGAGCGATCCGGACATCACCCACCGGGCCTACACCATGACGCCCTTCACCGAGATGACCCACACCGCCGACGCCGTGCCCAACCTGCTCATCCGGGAGATCGGCATGTACCCCGTCAGCCACATGCAGCGCAAGCCCCAGTTCTTCCTGCGCAACTACGGGGAGCGGATGCTCTGCCGGGGCGGGAGCTGGTTCGACCGGGAGACGGGCAGCATGTTCGAGCTCTACATGCGGGAGGACCGGAAGTGGATCGCCCAGGACATCGGCTTCCGGGCCTGCTGGGCGGACGTATAACCCTACAGATCACACGCGCGACGCCCCGGGCATGCCCGGGGCGGTTTTTTATCGGCGCCCGCTGCTTTGCAAAATGTCCAGAATATGGTATACTGGCGCCAGGAATACAATGCCCGGAGGCGATACCATGTCTGACAGGCTGGAGCTGGCCCTGTACGGAAAGGGCGGCATCGGCAAATCCACCATGAGCGCGAATCTGTCCGCGGCGCTGGCGGCGTCCGGCGCGCGGGTCATGCAGATCGGCTGCGATCCCAAGCACGACTCCACCCGGCTGCTGCTGGGCGGTCGGTCGATCCCCACGGTGCTGGACTACCTGCGGGACACGCCGAAGGAGCGGCAGCGGCTCTCCGACGTGCTGGCCGCCGGATTCGGCGGCGTGGGCTGCATCGAGGCCGGCGGCCCGAAGCCCGGCGTGGGCTGCGCCGGGCGGGGCATCATCTCCGCCTTCGAGTTCCTGGAGCGGACCCGGGCCAAGGACGACTACGACGTCATCCTCTACGACGTGCTGGGCGACGTGGTCTGCGGGGGCTTCGCCGTGCCCATCCGCCGGGAATACGCCGACGCCATCCTCCTGGTCACCAGCGGGGAGTTCATGGCCATCTACGCCGCCAACAACATCCTCCGGGGCATCCGCAGCTTCGACGGGGACGAGCACAGCCGGGTGGCCGGCATCCTGCTGAACGGGCGCGCCCTCCCCGACGAGCGGGCGCGGGTGGAGCGCTTCGCGGAGGCGGTGAAGCTCCCCATCGTGTGCCGCGTGCCCCGCAGCGAGGCGTTCCTGCGGGCTGAGGAGCGGAAGCGCACCCTCATGGAACTGGAGGAGTTCCCGGAGGAGCGGGCCGTATTCACGGAGCTGGCCGGTCAGGTGCGGGCCGGGCTCCCCCTCCGCCGGGCGCTGCCCCTTACCGACAGCGAGCTGGAGGAGGCGGTGCTGTACGGCAGGCGCACCGTATCGGTCCCCGCCCGGGAGGAGGCAAAGGCCCCCGCTCCCGCGCCGGAGCCGGAGCCCGTCCGGGAGAGGGCGCCGGAAAAGCGGCCCGCCCTCTACGGCTGCGCCTTCACGGGGGCGGCCACCATCGCCGTCCACCTGACGGACGCGGTCATCATCGCCCACTCGCCCCGGGCCTGCGCCTTCTACACCTGGCAGAACATCAGCTCCACCGGGCGGAAGAACCTCTTCAACCGGGGCATCCTCATGCCCTCCGCCATCAGCCCCAACTACGAGACCACGGAGATCGGCCACGCGGAGGCCGTGTTCGGCGGTCTGGACAAGCTGCGCTCCCACGTGGAGCGCGCCATGGAGAGAAGGCCCGGTGCCGTCATCGTCATCACCTCCTGCGTCAGCGGGATCATCGGGGACGACGCCGAGGCCCTGGAGCGCATGTCCACCCCGGAGACGCCGGTGATCGTCATCCCCGCCGACGGGGACATGGGCGGCGACTACATGCAGGGGCTCGAGATGTGCCTCCACCGGATCGCGGAGCGGCTCGTGGACCCGGACGCTCAGACCCGGCCCATGACCGTGAACCTGATCGGGGAGCTGGGCGTGGGCTTCAACACCGACGTGAACTTCCGCACCGTGAAGGGCTGGCTGGACGCGCTGGGCATCGGGATAGGCTGCCGGTTCCTGGGCGACGCCGGGGCGGAGGAGGTGCGCCGTCTCACCGCCGCGCCGCTGAACATCCTGGCCGGGGACTCCGCCGACGGGCGGGCGCTCCGGTCATGGCTGGAGGAGCGGTACGGCTGCCGGTTCTTCCCCCGGTGCCTCCCCATCGGGTTCGACGCCTCCCGCTCGTTCCTGGAGGAGCTGGGCGGCTTCTTCGGCGTCGCGGACCGGGTCGCGCCCATCGTGGAGCGGGAGGCGGCGCAGTACGGCGCGGAGGTGGCGCGGCTGCGGCCCCTTCTGCGGGGGAAGCGGCTCTTCATGACCACCATCAACACCTCCATGGACTGGCTGCTGGACGCGGCGGAGAGCTGCGGCATGGAATTCTGCTGGATCGGCGTGCTCAACTACCTCCGGCAGGAGGTGAAGATCACCGACAGGCCGGAGCGGCGCTCCGTGGCGGAGGAGATCACCGATTTTCCCGCCGTGCTGGAGCGGCTGCGGGAGAAAAAGCCGGACATCGTCCTGTCCAACTACACCGCCTCCGTGCCGGAGGGGGACTACATCGTGGACAACATGCCCATGACCCAGCCCGTGGGCTTCCGATCCGGGCTGGAGATCCTGAAGCGCTGGGCGTTGCTGCTGGAGCGGCGCAGGGAAGGAGAATGGAGCCATGACAGAGCGCTCTTTGAAAAGTATTTCGCCTGACGGGATCACCGGGGCCATCTTCGCCCTGGAGGGGATGAAGGACACGGTGGTGCTCTTGAACGGCCCCATGGGGTGCCGGTTCTACCACTCCACCACCTCCCAGTTCCTCTCCATCCGGCCGCTGCTGACCCTCCCCGCCGGGGAGGGCGGAGCGCGCATGCCCGTGGACTACAACTATCTGAACGACTGGTTCTTCCGGCAGGAGCGGGTGCCCTGCACCTATCTCGACGGGGTGGACTACGTCTACGGCACGGCGGACAAGGTGCGGGACGCCCTGACCTACATCCGGGACAACGTGGGTCTGTCCCTCCTTGCCATCGTGAACTCCCCGGGGGCCTCCCTCATCGGGGACGAGCTGCTGCCCATGGCCCGGTCGCTGCTGGGGGACCGGCGGGTGGTGATGCTGGAGAGCTGCGGCTGGTCCACCTCCTTCGAGGAGGGGTACAGCGAGGCGAGCCTGGCGCTTCTGAAGCAGGCGGCTTCTCCCCTCCCCGGCCTGAAACGGCGGCCGAAGCGGGTGAACCTCCTGGGGCTTTCCATCTGGCACCGGTACGCGCCGGGGGACGCGGAGGAGCTGCGGCGGCTGCTGGCCATCTGCGGGCTCGAGACCGGCTCCGTCCTCTGCGCGGACTGCGCCCCGGAGGAGCTGGACCGGCTGGGCGAGGCCGCGCTGAACGTGGTGCTCTATCCGGAGCTGGGGCTGGACGCCGCCCGGTATATGGAGGAGGCATGGGGGATCCCCTTTTACGTCTGCGAGACGCCCCCCGTGGGCTTCGCCGCATCGGAGCGGCTCTTCACGGAGATCTGCGCCATGCTGGGCGCGGACTGCGCCCCGCTCCTTGAGGAGAGCGGGCGGGCGCGGGCCCTGGCCTGGTACCGGATCAACCAGGTCAGCGTGAGCTACGGGAAGCCCAGGGGCGTCCGGTTCTTCGTGGACACGTTCCCCTCCCTGCGGGCGGCCTACGAGTCCTTCCTCACCGGATACCTGGGGATGGAGCCCTCCGGCCCGCGGGAGGCGGAGCTGGTGTTCGCGGACGCCAACGTCATCGCGGAGCTGATGCTTCAGAACCGCACCTTCTGCGGGATCGAGATCAGCCTGCCCGGCATGGGCTACGTGGATCTGGTGCCCAAGACCCACCTGGGCGTCCGGGGCGCCCTGTTCCTCACGGAGCAGGTGCTCAACGGGATCATGTCCAAGCTGTGACCGCCTTTTTTCCTCTTGCTTTTTCCATGCGGGTGTGATACTATCTCTCACAAGGCATCGCCTGGCGGCGGTGCCTTTGCTTGCAATAAACGGTAAAGGAGGGCGTGCATGGACATTCAGCAGGGTTCCCGCAGGCGGGCCATCGTGCGCGTCAGCATGCTTGGGATCGGCGTTAATCTGCTGCTGGCCGTATTCAAGGCCGTGGTGGGCATCCTCGCCCACTCCATCGCCATCGTGCTGGACGCGGTGAACAACCTGTCCGACGTGCTCAGCTCCACGGTGACCATAGCGGGCGCGCACCTGGCCGGAAAAGAGCCCGATAAGGAGCACCCCCTCGGCCACGGCCGCGCGGAGTACATCAGCAGCATGGTCGTGGTGGCCATCGTGCTCTACGCCGGCATCGCCGCGCTGGTGGAGTCCGTGAAGAAGATCCTCCACCCGGAGCTGCCCCGCTACACCGCCGTCACCCTGATCGTGGTGGCCGCCGCCGTGGTCGTCAAGCTGGCGCTGGGCCGCTTCGTCAAGTACCGGGGCCGGAAGCTGGCCTCCCCCGCGCTGGAGGCCTCCGGCGCCGACGCCCTGTACGACGCCGTCATCTCCGCCTCCGTGCTGATCTCCGCCGGGATCTTCCTCATCTGGGGCGTGAGCCTGGAGGCCTGGGTGGGCGCGGCCATCGGCCTGTTCATCATCTGGTCCGGCTACCGGATGCTCCGGGACACTCTGGACGACCTGCTGGGTCACCGGATCGATCGGGAGCTCACCGCCGAGATCAAGAAGACCATCTGCGCCGAGGAGTGCGTCAGCGGCGCCTTCGACCTGATCCTCCACAGCTACGGCCCGGAGACGTATATCGGCTCCGTCCACGTGGAGGTGCCGGAGGATATGCCCGCGAAGGACATCGTCGCCATGGAGCGGCGGATCGCCCGGGCCGTGCTGGAGAAGCACGGGGTCATCCTGGCCGCCGTGGGCGTCTACTCCCGGAACACCGGGGAGGACGGGTCCGACCGGCTGTGGTATGAGGTGATGCGCCGGGTCATGGCCCACGACGGCGTGCGCCAGGTGCACGGGTTCTACGCCGACATGGAGCGGAAGACCATGGACCTGGACATCATCCTGGACTTTGACCTGCCGGACCGGGAGGCGGCCTTCCGCGATATCTGCGCGGAGCTGCGGGAGGCGTACCCCGAATACACCGTCAACGCCACCATGGACCTCGATATATAGCAGGCCGGAGCACAAACACGCAAACAGGCCGGAAGGGATCGCCCTTCCGGCCTGTTTTTGTTTCCCCGGCGGCTCCGGCGCGGGAGCGGGGGCTTTCCCCCCCTGCGGGGGCGTACCATAATCCTCTGCGTGGGTGTCGCTCCCTATTGGTCCCCGGCGCAGGCCGGGGGCTGGCCCCTTTTCTCATACTTTCTCTCCAGCAGCGGAGAGAAAGTATCAAAGAGACGCCGCCAGAGAGGGGCTTTTTACAGAGACGCCCCTCTCTGGACTCTCCCTCCTTAGTGGCAACTGCACAGCTTCGGAGCTGTGTCCTTGATTTATACTCTCTGCTGTCATTTTGCTGCCGCAGTGCGGTGCCTCGTCCTCGCAAGCTCCGTATCCTTCACTTCCGCCGGGGCGGCGAAAGCTCACTCACTCCGCTGCTCGTCCTCTTCGATCACGACCCGCTTCGCTGGGCTCGTGATCG
>JAFWFZ010000030.1 GCA_017515345.1 Oscillospiraceae bacterium | reverse complement strand
TGGAGCGCAAGGTCATGGCCGGTGCGGATTATTTCCAGACCCAGGCCGTGTTCGAGCCCGAGAAGTTCATCTCCTTCATGGAGAAGGCCAAGCAGTTCGGCAAGCCCGTGCAGCTGGGCATCATCATCCCCAAGGGCGCCGCTATGTGCAAATACATGAACAAGAACGTGGCCGGCATCCACGTGCCCGACGATATGATCGAGGAGCTGGCCGCCGACAAGGAGAAGGCCAAGGCCGGCATCACCGGCGTGGAGATCGCCGCCCGCATCATCAAGGAGTGCAAGCCCTACTGCCAGGGCGTGCACATCATGGCCATGGGCTGGGAGTCCAAGGTTCCGGAGCTGCTCAAGCTGGCCGGCATCTGAGTCCCGCATCTCTGCCTGAACAAAGAAAACCCATAGTGCCGCAGCTGCGGCGCTATGGGTTTTTGCTTTATGCCGGATCAATCCTCCAGCAGGATGCGAAGCATCCTCTGCGGGTCTGCCAGAAAGTCCCGCGTCACCCGGAAGTGCTCCGTCTCCTCATAGGGCACTCGGGCCATCCCCTTTTCCGTGAACTGGAGAATGTCCGCCCCCGGCAGAGTGATCAGCAGCGGCGAATGGGTAGAGATGATGAACTGGGCGCCCCCCTTTGCCAGCTCGTGGATATCCGCCATCAGCCGCAGCATCCGCGTGGGTGAAACGGCGGCCTCCGGCTCATCCAGAATGAACAGCCCGTCCGGGGAAAAGCGGTTCTCAACCAGTGCCAGGAAGCTCTCCCCGTGGGACATTTTGTGGAGCGAGCGTCCGCCGTAGGACCGCAGCGCCCGGGCATCCATGGAGTCCAGATAGGTGGCGGCGTTGTAGAAGCTCTCCGCCCGGAGGAAAAACCCGTCCATGTGCCGGTCGGCGCCCCGGACGAGATGAACATGCTCGCAGAGGTCCGAGTGGGAGTCGTTGGTGGAAAAGCTGTAGTTCCGGCTCCCCCCTTCCGGGTTGAAGCCCGCGGCCACGGCCACCGCCTCAATGAGCGTGGACTTCCCGATCCCGTTCTCCCCGATAAAAAAGGTGATCGGCTTCGTGAGGACGATCCCGCCCTCCCTCGCGATCTGCCGCACCGCAGGCAGAGCCGTATAGTATTCATCCTTCGGCAGGTCCGCGTCAATGCGGATCTCCCGGATGTCCAGCGTATTGAGCATGGAGTCACTCCCCGGCGGCGGGGGCTGCCCTCTCCGCCTCCAGCTTCTCCCGCGCGCGGCGCACCAGCGGCCGGTAGATCACCAGGAGCAGGGCGATGGCGATGAGCCATGCGATGGGATAGGAGATATAGAGGTGGAACAGGGTGGGATGCTTCGGGAAATATGCAAATGCCCACACCAGGCGGAAGCCGAACAGCGCCACGATATTCACCAGCGCAGGAGGCAGGGATATACCGTAGCCCCGGAGAGAGGCGTTGATCGTCCCCATCACGGAGTAGATGAACACGAACGTGGACACCGCCAGGGCCCTGTCCGCTCCGAAGGCCACCGCCTCCGGGGCATTGGGCAGGAACAGCGCCACGATCTGATACCGCAGCAGGGAGCCGATGGCGCCGAACACAAGTCCGGCAGTCACCGTAATGAGCAGGCTGTCCTTGAAGACGGTTCTCGTCCTGTCGAACATCCTCGCGCCGACGCATTGCCCCGTGAACACGGTGCACGCCTGGGTGAGGGATTCGATCGTCGAGAAGATCAGCCCGTCGATGTTGAGGGCGGCCGCATTGCCCGACACGGCCAGGGACCCCAGGGAGTTCACAGCCGTCTGCAGCGGGATATCCGAGGCGGCCAGCATGGAGACCTGCAGGCCGGCGGGGACGCCGATCTTCAGGATCCGGGCGATCTTTTTCTTCCGCAGGCAGAGCTTGCCCGGCTCCAGCCGCCACGCCGTCTCCTCACGCATGTGGGCACGGAGGACCAGGAAGGCGGAGAGATACTGGGTGATCACCGTTGCCGCCGCAACACCCACCACATTCCACTTGAACGCCGCCACGAACAGCACGTTCAGCGCCACGTTGCACGCCCCGGAGAGGGCCAGGAAGAAGAGCGGGCGCCGTGAGTCACCGCGCGCGCGCAGGAGCGACGCCCCGGTGTTGTAGACCATCTGAGCGGGCATACAGAGGAAATAGATCCGCAGATAGGTGACGGCACTGTCGATGATATCCTCCGGCGCGTGCATCATCCGCAGGATTGGACGGCAAATGCCCTCCCCCAGCGCCATGACACAGACGCCGATGATCAGCGCCAGCAGGACGGAGACGTGCATGGTCTCCCGGTAGCTTTCGGCGTCGCCAGCGCCCACGTCGTTGGCGGCGCAGACGGTGACGCCGGCGGCCAGTCCGCCGAAGAAGCTGATGACGAGCATGACGAAGGCGAAGGTCGCGCCGACGGCGGCCAGAGCGGCGCTGCCCGCAAAACGCCCCACAACGAGGCTGTCCGCGGAGTTGAAGAGCATCTGAAGCCAGCCGGTGAGCACCAGCGGCAGCGCAAAGCGCAGAAGGCTGCTCATCACGTTTCCGTGGAGCATGTCGATCGGTTTTTTCACAGGGATCCCTTTCTCTCCGGTGTTTTTTGCCATTATACGCCAAACGGACGCATTTTTCCATAGTATCCCGCACTTTTCCTCCAACGGATATAAACAGGGAGCCCCCGCCGACAGGCGGGGGCTCCCTGTTCATGAATGCTGATCAGTCGTCGAGTTCCTCACCCGGGAGGCTGTCGGTGATCACATCCGCCGTCACAAAGCGGATGATCTCAACCTCCGGGGTCACGTAGGCTTCTTTCACGGTTCATCCTCCTCTCTTACGCAAAGTAGGCGTTGGCCGCCTGGTTGTACTCGTACAGTGCC
>JAFWFZ010000029.1 GCA_017515345.1 Oscillospiraceae bacterium | reverse complement strand
TTCCACCGTGTCCCAGTCGGCGCGCATGCCGGCGGCCAGCAGCACGCTGTCACACGGGACGGTGAACTCTCCCTCCGGCCCGCGGCAGACAAGCCCCTCTTCCGTGACGGCCAGAGCCGCCGTGTTCACACAGACACGGATGCCGTAACGGGCAAACTCATGTTCCAAAGCGATCTTATGCATCTCGTTGGCTTCGGAGGCGTAATCGCCCTTCATCTCCACGACCGTCACCTCACGGCCCAGCATGCTGAGCCAGACCGCCGATTCGCTGCCCACCAGACCGCCGCCGAGGATCGCCACTCTCTGACCCAGATCCGGATTGGCCTGGTGCAGAGCCTCCAGTCCCTTTACTTTTTCGGAATCGACGCCGGGGATGGGCGGAACGATCGGCCGGGCGCCGACCGCAAGCAGCAGCGCGTCCGGTTTCAGGGATTCGATCAGCTCCGGCGTGGCCTCCGTATTCAGACGGACGTCGGCACCGGACGCCAGTACCCGCCGCGCCTGCTGACGGGCGTAGGCGTACAGGTCCGCCTTGAAAGGCACAAACTCCTCACTGTTCAGCTGGCCGCCCAGCCGGTCGGCCTTTTCCAGAAGGATCACCTCATGCCCCTGCTCGCGCGCCGTCAGGGCCGCCTGCATCCCGCCGGGGCCTCCACCCACGATGACCAGGCGCTTCGGCGTGGTGGCGGGACGGCCGTACCGCTGGTCCAGCTCCCGCCCGATGGCGGGGTTCAGGGCACAGGACGTGACCCGGGTGTTCAGGGTGGAGGCAAAACAGGTAAAGCAGCGGCAGCATTTCGTGATATCCTCCGCCCGGCCGGACAGGGCTTTTTTCGGAAAATCCGGGTCCACCAGCAGCTGCCTGGCCATGCAGATCAGATCCGCCTGACCGGACGCCAGGAACTCCTCCGCCTGCGCGGGGTCGTTGATGCCGCCTACGCAGCCTACGGGCGTGTGCTTCATGTGCTTTTTCACCGCGGCGGCCAGATGGACGTTGCTGCCGTGGGGGAGGAACATGGAGGGATGGGTGATCACGAAGCTGTCGCGGTTTTCATGCACGCCGGCGGAGATGTAAAGTATGTCGACCTTGCCGTCCAGCATTCGGCACATCTCTACGCATTCATTGATATCGTAACCGCCCTCCACATACTCCGAACCGCTCACCCGGAATTCGATGGGAAAGCCCGGGCCCACCGCTTCGCGGATCTTTTCCACCACCAAGAGGGGAAATCTCATGCGGTTTTCGCGGCTTCCGCCCCACTTATCCGTCCTTCTGTTGGTCCCAGGGCTCATGAACTGGCTCAGGAGCCACCCGTGCGCGGCGTGGACCAGCACCATGTCGAACCCCGCCCTCTTGCACATGGCGGCGGCACTGCCGAAACAGTCGGCGATCTCCAGGATCAGCTCCTCCGGCATGGCGTGCACCACCCGCCCGTCGGACAGGACCTCATCGATGGGGCCGTAGCGGGTCACGGCGTTCGGATCCTGCCCCTGTACGCGGTTGCCGGCGTATTTTCCCCCATGGGAAAGCTCGATGCTGGCAAGCGCGTTATGATAGTGGATCTCCCGCGCCGTCTCCGCCAGGGAGGGGAGCATCATGGGATTATCCAGGGAAAGATGCTTGGTGTGGCTGCGGCCCGTTTTCGTATGGACGATGCCCTCACTCACAGTGATCACAGCTGCGCCGCCTCTGGCGCGCAGACCGTAAAAACCGATGTTTTCCGGCGTCATGTCTCCGATGGGACCCATTTCCGGGGGCGCCATGGGGGCGTTGACGATGCGGTTTTTCAGAAGCACATTGCCGACCTTCAGACTGCTGCCCAGATGGGGAAAAAAGCGGTTCATGGGCGGACCTCCGTTTTCAGACGTATTTTTTCCATTTTATCACAGGAGCGGCGGGAATGCTACCGACAACGCGGGAGAATGCGGCGGAGGCACAAGAAGAAAAAGGGCGAAGACAGCGTCCTGTCCACGCCCTTTTTCACGTTTCACCTTCACAGCTGCTGTTCCGAGCGGTCGATGACCTCCCGCTGGATGGAGGCGGGAAGACGCACGAAATAGGCGCTGTAACCCGCCACACGGACGATGAGCTCCGGATGATCCTCCGGATGCGCCATGGCGTCCTCCATCTCGGTCCGGTCCACCACGTTGAACTGGACGTGCTTGCCCCCGTGGGTCAGATATGCCCGGATCATTGCGCCGAGCTTCATAAGATCCGCGTCGGTCCGGAGAACGTCCGGAGAAAGCTTCATGTTCATCAGCGTACCCTGGTACGGATCCTGG
>JAFWFZ010000028.1 GCA_017515345.1 Oscillospiraceae bacterium | reverse complement strand
GTCGGTGCCGGCAAAGGTGACTTTCAGGATCGTCTCGCTCTTCAGGACCAGAGAGATGGACTTGGCCTTGAACGCGTCGGTGGAGGGATCCTTCACGGGCTTATAGGGCGTCACCGTTTCCACGGTGATGTCGCCGGTGATGTCGCCCGCGATGGCATCCATGTACTCCGTATCCTCGGCCATAGGCTCGTACTCGAAGTACGCCTTGGCGTACGCGCCGTAGGAAGCCAGCTTCGCGGCAAGGGCCTGCAGCTTCTCGCTGCCGACCTCGGCCGCCGTCCTGACGAACCGGGCCACGCTGTAGACGCCGTCGGAGGCGCTGCCGTTTGCGTCGGTGAGGGCGACTGCGGTGCCGTCCGCGGTATAGATCGCCAGAGTGATCTGCTCGGTCATCTCCTTGGCGGCCACGAACTGGGTGAAGGTAAAGCGACCGTCGTTGTCGGGGGTCAGGTCGGCCAGCATGATCTTGTCGCCGGTGACGCCCTTGGCGGTGAGCTGGGCATACGCGCCTTCGTCGGCCAGCAGCTCGTCATTGGGGATCACGAAGAAGTTCACGCCGATGTCGCCGGCCAGCGTCAGGCTGGCGGAGACGATCTGCGCCGCGGGGCCTGCGGGCTGGGCCTCGGTGACCGTCACGGTGGACATACGCATCACGTGGTTGAACATCTCATACTCTTCATCCACGCCGTAAGCCACGATGGTGTAGGTGCCGGGCTCGTCAAAGCTCAGGGTGACCTCGCCGTCCAGATCGGTGACAGCGTCCTCGATCTCGGTCAGGGCGCCGGTAGCCAGGTCCACGGTGTAGAGCTGGATACCCTCGCAGTTTTCCATCATAGTTTCGTTGTCGCTGTACTTGGCAACGATCTCGGGGAAGGTCTTGCAGTCGAGCAGCAGATAGAGGTAAGTGCCCCGCAGATACAGGGTCAGATCCTCGCCCGCCGCCACGGTGAACTCGTCGCCGATGTACTCCTCGTCCTCGTTCAGGAACCAGTTGGTCATGTCGCCCATGTACTCGTTCTCGCCGAACAGGAAGTCCACCTTGTCGCCGTCCACGACCTTGGCCTGGGCCACAACGAGGCCCATGTACTGGCCGCCGACCGTCTCGTCGGAGGACGGGTACATGTCGTTGACGGTGAATGAGCCGAGGAAGGTATCGGCCATGTAGCCCTCCACGGGATCCACGCCGAACTGCTTCTTCACGTTGCCGCTCTCGATGACCAGGTAGTCGGCCGCGGTCTCGGCGGTGAAGTCCTCGCCGAAGGTGAGCTCATGGGCGCGGACCAGCACGTCCAGGGCGGACACGCCGTCGGCCACCTCGTCGGTGTAGCCGTAGCTCTCGGCCAGATCGGAGGAGACCGTCTCGCCGAAGGCCGGGGCGTGGAGATAGCCGCCGCTCATCTGGGAGGTGATGTCCACGGTGGCGGTGACGGGCTCGGTGGACTCTTCCACGGCGATGTCGAAGGTGACGACCTTCTCAAACCCCATGCCGCGGTTGTACACCGAAACGGTGAAGTTGGCGGCGCCGTTCTCCAGCGTGGCCTCGGTACGGTACCAGCTCGACCAACCGCTGGCACTGTAGGACTGGATGAAGGCCCGGCCCATGCCCTTCACGCGGGTGCCGTCCTCGGTGCCCGCGGCCAGGACCACGTGGAGCAGATCCGGTGTCTCCTCGTCCCACTTGATCTCCGTGACCTCCGCGGTGGTGGAAACGCCGCAGCGGTCCATCACCACATCGTCGTAGCTGGGGCAGTCGATCGGGGCGGGGAGCCCATCCTCAGGCTCGATGATATCGTTCACGGTGACGGTGCAGGTGTCGGAGACGTCGCCGACGGTGGCGGTGATCACGTTCGTGCCGACGCCGAAGGCATAGTAACCCGCATGATCCGCATAGCGGCCGTTAAAATTGCCCAGATCGCTGTTCTCCATGGACCAGGTAACGGTGTCGGTCGTATTCTCGGGGAGCACGTCGATATAGAGGGTAATGACATCATAGAACAGCGGGGTCACCTCTGTCTCTCTGAAGGTGACAGACTCCGCAGGAACGCGGTAGACCTCCACGGGGACGGAGGCGGTCAGCTCGCCCGCCGTCACGGTGAGTGTGCCGGTGCCGTAGTCCTTGGAGGTGATAACGCCGTCCTGGCTGACGGTGGCGCCTCCTGCCTCCTCGATGCTCCAGACGACCTCATCCGAGATCTCGGCGGGCTCGATGACGGCCGTTGCAGTGGCGCTGTCGGTCTTCCGGATGCGGAGGACGCCGTCCACGATGTTCTCGCTCTCGATGGCGAGGGACGTGGGATGCACCGTGGTGACGGTGACCGCGCAGGTCTTGCTGAGCTCGCGGACGCTGGCGGTGATGGTCGCGGTGCCGTCGCCCACGCCGGTGACCACGCCCTTGCTGTCCACCGTGGCCACGTTCTCATCGGAGCTCGTCCAGGTCACGGTATCCGTGGAGCCCTCGGACAGGGTGGCGGTGATGGTCTCGGTCTTGTTGGTGAGCAGGTCGATGGAATCCTTGTCGATCTCCAGGCTGGTGGCGGGAACGGAAACGGCGAAGTTCGTGGTGAGCGTAAAGGCATTCAATATCCTGCCGGAGCAGCTCTGGGTAATGGTCGCTGCGCCGTCGGCAAGGGTCGCGCTGCCGCTAAAGCTCTGAACGCCCATGTACGGCTCATCTACCCTGATGAGTTCCTTGACCGTGACGCCGTCCTCGGTGCCCTGAGCCAGGATCACGTTCAGGATAAAGGGATCCTCTTCGGACCAGCTATAGGATTCGACCTGAGCGCCGGTGATATAGATCCCCTGGAAGGTGGGAGTGCCGGCGCGCGCTGTGATGGGCGGATAACCCTCGGTAACGATGAAGGGCTCCGCCACGGTGACGGCGCACTCGGCGGAAACGTCGCCGATCGTGTAGGTGACGGTGGCGGTGCCTCCGCCCACAGCGCTCACGGTGCCGTTATTGGCCACGGTGACCACGTTGGTATCGGAGCTGGACCAGGTGCCCCTGTCGGTGGTGTTCGACGGGGTCACGGTGGCGGTGAGCCGCACGGAATCGCCGAAGTCCAGGTTCAGCTCGGTCTCGCTGAGGGTGACGGACTCGGCGGGAACCAGATAGACCTCCACGGGCAGCTCAGCGGTGAAGTCGCCGGCATGGACAGTGATAGACGTCGTGCCGCCGCTGGTGTTGCTCTGGGTCTGCAGATAGATATAGCCCTGGTTCGTGTACAGGTAGGGATAGATCATGGAGCTGTCATACCCGTCGATGGTCATGGGATCGGTGATCTCAGCGGGCTCGGTGGTGATATAGACGTTGACGCGGTCGCCGCGGCGGATGCGGATGGACTCCACAGGCTCATCGTCCACCGTGAAAGTCATGGACGTGGGATGGATCTCCACGACGGTGACCGTGCAGGTGGCGGTGAGGTCACGGACGGAGGCGGTGATGGTGGCGGTGCCGGCGACAACGCCGGTGACCTTGCCGTTCGCGTCCACGGTGGCGATGCTCTCATCGGAACTGGTCCAGGTCACGGTGTCGGTGCTGCCCTCGGAGAGGGTGGCGGTGATGGTGTCGCTCTTGTTGGCCAGGACCTCCATGGTCTCCTTATCCAGCGCGAGGCTGGTGGCGGCCACGGCCTTCTCAAAGTTCACGGTGAAAGTGCCGACGTCGATCCAGCCGTCAAAGACGAACTGGCGGGACACGGTGCCCTGGTAGTTTTCAACGGTGCCGCTCTCCGTCTCGTCGGCCAGATTGCCGTTATCGTTGGCGCTCTTGAAGACGACAAGGACGGGAGCACTTTCTTCGTCGATGTAAACGGTGGCGGTCTTGCCGTCCCAGACGTAGCTCTGGACCGTCACGCCCGCGACCAGTATATCGGAGACGTGATAGCCGTACTGGCCGTTGCTGGGGGCGCCGATCGACACCGCGCCATCGAACACGGAGACAGCGCAGGTATCGCTGAGCTCGCCGATGGTGGCGGTGATGGTGGCGGTACCCTTGCCCACGCCGGTGACGACGCCCTCGGCGTCCACAGTGGCGACAGACTCGTCGGAGCTGGTCCAGACGGGGATGTCGGTGGTATCCTTGGGCGCCAGCGTCGCGGTAAGGGCGACGGTCTTCCCGGCCAGCATCACCGCGCTCTCGTCAATGCTGAGGCTGGTGGCGGCCACAGGCTCAAGGACGAACAGGATGCCGAAGTCATAGGTGTCGTAATGGACGAAGGTGAAGGCCAGGATGTCATTCTCGGTGACACCCAGCTTCTCCACGTCGTCGCCCAGGGCGGCCTGCAGGTCCGCGTAGGTCGTCAGAAGATCGCGGGTGGTGATGACGTTGCCGCTCGTCTGGTTCACGTTGACGGTGCTGATGTCGGTTCCCCAGCCGCCGCCCAGGATCTGGGTGCCGTCCAGCGCGTACATCTTGCTGGACCATCCGCTGGGGCCGGTCATATAGAAGCTCTCATGGCCGACGAGCTCGAACTTATAGAGGTTGCGGAGGGTCTTGGTCTCGCCGTTAAAGAGTATGGAGCGGATGTTGGTCAGCTCGGGATAGCGCTCCGGGTTGCCGTACTGGGCCTTCCGATAGCCCACCACGGCCTTCTCGGCCTCAACGGTGACCGCGCACTCGGCGTAGGCGTCGTCGTTGGCGCGCGCGGTGATGACGGCAGTGCCGGGGGCCACGGAGGAGACCTTACCGGTGGCGTCCACGGTGGCCACGGACTCATCGGAGCTGGTCCACACCAGCGTATCGGTGGTGTCGGAGGGCTCCACCGTGGCGCGCAGCAGCACGGTGGCGGGGTACTCCAGGGTCGCGGTCGTCTGGTTCAGGGTCACGCTGGTGGCGGGGGTCCCAGCCACGGCGATCTCATCGCTGGCGGTGACGGCGGCCTCATAGTCCGTGGCCGTTCCGTTGTTGTCGATATTCTGGAACAGGGTCACGTTGGCGCCGACCGTCGTGCTGCCCGCGCCGATCACATCGAACTGGGCCACGAACAGGTCCGCGTTATTGGAATAGGTGTTGGTCAGCGCGTTTGTGATGAAGCCGTATTTGTCAGAGGCGGCGTTGGTGTTGACCGCCGTGCTGCCCTTGCCGAAACGGCCGATCACGTCCCCGTCCTCATCGGTCTTCAGTCCTGTGAACTGCAGGACGTCGGGATCGAAGGTCAGGGTCAGCTCGATGTTGGTATAGCCGGGGTTGTTCGCGAGGGTAAATGTTGCCTCCACAGTGTCGCCGATGGCGGCCTCCGTCTTGTCAACGGCAGCGGTGATCGACGGGCCGTCCGGCTCGGGCTGCTCCACGGTGAAGTTGACGGTGTAGGTCGTGATGTCGTCGGCGTCGGAGGTGGTGCCGACGGTGATGATCTTGGTGGCAGTGCCGCCCTCAATGGGCACGGTATAATTCTTTGTTGAGGACCTGCCGGAATTCAACCTGCTGCTGATAATATAAATGTTGTTGGCGCTGTCGTTTTTGAATCTGATCGACAACTTGGCGTTGGCGCCGTCCTCAGTGGAGGGATCGATCGTCACGTTCAGGGTGTTTCCGTCCCACGCGGCGCTCTTCACGAACACGCCCCTGATGGCGATATCATTGTCCAGGGAGAGAACGCCCTCCACGCCGGGGAAGGTCTCCTTCGCCACAAGGTACGGCTCGTGCACGGTGATGGTACACTGAGCGGACACGCTGCCCGCCGTGGCGGTGATGACCGCGGTGCCCACAGCGTTACCGTAGACATAGCCGTCATCGCTCACATAGGCGATCGACTCGTCGGAGCTGGTCCACACGACCTTGTCGGTGGTATCCTCCGGCGTAACGGTGGCAGTAAGGAGGATCTGGTCGCCGGTCCAAATGTCGAGGCTCTCCTTGTCCAGCGTGATGCCGGTGGCGGGCACCGCCGTGACGGTGACCGTGCAGGCGGCCGTCTGTCCGCTCGCCGCAGCGGTGATCGTCGCGGTGCCGCCGCCCACGCCGGTGACCTTGCCACTTGCGTCCACGGTGGCGACGCTCTCATCGGAGCTGGTCCAGGTCACGGTGTCGGTGCAATCCTCGGGCGTAAGGGCGGCGGTAAGGGTATCGTTCCCGCCGACCAGGAGCTCCATGGTCTCCTTGTCCAGCGTGATGCCGGTGGCGGGCACGGCAGGCGCGAAGTTGATCGTCCACGTGCCGGTATCGGTCCAGCCGCCCACAACGATCTGCCTGGAAACGGAGCCGGTATAATTCTCGATGGCGCAGGTCACCTTCGTCTGTTCACCGTAGTTGTCGGTGAAGGTGATGAGCGCGGTACCGGTCTCGGTATCGGTGTACACGGTCAGGGTCTGGCCGTCCCACGCGGAGCCGGAAATTTCCACGCCCGCGATGGTGAGGCCGGTGACGCTCTCGCCCCATTCGCCGTTGCCGGGCACGTCGAAGCTCACGGGCTCGCCCAGCACGGTGACGGCGCAGGTATCGCTGTACTCGCCGATAGTGGCGGTGATGGTGGCGGAGCCGGGGGCCACGCCGGTGACGACGCCGCTTTCGTCCACGGTGGCCACGGTCTCGTCGGAGCTGGTCCAGGCGACCGTGTCGGTGGTGGCCGCGGGCTCCGGCGCCGCGGCGACCTTGACGGTCTCGCCCACGCTGACGACCGCCGTCTCGTCGATGCTCACGCCGGTGGCGGCCAAGGGCTCGATGACGAACAGGACGCCGTAGTTGTATTGATCGTACTGCACATAGGTGAAGGCCAGGATGTCATTCTCGGTGACGCCCAGCTTGCTCATGTCGTCGCCGAAGGCGGCGGCCAGCTCGTCATAGGTCACCAGGATGTTCTTGGTCGTCTGCCCTTGATCTGCAGCCCAACTGAAGTTGAGACCCTGCCACTCGGAGCTGGTGCCCCAGGGCTCGCCGATCCAGCCGGTGCCGTCCAGCTTGCGGAACACTGTCATATAGCCAAGGGGACCGGTGAGGTAGAATTCCTCGTGACCGGCGAGGGTCAGCTTGTAGATGTTCTTCACTGTGACGGTGCTGCCGTTGAACAGGAAGGACCGGATGCCGGTCATGTCGGCATAGCGCTCCACGGCGCCGGACTGGGTCTTCCTGTAGCCAACCACAGACTGCTCCGGGGTCACGGTGACCGTGCAGGAGCCGGATACGCTGCCCGCGGTGGCCGTGATGACCGCGGTACCGGCGGCCACGGGGGTCACGATGCCGGTCTGGGTCACGGTGGCGACCGTCTCGTCGGAGCTGGTCCACACCAGGGTGTCGGTGGTGTCGGAGGGCTCTACCGTGGCGGTGAGGGTCTTGGTGCCGCTGCCGACCTCAATGCTGAGCTCCGTCATGTTCAGGGTCACGCTGGTGGCGGGGGTCCCGGCCACGGCGATCTCATCGCTGGCGGTGACGGCGGCCTCATAGTCCGTGGCCGTTCCGTTGTTGTCGATGTTCTGGAACAGGGTCACATTCGCGCCGACCGTCGTGCTGCCCGCGCCGATCACATCGAACTGGGCCACGAACAGGTCTGCATTGTTTGAATAGGTGTTGGTCAGTGCGTTTGTGATGAAGCCGTATTTGTCAGAGGCGGCGTTGGTGTTGACCGCCGTGCTGCCCTTGCCGAAACGGCCGATCACGTCCCCGTCCTCATCGGTCTTCAGTCCCGTGAACTGCAGGACGTCGGGATCGAAGGTCAGGGTCAGCTCGATGTTGGTATAGCCGGGGTTGTTCGCGAGGGCAAATGTTGCCTCCACGGTGTCGCCGATGGCGGCCTCCGTCTTGTCGACGGCGGCGGTGATCGACGGGCCGTCCGCGGCCATGGCCGTGACGGACAGCACGCTGAACGCCATCAGGACCGCGAGAAGCAGGGCTAGTGCGCGTTTCATTCTGTTTTTTTCCTCCTTCTGGTTGCTTACTCCACGGGGAATGCGGGGATCGTGCCCGCTGTGCGCTTGAGGATCAGGACGGCGTCGCCGCTGTTGATCAGTTCGTCGCCGTTCACGTCCGCCGCAGCCTCGATGAAATCGGCGCTGCCCAGAGTCCCGGCGGTGTGCTTCAGGACCAGGACGGCGTCACCGCTGTTGACAAGGCCATCGCCGTTCACGTCGCCGAATACCACGTCGCCGGTGTCCCGCTTCACAGTGAGGACGAAGACGGACGGGCCGCGCTCGGAATCCGGGTTGCCGTTGGCGGAAATGTAGTACCGGCCGGGCTCCAGCGTGCCGGGGACGGTGATCTGGCCATTCTCGTCGGTATAGCCCAGGCTCGTCCACTTGGTGACCTTCTGGCCTGCGAAATCGTCCTCATTGAGAATGTAGACGTCCGTATCCGGGAGTACCCGGTAGCTGGTGGAGGAACCGGAGGCCATGCTGGCCACCGTCCTTTTCAGGGTCAGAGTGATGCTCTCGCCCTCGGTGACCTCGCCGAAGTCGCGGGTGCCGTCCTCGGTCTCCATGAGGCCGTAGACGCTGCCCATGGCGTCGCCGGTGATCCGGTGGAGCGAGACGTGGCTGCCGTCGTGGAGCGCCTGCTGGTCGCTGGTGCTGCCCCAGCCCTCACGTCCCAGGGGATACTCGTAGTCCAGGAAGTAGTTGAGGTTGGTGCTGTGGTCCCAGAAGCTCATGAACGAGCTGCCGGCGCCCTGGCTCCAGCTCACCCAGGTGTCCAGATCGTCGGCGTGCAGGCCCTTGCCCGCGTCGCTTGGATCCTCACCGAACATGAACACTTCTGTGGCGTAGATGAACATGTGCATGGTGGTGACCACGCCCGCCGCCGTCAGGGACGTGCCGGGCTGCTGGCCGTTGCTGCTGGTGTAGCACTCCGGGTTGTAGTAGTAGCGCTCCAGTCCGTAAAGCGCCAGGTCGAAATACGGTACGTGGAGCTCCTCCATATAGAGGTAGTCGCCCGTCTCCGTCTCAAAGAAGCCTTCCGGTCCCTTCGTGACGGTGAAGATGATATCCACGGTGCCGTTTCTGTTGGTGTCACCCTGAAGCTGGATCGCCGCCGTGCCCGTCGGCATGATCGCCGCCAGGAGCAGAGCCGCGATCAGGATGCTGATGATGCGTTTTTTCATGCTTTCACCTCCCTTCTTCTGCTGATCTCCTCCACAGGGATGAGGCGCTGTTCCAAGAAACAAAAAAGCTCCGCCGATGGCACGGCGCAGGGCCTGCCATACAACGGAACCTCCAGTTTTCTGGTCAGTTCTTGACTCTTATTTCTTTTTCTGTTCCGACCGCAGATCCACGCTCCGCTTCATCTCCAGGACCTCGATCGGCTGGTAATTCTCGACGCTTACCCGGATCTCGCCGTAGTCAATGGTCCGCATCAGCTCGATCAGATGCTTTTCCCGCTCGCTCACATAGACGGGGATCTCCGGCTTCTGCTTCGCCGCCATATCTCACCACCTCTCAAACGATCATCTCCTATCGCATTCCGCGGCATAAAAAAGGAGAGGCCATACGGATGTATGGCCTCTCCAAAAAGGATTCCGATTCGCGAACCCGGCGGGCCAAGGCACCGGGCAGCGGACTCCGTGCGGTAGTGTATCTGACTTATCTCCTCAGGGGAGCATCACAGTACCCTGCGTGCGGGGCCTCTCACCCCATTCCACTGTATGCGGCCAAGGCCGCACCCGCCGGATTTGTATAAGTATAGCACAGCCGGTCCCTGAATTCAAGAGCCGACCGCGGAGTTTTACCTGTTTTTTATGAACAGGGTCCCGTCCTCCAGGCCGTCCAACGCCCATGCCGTCGTCCCGGCGGCCTCGAATCGCAGCCCTTCCTCCGTGACCGTAAACACGCCGACCGCCTGCTCCGCTGTCCGGGCGGGCTCATACTCCGGTCCGTCCTCCGTGACCGTGAACAAACCGGTCTCCTCTTCTCCGAACAGCAGCGTCACCGCGTCCCCCTCCAGCGTATACCGGCCGACGCCCATATAGCTGCTGATGATCGAGGGGGAATAGGAAAACGTGCCGTCCCCGTTCAGGGTCAGGGATGGGCCAATCAGGGCATCCTCCCCGGTCCCGATACGGTAGCCGCCCGCAAGATCGCTCCTCCCCTTCCCGCAGGAAACCGCGCAGAGGAGCGCCAGGGCGATCAGCAGCAGGAAAAGCCTTTTCATATCCGCTCCTTTCTCCCATATATTGCGTCGTTCCTTGAGTATTATATCACAGGGGGGCGGGGGACACAACTTTCCCGGAAACTTGCGCCGATCCTGTTGAACTGGGGCCGGAACGATGGTATAATTTTTATTTAGACAAATGATCGCAGGGGGGATATTCACATGGGCGCAGCTCAGGATTTCATCACCTTCATGGAGGGGGCAGGCGTGCTCACCTTCGGGGATTTCATCACGAAAAGCGGGCGCAAAACGCCGTACTTCATCAACACGGGAAACTATAAGACCGGGGAGCAGATCGCAAAGCTGGGCGAATTTTACGCTCAGGCCATCGCGGACAGCGGAGAGAGCTTCGACATCCTCTACGGACCGGCCTACAAGGGGATCCCCCTGGCCGTCTCCGCAGCTGTCTCTCTCTACCGGGATCACGGGATCAACGTTCCCTACTGCTTCAACCGAAAGGAAAAGAAGGACCACGGCGAGGGCGGGGAGCTCATCGGCACAAGGCCGAAGGACGGCGACCGCATCGCCATCATTGAGGACGTGGTCACCGCCGGCACCGCCGTGCGGGAGAGCCTTGCCCTGCTCCACGGCGTCGCGGACGTGACCGTCACGGCCCTGTTCGTCTCCGTGGACAGAATGGAAAAGGGCACCGGCGAGCTCTCCGCCCTGGATGAGCTGCGGGAGACGCTGGGCATCCGGGTCTATCCCATCATCACGGTGCGGGACATCATTGCCGCCATGCCCGAGGGCGACTGGCGCATCTCCGCCATGGAGGGATACCTGAAGCAGTACGGTGCGGTAAAATGAGCATCCATGACGGGCACAGAGCCCGGCTCCGCCAGCGTTTCCTGGATCACGGGCTCGACAGCTTTGACGAACACACGGTGATCGAGCTGCTCCTCTTTTACGCCATCCCCAGGGGGGATACAAATCCCACGGCCCACGCCCTCATGAACCACTTCGGTTCCCTTGCCGCCGTTTTCGACGCGCCGCTGGAATCGCTCATGGAGGTGCCGGGCGTGGGCGAGAGCGCCGCCGCCCTCATCAAGCTCGTGCCCCAGGTCGCCAGGCGCTACGGCATATCAAAAGCCCAGACCGGCGATATCGTGGAGAATTCCCGCGCCGCCGGGGCTTACCTGGCCCCTCTTTTCACCGCCGCGCGGGACGAGCTGGTCTACCTCCTCTGTCTGGACGCCAAGTGCAAGGTGCTTGGCTGCACCCTGGTGTGCCGGGGCAGCGTCACCTCCGCCAGCTTCAGCGTCAGGCAGGTGGCGGAAACGGCCATCACCTACAACGCCTCCAGTGTGATCCTGGCGCACAACCATCTGAGCGGCATCGCCGTCCCCTCGCAGCAGGATATGCAGACCACGAGCAGACTGGCGAAGGCGCTGAAGCTGCTGGACGTCACCCTGGCGGACCATCTCGTCATCGCAGACGGCGACTGGGTCAGCATGGCGGACAGCGGCATGCTGGACAACATTTAACGGGGGATCTTTTTCCATGCCTGATTTCAAAGTCGTATCGGAATACAGCCCCTCCGGCGATCAGCCCGAGGCCATTGACGCTCTGGCAAAAGGTCTCGAGCTGGGGTTTGAGGAGCAGACGCTGCTGGGCGTCACCGGCTCCGGCAAGACCTACACCATGGCCAAGGTCATCGAGCGCGTACAGCGGCCCACGCTGGTGCTGGCCCACAACAAGACCCTGGCCGCCCAACTCTGCAGCGAGTTCAAGGAGTTTTTCCCGGACAACGCCGTGGAATATTTCGTCTCCTACTATGACTACTACCAGCCGGAGGCGTATATCCCCCACACGGACACCTACATCGAAAAGGACAGCGCCGTCAACGATGAGATCGACCGGCTGCGCCACTCCGCCACCTCCTCCCTGTTCGAGCGGCGGGATGTGATCGTGGTATCGTCGGTGAGCTGCATCTACGGTCTGGGCGACCCCATCGACTATGCCAATATGGTCATCTCCCTGCGCGTCGGTCAGACCCGGGATCGGGACGAGCTGCTGAAAAAGCTGGTGGAGATCCGATACGGGCGCAACGACATCGCCTTTGAGCGGAATATGTTCCGGGTCCGGGGCGACACGGTGGAGGTCTTCCCCGCCTACGCGAGAGAGAACGCTGTACGCATCGAGTTCTTCGGGGACGAGATCGACCGCATCAGCGAGGTGAACGTGGTCACCGGCGCGCCGGTGCGCACCCTGTCCCACGTGGCCATCTACCCCGCCTCCCACTACGTCACCACCAGCGAGAAGATGGAACGCGCCATCGGGGAGATCATGGAGGAGATGAAGGAGCGGGTGGCCTGGTTCGAGGCCAACCACAAGCTCATCGAAGCCCAGCGCATCCACCAGCGCACCATGTACGATATCGAGATGATGCGGGAGCTGGGTTACTGCACCGGGATCGAGAACTATTCACGGGTCATCAGCGGGCGGGCGCCCGGCTCCGCGCCCATGACCCTTCTGGACTATTTCCCCAGGGACTTTGTCATGTTCATCGACGAGAGCCATGTGACCCTGCCTCAGGTGCGGGCCATGTACGCCGGGGACCGGGCGCGGAAGACGAGCCTTGTGGACTACGGCTTCCGGCTGCCCTCCGCCTTCGACAACCGGCCTCTGAATTTTGACGAGTTCAACGACCGGCTGAATCAGGTGATCTACGTCTCCGCCACGCCGGGGGAATACGAGCGGTCCCGCTCCTCCCAGATCGCGGAACAGATCATCCGTCCCACCGGGCTCACCGATCCGGAGATCTCCGTCCGCCCTGTGGAGGGGCAGATCGACGACCTCATCGGGGAGATCAATGCCCGTGCGGAGAAGAACGAGCGGGTGCTTGTCACCACTCTCACAAAGAAAATGGCGGAGGACCTGACCGCTTACCTCACGCAGGCGGGCATCCGCGTCCGCTATATGCACCACGACATCGACACCATCGAGCGGATGGAGATCATCCGCGACCTGCGGCTGGGCAGCTTCGACGTGCTGGTGGGCATCAACCTCCTGCGGGAGGGGCTGGATCTGCCGGAGGTATCCCTGGTGGCCATTCTGGACGCCGATAAGGAGGGCTTCCTCCGCAGCGAGACGTCCCTCATCCAGACCATCGGCCGCGCCGCCCGCAACGCTGACGGCCTTGTGATCATGTACGCCGATACGATCACCCCCTCCATGCGCGCCGCCATCGACGAGACGGAACGCCGCAGGGCAAAGCAGCGGGCGTACAACAAGGCCCACGGCATCACGCCGAAAACCATCGTCAAGAGCGTGCGCGACATCCTGGAGATCTCCGGCGCGCCGGAGCAGAAGCGGACCCCAGAGGGCGAAAAGCACATGACAAAGAGAGAGCGGGAGGAGGCTATCCGCAAGCTGGAGAAGGAAATGATGCAGGCCTCCCGGATGCTGGAATTCGAATACGCCGCCGTGCTGCGTGACCGGATCATACGCCTGCGGGGCGAGGAAGGCGGGAAATGACCCTTGGACATCTTCACATCTCTTGAAGCCACCGGCCTGGGCCGGGCGGTCATCACCTTTGTCGTTTCCCTGCTGCCCATCGTGGAGCTGCGGGGCGCGATCCCCATCGGGGTGGGGCTGGGACTGCACCCTGTCGCAGCCATGCTCATCAGCATCGCGGGCAACATGGTGCCCGTGCCGTTCATCATCCTGTTCATCCGGCGGGTTTTTGAGTGGATGCGGGGCAAAAGCCCGAAGCTGGCGTCCGTCGTAGAAAAAATGGAGGCCAAAGCATACGCCAAACGGGAGCTCATCCGGAAATGGGAGCTGCTGGGCCTGTTCGTCCTGGTGGCGGTCCCCCTGCCCGGCACCGGCGCGTGGACCGGCGCGCTGGTGGCGGCCATCTTCGATATCCGTCTTCGCTCCGCCATCCCCACCATCCTGGCGGGCGTCGTCGTCGCCGGATTCATCATCACCGGCATAACTGTCGGCTTTGCAAGTATTTTTGCCTGAGAATTCATTTTTGGCCGAAATCGGTTGACAGCGCGGCCCTTCTGTGTTAGTTTATAATAAACTTGGATAACGCCGGGGAGACCCGGCACTGATAGAGGCGCGGGAAACATCAGTACTCTGCGGCACACGGCTCAGGCAGCCGCCGCGGGGAAAGGGGATCCCGCCGAAGGGGAACGCGGCGCCTGGCCCTGCTCTCCTGGGGCGGTGCAGAACATGCACCGCACTGTCACATCATGTGGAGCGCTATCATTTCGGTATCCTGCACCGTTCCGCATCGTCGGAGCGGTTTTTTTATCCCCGCATCGAGCTGACGGCAGTATATTACTTTTCTGGGAGGGAAAACCATGTTAAAGAAGAGAAAGCTGCTGGCGTTCCTGCTGCTACTTATCGTCGTGGTCGCGGCGCTGACCATTTCCGCGCTGGCAGACGGCGAAGAGGCGGCTGAGGCGGCCAGCCCCATGTTCGGCACCTTCTGGGCGCTTGTGCCGCCCATCGTCGCCATCGTTCTGGCGCTCATCACCAAGGAGGTCTACTCCTCTCTGTTCATCGGCATCGTCATCGGCGCGCTGTTCAATGCGAATTTCAGCCCCATCGGCGCGCTGAACACCATGGTCAACGACGGCTTCATCGCGAAGCTTGCGGATTCCTGGAACATCGGCATCCTCATCTTCCTGGTGGTGCTGGGCATCATCGTCGTGCTTGTGAACAAGGCCGGCGGCTCCCGGGCCTACGGCGAGTGGGCCGTGCGTCGGATCAAGTCCCGCAAGGGTGCCATGTTCGCCACCTTCGTGCTGGGCGTCATCATCTTCATCGACGACTATTTCAACTGCCTCACCGTGGGCAGCGTCATGCGGCCGGTCACCGATACCCACAAGGTATCCAGGGCCAAGCTCGCCTACCTGATCGACTCCACCGCGGCGCCTGTCTGCATGATCGCGCCCATCTCCTCCTGGGCGGCCGCCGTGGCGGGCGTCGCGGGATACGAGGGGCTCACCCTGTTCCTGAAGGCCATTCCCTTCAACTTCTACTCCCTGCTCACCTTCGTGATGATCATCCTGCTCATCGTGCTGGGGCTGGACTACGGTCCCATGCGGAAGCACGAGCGCAACGCCATCGAGAAGAACGACCTGTACACCACCGAGGACCGGCCCTATGCCGACGCCTCCGAGCAGGTCGTCTCCACCAAGGGCAAGATCAAAGATCTGGTGATCCCCGTGGTCATCCTCATCATCCTCTGCATCATCGGCATGATCTACACCGGCGGCTTCTTCGAGGGTGAGAGCTTCGTGGACGCCTTTGCCAACTGCGACGCCTCCGTCGGCCTGGCGCTGGGCTCCCTGGTGAGCCTCATCATCACGGTGATCTACTTCCTGTGCCGCCGGGTCCTCAACTTCAAGCAGTGCATGGACGCGGTTCCCGCCGGCTTCAAGGCCATGGTCCCCGCCATCCTGATCCTCACCTTCGCCTGGACCCTGTCTGCCATGACCGGCATGCTGGGCGCGGCCGAATACGTGGCCGGGATCTTTGAGGGCGGCGCCAGCGCGCTGCAGAACATGCTGCCCGCCATCGTGTTTGTGGTAGCCGTGATCCTGAGCTTTGCCACCGGCACCTCCTGGGGCACCTTCGGCATCCTGATCCCCATTCTGGTGAAGGTATTCCAGAACACGCCCGGGAACCCCATGCTCATCATCTGCGTGTCCGCGTGCCTGGCCGGCGCCGTCTGCGGCGACCACTGCTCCCCCATCTCCGACACAACGATCATGTCCTCCACCGGCGCCCAGTGCAACCACGTGAACCACGTGTCCACCCAGCTGCCCTACGCGCTGACCGTGGCGGCCATCTCCTTCGTCACCTACATCATCGCCGGCTTCACCAGGAGCGCGTGGATCTCGCTCCCCGCCGGCATCATCATCACCGTCGCCGTCCTGCTGATCGCCCACTTGGTCTCCGGCAAAAAGGCGAAGGCATAACAGAGCTCATTGGTTTCTTCATTTCTCCTATATGGCCCAAGGCCCCGGATCATCCGATCCGGGGCCTTGGGCTGAGTATTATTCCGTATGCTCGTCGGGTTTTCCGATGTATGGCTATCAACGCGTCAGTATTCAACGACCCAGGTCTCCATATTCCCCGTATCATCCGTGGCCGTCACAGCGCACCGTCCGCTCCCAACGCCCGTTATCGCGCCGTCCGAGACCGTTGCCACGCCTGGATCCGAGGTGCTCCATGTGATCGTGCCCGTCAGCTCCGTCTCTACGGTCGTCGGAGCCGTCGGTGTGATATGAAATCTCCTGTTCACTCCGGAGCCGAATCTGATGAAGTCGATGATCCTGGAGAATGGCCGCAGGACGACCACGTCCCACAGGTCCTTCGTTCCGCTTTCAAGCTGCCGCACATATACCTGTCCGGTCCCGGTCCCTTTTGTGGCTATACCGGTATTGTCCTCGTCCCTGAGCGAATTCTTGTTTGCCGCTGTCACCACGTGTATGAAGGGATCCACTGTTGAGATATCGTAGTGCGTATGCCCGGACAGCACGATAACAGTCTTCCCCGACTCGTTGATCGCTCTGACGGCCGAGGAGGCGCCGGTGATGCTGCTCGCTTTTGGGGTCAGCAGACCCGATATGATCGGCGCGTGCGTTATGATGACCGCCAGATCATCGTCATCCATTGACGCCAGCGCATCTGTCAAAAATGAAACGGTCTGTGCCGACACGCCGTAGGCTCCCTTTTTAGACGCGCCGGGAGCTTTATTCGTGTCGATCTCGATCAGCCGGACCCCGAACTGGGGGAAATCCTTGTAATAGTTCAGCCCGTAGTATCCCGTGTCGAATACCACGTCCTTGTCGGACTGTGACATATAAGTCGAGTAGATCTGCGCAGCCGTCATGTACGGATCGAAATAGCGGCAGTCATCGTGATTGCCCATGGAGTAGTAGAGCGGGAGCCCGATCCCGCGCATACTGTTCAGCAGCATGGCGCTCACGTCCTCCGCGTTCTCGGAGGACGACGGTATTACGGAGCTGCCGTACCCGCCGTCGTGGATGTCGCCCAAACAGATCAGCCCGTCGCATTGGACTTCTCTTGAAAACCGGCTCAGGTTTGCGAGCGTTTCTCTGGTGAACAGAAAGGCGTCGCCGCCGGTGGACGCGCTGCCGTAATGGATATCCGTCACGAGCGGCATCACGAGGCAGGGCTCCGTCTGGCAGTCCCGGACGCTTTTGACGGTGTCCCGCATCTCCTCCCGGTAATATGCCTTTATGGCGGGACCCGGTTCCTGCTCCTCGCTCCGCGCGTTTTCCGTTGCCTCGTTCATCAATTCCTCTGCTGCCGCGTCGCCGTTCATGATCAGCGGCGCATCGGAAAACGAGTATGCCGACAGCGCGTCAGCGATGGCGTCTATGTCGTCGTCGGCCAGGGCTCCCTGGTCTGTCCTTCGGAAAGTCAGCCCGAAGTACACGGCGTTCGCCGGTATATGCGCCAGCCCCGTGAAGTAGCCGGTCGAACCGATGTAGCCGTTGTTTTCCACGTGCTCCAGCGTGCCGTTCTCGTCATAGTACGCGATGCGGAGCAGATACTCGTCGCTGTCCAGCCTGACCGCGGCTACGTGTCCTTTTCCGCACCACAGCGCGGTCGTTCGGACGTACGATGCGCCTGTCTCCGTTTTGCCGTCTGTTTCGGCTATGTATTCCCCCTTCGTCAGGGGCGGGTCCCAGGCAGCGGGGGTAAGATCGGCGGGGCCGACGTCGCAGTCAGTCCTGTCGGGCTCGCTGTTGTCAAGCGCAGCCGCAGAGTCCGCGGCAGGGAGATGGTCCTCGATATAATGAATCGCCGCGTCTAAAAGACAGCCGTTGCCCGAATCAACGGAGATCGTTCCCCACTGTTTCTTTGTGCCGCTGTAGTTCACCTCTTTGAGACTGTTGCAGCCTTCAAAGGCGTTGACACTGATTTTTGCAACGCTGTCGGGGATGGTGACGCTTGCAAGACTCGTACAGCCGCTGAACGTATCGTCCAAAATGGCAGTAACGCTGTCGGGGATGGCGGCGCTTGTGAGACTGCGGCAGCCGGAAAAAGCGCCGGACCCTATATACGCGATGCTGCCAACGGTGATATCCGTGAGGCTGCCGCACTCCGCAAGCGCACGGCTTCCGATGGTTACGACACTATCCGGGATGGAAATGCTTGTGAGGCTGCTGCAGCCCTCGAAGTTATTGCTGCCAACGGACGTTACGCCATCTTCTATCACCGCTTTTTTGACGCTTTCTCTCTGCGAATGCCACGGACAGACGGATTCTATCATCGCTCCCGTGCCGCTGACAGTCAGCGTGCCGGTATCGTCCAGCTTCCAGGTCACATTATCACCCCGGGCACCGCACGCGCCGTCTGCCACGATTTTTGCGCCCGGTAGCATGAAAGGCAGCAATCCCATGAACAGTACCAGCGCCACAAGCAGATATATGATCCGCTTTTTCATACGGTCCCCTCCTCCGGTTTTTCTGCCCCCATTATACACGAAACTTTTCCCATTGCAATTGACCAAAGACGGAAACCGGGGCCCCGGATCGGATGATCCGGGGCCCTGGGCTTTGTATTATTCTGTTTCTCGTAAGGTTATTGGAATCGGAAGCCCGAACAGGCTCAGGCCTCCTGTCCCTCATACAGCTCCCTGAACAGGGCGATCTCCCTGGCGTAGCCGTCCAGCTCATTGGGAGTCTCCAGGTAAAAGGGCAGGTCCCGGAGAAGCGGGTGGTTGATGAGCCGGCGGAAGAACTCCGTGCCCAGGCTGCCGCCGCCGATGACCTCATGCCTGTCCTTGTGGCTGGCAAAGGGGTTTTTACTGTCGTTCACGTGGATGGCGCGCAGCCGCTCCAGGCCCACCACCCGGTCGAACTCCCTGAGCACCCCGTCCAGGTCGTTTAAGACGTCATACCCCGCGTCATACACGTGACAGGTATCCAGACAGACGCCCATCTTCTCCTTCAGCTCCACCCGGTCGATGATGGCCCGCAGCTCCTCAAAGCGGCCGCCCACCTCGCTGCCCTTGCCCGCCATGGTCTCCAGCAGCACAGTGGTCCGCTGCTCCGGGGTCAGCACCGCATTCAGCGTCTCCGCGATCATCCCGATCCCCGCCTCGATCCCCTGGCCCACGTGACTGCCGGGATGGAAGTTGTACAGGTTCCCCGGCACGTGCTCCATGCGCTTCAAGTCGTCGGCCATGGTCTCCCGGGCAAAGGTGCGGATGTTCTCCTTTGCGGCGCAGGCATTCAGGGTGTATGGAGCGTGGGCCAGCAGCGTCTGAAGCCCGTTCTCCGCGGCGATCTTTTCAAATTCCGCGATATCGGCCGGGTCGATGGGCTTGGCGGCGCCGCCCCGGGGATTCCGGGTAAAGAACTGGAATACGTTGGCCCCGATGGAGACGGCGGTGCGGCCCATTCCCGCGAATCCGCCGGAGGTGGATAAGTGACAGCCTATTTTCAGCATGGCGATTCCTCCCGCTCGATCGTTTTCTGTTCGACAGCCATTATACCACAGGGCGCGGTCGATGGAAACTTGTTTTTCCCCCGCCGCTGTGGTATCCTGCCAGCAGGAGATGATGACAATGCGCGAGATAAGCTGTGAAGAGATCGTCCGTACGGTGGAACGGCTGTGCGTCAAAGCGGCCGTGTACCTGCCTCCGGATCTTGCGATCCTGCTGGAATGCGCCCAGGAGTCGGAGGTGTCCCCTGCCGGGATCGCCGCGCTGGACGACATCGTGGAGAATTTCAAATACGCCGCGGAGAAGGGGCTCCCCATCTGCCAGGATACGGGCATGGCCGTGGTCTTCGCCGACGTGGGGCAGGACGTGCACATCGCGGGCGGCGACTTCGAGGCCGCCGTCAACGAGGGCGTGCGCCGGGGATACGTGAACGGCTGTCTGCGCAAGTCCGTGGTGGCCGATCCCCTGCGCCGGGTGAACACAGAGGACAACACCCCTGCCGTGATCCACATCCGCCTTGTGCCCGGGGACAGGCTCACCCTCACCGTGGCACCCAAGGGCTTCGGCAGCGAGAACATGAGCGCCATGAAAATGTTCCTCCCCTCCGCGAAGCGGGAGGATATCGAGGACTATATCATCTCGGTGGTGGACGCCGCCGGATCCAATCCCTGCCCGCCGGTGGTGGTGGGCGTGGGTCTGGGCGGCACGGCGGAGATGGCCGCGATCCTGGCAAAGCGCGCCCTCGCGCGGAATGTGGACACCCGGAATGCCGATCCCTACTACGCGGAGATGGAGCACCGGGTACTCAATCGGATCAACCGTCTGGGCATCGGGCCGCAGGGCTTCGGCGGCAAGAACACCGCCGTGGCCGTGAACATCGACGTGTACCCCACCCACATCGCGGGGCTGCCCTGCGTCGTGAACATGGGCTGCCACGCCACCCGCCACGCCAGCGCCGTGCTGTGACTTTTTCGTCAATTACCTCTTTAAAAATCACCCGCTTTGTGGTATAATAGAGCCGTGGCGGGAGCGATCCCCTATCCGCGCCGGCCACAGTATACGCAAAGGAGTGAACGAGCATGAAATTTACATTTACCGAGAAAAAGGTCGAAATCAGCCCCGAGCTTCGTGAATACGCGGAGAAGAAGATCAGCAAGCTGGATAAGTTCTTCCGCCAGGAATCCGAGGCGTTCGTCACCTTCTCCGCCATGCGCGGCCGCTATCTCGCCGAAGTCACCCTGAACAACAACGGTATGTTCTACCGGGTGAGTGAGACGACCAGCGATATGTTCGCCTCCGTGGACTCCGCCGTCGCCGCCATCGAGAGGCAGATCCGCAAGAACAAGACCCGCCTTGAGAAGAGGCTGCGGGACGGCGCCTTTGAGCGGGAAATCAAGCCTGCCGTCACCGGTATGCAGGAGGACACTGAGGAGCCGGATCTGACCATCGTCCGGACGAAGCGCTTCTCCATCAAGCCCATGACCCCGGAGGAGGCCATCCTTCAGATGAACCTGCTGGAGCATGAGTTCTTCGTTTTCAAAAACCAGAACGACGACGAGGAGTTTGCCATCGTCTACAAGCGCAAGGACGGCGGATACGGCCTCATCGAGTGCAGAGACTGAATAGATTCAGATCGCACCCGCTTCGCCGGGCTGCGATCTGAGGGGACTAGGGTAACGACTCGATCTCCATCGCATGCGGCGCGGCGTTGTTCGCGCCGCATTTGGTCGGATCGAGAACGCGCACGGCTCGTTTGAGTGTGTTTTTGACGCAGCAAAGCTGCGCCAAAAACGATTGTATTTGATCCGCCGCTGTGCGGCGAACTCTGCCGAGAGCTATAAATACGGCTTGCGGGAGCTTATTTGAATACGATTGCGGGGCGCCGCCTGGCGGCGCTCCGTTTGTTTTGCTTCAAATCGGAGACGCGCTGCCGGTTTGCGATTTGAAGCGTTTCGCCCGTTTTGCAAGAAACGAGCGTCGTTTTATCAAATCGTTCCATTCTCATTCCCTCAGCGGCGGGAATGCTGTTATTGAAAATGATAAAAATGCCGTATAACTTATGGAGATGTGGCAAAAAAATTATAAATTTGAGTATTGCCACTTTTTGAGTAACATTATATAATTAGCGTTAAACTATGCAGTATTCCGTTCTCATTCTTGCAGAACGGTGTATTTTTGACCATCGAACGGCGGCGTGGGCGACAGCTGATGACGGCTGCTCATCCACGGCAGGATCGAGCAGTTCCGGTCGACTCATCCGGGAACCCTGCGATCGGATACCGTTCAATCGCCGTGAAGAAAAAACAGAGGATCAACAGGTGAGTTACGGCGGCCGGACAGGCCGCTGAGGAATAAACAGGAGGAGATATTTCATGAAGATCGGGTTTACTGAAACGGTACTCCGTGACGCAAACCAATCCCTTATCGCAACGCGGCTCCCCTACGAGAAGTTCGAGCCCATTCTGGAAACCATCGACCGGGCCGGCTACTACTCCGTGGAGTGCTGGGGCGGCGCCACCTTTGACGTGTGCCTCCGCTTCCTGAACGAGGATCCGTGGGAGCGCCTGCGCAAGATCCGCGAGAAGATGCCCCACACCAAGCTCCAGATGCTGCTGAGAGGACAGAACATCCTGGGCTACAAGCACTATCCCGACGATGTGGTCCGCCGTTTCGTGGAGCGGAGCATTGCCAACGGCATCGACATCATCCGCATTTTTGACGCCCTCAACGACGTGCGGAACCTGGAGGTCGCCATCGACGAGACGGTGAAGCACGGGGCCCACGCCTCCGGCACCATCTCCTACACCACCAGCCCCGTTCACACTCTGGAGAAGTACGTGGAGCAGGTGAGGGACATGGCGAAGATGGGCATCTCCTCCGTCTGCATCAAGGACATGGCCGGCGTCATGACGCCCAAGGAGGCATATGACCTGGTCAGCGCCATCAAGGACGCCATCGACCTGCCCGTGGTGGTGCACACCCACTGCATGCCCGGCATGGCATTCATGACTTACCTGAAATCGGCGGAGGCCGGGGCCGATGTGATCGACACCGCCATCTCCCCCTTCTCCGGCGGCTCCTCCCAGCCTGCCACCGAGACCCTGGTCTACGCCCTGGAGCAGATGGGCTATGAGACCGGCCTGGACAAGAACATCCTCCACGATATCGCGGAGTATTTCAGCCCCATTCGCAACGAATACATCGAAAACGGCACCCTGAACCCCCGCTCCATGGCCACCGACACAAACTGCCTGGTCTATATGATCCCCGGCGGCATGCTGTCAAACCTGATCTCCCAGCTCACCATGATGAACGCCATGGACAAATTCGACGAGGTGCTGCTGGAGACGCCGAAAGTCCGCAAGGATCTGGGCTATCCTCCCCTGGTCACCCCCACCAGCCAGATCGTGGGCACCCAGGCGGTGCAGAACGTGCTGGCGGGCGAGCGGTACAAGAGAGTGGAGAAGGAGGTCCGTGCCTACTGCCGCGGCGAGTATGGGCGCACCCCCGCCCCCATCGATCCCGAGGTCAAGGCCAAGATCCTGGGCGACACCCCCGAGGTGGTCGGCCGCTACGCCGACAGTATGGAGCCCGCCTTTGAAAAGGCGAAGGCTGAGCTGGGCGAAACCGCCCGCAGCGAGGAGGACGTCCTCTCCTACATCGCCTTCCCCCAGGTGGCCGAAAAGTTCTTCGAGGAGCGGGACAAGCGCGAGAAGAATCGCGCCAAATACACCATCGAGGAGATGTAACGTATGAAGATATCTATGGGCGCTACGTTGGGCTACTCCCTGGTGGGCATCCTGGTCGTCTTCGTGGTGCTGGCGTTCCTGATGCTGGTCATCTATCTGATGGAGCTGGCGTTCCGGAAGAAGAACCAGCAGCCGCTGCCCCAGAAATCCACTGTGGATATCCCCATCCAGGCCATCGAGCTGACGAAGGCGAAGGGCTCCTGCGGCGAAGTCTGCCGGTACGATGTGCCGGACGCCACCGCCGCCATGCTCATGGCCATCGTCGCGGAAAAGATGGACGCTCCCCTCAACGAGCTGAGGTTTATTTCTATTCGTGAAGTGGAGGATCAGGAGAAATGAAATATAAAGTAACTCTCAACGGCCGCGTATACGAGGTCGAGGTCGAACGCGGCGAAGCGATCATCGCCGCCGAATATGACGCCATGGCTCCCGCGGCGGCTCCGGCCCCCGCTGCCGCTCCCGCGCCTGCCGCGGCTCCGGCTCCCGCGGCGGCCCCCGCACCCGCTGCCGCTCCGGCCCAGTCCCTGGCCGCCGGCGACGCGGTGGCCGCTCCCCTGCCCGGCACCGTCCTGAAGATCGAGGTGCAGGCAGGCTCCGCCGTGAAGAGCGGCGACGTGCTCCTCCTTATCGAGGCTATGAAGATGGAAAACGAAGTCGTGGCCCCCAGAGACGGGACGGTCGCCCAGGTCTGCGTCCAGCAGGGCGCCTCCGTGAGCACGGGCGACCCGCTCATCGTGCTCGCATAAAGGAGGGGTTTTCGTGAATCTGCTGAAGACCCTGGGCGAGCTCGCCCAGACGTCGGGCTTCGCCAATATACACGTGGGACAGATCGTGATGATCCTGATCGCGCTGCTCCTGCTGTTTCTCGCCATCGTCAAAAAGTTCGAGCCCCTGCTGCTGGTGGGCATCGCCTTCGGCATGCTGCTGACGAACCTGCCCATCTCCGGCATCTACCATCCGGAGATGTGGGCCGGCGCCGGCGACATCAACTACGGTGAGGTGCTCCGCCACGGCGGACTGCTGGATATCCTCTACATCGGCGTCAAGTCCGGCCTGTACCCGTCCCTGATCTTCATGGGCGTGGGCGCCATGACGGACTTCTCCCCCATGATCGCCAATCCCAAGTCCATGCTTCTCGGCGCGGCGGCGCAGCTTGGCATCTACTGCGCGCTGATCCTGGCCGTGGCCCTGGGCTTTACCGGCAACGTGGCGGCCTCCATCGCCATCATCGGCGGCGCGGACGGCCCCACCGCCATCTGGCTCACCAAGATCCTAGCCCCGGAAAAGCTGGGCCCCATCGCCATCGCGGCCTACTCCTACATGGCGCTGATCCCCCTGATCCAGCCGCCCATCATGCGCGCCCTCACCACCAGGAAGGAGCGCGAGGTCAAGATGGAGCAGCTCCGCCCCGTCTCCAAGACGGAGCGTATCCTCTTCCCCATCCTCGTGACCATCGTCACCTGCCTGGTGCTCCCCTCCGTGGCGCCCCTGCTGGGCTGCCTCATGCTGGGCAACCTGTTCAAGGAGTGCGGCGTGGTGGACCGCCTCAGCGACACGGTGCAGAACGCGCTGATGAACATCGTCACCATCTGCCTGTCCGTCTCCGTGGGCGCCACCACCGTGTACTACAACTTCCTGGCGGTGGACACCCTGAAGATCATCGTCCTGGGCCTGCTGGCGTTCTGCTTCTCCACCGTGGGCGGCATCCTGCTGGGCAAGCTCATGTGCCGGCTCTCCGGCGGCAAGATCAACCCCCTCATCGGCTCCGCCGGCGTGTCCGCCGTCCCTATGGCCGCCCGCGTCTCCCAGCTTGAGGGACAGAGGGCCAATCCCTCCAACTTCCTGCTGATGCACGCCATGGGCCCCAACGTGGCCGGCGTCATCGGCTCCGCCGTCGCCGCGGGCTTCCTGCTCTCGGTGTTTGGATAAGATACTTCCATAACAAGCTGACCCGCCGGTGCTTCCCGGCGGGTCTTATTTATGCTTGGAAAAACAGCCCTATACAGCAAAAAACGGCTGAGCTTTGGGCGCTCTCACTTAGGGATCCTGTTGCCGCAGCGGCACATTAATTTGTGAAATACCGCGTTGCAGGGGTCGGATATCCGTCAGGATGATCCGGCCCCTGCGCCTTGTCTTTCGCAAAAACTGCATCCGCTGCGGTGCGCAGCAGTTTTTCGCTGGTTATTTTTCGTCTGAACAAACCGACCGGCACAGGGTCATCCTGTCGGATACCCTGTGCCGGTCGGGCAGTTACGGCGGAAAAGAGCCGCGAAAAGCCAATTTGACCCTTAAGCGAGAGCGCCCTTCGCTCAGCCGTTTTTGTTTTCTATGACCCATCCTATGGGAGAGTAAGAGATCGGCTTCCCATCCTCAAAGAAGACGCTGTACCCCTCTGAGGGCTGGGGCTGCCACTCATACATGTTTTTCTCCTCCTGCGGGAAAAACCACGCCATCAGGATAAGGATGACCCCTCCGTGGCAGACGATCAGAGTGTCCCGGTCACGGGCGATGATGTCCTTTGCCGCCTCGATGGCCCGCGCCCGCACGTCGTTTCCGCTCTCCCCGCCGGGGACACGGCTTTCCATGAAGTCGGTCTCCAGCCACTTTTGGTATTCCGGCCAGTCCTTGAGCTCCTCATAGCCGTGCATCTCGAATTTGCCAAAGTCCATCTCCCGCAGCCGGGGCTCCGTCCCATGGGGGACCTTGCCGTAAATGAGCTCCAGGGTCTGCTCCGTTCGGAGCATGCCGCTGGTCAGCACATCCACTCCCTCGATACTGGGGTAATCCCCCGCCTCCACATGCTCCAGGATGCGGCGGACGCCGTTTTCCGACAGAGGGATGTCGCTGGAGCCGTAGTAAAGCCGCCTCTCATTGCCTTCCGTCAGGCTGTGGCGGATCAGATGCAGCACACTCATTTGATCACCTGCGGGATGGAACAGAAGAGGCGCGTCACGGACTCCGCCTCCCCCGCCAGATAGTTTACGAGCCTGCCGGATGCCTCCCGCCAGGCGCGCATCTCCGGGTCGATGGGCACCACGCCGCAGGAGATGTCGTCGCAGAGGATGACGGCGTTCCGCCAGCGCTCCCGCTGCGCCCGGAAATCGTCCGAAGCCTCGCGCCCTTCCCGCACGCAGGTCAGGGCATACCGCTCCCCATGGACGATGCAGGGCGCGTCAAAGTCGATGCCGCCCTCGGAGCAGTCGAAGACCAGCTCCGGCGTCACGCCGAAATGTTCCATAGCGTACCGGAGCTTTCCCTGGTACGCGCCGCCGATCACAAGATGCATTCGATCACCTCTCAAAGAAACGATACGGCCACTATGGCCGCAGCGGCGAAGGCCTCCCCCACCGTCAGGGCCCTTCCGGCGATATCCCCGGACATACCGCCCAGGGACCGGGTATTCACAGCCACGGACAGCGCCGCGAACAGCGCGGCCGCTGCCGCCGGGATCAGGCAGCGCACACCCAATATGGCGGAGACGATCAGGGCGATCAGAAGCTCCGCCGCCAGGGCGATGGCGCAACCCTTTTTCATATCCTTCTTATAGACACCGCTGTACTGGCTGGTGCTCATGGAGCGCAGCACGGTGACGGACAGCCCCGTGACGCACCGGGAACAAACCGGCGCCAGGATCAGCGCCCGCAGGTCGGCGCCCTCGGGCAGAGAACCCCACAGAGCAAACAGGATCAGAAACAGGCTCGCGGCCATAATGACCGCGAAGGCCCCAACGTGGGAGTCCTTCAGGATCCGCTGGCGCTCGCTGAGCTCCCGCCGGGACATAACCGCGTCGCTCACATCCATGAAACCGTCCAGGTGGAAAAAGCCCGACAGCGCATGGGGACAGAGGGTGAAGACCGCCGCCGTGATGAGCGCGGGCATATGCACCGCTCCCAGGAGCGTTGCCAGGGCGTACCAGATCGCGCCGATGACGAGCCCTGCAAACGGCAGGAACACCACCATGATGGGGTAGGACTCGTCCCGCCAGCATTTGGCGGGCACGGGCAGGATCGTATAGGTGGAAACAGCCATCAGAAAAGCGCTTACATACTTCACAGCAGCACCCCCTTATGGGCGGTCATAACGCCTCCGGAGACTTCAATGACGCTGTCGCAGCATCGGGCAAGGGCCGCGTCGCACAGGGCGAGCCCCTTTCGATACGCCTCCGTCATCTCATCGTAGAGCATGGCGTCGGAGTAGATGAAATCGGAGACGAACACGGCGTTTGCCGCCCGGGCGGCAAATTCCGTCAGCTCCCGCACCACCCGTTCCGGAGCGGAACGGTCGATCTCCCCTTCTGGTGAAAACATCTCGTTTGAAAGCAGCGCCGTGACGCTGTCCAGCAGGAAGGTGCCCCGGCTGTCGGAGCAATCCAGGCAGCTCAGCAGCCGCACCGGGCACTCCAGCGTCTCGAAGCCCCAGCCCTCCCGCTCCCGCAGGTGCCGGGCGATGCGGGCGTTATCCTCGCTGTCGTGGGGGATCATGGTGGCGATGTAATACAGCGGCGCGCCGCGGCTCAGGGCTTTGCTGATCCGCTGCGCGTGGTATGATTTCCCGTTTTTCGCTCCGCCGGATAGAAATACTGTCATCGTTCTCTCCGAAAATCAGTCGTTCAAAAATCCGTTTTCCCGAAGCCACTCCCCCGTCTCCATGGCGCGCATGACCTCCAGAGTCATGGTGGCTTCCGGGCAAATATGGTTTACATAATTCATGATCCACGGTATGTCCAAGGTCCCGCTGCCGGGTGAGTCGTGGAGATCGGTGACGCCGTCGTTGTTGTGCAGGTGCAGGTGGGTGAGGAACGGCGCCGCGGCGTCGATCCAATCTTTGATGGGGACGGCGCTGGTCACGTTGGCGTGGCCCACGTCCAGGCAGACGCCCACCCGGGGATCGTTCACATCCCGCACGATATCCGGGATCATCTCCGGCGTATCGTCCATGACGTTCTCCACCATGATATAAAAGTCCTCCGGTTGCCGGTCCATGAACCGCTTCCAGAACTCCACGGAGCGGTCATGCTGCCAGACCTTGAAGTACACCCGGGGGATGTAGCCGCTGTGGACCACCATGCGCCGGATGCCCAGCGACCGTGAAAGCGCCGCCCCCTGCTCAAGACGCCGTTCCACCACCTCCAGGATCAGCGGATCCACAGAGGCGGGGCACATCTCCCCGAAGGGGGCGTGAAAAACATGACGCTCCGCCGCACGGAGCTTTTTCCGTGCGGCGGGGCCTTTTTCCTCAAAGAGCGGGGGATCCATATTGGGGGCATAGCTGAAGTCGGAGAGCTCGACGCCCAGCCCGAATCGCTGCGCCGCCTCCGGGGCGTCCTCCGCGATGGTGGCAAACAGCAGCCGTTTCTTCACTTATTCGTCCTTGATGGCGGCCTGCGCGGCGGCCAGACGGGCGATGGGCACCCGGAAGGGGCTGCAGGAGACGTAGTCCAGGCCAACCTTGTGGAAGAACTCCACAGAGCTGGGATCGCCGCCGTGCTCGCCGCAGACGCCCAGGTGCAGGTCGGGCCGGGTCTCGCGGCCCAGCTTCGCGGCCATGGCCACCAGCTTGCCCACGCCGGTCTGATCCACGCGGGCAAAGGGATCGTTTTCATAGATCTTCTTATCGTAGTAAGCGCCCAGGAACTTGCCGGCGTCATCGCGGCTGAAGCCGAAGGTCATCTGGGTCAGGTCGTTGGTACCGAAGGAGAAGAACTCCGCCTCCTTCGCGATATCGTCCGCCGTGAGGGCGGCGCGCGGGATCTCGATCATGGTGCCGACCTTGTACTTCATGTCGGAGCCCGCCTCGGCCAGCACGGCGTCCGCCGCCTTGACCACCACGTCCTTGACGTATTTGAGCTCCTTGACCTCGCCCACCAGGGGGATCATGATCTCGGGGACCATGGTCCACTCGGGGTGACGGGCCTGGACGGCCAGGGCGGCCTTGATGACGGCGCGGGTCTGCATCTCCGCGATCTCGGGATAGGTGACCGCCAGACGGCAGCCGCGGTGTCCCATCATGGGGTTGAATTCGTGGAGGGAGCTGATGATCGCCTTGATATCCTCCACGGTCTTGCCCTGGGCTTCCGCAAGAGCCCTGATGTCCTCCTCCTCGGTGGGTACGAACTCATGGAGGGGGGGATCCAGGAACCGGATGGTGACCGGCAGGCCCTCCATAGCCTCATAGATGCCCTCAAAGTCGCCCTGCTGCATGGGCTCCAGCTTGGCCAGAGCGGCGACGCGCTCCTCCACGGTGTCGGAGCAGATCATCTCGCGGAAGGCGGCGATGCGGTCCTCATCGAAGAACATATGCTCGGTACGGGTCAGGCCGATTCCCTGCGCGCCCAGCTCGCGGGCCTTGGCGGCGTCGTGGGGCGTGTCGGCGTTGGTGCGCACCTGCAGGCGGCGGTACTTGTCGGCCCAGGCCATGAGGCGGCCGAACTCACCGGCGATCTGGGCATCCACCGTGGGGATCACGCCGTCGTAGATCCGGCCGGTGGCGCCGTCGATGGAGATAAAGTCCCCCTCACGGAAGGTCTTGCCGCCCAGCTCGAATTCCTTGTTTTCCTCGTCCATCCTGATCTCGCCGCAGCCGGAGACGCAGCATTTGCCCATGCCGCGGGCCACCACGGCCGCGTGGCTGGTCATGCCGCCGCGGACAGTGAGGATGCCCTGGGCGGCCTTCATACCCTCGATATCCTCGGGGCTGGTCTCCAGTCGGACCAGGACCACCTTCTCCTTGTTGGCCGCCCATTCCTTGGCGTCCTCCGCGGAGAACACGACCTTGCCGCAGGCGGCGCCGGGGGAAGCGCCGAGCCCCTTGCCAATGGGCGCGGCGGCCTTCAGCTTGTCGGCGTCGAACTGGGGATGGAGCAGGGTATCCAGGTTACGGGGGTCGATCATCAGCACAGCCTGCTTCTCGTCGATCATGCCCTCGTCCACCAGATCGCAGGCGATCTTCAGGGCTGCCTGGGCGGTACGCTTGCCGTTGCGGCACTGGAGCATGAAGAGCTTGCCGTTTTCCACGGTGAACTCCATGTCCTGCATGTCGCGGTAGTGCTCCTCCAGCTTGGCGCAGACGTCGATGAACTCCGCGTAAGCCTCGGGGAACTTCTCCGCCATCTGCTCGATGGGCATGGGGGTGCGCACGCCGGCCACCACGTCCTCGCCCTGGGCGTTGGTCAGAAACTCGCCCATGAGCTTCTTCTCGCCGGTGGCGGGGTCGCGGGTGAAGGCCACGCCGGTGCCCGAATTGTCGTTCAGGTTGCCGAACACCATGGGCATCACGTTGACGGCGGTGCCCCAGGAGTAGGGGATGTCATTGTCGCGGCGGTAGACGTTGGCGCGCGGATTGTCCCAGGAGCGGAACACGGCGCGGATGGCTTCGTAGAGCTGGACCTTGGGATCGGAGGGGAAATCCTCCCCGATCTGGTTCTTATACTCGGCCTTGAACTGCTCCGCCAGCTCCTTCAGGTCGGCGGCGGTGAGCTCCACGTCGAAGGTCACGCCCTTGCGCTCCTTCATCTTGTCGATAAGCTGCTCAAAGTATTTCTTGCCCACCTCCATGACCACGTCGGAGAACATCTGGATGAACCGGCGGTAGGAATCGTACACGAACCGCTCAAACTTGGGGTCGGGGTTGCCCTGGATCATGGCCGCCACCACATCGTCGTTCAGGCCCAGATTCAGGATGGTGTCCATCATACCGGGCATGGAGGCACGGGCACCGGAACGGACGGAGACCAGCAGGGGGTTCTGCAGGTCGCCGAACTTTTTGCCGTTCAGCTGCTCCATGATCTCCACATTCTTCATGATCTCAGCCATGATCTCATCGTTGATGGTCCGGCCGTCCTCATAATACTTGGTGCAGGCCTCGGTGGTGATGGTGAAGCCCTGGGGAACGGGCATGCCAATGTTCGTCATCTCAGCCAGGTTCGCGCCCTTGCCGCCCAGCAGTTCGCGCATTTTCGCGTTACCCTCGGTAAACAGATAGACATACTTGTGGCTCATAGCAGATGTTCCTCCCTTTCGGTTGACTTTATCCGCAAGGCGCGCGTCCCTGCGGAGCAATGATCCTTTGGCTCCATTATAGCATAAACAAAATGCGGGATAACACTTGTGAAATGCTGATTTTGCGCCCGGAATTCCTGTTTTTTCCGTGGTTTTCGCCGTATTCCCGCCGCAGGTTTCCAGGCTATGGCGCTATTTCCCCACACAAAACCGCTCGAAGATGCGGGTCACCACATCGTCCCGCACCGTCTTGCCCGTGAGTTCGCCCAGGGCGGCCATGGCCTCCTCCACACCGGTGAGCACGGCGTCCGGGGTAACTCCGTCCTCCGCCGCCTCCCGGGCAGCGGTGATGGCCTCCAGCGCGCGGGAAACAGCCTCCGCCTGCCGGGCATTGGTGAGGATCTCCCCCTGTCCTGCCTGGGGCAGCGGTCCGATGACCCGCCCGATCTGCTCCGCCAGGCTGTCGATTCCGTCTCCGGTGAGGGCGGAGACGTGGACGACCCCGTCAAAGCGTCCGGCGAGGAGCTCCTCGTCGAAGGCGGCGGGGAGATCGGATTTGTTAACGACGGCGATGCGTCCTTCCGCGCGGGAGGCCCGCTCAGCCACCTCCCGGTCCTCGTCGGAGACAGGGCGGGAGCCGTCGAACACGGCGAGGACGAGGGACGCGTCCTCCGCCGCCCTTCTGGCCCGCTCAACGCCCAACCGCTCCGCCTCATCCTCCGTGGGACGGATGCCCGCCGTGTCGGTGAGCCGCAGGACGGAGCCGCCGATCCGCACCCGCTCCTCGATGGTGTCGCGGGTGGTCCCCTCCCTGGCGGTGACAATGGCGCGCTCATAGCCCACCATGGCGTTCAGCAGCGACGATTTGCCCGCGTTGGGCCGACCGATGATGGCGGTGGGCACGCCGGTGCGCAGCAGACTGCCCCGCTCAAAGGTGGAGAGGAGCCTTTTCAGCTCCTCCTCCGACGAATGGAACGTATCCAGATATTCCCGGAGGCGGAAATCCTCGATATCCTCGTCCGGGTAGTCGATCACCGCCTGAAAATGCGCCGTCATATCCAGGAGCGCGTCGTAGATCCTGTCCGTCCGGCGGCTGACGGCTCCGCCAAGCTGACCGGCGGCATTTTTGGCGCCTTCCGCAGTCTCCGCGTCGATCAGGTCGATGACAGCCTCTGCCTGGGTGAGATCCAGCAGCCCGTTCAGAAAAGCCCGTCTGGTGAATTCCCCTGCCAGGGCCTGACGGGCACCAGCGCGGAACAGGGACTTGAGCCCCTCAGAGAGCACCACGGGAGAGCCGTGGCACTGGATCTCCGCCGTGTCCTCCCCCGTGTAGCTGGAGGGGCCGCGGCTGACCGTACAAAGGCACCGGTCCAGGACGGCGCCGTCCTCCGCCAGCAGCTCGCCCAGGACGAGACGCCGGTCCGGATGCTCCGAAAGTTTTCTTCCGTTCAGCGGCCGGAACACCCGCTCCGCCGTTTCAATGGCGGTATCGCCGCTGAGCCGTATGATCCCAATGGCGGAGATCCCCCAGCCGGTGGATACCGCCGCGATCGTATCAGCCATTGTATTACTCCCTATTTAACGGATACGAGCTCAAAGAGCGAGGGGTCCACGTCCCGCTCCAGCGCGGCCTTGGCCTTGCCGAAGCTCTTGGCGCCCACCGTGATCACAAGACGCATGCTCTCCCCATCCACATGGTGCTCCCGCACATCGTCAAGCTGGGGGAATAGCGACGCGTCCAGCTCCGCCTCCAGCTCGGAGAGATGCTCCGCGCTCTCGGCGTAGTAGGCTGTATCATGCCGAAGCGTCACCCGGTCCGGGATGCCCATGTCCGCCGTAAAGCATACGATGAGCGCCAGCACGGCGCAGCCCAGGATCACGATCACGCCGATGGGCTTCAGCTTCTTGAGGTCGATCATTTCTTCCTGGAGATGGCCTTCTTCGCCGCCTCAATGATATGGGAGGCGGTAAGGCCGTAGGCCTCCTTCAAATACTCCTCAGTGCCCACCTGGCCGAACCGGTCCTCCACGCCCACCATTTCCATGGGCACGGGGCAGCTGGACACCATGGCCTCCGCCACGGCGGCGCCCAGGCCGCCCAGGATATTGTGGTTCTCCGCCGTTACGAACGCGCCGGTTTCCCTGGCGCAGCGGGCGATGAGCTCCCGGTCGATGGGCTTCCAGGTGAACATATCCACCACCCGGGCGCCGACGCCTTCCGCCTTCAGCACGGCCTGGGCCTTCAGCGCCTCGGCCACCATGATGCCGCTGGCGATGATGGTCACGTCGTCGCCGTCGGTGAGCTGGTTGCCCTTTCCGATCTCGAAGGAGGAGCCCTCCTCATACACGCCGATGACGCTCTTTCTGGGCATGCGCAGGTAATAGACGCCGTACACATCCTCCAGCTGGGGGATGATGTTCTTCGCCATCACCGGGTCCGTCAGCTCGATCAGTGTGATCTGGGGGATGGAGCGCAGCACGCCCATATCCTCAAAGGGCATGTGGGTGCCGCCGTTGTAGCTGGCAGTGACGCCGGGGTCGGACCCGATGATCCGCACATTCAGCTTGGCGTAAGCGCAGGAGATCATGATCTGGTCGCACACGCGGCGGGAGGAAAAGCATCCGAAGGAGTGGGCGAAGGGGATCTTCCCCACGGAGGAGAGGCCGGCGGCAATACCGATCATATTTGCCTCCGCGATGCCGCACTGCACCGCCTGCTCGGGGTACGCCCTGAAAAACGGCTTCAGGCCGGAGGAGCTGACCAGATCCGCATCCAGCGCCACGATGTTTTTATTCTCCGCCGCCATATCCATAAGGGCGGTGCAGAGAGCATCCCGCATGAGCACGGGGCTTTTTTCAAAAACGGGCTTCAAAGTGAACATCTTATTCCGCCTCCTCTTCCGCCGCATCCGCGGCCGGGGCGTCAGCCTCCTGTGCCTCGGCAGCGTTCTCCGCGGCGGACAGCTTTTCGATCCGGGCATAGACGGCCGCCGTTGCCTCTTCGATCTGCTCCTCGGTAAAACTCATGTGGTGGTTCGCCTCGATCCCCTCGGCAAAGGTGCATCCGTAGCCCTTTACCGTGTGGAGCACGATCATGCAGGGCTCCCCCTCATGCTCCTTGGCCGCCTGAACGGCAGCCTGGATGGCGCCGCAGTCGTGGCCGTCCACCTCCTGGGTGAACCAGCCGAAGGCGCGGAACTTCTCCGCCAGGTCTCCGGTATCCAGCACGTTCTTCACATAGCCGTCAAGCTGCTGGCCGTTCCGGTCCACAAAGGCGATGAGATGGTCCAGCTTGTTGTGGGCCGCAAACAGGGCGCCCTCCCAAACCTGGCCCTCGTCGCATTCGCCGTCGCCCAGGACCAGGTAGGTGTAGCTGTCGGAGCCGTTCATCCGCTGGCCCAGCGCGATGCCGATGGCGGTGGACATGCCCTGCCCCAGGGAGCCGGTGGTCATGTCGATGCCCGGCGTCTTCGTTCTGTCGCAGTGGCTGGGCAGATGACCGCCGCCCTGGTTCAGCTCGGTGAGCATCTCTCTCGGGAAGAATCCCTTCAGCGCCAGAGTGGCGTACAGTGCCGGGCCGGCATGGCCCTTGGACATGACGAGCCGGTCCCGATCCGGCCAGTCGGGGTTCTCCGGGTCGCACCGCAGCTCGCCGCTGTACAGCACGGCCAGCGTTTCCACGATGGACATGGCCCCGCCGATGTGGCCGGAGCCGAAGCCCGCCAGGGTGTGCAGCGTCACGAGGCGGATGCCCTCCGCCGCGATCTGCAGCTGAGTCGCTGTCTTGTTACTGCTCATGTTGCACCTCTCGTTTCCATAGAATCCGCTCTGTCAGTTCTCAAAATATCTTCTCAACCAGTACTCGATAAACCGGAAATCCCGGATCGCCGCGAAGGCGTCCGGCTCCGGCGCGGCGGTGAGCGTCCCCTCTGTCCTGTGCAGGCCGACAGGGGATTGGAAAAACCGTTTTAAAAAGGGGCAGGCCGTAACAGGAAGCCCCCAGAAGGAGCGCGGCCAGCCCCGTAACAGCGCCCATAACTCCCTGCACCGCCGGGGCGGTGAGGGAGTCGTTTTCCAGGCGTTACTTTGCTCTCATCAGAAAGCGATCCTATTGGCGATATAATGTGTCAGGTCGCTGATTTTCACGCGCTCCTGGGCCATGGTATCCCTGTCGCGCACGGTGACGCAGCCGTCGTTCTCCGAATCGAAGTCATAGGTGATGCAGAAGGGCGTGCCGATCTCATCCTGGCGGCGGTACCGCTTGCCGATGGAGCCGGCGTCGTCATAGTCGACCATGAAGTACTTCGTCAGATCCTCATACACGGCCGAGGCCTGCTCGGAGAGCTTTTTGGAAAGGGGCAGCACCGCGCACTTGAAGGGCGCAAGCGCCGGATGCAGATGCAGCACCACGCGGGTATCGTTCTTCTCCGCGTCCACGACCTCCTCGTCGTAGGCGTCGATGAGGAAGGCCAGCGTCACGCGGTCGGCGCCGAGCGACGGCTCGATGACGTAGGGGATGTAGCGCTCGCCGCTCTCCTGGTCGAAGTATTCCATGTTCTCGCCGGAGGTGTTCTGGTGGGCCTTCAGGTCGTAGTCCGTCCTGTCCGCCACGCCCCAGAGCTCGCCCCAGCCGAAGGGGAACATGAACTCAAAGTCGGTGGTGGCGTTGGAGTAGTGGCTCAGCTCCTCCTTCTCGTGGTCGCGGAGGCGCAGGTTTTCATCCTTCATACCCAGCGCCAGCAGCCACTCGTGGCAGAAGGAGCGCCAGTAATCGAACCACTCCAGATCGGTGCCGGGCTTGCAGAAGAACTCCAGCTCCATCTGCTCGAACTCGCGGGTGCGGAAGGTAAAGTTGCCCGGGGTAATCTCATTGCGGAAGGATTTGCCCACCTGGCACACGCCGAAGGGGATCTTGCGGCGGGTGGTGCGCTGGACGTTCTTGAAGTTCACGAAGATACCCTGCGCCGTCTCGGGCCGCAGATAGATCTGGGAGGCGGAATCCTCCGTGACGCCCTGGAACGTTTTGAACATGAGGTTGAACTTGCGGATATCGGTGAAGTCGCTCTTGCCGCACTCGGGGCAGGGGATGTTCTTCTCCCGGATATACGCCACCAGCGCATCGTTGTCCATGGCCTCCACCACCACGTCGGTGACGTTGTTCGCCTTGTTCCACTCCTCCACCAGTTTGTCCGCCCGGTGGCGCATCTTGCACGCCTTGCAGTCGATGAGCGGATCGTTGAAGGTGGCCACGTGGCCGGAGGCGACCCAGACCTGGGGGTTCATGAGAATGGCGGCGTCCAGCCCGGTGTTGTACCGGTTCTCCTGCACAAATTTCTTCCACCAGGCGCGCTTCACATTGTTCTTCAGCTCCACGCCCAGAGGACCGTAGTCCCAGGTGTTCGCCAGGCCGCCGTAGATCTCGCTGCCGGAGAAGACGAATCCGCGCCCCTTGCACAGGGCCACGATCTTATCCATTGTTTTCTCAGTGTTCTTAAGCATACTCTTCCTCCCGATAATATATGTGAACTCTTTGATGCCAAAATTATCTTTTTATTATATACGATGTGCCCGGAATGTCAACTTTTATCGTCATTCCAGGGCGCTGAGCCGCTTGGAGGCGTAGTGGTACGCCTGCTTGTAGTCCTCCAGCTCCCGGTAGCACATCTCCAGCGCGGCGTAGATCCTCGGAAGCTGGGATTTGGGTGAGGACTCCTCCGCCCGGAGCAGCGTTTCCCTGGCGGATTCCAGCTGTCCCTCGCCCAAGAGCCGCAGCCCGGCCAGATAGGCGGCCCGCGGCGCGTATTCCTCCCCCGGCTCGCCCATATTGTCCAGGATCCGCGCGGCCAGCTCCGTCTCGCCGGTGCGCAGCAGATACTCCGCCCGGGCCAGATCGTACCGCTGGGAAAGGCTGATGGACTTCTCCGCCCGCTCATACTCCGAGATGTTCTCCTCGAATTCCGCCAGCTCCGTATCCAGGGCGCACTCCGCCAGGATCAGGCTCATTTCCGCGTCGATCTCCGGGGAGTAGTAGAGCCCCTCCTTATTGTAGTAGTCCGCGGCGTCGGCGTATTCCCGGGCGGTTTTTGCGTCCCCGTCCCGGATGGCGTCCCTGGCGGCACAGGCCGCGGCCAGGGTGTGGAGAAGGTAGCCCTCGTCCGTGGTGGACTGGGTCCTGGCGCTCTCCAGCAGACGGATGCATCCGGCGTAATCCTTCTGCCGGTAGGCTTCGCGCATCTCGTCCAGCCCGTCCGGGGAGGTCCCGTCGGAATAGGTCATGTCAGACATGAAATAGCCGGGTGACACGCCCAGCCGCGACGCCAGGTATTCCAGCGTGCGAACGGAGGGTGTGGCGCTGTCGTTTTCGATTTTTGATAGCATGTTGCGGGTGATGTGCTCTCCCACCAGCTGTTTCTGGGTGAGTCCCCGCTCGATCCGTGCCTGCCGGATCTTCTGTCCCAATGTCATAGATGTCACCTTTAGTGAATAATATTTACTTCTCCGCTTCAAATAATGGCCCGAACACCGGGCCGAAGTTGAAACAGAGCTGATAACTTCAAATGGACATACGTATCCTGTATAGAAAAGGATGGAGCGCGAAAGCGCCGGGCGTTATCTCCTTCTTCTGGAGCCCTTCTTGTCCGCATACTGGCGGAGCCCGGCGATCTTGCTGTCGGAATCCTGCATGAATCGCTTCAGCTTGTCCTCAAAGGACGGCTCGACGGTCGGCTGGGCTTCCTGCTGGGGCCTGACAGCTCGGTGCTGCGCGCTTTCCCCGTCCTTTACCTGGCGGGAATAGCTTGTCGGCGTCTCGGCTCTCGGCCGCTGCGGACGGGCTGCCGGGGCTGTCTGCTTGATGGAAAGATTGATGCGCCCGGCATCGTCGATGCTCAGGATTTTGACCGATACCTCCTGTCCCACGGTCAGGTGGTCGTGCACGTCGTTCACATAGGTATTCGCAATCTCAGAGATGTGCACCAGACCGGACCGTCCCGGTGCGACCAGGACAAACGCGCCGAATTTTGTGATGCCGGTGACCTTGCCGGTCACGATCGCTCCCACTTCCAATTCCATAAAAAATGCAAAACCCTCTCAAGTAAGAATCGTTACAACGACCCGGCTCAGCTTCCGGAGTCGAGGAACACTTTTTCATCGGGATCGACGAGGCCAAGGCTGTCCCTGGCAATATCGGCTTTTGTCTCATCGTCGTCCTTGTTGTCGATGGCGTACTGGATCTCAGCATTGCTGACCTCCTTCTCCGCCACCTGCTGGCTCAGCGCTTCCTGCTGCGCCTGCGCCTCATTGATGCGTTTGTTCATATTGATCAGGGTGACCGATGCGTAGACCATCAGCACCACGATCACCACGATCGTAATAATACCTGCCCGCCTGAATCTCATGGCCCTGGCCCTCCTCGGCGCTGCCGGCAGCGGGATGTTTTCCCCCGCGTTTCGGTTTGTATGTATTATGAATAATCATATACCATAATTTCGATTTTTGAAAGCATTTTTTTGCGTTTTGATAAACTTTTTTCGCTGTTTTCCTCAAAAAGCGGGCGGGAAGGGCGGCCGCGCGGCTGAGGTGGCAAAAAAGCGGGAGCAAAACGATGCTGAAGGTATAAAAATACGCCCCTCCGCCGGCAAAAAACAGCAGCACCATGAAGATGCGCAGCTCCCCCTCTCCCACGACAAACCCAAGCAGGAACAGCGCGCCGCCTGCCAGCACGCAGATCGCCGCGTCCGCCAGACGCACGTAGGCGTCCGACGGAAACACGGACCGCAGGCCCCGGAGCAGATCGTAAAGCAGCCCGGTCAGGACGCCGGTGACCAGGGAGACCGAGGCCTGAAGGAGCTGGAGCGTCACCGGCAGGGCCATCATTTGAACAGCCTGGAGAAGAGGCCGCCGGAGCCGGTCGTGTCGTTCTCGTACTCCAGCTTGTCGACCACGCCCTCCAGCGTCACGTCCCCGGTGTCCAGGCTCAGCTTGCCGATATGCAGCTCCGCGCCGCGGACGATGAGGGTGCCCTGGCTCGTCTGCATGATGATCTCCGCCTCGTCGAAGCTTTCCACGTCTGACACGCCGGATACGGACATCCTGCGCCGCCCCTCCAGTGTGATGAGGTGTCTCTGCGCCTCCTGTACCGCGTATCTGTCGTCATATGCCATTTCGCTCACCCTTTCGTGTTTTGTCAGAACATATATACGCGCGGGCGGCGGACAAAATGCCTCTCGTTCCTGCACCGGAAGGCGACTCAATATCTTGTAGCCATTCGACACCAAATGGTTGACATCTTGGGTTTTTGACGGTAAGATGCTGGCAATGAGCCTGCCGCAGGGCAGCGCATGACCGGAGGTCAGACTTGAAGCATTACAGACGAAACAGTTCGGGAAAAAGGCGGCTGATCCCCGCGGCAGCGGCGGCGGCCCTATGTGCAGCGGCGGCGGGTCTTGCCGTGATCCTGAGCGGCGGCGCGGGCTGCGCCGTATATATGAACGGCACGGAGCTCGGCGCGGCAGCCTCCCGCAGCGAGGCAAACGAGATCCTGGACAGCGCCCGGGCCAGAGTCAGCCGCGCGCTGGGCTATGAATACGAGCTCAGCGGGGTGTCCGTCTCCCCCTCCCTCACCGGGCGGCGGATGGCGGCCGACGAGCTGGAGCTCGCCATCCTGAACGAGGTGAGCGAGGTCGTACAGATGTACTCCGTCTATGTGGACGGGGAGCCGGTGGGCTCCACCCGCGACGGCGCGGGGCTGGAAGCGCTGCTGGAAGGATACCTGAGGCGGTACAGCGGTCCGGACACCGTTTCCGTCTCCTTCCGGCAGGATGTGCAGACGGTGAAGGAATACGCCGCGGCGAACGGGGAAAAGACCGTGGAGGAGCTGGACGCCCTCCTCTCGCCGGAAAACCTCTACTCCTCCCGCTCCCTCACCGTGGTGACGGTGGATAAGGTCGTGACCTCAGAGGTGCTGTACCACGGCTGCAAGCTCACAGAGGACCCCACCCGTCCCGCGGGCGAGCGCACGGTGCTGACGCAGGGTGAGGACGGGGAACAGTCCGTCACCGTAACCGTCACCTGTGAAAACGGGCTGGAGACTGCCCGCAGCGAGCCGGTGATTCAGGTCCTCCGGGCGCCGGTGACCGAAAGGCTCGTCGTGGGGACACGGCCGGCGGACGAATATGCCTCCCGGGGGATGTACATCTGGCCGGCAAACGGCGTCGTCACCTGTCCCTTCGGCTACCGGGATTCGTGGATCGGCTCCAGCAACCATCAGGGGTTGGATATCGGCGGCGTCTACGGGCAGGACATCGTGGCCGCCGACGGCGGCGAGGTGATCTTCGCGGACTATGACGGGAGCTACGGCTACGTGGCGCGCATTCGGCACGACAACGGCGCCGTCACCTGGTACGCCCACTGCAGCGTTCTCTGCGTTTCGGTCGGGCAGCGCGTCAGCCAGGGGGAGAAGATCGCGGAGATGGGCGCGACCGGTCTTGCCGACGGGGAGCACGTTCACTTTGAGATCCGGATCGACGACGTGCCCCAGGATCCTCTCAACTACCTCAGCTGGTAAAACGCTTCCCATCGCAAGCGCTCCGCCGGCTTGCGACCTGCCGGGGCGGGGAACAACGCGCTGAGTACGTCTGTGTGTATTTCGGACGCGGCAAGGCGGCGGCAAAAACAGAAGCCTTCCGTTCCGGCCTTCGGCGCGGACTCTGCCGTTGGCTTTGTCTGAAAAGCGAAAAGGGACTGTTGATCGACAGTCCCTTTCTTTTTAGTTCTGTTTCAGTCGGACACGCCGCAGCCGTCCTCCTCACAGGTGCCTGTTCCGGCGCTGCAGCCGGGGCCGCCCTCGTATTCCGGGATGATCGACAGGCGGTTCCTGTCCGCCAGCACGGAGGCCTCCATCACATTGAGGCCGGCGCCCTCATACCGGGTGATGGACGCGTCGGCGATGGGATTGAAGCAGTCCTTCCCGATGTGTCCGGAGCAGACCACGGCCTCGCACCGGCTGTCGATGATCTTCTGTACGTGATCCATGGGGCCGGCGGACAGGCTGTCCTCTATCTCCCAGGTGTCCGTCTCTACGATCAGCACCGCGGGGGACTGCTCAAAGCTGTCCGGCACAGTTGCCTCGCGGCTGACAGAGGATGCCATCACTGCGATTTTCATACGTACCTCCTAAACTCCGATGATCTCCAGCGCGTTCAGCAGCGGTTCCACGTCCGAGGCGGCCATGGTATAGACCAGGTCGGACCCCTCCAGCATGGCATAATAGGACGTTTCCTCCGACTCCGCGTCCTCCAGCTGCGCGCCGATGTACAAGGTGTACTCGCCGTTCGTTTTGGTGCTGTCCATATTCATCACCGCTTTCGAACCCGCCTGCGTCAGCGTATACTTCACCGTGACAGTGCACCGGGGCGTGCCAAGTCCGCAGGCGTTCAGCCGTGCCTCGTCCGGCCGGTAGTCCACGCAGGCAGTGAAGGTCTGGTTCTTCAGGGCGTTCAGCACCTGATCCAGCACGTCTCTCGCCGGCTTCTCCAGCCCCTCCGGCTCGTACACCGCGATCTGGTCTCCCCGCTCGCCGTTGATATTGGCGTACCAGGTGTAGCTGCCGTTGGATTTGATCATCTTGTCAAAGGTGAATGCTTTCTCCGGCGAGGAAAGGGTGATCATCCGGGCTTCGTCCTCGGTGACGCCCTGCATGGTATCCTTCTCCACCATGTCGAACAGGCCGGTATCCAGAAAACCGGGCAGGGCGGACGCGATGGTATAGACCTCGCTGCCGCCGGCGATCATGGCGTAGCGGTCGCTGCCGGAGGAGTCTCCGATCAGCAGGTCGAGGCTCGTCCCGTCCGCGTCCTTCACCACAAGCTCGTTGGCGGGCTCCTCAAGACCGTACTCGCTGAGCGCGTCCGGCTCGGTGATCGTCCGCACCGCGGCGAGGCCCTTCACCTGCGCGGCGATGCGGGTGAGATAATTCTGCAGGAGGGGCAGCTCCGGCCCCCCGCTCCAGCGCCAGGTGTCCCCGTCCAGATAAAAGCTCAGCTCGCTTTCCCCGGCTTTGTAGGAGAATTCCACCGGCTCTGTGATGCCGCCGATGACCGCGAGGACCTCCCCGTCGGCGGCCGCCCGCCTGGCGTTCGCCGCGTTCACCAGACTGATGACCGCGAAGGCACCTGCCAGGACGACCAGCACCGCCGCGAGGATCACAAGATTATTCGTGCGCTTTTTCATCACTTTTTCCTCCGCCTCGTCCAGTTGACGAGGCCGCCTATGATCAGGACCAGGGGGATGACCCCGATGAACAGGACGCCGAATATGGTCACGTTCTGAAGGGTGTTGTAGGTGAGCTTCAGGGATTTGGAGGGCACCGTGATGGTGGATACGCCCTCGATGTTCCCGGTCAGGGCGTTCATGAAGATATCCAGGTTCGAGATGCTGGTCATGGTGGAGGTGAGATTCTCATCGATCATGTTGGCGGCGGAGATGACCGTCAGGTGGGAGGTATAGTCCGTCGTGCCGTCGCTGTTCGTATCAAAGGCCTCGGATGCCGCAGCGCCGAGGATATAGGTCTGGTCCCGGATGATGTTGTCCTCATCCACCATGAGGAAGCCCTTTTCCGATGTGGTCAGGAAGATATCGAGGCTGGAGCCGCGCCGCTCCGGCGTTACCTCGACCATGCCCCTGGGATACAGGAGCAGCGCGTTCGACGAGATGGAGGAGGTCACGGGGCTCACGGTGCTGATACCGGGGGCGATGCAGTAATACCCGTAGTACTGGGCGTAGGTCTGGTAGAACTTGGACTCGTCGCCCACCATGCCGTTCTGCATCTGGAGCCCGTATTTCAGCAGCAGGGCGTTGAAATTCTCAAGGCCCGGGTCATCCAGCAGCAGGAGCACGTCTCCCCCGTCCCGCAGGTAGGAGGAGACCACGCTGAGCTCCTCCGCCGTCATGTCGGATCTGGGATTATTGATGACGAGCACGCTGCAGTCCTCCGGGATGGCGCCCGTCAGCAGCAGGTCAAGCTCCTCCTGCTCCAGGTTCAGCTTCTTCAGCCTCTCCCCGATGGCGCCGGAGAGCGCGCTCTCCCCGTGATTCGTCACGGTGCAGATCTTTCCCGAGCCCGTTCCGGTGACGATATTGATGGCGCTGGTGAGCTGGCTGTCCGCGTCCAGCCTCGTGGCCTGGAGGGAATGCGTCGTGTAGTATGTCTGATAGTCGTACAGGATCATGGCGGAATCGGCCCCGTCAAACCCCTGGATCTGCACGGTTGTCTGCTTGTCGGTGGCTTTGTTGATCACCACCACCTCATTGTCCTCCGCGCCATAGGTCTCCAGCGCGGAGGGGTGGGTCACCGGGTCGATCTCCGTCAGCTTGATGTGCGGCGATTCGGCGGCGTAGTTGTGGATGAACTTCATGATCCGCTCGTCCACTGCGCCCTCCTGGGCGATCACGACGATCTCGATATCGTCCTTCAGTTCCCGCAGGAAATTCCGGGAGACCGTGGACACGTTGTAGAGCCTGTAACCGGTGATATCGATCTCCGTCAGGTTGGAGGGAAGCTGCCCCACGATCAGGTTGAAAATGATCACGATCACGATCACAACGGCGCTGACCGCGGCGGTATACATGCCCCTGCGGGAGCTTTTCCTGGCCGGCTTCCGGGTCTTTTCCCCGTTTGCGTCCGCGATGCGCTCCAGAATGGCGCTCCTCGTCTCATCGGCGATCGTCTCATCGGCGGGATCGTCTGCCTCCGGAAGCCCGACCTCGGGAGTCTCTGTCTCGGGAGTCTCTGCCTCGGGGAGCTCCTCCTCCGGGATCAGGTCGTCCTTTCTGTTTTCTTCCATGCGGCTCGCCTCCCCTCTCAGCTCCAGCGGCGCTTCTGCACCGACTGCACCGTGAGGAACACAAAGAGCGCCGCCACGGAAAGATACAGCAGAAGCCCGGCAATGTCAAACACGTAATAGCTGGTGAAATTTGAAATGGTGTCGTAGATGGCGAACACGCCCAGCACCCTCTGCAACAGCCCGTCGTAAAGGGTGCGGTCGACAAGATACGGCACCACGGCGGCAACGGCGCCGGCCGCGGCCACGATCCCGGTGACGAGGCGGCTCTTCGTGATATGCCACAGCGCCAGCACGATGATCCCCAGGAGCACCAGGAAGCCGATCAGGGTGGCGGCGGGCGTGGTGGGGATGTAGTTCACCAAGGATTTCCACAAAAACAGCACCAGCAGCACCGCCATGCTCGCCACGGCGGCAATGATCTGGCTCTCCGTGAGGGAGGAGATGAACATTCCGATGGCCACGAACAGGAAGCCCAGGCACAAAAACGCCAGAATGGCGGAATAGTCGATCAGGGGGGAACCCACGCCGCCGATGAGGATCACGATGGGGCACAGGCAGGAGATGGCCAGCGGGATGGCGTAGACCGTCATCATGGCAAAATACTTGCCCAGGATCACGGCTGTGGTGGAGACGGGGTACGTCAGCAGCATCTGGTCGGTCCCCGCCTTCCTCTCCTCCGCCATGGATTTCATGGTAAGCAGCGGCACCGCGAACACGAAGATGATCAGCGTGCTCGACAGGGTGCTGGCGAAATAGGGGAAGCCCACGTTCATGTTCACGATCATGAAATAGATGCCGATGAACACCATGACGACGGCGATGAACACATAGCCGATCATAGAGTTGAAATACGATTTCAGCTCACGCTTGTATACGGCGCTCATTCTGCCTCCGCCTCCTTTTCCACCGGCTTTGCGCGTTTTCTTCTGACCCATTTATACGTCCTGTCCGCGGTGAGCTGGATGAAGATGCTCTCCAGCGAGACGTTCTCCGGCCGCAGCATGAGGAGGGGCACGTCCCCTCCGGCGAAGGCGCGGAACAGCGCCTCCCGCACATCCGCGTCCTGCTCCGGCGTCACCCGGATGAGCATTTCCCCGTTCTTCGGCCGCTGGCAGGCGGCGCTCTTCAGCCCGGGCACGGTCCGGAGGATCGCGCGCACCGCCTCCTCGTCCTCCGTCTTAGCCGTCAGCTCCACAACGGAGGAGCGCATCCGCTGCTCCAGCTCCCGGGGCGTGCCGTCCGCGATGAGCTTGCCGTGGTGGATGATGAGGATGTGGTCACAGATCTCCTGCACCTCGGAGAGGATGTGGGAGCTGAGGATCACGGTGTGCTTCCCCGCGAGGCTCTTGATAAGGTCACGGATCTCGATGATCTGCTTGGGGTCCAGGCCGACCGTGGGCTCGTCCAGGATGATGATCTCGGGAAAGCCGATCAGCGCCTGGGCCAGCCCCACGCGCTGCCGGTAGCCCTTGGAGAGGTTTTTGATGAGCCGGTCCTGCATCTCCGTGATCCGGACCAGCTTCATGATCTCCTCCACCTGGCCGTTGATCTCATCCTTCGGCACCGATTTCAGCTCCGCCGCGAAGGTCAGATACTCCCTGGGCGTCATATCGGTGTAGAGAGGCGGCTGCTCCGGCAGATAACCGATGCACCTCCGCGCCTCCTCCGGCTCCTCCGTGATATCGTGGCCGTTGATGAGCACCTGGCCGGAGGTGAGGCCCAGGAAGCCGGTCATGATATTCATGGTGGTGGATTTGCCCGCGCCGTTGGGGCCAAGGAAGCCGTAGATCTGCCCCTCCCCCACGGTGAAGCTCAGGTCGTCCACCGCCGTGTGGTCGCCGTATTGTTTGACTAGGTTTTTGACTTCAATCAAAGTATGATCCTCCCTTACTAAAGAAGTGGACTTCGGATCGATGTGAAGAATAACAGGCGGTTTCCGAAACAAAAGCGCCCTTTCGCCGGCATCTGAAAGAACGCTTTACCGTATGATATCATCTGCTCCGGAACAGCCGGACCTCTGCCCTATGATCGCTTGATAAACCGCTCGCCGCAGCGGGGACAGGTGATCTGGATCTTGCCCTTCCCCCGGGGGACCCGAAGGGTGTTGCGGCAGCCGGGGCACCTGAAAAACCGGTAATTCCTGCTGCTTTTCGCCCTGTCGAAAAAGCTTTTGATCTTCTGCTTCACAGGCCACCAGAACTTCAGGAATCTGTCGTTTTCCCGTCTCCTGGCGTTCAGGTTCCTGGAGAGCATCCGGAAAATGACCAGGATCAGGAGCAGATAGGAAAGCAGCGTGATGATATTGAGTTTGATGATATTTGCAAGGATACCCACGAGGATCGCCAGGATGATCAGCGCCATATTGAGCTGGTCCGGTCCGTAGCGGCCGATCATGAAGTTCCTCAGCCAGTTCCGTATCACAGGGATTCCTCCCCCAACAGTAGGATACGCCCCTTCCGGGCACGATTCAGTATACCACGATCCCGCCGAAAATGTACGTTTGTCATATTTTTTTTACAACTATTTGCGGAGATAAAACGCGCGGATCTTCTCCTTGCTCTCCAGCTCCCGATCGATGGAGCCGATATACTCGTAGGGGTACTTGGCGTTGAACACGCGCTCGATGCGTCCCACGGACGGGTCCACCAGCTTGGTGACGCCGCCGCCCCCCAGCGCCAGGATGGTGCACAGCTCCTCCATGATGAGCACGTTGTAGAGATTCACATGGCCGGGTCGGCTCCAGCCCACGTTTTCAAAGCCTCCGGACATGAACTTCTGCCGGTAGAGGTAGTAGGGCGCGTACCCGGCCCCCGTCAGGGCGCATCGCGCCGTATCCAGCATCTCCGCCACCGCCGCCCCGTCGGGGATCGCCGTCCCCTCCAGGGTGATGCGCGTGCCCTTTTTCAGCGACAGCGTGTGGACGGTGATGTTTTCCGGGTCCAGGGCCAGCACCTTCTCCAGCGTATCGGCAAAGCCCGCCGGGGAGTCGTCCGGCAGTCCGGCGATCAGGTCCATATTCACGGAGGAAAAGCCCGCCCCGCGGACCTTTTCCATGGCGTCGTACACGTCCTGTGCCGTGTGGCGGCGGCCAATGGCCTCCAGCACCCGGTCGGACATGGTCTGGGGATTCACGCTCACCCGGTCCACGCCCCCGTCCCGCAGAGCGGCGAGCTTTTCCTCCGTGATGGTATCGGGCCTCCCGGCCTCCACGGTGAATTCCCGCAGACCGCTCAGGTCAAAGGCGCCCCTCAGCCGTGCCATGACCCGCCGGAGCTGCTCCGGCGACAAAGTCGTGGGCGTGCCGCCCCCGAAATAGACGGAGACGATCCGGATGCCCAGCTCCGCCGCCAGGGCGCCGACGGCGTCGATCTCCCGCTCCAGCGCCTCCACAAAGGGCTCCACCAGCTTCAGGGACTTCTCCACGCTGTGGCTCACAAAGCTGCAGTAGGCGCAGCGGGTGGGACAGAAGGGCACGCCCAGATAGACGGCGGCGTCCCTGGGCCCCAGCGTCTCCCCGATCCTCAGGGCTTCCTCCGCGGCCTGAACGCAGAGCGCGGCCCGCTCCGGACTCGTCCGGTACACGCGGGTCATCTCCCGCGCGGCCCGCTCCGGCCCCATGCCGGCCAGCAGGTATTTCTCCGCCAGCTTGCCGGGGCGGATCCCGGTGAGTGCACCCCACACGGGCTCATAGCCCGTGGCCGCCACAGCGGCCTTGTAAAACGACAGCTTGATGATCCGCTGCAGGATCCGGTCCCGCTCCAGCTTATCGTCCAGAAGCCGCGTTTCCGCCCGGGCGACGCCCCGGTGCTCTCCCCGGTACCGCAGCTTCGTCACCGCGGTGACATACGATCCTCCCTCGGACAGAGCGATACGCGCCGAGGGGCCGTCACCGCTCGCCGGCGCGTATTCGGGTCGTTCTTCCGGGAAAAACATGAGCATGATCTGCTCCACCGCGTATTTGTATTCGTGACCGGCGAGCTCCAGCTTCATTGTCCGCGGAACTCCCTGTCGGCGTAGGTCATGTAGTAGTTGAAACGGCGCTCCCGCTCCAGGCTGGAGGCCTCCATATGCCCGGGATAGACCTCATAGTCCCCCTCCAGGTCGTAGAGCCTGAGGATGGAGCGCAGCAGCTCACGCATGTCGCCGCCCTCCAGGTCCGTCCTGCCCACGCTGTCCCGGAACAAAGTATCGCCGGTGAAAAGGACGTTCTCGCATTTGAGCGTCACAGAGCCCCGGGAGTGTCCCGGCGTCTCGATGACCTCAAAGGTCAGGCCGCCCACCTGCACCTTGTCCCCGTCGGCGTAATAGCGGGTGTTCTCATCAGCCTGGAACCGGGCGTGGTCGAAGCGCCCGCCGGTGTAAGCGTCCTTCTCGTTGATGTAGACCGGCGCGCCGGTCTCCTCCCTGACGGCGGGGACGGCGGTCACGTGGTCAAAATGGCCGTGGGTAATGAGGATCGCCTCCGGATGGAGCCCGTTCTCCTCGATGTAACCCAGGATCTCGTTGGAGTCGGACCCGGGGTCGATCACGGCGCACTTCATCGTGCTCTCATCGGTGACGATATAGCAGTTGGTGGCGAGATTCCCCACCACAAGGTTTTTGATCAGCATAGTCTGTCCTCCCATTCTGTTACAGCTCGTCCGTGTCCAGGATGAGCGTTACCGGCCCGTCGTTTACGGAGCTCACCTGCATCACCGCCCCGAAGCGCCCTGTCTCCGTATGAAAGCCTCTGCCGCGGCACTCTTCGATAAACAGCTCGTACAGGGGTACCGCCGTCTCCGGCCGCGCAGCGCGGGTGAAGCCGGGGCGGCGGCTGCGGCAGTCTGCATAGAGGGTGAACTGGGACACGATCAGGAGCTCCCCTCCCACAGAGGCCAGGTTCCGGTTCATCTTTCCGTTCTCATCCTCAAATACCCGCAGACCGCAGACCTTGTCCGCAAGCCGCTTTGCCTGCGCCTGTGTATCATCGGTCCTGACGCCCAGCAGCACCAGGAACCCGTTTCCAATCTTTCCCACCGTCTCCCCGTCGATGACGACGGAGGCAGAGGTGACTCTTGTGACGACTGCTCTCATGGCTTCTCCTACCCGGCGTTCCGGCTGAGCTCGGTGACGCCGGAGATAGCCGCAAGCCGTGCCAGAGCGGCGTCCAGCTCGTTTTTCGTTCTGACCTCCAGCGTCAGGGAGGCCCGTATGGCGCCATCGGCGTTTTTGCTGGTGAAGTTGACCAGCTTGATCTTCAGGGAGCTCAGCACCGTGACGATATCCATGACGACGCCGGAGCGCTCCCTGGCGACGATATAGAGTCCGGTCTGATACACGTCGGAATCGCTGTTCGCCCAGTTGACCCGGACCCAGCGCCCCGCCTCCCGGGGATCGGTGACAGCCTTGATATAGTTGGGGCAATCCTTCCGGTGCACGGAAACGCCGTAGCCCCTGGTGATGAAGCCGGCCACCTCATCCCCCGGCACGGGGGTGCAGCAGCGGGCGAATTTGACGAGGCAGTTGTCCAGCCCCTCCACCATGACGCCATGGATGGGCTTGGACCGGTGCACCAGATGGATGACCTGGTCCTGATCCGCCTCATCCTTTTTGCGGGCCTTCTCCGCTGTGCGCAGCTCGTCCTTGATACGGTTGACCGCCTTCTGGGCGGACAGGCCGCCGTAGCCGATGGCGGCGTACATCTCGTCCAGCGTCGGAAATGCCAGCTTTTTCAGGATCCTTGGCAGGACGTCCTCCTTGGTGATGTCCGGCAGGGTGGTGAATTCCCGCCGCATCTCCGCCTCGAAGGCGGATCTGCCGTGGGCGATGTTCTCCTCCCGCCGTTCCTTCTTGAACCACTGGCGGATCTTGTTTCGCGCCTCGGAGCTCTTGACGATATTCAGCCAGTCGCGGCTGGGGCCCTTGGCCGCCTTGGAGGTCTGCACCTCCACGATATCGCCGTTCTGCAGGATATGGGTAAAGGGGACGATCCTGCCGTTGACGATGGCGCAGTTCATGTGGTTGCCGATCTCGGAGTGGATGTTGTAGGCGAAGTCGATGGGCGTGGAGCCCGCGGGCAGGTTCACCACATCGCCCCGGGGCGTGAACACGAACACCTCGTCGGAGAACATGTCCGTGCGCAGCGCCTGGAAAAAGTCCTGGGCGTCGCTGTCCTGCTGGGATTCCAGCAGCCGCCGGACCCAGGTGAACTTCTCCTCCCCGGAGAATTTGCCCGTGATCCCTTCCTTGTATTTCCAGTGGGCGGCAATGCCGTACTCCGCCGTGTGGTGCATCTCCCAGGTGCGGATCTGCACCTCAAAGGGGATGCCCTCCCCGCCGATGACCGTGGTGTGAAGGCTCTGGTAGCCGTTGGGCTTCGGCGTGCCGATATAGTCCTTGAAGTGGCCGGGGATAGGCTTGAACATATCGTGGATATGCCCCAGCACGTTGTAGCAGTCCGCGATGTCGCTTACGATCACCCGGAAGGCGAACAGGTCCATCACCTCGGAGAATTCCTTGTTCTGGGTGTACATCTTCCGGTAAATGCTGTAGATATGCTTGATGCGGCCGTAGACCATGCAGCCGATGCCGTTCTCCCGCAGCCGGGCGGTGATGCGTTTCTGGATATTCTCAAAGAATTCGGCGTTGTCGGCCATGCGTTTGTTGAGCCCGGCCTCGATCTCCGCGTAGGCGATGGGGTCCAGGTAGAGGATGGACAGATCCTCCAGCTCCCACTTGATCTTCTGCATGCCCAGCCGGTGGGCCAGGGGGGCGTAGATCTCCATGGTCTCCAGCGCCTTCTCCCGCTGCTTTTCCGCGGACTGGTACTCCATGGTGCGCATATTGTGGAGCCGGTCCGCGATCTTGATGAGGATAACGCGGATGTCCTTCGCCATGGCCAGCAGCATCTTGCGCAGATTCTCCATCTGCTCCTCCTCCTTGCTGGAGAAGGGAATGCGGGAGAGCTTGGTGACGCCCTCCACGATCTCGGCCACGTCGCTGCCGAATCGCTTCGCCACCTCCTCGTGGGTGACGCCGGTATCCTCGATCACGTCGTGCAGCAGCCCGGCCATGATGGATTCCTCATCCAGGCCCATCTCCGCAATGATTTTGGCCGTGGCCAGGGGATGCGTGATGTAAAGTGACCCGTCCTTCCGCCGCTGTTCCCCGTGGGCGGCGCGGGCATACTCATAGGCGCCGCAGATCCTCTCCATATCTGCCGACGGATTGTTTTCGATTATCGTCTGCTCGAGATCCTCAAACATCTCGATGACGGTGGAACTGTCATCCATAAGAATCACTCCACGTGCTTCCGCAGATCGGACAGCAGAAGCTGCACGCTTTTTCTTCCTCTGAACTGATTGATCTGGACCTCAAACGCCGCGTCCACCAGGTCGCCAACCTCCACAGTCAGCTCCTCCGGCGGGCGGCAGAAGAAGATCCCGTCAAAGCTCTCCCCCGATTTGATGAGGCGGACCTTGGTATGCACGCCGTTGCCGACTCCGCTCAGGGAAGCCAGCTTCGCCCCCTTCATGCAGATCATGGGCGCCATATTGCCGTTGCCGTAAGGCTCCATGCAGCGGAGCGCCGTCACATTCTCAAAGGACAGGAGCCGGGGCTTCAGCATCTCGAAATCCAGCTTCAGGGTCGGCACCGGTTTATGGTCCACATGGCTGTGGTAGAATTCATGGAAACGCCGGCGCAGCTCGCCGATGTTTTCCGACGGGATGGTGAGGCCTGCCGCCATCTCATGGCCGCCGAAGCTCGTCAGCAGGTCGGCGCAGGAATGGAGCGCCTCGTAGATGGGGAATCCTCCGAAGGAGCGGCAGGAGCCGCGTCCCTCCCCCGAGCCGGTGGAGATGAGGATCACCGGCACGAAGTACTTTTCCGCCAGCCGCGTGGCCACGATGCCCAGAACCCCCTGGAACCAGTCCTCCCTCGCCAGGACGATGGGACCGCGGATCGCCTCGTCGCCCAGCATGGCAAGCGCTTCCTCCATGATCCCGGTCTCGATGGCGCGCCGCTCGTTGTTCAGCGTATTGAGCTCCGCGGCAAGGGCGTCCGCCTCGACGGCGGAGCGGGTGAGCAGCAGCTCCACCGTAAGCCCGGTGCGGCTCATCCGGCCGGCGGCGTTGAGCCGCGGGGCCAGGTTGAAGCCGATGGTGCCGGAGGTGATCTCCCTGTCTCCAAGCCCGGCCTGCTCCATGAGGCTGCGGATGCCGGGCCGCTTATTCTCATTCAGACGCCGGAGACCGATACTCACCAGGGCGCGGTTTTCACCGCGCATGCTCATCACATCGGCCACCGTACCCATGGCCACCAGATCGGCGTAGCGCTCCAGCAGCTCGGGGAGCTTTTCCGGTCCCTCCACGGCGCATATGAGCTTGAAGCCAACGCCTACGCCCGCCAGAGCCTTGTTGGGGTAGGGGCAGTCCGGCCGCTTGGGGTCCACCACGGCCGCCGCCGCAGGCAGCTCCGATCCGCACTCGTGGTGGTCGGTGATGACCATGTCCATCCCCAGCCCGGCGGCATATTCCGCCTCCTCCACCGCGGTGATGCCGCAGTCCACGGTGATCACAAGGGTCACGCCCTTGCGCTTCAGCTCATCCAGAGCGGGACGGTTGACGCCGTATCCCTCATCGATGCGGCCGGGAATATAAATATCGCAGGTGAGCCCCCGCTCCCGCAGGTAATCCGCCACCAGGCAGCTCGCCGTCATCCCGTCCACGTCGTAATCGCCGTAGACCGCCGTGTGCTCGCCGTGCTCGATGGCCGCACGGACCCGCGCCGCCGCGGCCTCCATATCCCTGAGAAGCATGGGATCGCAGAGGAGGCCGGCGTCGCAGCGGAGATATTCCCGTGTCTCCGCCGCTGTCACAGTACCCCGGGACGCCATCACCAGGGCTACCAGCGGATTGATCCCCTCCCGGCACATGGCGGCTGCCCGGTCACGGTCATATCCGGCGACTTCCCACTTCTCAAACTTCATACTTTTACTCTCTTTCGTCTATACTAATCCCATTTTCAGTATTAAATAATTATATCAAAATAATGCGCTGAACACAAGGGATTCCGGCGAAAAAATGCAGGAACCGCTGCATAGAACAGTCCTTTTGAAAACAGAGAGCCCCCGGACGCGCCGTGCGCGCCCGGGGGACCGGTTCATCAGGGCGGGGCGGCGACTGCCCGCCTCCGCTCCGTATTCACAGATTCAGCTCCGTGCGGCTGATGAGATCGTTCTGGCTCTCCAGATGGAGCTCCACAAAGTACACCGAAAAGCCCGCGACCCGGACGATGAGATCCTTGTAATCGCCGGGGTTCTTCTGGGCGTCCTTCAGGGTATCGGCGGAGACCACGTTGATCTGCACCTCCATGCCGCCCATATCGAAATAGGTCTGAATGAGCTGGGTCAGCTTGGTGACGCCGTCCTCTCCATTCAGGCAGGAGGGGGAAAACTTCATGTTCAGCAGCGTGCCGTTGGGGTACTTCTTCTGGTCGATGGTGGCGACGGAGACCAGGACGGCGGTGGGGCCGTTGGTATCCATCTGCTGTACCGGGGAGATCCCGTCCGCCAGCGGTTCGCCGCGATAGCGGCCGTCCGGTGTGGCGGGAGTCATGGCGCCGAAGATCACATTGGTGGTAACGGGATAGAGCCCGGCGGAGAACCGGCCCCTGGGTCCCGTGTAGGAGTTCACGGCGTTGGCAAACACATCGGAGGCCCAGCCCGCCAGCTCGTCGATCTCCCGGATGCCGTTGCCGTAGCGGGGCGCGTCGTTGCGGATATAGGCACGCAGGTCCTCATACCCCTCCCAGTTGGCCTGGAGCGCGTCATACAGCTCCTTTGGCGTGCACCTCTTCGTTTCAAAGCACAGATGCCGGATGATGCCCAGGCAGTCGGCCACGTTGCCGATACCCACACCGGCAATACCGGTGGAATTGTATCTGGCGCCGCCGTACATCACGTCCTTCCCCTTCTCCATGCAGCCGTCCACCGTGGCGGACACCACAGGCAGGGGCAGCGTCTCCCGCGCCACATACTCGAAGGAGTTGATGCAGCTGGCGTGCCACTTTGTGAAGAAGAGGCACTGCTTCACATAGGCCTCCTTCACCTGCTCGAAGCTCGTCATATCGCAGAGCTTTCCGGTGGCGACGCCCACCCGGTGATCCACGGGCGGCTGGCCGTATCGCCCGGGCATGGAGTTGAAACCGTCGTTGATGCCCAGCATGAGCATGTTGACCAGGTTTACATAACTTTCTGTCCCGGTGCCGCCGCAGGCAGGCCACTCGTCGCCGCAGCCGGAGGGCTCCACACAGCCGATGAGGCAGTAGTTCCGGGCAGACTCCAGGGGCAGGCCACGGCTCATGAGAGCGGGGATGATGGCGTCATCGCTCTCAAAGCTCGGTACGCCGCCGGAGATCTTCGTGGTCTCGATGGCGGCCTCCCACAGCTCCTTCGGCGTCCCCTTGTGGATGCGGAGGGCCTGCGGGGGATCGTGGAGCACCAGGCGGCCGGCCGTCTGCAGCATCATGTAGGTGACGGGATTCGTGGCGTCGGTGCCGTCCTTCTTCACGCCGCCGAGGGTCATGAGCTGGCCGGAGGAATATCCGCCGGAGGATTTGGTGGCGCCGTAGCTCCACAGCTTGTTCATCTCGGCCACCTTCAGATAGAACAGATCCATGATCTCCTGGGCGTATTCCGGGGTCAGGGTGCCGTTTTGAATGTCCCGCTCGTAAAACTCGCCCAGATACTGGTCGATACGGCCGTAGCTGATGCCGTGGAGGCAGGCGTCCAGGCACATGCAGGTCTGATACATGAAGATGACCTGCACCGCCTCCACGAAGCTGCGGGCGGGCTTCTCCATGACCCAGTTGAGGGTGTCCGCCATCATGCGGAGCTCCGCCTTCCGCACGGGATCGGTCTCCTTCTCCTCCAGGCTCTCCACCAGCTTTGCATAGCGTTTTGTCAGAAGGATCATGCCGTCGCAGACGATGGAGACTGCCCGGTAGAAATTGTACTGCTCGATGGAGGTGCCGAACACGCCGTCCTCCTCCAGCTTTTTCATCTTCTCGTCGGCCTCGGCCTTGATGGCGCCGAAGCCCTTGTGGATGGCGGTATCGTAACCTGCGCAGAAATGCCCCACCGGGGACTGGCACTGGCCCTTCCCGCTGAACATGGTGACGCCGCTGCCCACGTGCTCAAAGAACCCGTCCAGGGTATAGGCGTCTGTCTTGCCGCTCATGCACTCCTTGAGCCAGAAGTCGCCGGTCTCCAGGATATAGTTCTTATCCTCCTCGGAGATGATGTAGGGGTCGGCGTCCCTGGTCCACATGAGGCCGCTCCTGAGCTCATCCAGCAGCCAGCTGATGGAGTTTTCCGGATAGACGGCGGTGGCCCTGAACTTGGAGGACTGGGCGCCGACGATGATCTCCCCCTCGTCCACGCGGATGGCGATATGCTCGCAGATGTTGTGGAAGTTCTTCGCCCGCTTGAGGATGCCGGTGAGCTCCGGATGCTCCAGGTAGAACTCGGTGATGAGTTTATAGCGGGAGATGCAGATCTCCGGCTTCGTATCGCGGTATTTTGCGCGCATTTTCGCCACGCGCTCGGTGATGGGCTTCAGCGTATACATAGTCCCCTCCTGATTTCTGATTCCTGTCAGACCGCGGATCGCGCGTCTGCCCCGCGGATCGCGGGATCGCTTCATAGTATCAGTTTACCACAGTCGTGCGGCGGAAGGAAAGAGCCTTTGACGCACGGCTCATGCAAATTCCTCATATTCTCATTCACAACTTAATGATTTCTTAATGGGTTTCCGGCTTTCAATTTAAACGTCACGCGCTTATAATGATGATCGGATGGCGGGAACGGCCGAAGAGCTTTCGCCATCGACGGTCCATTCTAACGGCACTATCAAGAGTCACGGGGGGCAGCCATGTACAATATCCTTATCTGCGACGACGAGCAGGACATCGTCAACGCCCTGAAAATATACCTCGCAAACGGCAATTACCGGCTCTTTGAGGCCCACAACGGGCTGGAGGCGCTGGAGGTCATCGGAAAAGAGGATATCCACCTGGTGCTGCTGGACATCATGATGCCCGAGCTGGACGGGATCTCCGCCATGGCCCGCATCCGGGAGCGCAGCAACGTGCCTGTGATCCTCCTCACCGCGAAGAGCGAGGACACGGACAAGATCCTTGGCCTGAACGTGGGCGCCGACGACTACATCACAAAGCCCTTCAATCCGGTGGAGGTGGCCGCCCGGGTCAACTCCCAGCTCCGGCGGTATATGCAGCTCGGCAGCGGCAAGGTCCGTCCGGGCGCCCTCGCCATCGGGGGCATTGAGCTGGACGACGCGGAAAAACGCGTGACCCTGGACGGGGAGGAGGTCGCCCTGACGCCCACGGAATATGACATCCTCCGCCTGCTCATGCAGAACCCCGGCCGCGTTTTTGCCCCCAAAGACATTTACCGCCTGGTGTGGAACGAGGCGCCCTACGGCAGCGAGAACACGGTGGCCGTGCACATCCGGCACCTGCGGGAAAAGCTGGAGATCGATCCCGCCGATCCCCGCTACATCAAGGTCGTCTGGGGCCAGGGCTATAAGATCGACAAAGGAGGCAAACAATGAGACAGTATCTCCGCACCGTGCCCGGCAAGACGATATCGTTTATCCTGTTCGTCCTCTCCGTCGCAGCAGCTGTCCTGTGCGTGCTTGGCGCTATCATCATGTGGGAGGCAAACATCTACACCACGCCGAAGGCGGTGCTGCTGGAGGATACGCTGGAGTCCGTTGTGTACGATATAGAGGCTCCCATCCTCAGTGCAGCCCGTGCCCGGTATAACGGCGCCCCCGTCCTGTGGCCCAACAAGGGCTCAAACTTTCGCTTCATCCTCACCGATCCGGAGGGCAAAACCATCGCCATGAGCGAGGGCATTACCGGGAACGAGACCTGGACCTACACCCACACCTACGGCGTGGGGTTCGGCGAGTGGAACGAAGAATACTATTACGGCTCCCCCTCCGACGAGGAGAATGTGGCCTTCGTCTTCCGCTCCTATATTGACAGCAGTCTGAAGGCCGGCGATGCTTTCGCCCTGATGGGACGGCTGATCGGCGCCCTTTACGCCCTGCGCATCGCCGTGTATCCCCTGGGGCTGCTCATGCTGATTCTGGCAGTGGTCTGCTATGTGACGCTCCTGTGCGTCTCCGGCAGGCGGCCGGAGGATGAGGAGCTCCATCCCGGCCCGCTGTACGCCGTCCCCTTTGACCTTATATTGGCCGCGGTCATCATCCTGGCCCTGCTGGTAATCTGGTTCATAATAGATCATGCGATAAACTTCAGCCACCCATCACTGACCGCTGCCGTCATCGCGGCGTCGCTGTTCCTGGGGCTCAATGTGTTCGGCGGTCTCTCCATGAGCGCCTCGGCCAGGATCAAGGGCCGGACACTGCTCACCAATACGGTGATCTGGCGGCTCCTGAAGCTCCTCTGGCGCATCCTGTGCTTCCTCGGCAGGTTACTCAAAAGGCTCCTCCGCTTCCTCCTGTCCCTCCTGCGGGGGGTGCCGCTCATCTTCCGTACGCTGCTGGCTTATCTGGCGCTGTGCTTTATCAATCTCCTGGTCATCGGGACCAATCTGCACGACCCTGACCTATGCTTCGCCTTCCTGATCATTGAGCTTATTCTCCTGTTCATCCTCGTTGCGTACATCGCTCTCACCCTGCGGAGGCTCCAGAAGGGCGCGCAGGCCCTGGCCGCCGGTGATCTGGATCATCAGGTGGATACGAAGGGCATGCTCTGGGACTTTCGCCGCCATGGGGAGGATCTGAACCGCATCGGGGAGGGCATGAACGCCGCCGTGGAGGAGCGTCTGCGGAGCGAACGGCTCAAGACCGAGCTCATCACCAACGTATCCCACGACATCAAAACGCCCCTCACCTCCATCATCAACTACTCCGACCTGATCGCGAAGGAGCCCTGCGAAAACGAGAAGATCACCTCCTACGCGCAGGTGCTCACCCGCCAGTCTGCGCGGCTCAAGCGGCTCATCGACGACCTGATCGAGGCATCCAAGGCCTCCGCGGGCAGTCTGGACGTGGTCCCGGAGCCCTGCAGCGCCGGCGTGTTCATCACCCAGGCGGCGGCGGAGTACGGGGATCGGCTCAAAAAGGCGGAGCTGGAGCTCATCACTCAGCTCCCGGAAAAGCCGGTGGCGATCATGGCGGACGGCAGGCGTCTCTGGCGGGTTTTCGACAACCTGCTGGGCAACATCTGCAAATACGCCCAGCCCGGCACGCGGGTCTACCTCTCCCTGGAGGAGCGGGAGGGCAGCGCCGTGATCACCTTCAAGAACGTCTCCCGCTCCGCCCTGAACGTGTCGCCGGAGGAGCTGTTGGATCGGTTCGTACGGGGGGACGCCTCCCGCCACGAGGAGGGGAACGGCCTGGGTCTCTCCATTGCCAGGAGCCTCACAGAGCTCCAGAACGGCACCCTGGAGCTGGCCATCGACGGCGACCTGTTCAAGGCCATCCTGAGGTTCCCCGTCATCGGATGAATGAATCGGACGGCCGACCGAGAGAGCTTACAGTCTGACACATATTTAGGCAGTCACGGGATCTCAGTTAAATATTATGTAAACTAACCGCTCCCCCGCCGCAATCTGCGCGCGAGGGAGCGGATTTATTTGGACTTGGTTTGCTTTCTGCGCCGGTATCTCCGCGGGTCATCCGTCTGCAGGAGCAAATAATCGATGCTCACACGGTAATAATCCGCAAGACGGACAAGCAGTTCATCTGTGAGTTGCTGAGTACCCGTTTCGATATAACTGTATTTGCGTTGAGTAATGCCGATGGCGTCAGCGAGCTGCTGTTGGGTGAGGTCGTGATCCTCCCGCAGGTCTTTGATCCTGTTCTTCACTTTTGGCACCACCCCGCTCCAACGATGATACCCGAACTATAGTATAGATAATATTTATCTATTGACTTTTAGATAAATATTATCTATACTGTTGCCGTCAGTATCCGCTTTCGACGTAAAGAGAAGGGTGAGAAAATATGGAAAATGAAAAAATACCCGGGAAAGGCTTAGCCATCGCCAGCCTGGTGCTGGGCATTATCGCGGTCGCGCTGTGGTTCTTCGGTTATTCAGCGATCATATCTGTCGTCCTCGGCATAATCGGGATCATTCTTGCGTCAAGCGCAAAAAAGAAGGGCTTCGACGGCGGGGTACGCACAGCCGGCCTTGTCCTTTCGATCATCGGCCTGGTCGGCGGCGCGGTCGCGTTTGTTGCGTGTGTTGCCTGCGCATCCGGTCTCAAGGCTGTCGCCGACAGCATGAATTAGCGCTCCACTTCGTGATCCCGCCGCGGTCGTGCGGCGGGATCGCTGTTTCCTGAGGTGATCTATGTTTCCATATCTCCGTGTTTTCGGCAAAACGATTCCCATGTATGGCATTTGTGCTGTCACGGGCGTACTCTTTGCAGTTATGTATCTGAAGCTGAACGCGCGAAAAGAGAAAGAACTGGAAGCGGACATCGAATTGGCTTTTGTCTATTCTCTTCTCGGCGCCGCGATCGGGGCAAAGCTGCTGTATCTGTTCACTGTACTGAGTGAATTTCTTCATGATCTGCCATTCGTCGTATCGGCAACCGACGCCTTCCTCAACACATACATATACGCAGGCTTCGTCTTTTATGGGGGAATGATCGGCAGTTATTGTGCCCTGTGGCTGCATTGCCGGATCTGCCATATCAGCTTTCCCGTCATGGCGGAACGCATGCTGCCCACCTTTCCTCTGATACATGCTTTTGGGAGGATCGGCTGTTTTTGTATGGGCTGCTGCTTTGGGCGGCCAACGGATTCCGGCCTCGGCATCGCCTTTCATATCTCGGAATATGCGCCGAACCATGTTCCGCTGGTGCCGGTCCAGCTTATTGAGGCATCCGTTGAATTCCTCCTTTTTGGACTTGCCGCAAAATACTCCCGGAGCCTTGGCGGGCGCGTGTCTCTGGGACTCTATACACTGATTTACGGCGCAGCGCGGTTCCTTCTGGAATTCTACCGCGGGGATGGATACAGGGGCTTTATCGGTCCGTTTTCTCTGTCACAGCTGATTTCTGTCGCGGCAGTCGTGTTCGGGATACTGCTGATACGGAAACGGTCCCCATCACCCGCCGGGAACAGTGAATGATCACCCTACCCCGCAGCACACAGTACGAGCCCGTACACGATGCTGGCGGTGACGCCGTAGACGATCACCGGTCCGGCTATGACGAACATCTTTGCGGCGAGGCCGGCGATATACCCTTCCGCCTTGAACTCCATGGCCGGGGAAGAGACGGAGTTGGCAAATCCGGTGATGGGCACCAGGGTGCCGGCTCCTGCGAATTTGGCGATCCTGTCATACACGCCCAGGGCCGTCAGCGCCACGCCGAGGAACACCATGGTGACCGACACGGCGGCGGAGGCGTCCTCCTTCCCCAGGCCAAGGGAGCCGAACAGCGCCGTCAGCGCCTGGCCCACACAGCAGATGAGCCCGCCTGCCGCAAAGGCGCGGAGCATATCCTTCCACAGCGGTGAGTTCGGCGACCGCGCCTTCACCAACTGCGCGTACTCCTCATTAGAAATCTTCAAAGCAAAACACCTCTCTTCGGGCAGTATGGCCCAAAGAGAGGTGCTTTATTCAGGTGAACTGTGCCGAAGCGGTCTTACACCAGCTCGACGACCGCCATCTCAGCGGCGTCGCCGCGGCGGGGGCCGATGCGGGTGATGCGGGTATAGCCGCCGTTGCGCTCAGCATACTTGGTGGCCAGCTCGGAGAACGTCTTCGTCACCACGTCCTCTCTGGTGATGAACGCCAGAGCCTGACGACGGGAGGCGAGGGTATTCTTCTTGCCGAGGCCGATCATCTTCTCAGCCAGCGGAGCGATCTCCTTCGCACGGGTGACCGTGGTCTCCATCCTTCCCTTGTCCAGGAAGTCCGTGACCTGCTGCCGGAGCATGGCCATGCGCTGATCGGTCTGCTTGCCGAGCTTACGAGTTCCAGGCATATTGTCCTCCTCCTTTACAGAGTGATTAGTTGTTGTTGTCGTCGCTCGTGAGGGAAAGTCCCATCATGGCCAGCTTGTGGACGACCTCCTCCAGGGACTTGCGGCCCAGGTTGCGCACCTTGATCATCTCTTCCTCGGTCTTGGAGATCAGATCCTCCACCGTGTTGATGTTCGCGCGCTTGAGGCAGTTGAAGCTGCGGACTGACAGGTCAAGCTCCTCGATGGTCATCTCCAGCACCTTGTCGCGCTGGGTCTCCGCTTTCTCGACGACGGTGGACTTGCTGCTTATGGATTCCGAGAGGTCGGTAAACAGCTCGAAGTGGTCGCAGAGGATCTTCGCGCCGAGGGAAACCGCGTCCCGCGCGGAGATCGTCTTGTCTGTCCAAACCTCCAGGGTAAGCTTGTCATAGTCGGTCATGTTGCCCACACGGGTATTCTCCACCGTGTAGTTGACCTTCAGAACGGGCGTATAGATCGAGTCGATGGGGATGACTCCTATGATCGGCTGCTGGAGCTTGTTGCGCTCCGCAGGGACATAGCCGCGGCCGTGGCTGAGTGTCATCTCAATGTTCAGGGAGGCGTCCGGCCCCAGGGTGGCGATGTGGCGCTCGGGGTTGAGGATCTCCACCTCACCGTCCGCCTTGATGTCGCCCGCGGTGACCTCGCCCTCGCCGGTGGCCTCGATGTACACGGTTTTGGTGCCCGTGCAGTGGAGCCTGGCGATGATGCCCTTGATATTGAGTATGATCTCCGTCACGTCCTCCTTGACGCCGGGGATCGTGGAAAATTCATGCTGGATTCCGGCGATCCGCACAGTGGTGACGGCAGTGCCGGGCAGGGATGATAAGAGTATCCTTCGAAGGGCGTTTCCCAGAGTCGTACCGTAACCGCGCTCCAGGGGCTCGACAACATACTTGCCGTAAGAATCGCCTTCCGGCGTTTCTACGCACTCGATGCGCGGTCTTTCAATTTCTACCATATAAACCCTCCTTTTTTTCTGGCGCCGGAGGGCGCCTAATTATGTCAGCTATCCAATCAATGAGGGCTAGGAAGTTATTTTGAATACAGCTCGACGATAAGGTGCTCTTCGACGGGGAAGTCGATGTCTTCTCTGATCGGAAGTCTTGTCACGGTGCCCTTGTAGTTCTGGATGTCCCTGGTCAGCCACTCAGGAACGGTGAAGATCGGCGCATCCTCGCCGGTGAGCCGCTTGAACATGACGGAGCTGCGGCTCTTCTCCCGGACCTCGATCACGTCGCCCGCGGAGACCAGATAGGAGGGGATGTTGACCTTCTTGCCGTTCACGAGGAAGTGCCCGTGGGTCACGGCCTGACGCGCCTCGCGGCGGGTCATCGCAAAACCGAGGCGGAACACCACATTGTCCAGCCGACGCTCGATGGTGGTCAGCAGGACTTCGCCGGTGATCCCCTTGGCCTTAACGGCCTTCTCATAATACATGTGGAACTGCTTCTCCAGGATGCCGTAGATGAACTTGACCTTCTGCTTCTCCCTGAGCTGGCTTCCGTATTCGCTCTGCTTCCTGCGGACCTGAGCCTTGGGATTGCGGGTGGACTCTCTCTTGGACTTATAGGTATAGCCCATGACGGCGGGAGAAATATCAAGCTCTCTGCAACGCTTGACAATAGGCTGCATGTTTTTTGCCATAACTGTCTCCTCCTCTTAAACTCTGCGGCGCTTGGGCGGACGGCAGCCGTTGTGGGGGATGGGGGTCACGTCCTTGATCATCGTGACCTCCAGGCCTGCGGACTGCAGGGCGCGGATCGCGGCCTCACGTCCGGCGCCGGGGCCCTTGACAAAGACCTCGACCGTCTTGAGCCCGTGCTCCATGGCCGCCTTCGCGGCGGTCTCCGCCGCGGTCTGCGCGGCAAAGGGGGTAGACTTTCTGCTTCCGCGGAAGCCCATGCCTCCGGAGGATGCCCAGGAAATGGCGTTGCCGGCGACGTCGGTGATCGTCACCATGGTATTGTTGAAGGACGAGCTGATATGCACTGCGCCCTTTTCGATGTTCTTACGCTCGCGGCGTCTGGTTCTGACCTTCTTGCCTTTAGGTGCTGCCATTACAACTCACTCCCTTACTTCTTTTTGTTGGCGATGGTGCGCTTCGGACCCTTGCGGGTGCGGGCGTTCGTCTTGCTGCGCTGGCCGCGGACGGGCAGGCCCCTTCTGTGGCGCGTGCCGCGATAGCTGCCGATCTCAGTCAGGCGCTTGATGTCCAGAGCGACGGTGCGGCGCAGATCGCCTTCCACCATATAGCCCTTGTCTATGCATTCACGGAGCTTGGCCTCTTCCGCCTCGGTGAGGTCCTTGACTCTCGTGTCGGGATTGATGCCGGTCTCTTCAAGGATCTTCTTCGCGCTCGTTCTGCCTATGCCGTAGACATAGGTAAGGCCGATTTCGATCCTCTTGTCTTTGGGCAGGTCAACGCCGGAAATACGTGCCATACTTGTCAATCATTCCTTTCGTTAGAATAACGATCTGCTCAGCCCTGTCTCTGCTTATGCTTGGGATTCTCGCAGATAACCATTACCTTGCCCTTGCGCTTGATGACCTTGCACTTCTCGCACATGGGCTTCACGGACGGTCTTACCTTCATAATGAAAACCTCCTATTTACTACGCCAGGTGATCCTGCCGCGCGTCAGATCATAGGGTGACATCTGCACCGTGACCTTGTCGCCGGGCAGGATTCGGATAAAATTCATCCGGAGCTTACCGGAGATATGCGCCAGGATGGTGTGGCCGTTGCCGATATCAACCTGGAACATCGTATTAGGCAGCGATTCAATCACCGTGCCCTCCAGCTCGATCATGTCGTCCTTTGCCAAGTTTACATACCTCCCGTTTCTCCGAACTGCGCTGCTTCATGTTCCGCCAGCGCTCTTCTTATTTCGCTGTTCGTGACTCTTTCGCCGTCACGCAGCTTCCTCGCAGCGCGGCTGTCGCTCTCCGTAAGGAAGGACACGTGCATGCGCTTCTTCCTCTTAGGCCGCTCCAGCCTGCGCCCCTTGCCGTCGGCCAGGAAAACGTAATCCTCCTCGGTATTCACCACGAAGAACTTTTTCCCCATGTCGCGGCCGTTCTTTGAGATCACGATATCCGATAGACGCACTCTCATAGGTACTCCTCGGATACCGTCAGGATCTCGGGATCGCCGTCGGTTATGAGAATGGTGTTCTCATAGTGCGCCGCCGGCTTTCCGTCCTGCGTAACGACTGTCCAGCCATCGTCCAGCACCCGGATCGCCGCGGCGCCCATGTTAACCATGGGCTCCACCGCGATTGTCATGCCGCGGACGAGCCGCGGGCCATGACCGGCCGGTCCGTAGTTGGGCACCTCCGGCTCTTCATGCATCTTCGCGCCTACGCCGTGACCGACGTATTCGCGGCAGACGGAGAAGCCGTTGGCCTCTACAAACTGCTGTACAGCGTGGGATATGTCGGAGACCCGGTATCCCTCGCGGGCGTACTTGATCCCCTCAAAGAAGCTCTGGCGGGTAACTTCCACGAGCTTCCTGGCCGCCTCGGTGCCGTTTCCGACGATGAAGGTGGCCGCGCAGTCGCCAACGAATCCGTCCTTTGTGGCGCCTACGTCGATGCTGACGACGTCGCCGTCCCGCAGGACCCGCTTGCCGGGGATCCCGTGGATCAGCTCCTCGTTGACCGAGATGCAGACGCTGGCGGGATAACCGTTGTACCCAAGAAAGGTGGGGACGGCTCCCTGGGACTCGATGAAGCTTTTGACTGCTCTGTCTATTTCACGGGTTGTCACGCCGGCGGTCACCATTTTCCCGGCCATGGCACGGGCTGCCGCGGTAATTTTACCCGCACGGCGCATGAGCTTTACCTCTCTGGGGGATTTAAGCGATATCATGTGCTCAGATCCCCAGAGTTTCGAAGATTACGGTGGTAGTATCGGCTATGGTGGGCTGATTGTCTACCAGTTTGAGCTTGCCCCTGGACCTGTAGAAGTCCTTGAGAGGCTCTGTCTCCCGGTGATATACGCTGAGCCGGTTGCGCACGGTCTCGGGCTCGTCGTCCTTGCGGATGGTGAGCTCGGCGCCGCAGATGTCGCACACGCCTTCCTTTTTGGGAGGATTGGAGACCACGTGATACGTGGCGCCGCAGGTGGTGCAGGTCCGCCGCCCGGTCATGCGCGCCTCGATCTCGGCGTCGGTGATCTCGATGGAGAGCGCCACGTCGATGTCGATGCCCGCAGCCTCCAGCGCCTCGGCCTGGGCGATGGTCCTGGGCATGCCGTCCAGGATATAGCCCTCGGCGCAGTCAGGCTCCTGCAGCCGCTCGTTCATGATGCCGATGATGACCTCATCCGGCACCAGCGCGCCCTTATCCATGAACTCCTTGGCCTTGAGTCCCACGGGAGTGCCGTTTTTCACGGCGGCACGAAGGATGTTGCCTGTGGAGATGGTGGGGATATTCAGCTTTTTGCTGATGATCTCCGCCTGGGTCCCCTTGCCGGCGCCCGGAGCGCCGAGAAGAATGAGCTTCATACCTTTCATCTCCTTACTCGAGGAATCCCTTGTAGTGACGCATGAGCATCTGGGACTCCAGTGCCTTGACTGTCTCAAGCGCAACGCCGATCACGATGATGATCGAGGTGCCGCCCAGGGAGATCCCGGAGGACCGGGCCGTGGGAGAGACATAGCTGATGATCAGCGGGACGATGGCGACGATGGCCAGGTAGATGGCGCCGAACAGGGTGATCTTGTTGAGCACCCTCTGGATGAACTCGCTGGTGGGTCTTCCGGCGCGGAAGCCGGGGATGAAGCCGCCGTTCTTCTTCAGGTTGTTCGCGATCTCGATGGGGTTGAACTGGATCGTGGAATAGAAGTAGCTGAAGAAGATGATCAGCAGGAAATAAAGGACCATGTAGGGGATGTTCCCCGTGTCGAAGAACTTGATGAACCATCCGTTGGACCACCTGGGCACGAAAGCCGCGACAGTGGCGGGCAGGGACGCGATGGAGGATGCGAAGATGACGGGCAGCACGCCGGACATGTTCACCTTCATGGGGAGGAATGTGGACTGGCCGCCGTACATCTTGCGTCCCACGACGCGCTTGGAGTACTGGATGGGTATCCTCCGCTCCGCGTTCGTTACGATGACGATAAGCACAATGATCGCCAGGGCGCCGATAAGCATGAGCGTGTAGATCCACCACTTGCCCGGGTTCTGGACAGTGTTGCTGATCATCTGGCCGATCTGGGTCGGGAAACGGGATACGATGCTGACGAACAGGATGATGGAGATACCGTTTCCGATGCCGAACTCGGTGATCTGCTCGCCCAGCCACATAAGCAGCGCGGAGCCGGCGGTGAAGGTGAGGATGATCACGATCGCGGGCCAGATGCCGCTGCCTTCAGGTGTGAGCAGGGAGTTGTTTTTGATGAGGATATAGAAGGCGAAGCCCTGGAGAAGGCCGATGAACACGGTGGAATACCGGGTGATCCGCTCCAGCTTTTTCTTGCCGTCCTCGCCGCCGTCCTTCTGCAGCCTCTCCAGCGCGGGGATCGCGATGCAGAGGAGCTGGATGATGATGGAGGCATTGATATAAGGCTGGATCGAGAGCGCAAAGATCGTCGCCTGAGAGAAGGAGCTACCGGACATGACGTTGTACAGACCGAGCACCGTGTTCTGCAGGTTGGCAAAGTACGCGCCCAAAAGCGTTGTATCTACGTATGGGACCGGGACAGAGTTGCCGATGCGGTAGAGCAGCACGATAAAAAGCGTGAACAGGATCTTCCGCCGGAGCTCTTCGATCTTCCATGCGTTGCGGATCGTTTGGAACACTTAGATCACCTCAGCCTTTCCGCCGGCCTCCTCAATTTTCTGTTTGGCCGACTCGGAGAAGGCGTTCGCTTTCACGGTGAGCTTTTTGCTGATGGTGCCGTTGCCGAGGATCTTCACGCCGTTCACGCACTTGGAAATCACGCCGGCCTCCAGGAGCTCTTCCGCGCCGACGGTGGCGTTGTCCTCAAAGGCCTCGAGAGCGGAGACGTTGACGGCCTCCAGGGGCTTGGCAAAGATATTGTGGAAGCCCCTCTTGGGCACGCGCCTCGCCAGCGGCATCTGGCCGCCTTCGAAGCCGACCCTGACGCCGCCGCCGCTGCGGGCCTTCTGGCCCTTGTGGCCGCGTCCGGCGGTCTTGCCGTTACCGGTGCCCTGGCCTCTGCCCTTGCGCTTGCCAGCGTGGGTGGAGCCGGCGGCCGGAGTAAGATCATGTAAATTCATAAGCCTGCGCCTCCTTACTCTTCGGTTACGGAGATGAGATAGCCGATCTGGGCGATCTTACCTCTGGTCTGCGGGTTGTCGGGCTGCACAGTCTCGCTGCCGATCTTCCTGAGGCCAAGGGACTGCGCAGTGGCAATATGCTTTGCATGTCTGCCGTTCAGGCTCTTCACGAGCTTAATTTTCAGATTAGCCATGCCCTATTCCTCCCTTAACCCTGCACTTCTTCCGCGGTCTTGCCGCGGACCTTAGCGACCTGCTCGGCGTCACGCAGGGACTTGAGTCCCTCCATCGTGGCGGCGACCACGTTCTGCGGGTTGTTGGAGCGCAGGCACTTCGTCCTGATATCGGAGATGCCGACAGCCTCCACCACGGCGCGGACTGCGCCGCCGGCGATAACGCCGGTACCGGCGGGGGCCGGCTTCAGCAGCACGCGGCCGGCGCCGAAAGCGCCGATGACCTCATGGGGGATGGTGGTGCCGGACAGGGTGATGGTGACGATGTTCTTCTTGGCGTCGTCGATGCCCTTGCGGATCGCCTCGGAGACCTCGCCCGCTTTGCCGAGGCCGAAGCCGACTCTGCCCTTGCCGTCGCCGATGACGCAGAGAGCCGCGAACTTGTAGATGCGGCCGCCCTTAACGGTTTTGGAAACACGGTTCAGGGAAACGACCTTCTCGATGAACTCAGGCTGCACTTCTTCTTCTTTTCTGCGATTGTCGCGTCTGTTGTTGTTGTAAGCCATAGATGCTTCCTCCTTCCGTTAAAACTTGAGACCGCCCTCGCGGGCGCCTTCGGCCAGCTCCATGACGCGGCCGTGGTACACATAGCCGCCGCGGTCGAAGACCACGTTCTCGATGCCCTTGGCAACAGCGCGCTCGGCGATGGTCTTGCCGACCTTGCGGGCGCCTTCCTTGTTGCTGCCGGAAGCGCCGAAGTCCTTCTCCACGGAGGAGGCGGAGCACAGGGTCACGCCGTTTACGTCGTCGATGAGCTGGGCGTAGATGTTCTTTTCGCTGCGGAAAACGTTGAGCCTGGGGCGCTCGGGCGTGCCCGAGACCTTCGCCCTGACTCTTTTATGCCTTTTCAGGCGCTGAGCATTCGTATCCGGTCTTTTAATCATTTAGGCACACCTCCCTTTATTTCGCACCGGTCTTGCCTTCTTTGCGGCGGATGACCTCGTCGGCATACTTGATGCCCTTGCCCTTATAGGGCTCCGGGGGCCTCTTGCCCCTGACGTCGGCCGCAAACTGGCCCACATGCTGCTTGTCGATGCCGTTGATGACGATCTGGTTGGGGTTGGGCACGTCGATGGTGATGTCGCCCTCCTCCTCGACGAAGACCTGATGGGAGAAGCCGAGGTTCATAACGAGCTTGTTGCCTTCCTTGGCGGCCCTGTAGCCGACGCCGTTGACCTCGAGGACCTTCTTGTAGCCCTCGGTCACGCCGACCACCATGTTGTTGATGAGGGTGCGGGACAGGCCGTGGAGGGAGCGGTGCTCCTTGTCGTCGGACGGACGCGTGATGGTGAGAACACCGGCGTCGATGTCGATCTTCATTGCGGGATTGATCGCGGTGGACAGCTCGCCCTTGGGACCCTTGACGGTGACCACGTTGGCCTCGTCGACCTTGATCTCCACTCCCGCGGGGATGGTAATGGGAGCCTTTCCGATTCTAGACATCTCTTTACCCCCTTACCACACGAACGCAAGGACCTCGCCGCCGACGTGAGCCTCTCTGGCTTTCTTGTCGGTCATGACGCCCTTGGATGTCGAAATGATGGCGATGCCCAGGCCCTTCAGGACGCGGGGCAGCTCGTCGGAGCCGGCGTATACGCGCAGGCCAGGCTTGGAGACGCGGCGCAGCCCGGTGATGGCGCGCTCGTTCCCGTTGTACTTCAGGGTGATCTTGATGATGCCCTGGAGACCGTCGTTCACGATCTGGTAGTTCTTGATGTAGCCCTCGTCGAGAAGGATCTCGGCAATGGCCTTCTTCATGTTGGACGCGGGGATTTCCACGGTTGCGTGCTTTGCCGTGCCGGCGTTGCGGATGCGAGTCAGCATATCGGCAATGGGATCCGTGATCTGCATGAGTAAATTACCTCCTTGTTAGAGTTACAGACTTCTGTCTGTTTCCGTGGCGAGGTATCCTGCCTAATATTTCGATTACGCAGGACCTTTCGCCATCGGCGCCTTGGTTTTGTTATCTGTATTCGCCCGCGGGCGAATACAGATCTTCACTTGTTTACCAGCTTGCCTTGCGCACGCCGGGGATCTCGCCCTTGTAGGCGAGGTTGCGGAAGCAGATGCGGCAGATGCCGTAGTTCCGCAGATACGCGTGGGGTCTGCCGCAGATCTTGCAGCGGTTGTAGCGGCGGGTGGAGTACTTCTGCTCTGCCTGCTGCTTCAGGATCATAGCTTTTTTCGCCATTTCAGTTCCTCCTTACGCCTGTACGAACGGGGCGCCGAGCTGAGCCAGAAGCTCGCGGGCCTCCTCGTCGGTCTGGGCGGTGGTGCATATCACGATGTCCATACCGCGGATCTTCTCGATCTTGTCGTACTCAATCTCGGGGAAAATGAGCTGTTCCTTCAGGCCCAGGGCATAGTTGCCGCGGCCGTCGAAGGAGTTGGCGGAGATACCGCGGAAGTCACGGACACGGGGCAGGGCCACGTTCAGCAGCCTGTCAAGGAACTCCCACATCTTGTCCTGGCGCAGGGTGACCTTCACGCCGCAGGGCATCCCCTCACGGAGCTTGAAGTTGGCCACGGACTTGCGCGCCTTGGTGACAACGGCCTTCTGACCGGTGATGGCGGTGATATCCTTCACCACAGCCTCGATCGCCTTCATGTTGTCGCGGGCGTCGCCGCAGCCGACGTTGATGACGATCTTCTCCAGGCGGGGGATCTGCATAACGCTCTTGTACTCGAACTTCTTCATGAGAGCAGGAGCGACTTCTTCCTTGTATCTTGTCTTCAGTCTGGGCATTCCAGTCTCTCCTCTCTACTTATATCTCTGCTCCGCACTTCTTGCAGATACGGACCTTGTTGCCGTCCTTATCCGTTCCGAATGCGGCTCTGGTGGGCTTGTTGCACTTGGGGCACACGCGCATGACCTTGCTGGCGTAGATGGGGGTGGACATCTTGATGATGCCGCCCTCTTCGCCCTGCTGGCGGGGCTTCTTGTGCTTGGAAGCCACGTTCACGCCTTCCACAATGACCTTGCCGCCCTTGGGGTCGGCGGAGAGGACCTTGCCGGTCTTGCCCTTGTCCTTGCCGGACAGGACGATAACGGTGTCGTTCTTCTTGATATTCATCTCGGACCCTCCCTTAAATGACCTCGGGAGCCAGAGAAAGGATCTTCATATAATCCTTGTCACGAAGCTCGCGGGCGACGGGCCCAAAGATACGGGTCCCTCTGGGGTTTTTGTCCTCCTTGATGAGCACTGCGGCGTTCTCATCGAAGCGCACGTAGGTGCCATCGGCGCGGCGGACGCCCTTCGCGGTACGGACGATCACGGCACGGACGACCTCGCCCTTCTTCACGGTGCCGCCGGGGGCGGCCTTGCGCACGGAGGCGACGATCACATCGCCGATGTTGCCATACCTTCTCTTGGAGCCGCCGAGGACGCGGATGCACTTGATTTCTTTGGCGCCGGTGTTGTCGGCGACCTTAAGATAAGATTCCTGCTGTATCATATTGGCGCCTCCTTACTTTGCCTTCTCAATGATCTCGACGAGTCTCCATCTCTTGTCCTTGGAGAGGGGGCGGGTCTCCATGACCTTCACGCGGTCACCGACGCCGCACTCGTTGTTCTCGTCGTGGGCCTTAAGCCTGTAGGTTCTCTTGATGATCTTCTTATAGAGGGGGTGAGCGACGCGGTCCTCGACAGCGACGACGATGGTCTTATCCATCTTGTCGGAGACGACCTTGCCTACCCTTGTCTTTCTGGAAGAAGTTCTGTTTTCACTCATTCTGACTTACCTCCTCACTGCTCGAGCTGCTTTTCGCGGATGACAGTCTGCACTCGGGCAATATCCTTTTTGACCTGGGAGATCTTGACAGGGTTGTCAAGCTGATTCGTGGCATGCTGCATTCTGAGATAGAACAGATCCTTCTTCAGGTCGGACAGCTTCTCCTCAAGCTCCGCAGAGCTCAGTTTACGTACCTCGTTTGCCTTCATCTTATACACCACCTGTCTCGGTTTCGCGCTTGACGATCTTCGTCTTGCAGGGCAGCTTGTGGCCCGCGAGGCGCAGCGCTTCCTTGGCGACTTCCTCGGAGACGCCGGCGATCTCGAACATCACGCGTCCGGGCTTCACCACGGACACCCAGTACTCAGGGGAGCCCTTACCGGAACCCATACGGGTCTCAGCGGGCTTCTGGGTCACGGGCTTGTCGGGGAAGATCTTGATCCAGACCTTGCCGCCGCGCTTCGTGTATCTCGTCATGGCGACACGGGCCGCCTCGATCTGGTTTGAGGTGATCCAGGAGGGCTCCACAGCGGCCAGACCGTAATCGCCGTAGCTGACGGTGTTGCCGCGCAGGGCCTTGCCGGTCATGCGGCCTCTCTGTACCTTGCGGTATTTAACTCTCTTCGGTAAAAGCATTACTGTGCGCCTCCTTCTTTCGGAGCCTGGGGCGCGGCGCTCTGGGGCGCTCTGGTGCCGCCCTGCGGGCCTCTGTTGTAGCCGCCCTGGCCGCCGCGGTTGTAGCCGCCGCCCTGGCCGCCACGATTGTTGTAGCCGCCCTGGCCGCCGCGGTTGTAACCGCCGCCCTGGCCGTTCCTGCGGTCGCCGCCCTGGCCGCCGCGGTTGTAGCCGCCGCCCTGGCCGTTCCTGCGGTCGCCCTGCCTGCGGTCACGCCGATCCCTGGGAGGACGGGAGGTATCCATCGTCCTGGGGGTGGTGCGGAGGGTCTGGCTGAGGACCTCGCCCTTGTAGATCCACACCTTGACGCCGATGCGGCCGTAGGTGGTGGCAGCCTCCGCAAAGCCGTAGTCGATGTCGGCGCGGAGAGTCTGCAGGGGGATGGTGCCCTCGTGATAGGTCTCGCTGCGGGCGATCTCGGCGCCGCCGAGGCGGCCGCCCACCATGACCTTGATGCCGCGGACGCCGAACCGCATGGCGCGGGACATGGCGTTCTTCATGGCGCGGCGGAAGCCGATGCGCTTCTCCAGCTTGGCGGCGATGCCCTCAGCCACCAGCTGCGCGTCGGTATCGGGGCTCTTCACCTCGATGATGGAGATGGCCACGGGCTTGCCGATGCGCTTCTCCATGTCGAGACGGAGCTTTTCGATCTCCGTGCCGCCCTTGCCGATGATGACACCGGGGCGGGAGCAGTGGATATAGATCTTGACCTTGGCGTTGTCGCGCTCGATCTCGATCTTGGGCACTCCGGCGGAGAACAGGAGCTTCTTCAGATACTTGCGGATGTTGTAATCCTCGACGATAAGGTCACCGACTTTGTCGGCGCGGGCATACCAACGAGAATCCCAGTCTTTGATAACGCCGACGCGAAGGCCGTGCGGATTCACTTTCTGTCCCATTGTTTACCCCCCTTATTCCTTTTCCTTCACCACAACGGTGATGTGAGACGTTCTCTTGTTGATGCGGTACGCTCTCCCCTGGGCCCTGGGCATGAAGCGCTTCAGGATGGGGCCGGCGTCGGCATACGTCTCCGCGACATAGAGCTTGTCGGGATCCATGTTGTGGTTGTTCTCAGCGTTCGCCACGGCGCTGTTCAGGAGCTTAATCAGAAGCTCGGACGCGGCCTTCGGCGTCTGCATGAGGATGGCGCGCGCGGTTTTGGTATCCTTGCCTCGGATAAGGTCGCACACGATACGGACCTTACGGGGCGAAATTCTGGCATATTTGAGCTGTGCTCTCGCTTCCATCAAGTCCGCCTCCTTACTTATTAGTCTTGGCGCCGGCATGACCGCGGAAGGTTCTGGTCGGCGCGAATTCGCCCAGCTTGTGGCCGACCATATCCTCGGTGATGTAGACCGGTACGTGGCGGCGGCCGTCGTGGACGGCGATGGTGTGTCCGACGAAGGACGGGAAGATCGTGGATGCTCTGGACCAGGTCTTCAGGACCTTCTTTTCGCCGGTAGCGTTCAGTTCATCGACCCTCTTCAAAAGCTCCGGAGCGGCAAAGGGGCCTTTTTTGATACTTCTGCTCATACTGTTCAATGACCTCCTTTATCACTTCGAATTGCGGCGCTTGACGATGAACTTGTTGGTGCGGTTCTTCGTCTTGCGGGTCTTGTATCCGAGAGCCGGCTTGCCCCATGGGGTCACAGGGCCGGGACGGCCGACAGGGCTCTTGCCTTCGCCGCCGCCGTGGGGGTGGTCGTTGGGGTTCATGACGGAGCCGCGCACCGTGGGACGGATGCCCATGTGGCGCTTGCGGCCGGCCTTGCCGATGGCGATGTTGGCGTGGTCGACGTTGCCGACCTGGCCGATGGTGGCCATGCAGCCGAGGCGGATGAGGCGGTACTCGCCGGAGGGGAGCCTCACCTGGGCCATGTTGCCCTCCTTGGCCATAAGCTGCGCCGCGGTGCCCGCGCTGCGGACGAGCTGCGCGCCCTTGCCGGGATAGAGCTCGATGTTGTGGATCACGGTACCAACGGGGATCGCGGAGATGGGAAGCGCGTTGCCGGGCTTGATGTCCGCGTGCTCGGAGGCGAGAACGGTGTCGCCGGCAGCCAGGCCCACGGGGGCGAGGATGTAGCGGCGCTCGCCGTCAGCGTACTCCACGAGAGCGATATAGGCGGAGCGGTTGGGATCGTACTCCAGGCGGAGCACCTTGCCCTCCACGTCCATCTTGTCTCTCTTGAAATCGATGATCCTGTATTTTTTCCGGTTGCCGCCGCCCTTGTGGCGGACGGTGATTCGCCCGTAGCTGTTGCGGCCGGAGTGCTTCTTCAGCACCTCGACAAGGCCGCGCTCGGGCTTGGCCTTCTTGTCGACTCCGTCAAAGCCGGAAACGGACATATGCCTTCTCGACGGAGTGGTAGGTTTATATGTTCTGATAGACATTTCCTATATCCTCCCTTATGCCATTCCCTCGAAGAATTCGATCGTCTTGGAATCGTCGGTAAGCCGCACGACTGCCTTTTTCCAGGCGGGACGGGACCCCTCGGGGTAACGGCCGGTGCGCTTTTTCTTGCCGTCCATATTCAGGGTGGTGACCTTGGCGACCTTCACGCCGAAGATCTCCTCGACAGCCTTGCGGATCTCGATCTTGTTGGCGTCGGGCGCCACGGCGAACGCGTACTTCTTCAGGTCGGTGTGCTCCATCGACTGCTCGGTGATGATGGGGCGAAGGATAACGTCGTAAACGGATCTCATTATGCGTACACCTCCTCGATCTTGGAGAGGGCAGCCTTGTCGACGATAAAGGTGCCGGCCTTCATCACGTCATAGGCGCTGATGATGGTGGCGATCGTCGTCTGGATGCCGGGGATGTTCCGGGCGCTCATGATGATGTTCTGGTTGACCTCCGGGGTGACGACCAGCGCTTTGCCGGTGACGCCCACCGCGTCCAGGAACTTCGCGAAGCTCTTGGTCTTGATCTCGTCGAGCTCAAGGCCGTCCACCACGATGAACTTGTCGTCAAGCACCTTCTGGGAGAGGGCGGACTTGATGGCCAGTCTGCGGAGCTTCTTGTTGATCCTGTAGCTGTAATCTCTGGGCTTGGGGGCAAAGGCCACGCCGCCGTGGGTGTACTCGGGGACGCGGGTGCTGCCCTGGCGGGCTCTGCCGGTGCCCTTCTGGCGGTAGGGCTTCGCGCCGCCGCCGGAAACCTCGCCGCGGGTCAGCGCGGACTGGGTGCCCTGCCTCATGTTCGCCAGGTGGTTCTTCACCGTGGCGTGGATGGCGTTTTCATTGGGGGTGACGCCGAAGACGGCCTCGGAGAGCTCAACCTCGCCCGTGACCTCGCCGGCCATGTTGTAAACCTTCACTGTAGGCATTTATCGCACGCTCCTTTCTCAGCCTCTCGCAGATTTCTTCTGCGGGTTCGTGCTGACGGTGACCACCGTGCTCTTCTCGCGGATGCGCTTTACGGTGTTGCGGAGGTAAACGACGCCGCCCTTGGGGCCCGGCACCGCGCCGCGAACGGCGATCATGTTGAGCTCGGGATCCACCTTGACAACGTCCAGGTTCTCCACCGTGACCTGGTCGACGCCCATGTGACCGGCGCCGATCTTGCCCTTGAAGATGCGGGACGGGTCCGTACCGGAGCCCATGGAACCCGCGTGACGGTGGACGGGGCCGCCGCCGTGGCTGGTGGGCGTGCGCTGAGCGCCCCAGCGCTTGATGACGCCCGCGTAGCCCTTACCTTTGGAGATGCCGGTGACGTCGATCTTGTCGCCGGCCTTGAAGACGTCCGCCTTCAGCTCGTCGCCGACGTTGAAGCCGGTGCAGTCGTCAAAGCGGAACTCCTTCAGGTACTTCTTGGGGGCAACGCCGGCCTTCTTCAGATGGCCGGCCTCGGGCTTGGTGAGCTTATGCTCCTTCACGTCCTCGAAGCCGAGCTGCACGGCGTTGTAGCCGTCCTTCTCCTCGGTCTTCTTCTGGACGACGACACAGGGACCGGCCTCGATCACGGTGACCGGTATCACCTTGCCGCTTTCATCGAAGATCTGCGTCATGCCGACCTTTTTGCCGATGATTGCCTTGATCATTGTGTTTTCCTCCTATAATAAGGTTATTGGTTGACCTCTCGCTCCTGCAACTCCTGGAGGAAGGGGCCAACTTGACCCCGCCCGGTTCGCAAGATCCCGGGCGCCGGGTATCAAAGGGATGCGGCGCGGATCAGAGCTTGATCTCGATCTCGACGCCGGCGGGGAGCTCCAGGCTCATCAGGGCCTCAACCGTCTTCTGGGTGGGGTTCATGATGTCGATGAGGCGCTTGTGGGTGCGGCGCTCAAACTGCTCACGGCTGTCCTTATACTTATGAACAGCGCGCAGGATGGTGACGACCTCTTTCTTAGTGGGCAGCGGGATGGGGCCGGAGACGCGGGCGTCGGTGCGCTTCGCGGTCTCGACGATCTTACTGGCCGACTGGTCGATGAGCTGGTGGTCGTATGCTTTGAGTCTGATGCGGATCATTTTCTGTGCTGCCATTTGGTTTTCCTCCTGTACGTTATTGGATTCCGTACGGTGAGAATTTCTGTACACATTCCCGTGCGTATCACTCTTACTCAGAAAAACAGCCTGCAAAATGCAGGCCGATCCCATATAAGCGATATACGCAAATACAGTTTTCTCAGCCGCCCGATTACATACCGGCTGGGCCGGTACCGGACATACTCCCCGGAAGTGACCAGGCGCTGCCTGCAATCTCCCGGATCATCGCATTTTGGCGCTGACGGGCATGGCTTACCCAGTCAGGCGCTCTAGTAGAATACCAAATGCGTATCCGCTTGTCAAGAGAAAAAATCTCTTTTTTGCAAAAAAATCTTACGCTATTTTTGTAAGATCGTTAGAATATGAAAAGATCCGGAGCGCCTTGTGCGCCCCGGATCTTACATACACTATATATAGTAGTATGATCCCTCAGCTCGGTCAGGAGAGCTCGCCGGTGGGAACGACGGGGGAATCCTTCTTGCAGGCCGCGTTGAGGATGAGCGTCGCGACGAAGGCCACGATCACGGCCACATAGGTCTCGGTGATGGTGAACTTGCCGATGCTCAGCGGATAAGAGCCGGTGATCAGCTTGATGGCCACCCAGATGATGGCGGAGGCGCCGGTGAGGATCATGGCGATGATGGCGCCGGTCTCGCTGACGACTTTCTTCTTCTTCATCCACATCATGCCCAGCATGACGATGATGAACAGGGCGCCGCGGAGGCTGTAGGCGGAGTACACGATATCCAGGACCGCGGAGGCGTTCACCAGGATGATGGCGAACACGGCGCAGATGATGCCCGCGAGAGCGGTGGAGATGCGGCTCATTTTCAGCACGGCCTTGTCGTCGGCCTCGGGGTGCCTCTTCTGCCACAGGTCCTTGGTGTACATGGTGCCGGAGGCCAGGATGATGGGGGAAACCGTGGAGAGGATGGCCGCCAGGATGGAGGCCATGACCAGGCCGCCGACCAGCGGGTGGACGTTCATCATCAGGGTGGGCAGGGCCAGCTTGCCGTCCGTCACGACCTCGCCGGCAGTGTTCAGCAGGGTTCCGTTGTGGGACATGACCTTGGCGATCATGCCCAGCAGGGACGTGAAGAAGCCAAAGGGCGCTGCCACGAAGGCGGTGATGATGCAGGCCTTCTTGGCGGTGGGGATGTCCTTGGCGGCCAGCACGGGCTGCACGCCGGCCTGCGCGGTGCAGGCGCCCAGCAGGCCCGCGATGATCCAGCTTGAGACCTTCGCCGGTCCGATGGAGAACATATTAAAGTAGTGCTTGGTGGCGTCGGCAGCCTCGACGGAGCTGATGCCGCGGAGGAAGCCGGTCCAGCCGTCCACCTTGCCAAGGGCCACAAAGATGGCCACGATGGCGCCGCCGTACATGACGAACAGGTGCATCTTGTTGGTGGAGGCCACGGCGTTCATGCCGCCGCAGAGGGTATAGACAATAAAGATGATCGCGAAGACGATGCAGGTCCAGGTGAAGTCAAAGCCCAGGAGGCTCTGACCCAGCTTGCCGGCGGCGATCATCTGAGCGAGGCCGACAGCCTCCATGACGATGATCAGCAGGATACTGGAGACTCTGCGGGCGCGGGGGCCAAAGTAGTGCTCGATGATGCCGGGCACGGTGACGGTCTTCAGGGAGCGGTAGATCTTGGAGAAGCAAAGGGCAAGGAACATGACGCCGATGCCGTTGCCGATGGTGTACCACGCGCCGGAGAGGCCGAAGTTGAAGCCGTACTCCGAGCAGCCTGTGGTCGCCGTACCGCCCAGCCACTCGCCCGCGGAGGCGCAGACGATGGCGAAAACGGCCATTTCCGCGCCGTGGAAGCTGTCAGACGTCTTGCTCTTTCTCATGCTCATGACGCCGATGAAAACAGTCAGAGCAAAGTACAGGACGATGATGATAGTTTGAATCATGATTCTCTCACTCTTTTTTTATGAATTCTGCTTTCCGCCCCGGCGCCGGCTTTTGTTCCTCCCACCGGCCCGGAGCGGAAATATGATCGGATCAGCTCTTACGCGCAGCATGGAAGCGGCGCGATCACTCCTCCATGGACTTGATGTTCTCAGAAACGATGATGTCGCAGGGGGTGATCGCAAGGATGTTCTCCACGGTCTCACCGGGGGCCAGCTCCTCGAGGACCATCCCCTCCTTGGTGAAGTGGAAAACGCACTTCTCGGTGATGACATAGTCGACCACGCCCACGCCGGTGAGGGGGAGCTTGGTCTCACGGACGATCTTGGAGTTGCCGGCCTTGTCGCAGTGCACGGTCATGACGATGGTGCACTTGGCGCCGGTGACCAGGTCCATGGCGCCGCCCATACCGGCGGCAGCCTTGCCGGGGATCATCCAGTTGGCCAGGTTGCCGTGCTGGTCCACCTCGTAGGCGCCCAGGACGGTATAATCCACGTGGCCGCCGCGGATGTAGCCGAAGGAGGTGAAGGAGCTGAAGCAGCAGCCGCCGGGACGAATGCCGGTGGGGGCGCCGCCCGCGTCCACGATGTCCAGATCGATGACCTCGCCCTCTTTGGGCTCGCCGGTCATGCCGATGACGCCGTTCTCGGACTGGAACCACACGTCGATATCCGGGTCAATGTACTTCATGCACTTGGTGGGCATGCCGATACCCAGGTTGACAAGGTCGTTGTCCTTGAAAAACTTAGCGGTACGCTTCGCGATGAATTCTTTCGCATCCATGTTCTCAGCCCTCCACTTTCCTGGCCTGGACGACCATATCTACCAGCGCGCCGGGGGTATTGATGATATCGGGATCCAGCTCGCCGACTTCCACAATCTCTTCCGCTTCGCAGATGACCCAGTCAGCCGCAGTGGCAAAGGGCTCGTTGAAGTTGCGGGCGGTGCGGTGATACACCACGTTGCCCATCTTGTCCGCCTTCCAGGCGTGGATGAAGCACACATCGCCGTGGAGGGGAAGCTCCAGGATGAAGCGCTTGCCCTTGATGGGATCGTCAGCCGTGACGAACTTGTACTGACCGGCCTCGTCATCCCACTCCAGGAGCTGCTTGCCCTCCTGCATGGGCGTGCCCACGCCGGTGGGGGTCAGGATGCCGCCGATGCCGGCGCCGCCCGCGCGGGTCTTTTCACAGAGAGAGCCCTGGGGCACGAAGGTGATGTTGATGTCGCCCGCAACCACCTTCTCCACCGTCTCGGTGTTGTTGCCGATGTGGGAGCAGGTGATGTGCTTGATGCGGTTATCATGCACGAGGCGGCCGATTCCCTGGCCCTTGATGCTGGTGTTGTTGGAGATGACGTTCAGATCCTTGATGCCCTTCTCCATCAGGCCGTCGATCAGCGTCTCGGATACGCCGCAGTTCACGAAGCCGGGGAGCAGGACCGTCATGCCGTCAAAGCACTTCTCCATGGCCTGCTCAAGGGTGACGACTTTGCTCTTTGCCAATGTTCTGACTCCTTTCTTCCTCTGCTTTATTACTCTTTATAGGTGGTGGGCATGGTCTTCTCGTCCCGCAGGCAGTTGCGGGTGATGCCCAGCAGCTCGCGCGCCTCGTCGGCGGTGGCGATCTCGCGGCCGGCCAGCTTGGAAAGCTCCACGGCGCGCTCCACCAGCATCAGGTTGGTGGCGATGATCTTCTCGCCGTTCTCATAGCCGTAGACCACGTTGTCCTCCAGACCGACGCGCAGGCCGTCGCAGCCCAGGGCCAGGCCGGCCAGCATCATGGGCATATGGCACTTGCCGATGCCGGAGACGGACCAGGTAGCGCCCGCAGGCAGCTTGCCCACCAGGAAGGCCAGGTTCTCCGTGGTGCCGGGCATGGAGCCGCCGACACCCATGATGAACTGGATGTGGGGGGGCTGGGGGATGTTCCACTTCTTGACATAGTACATGACGCTGTCGATGTGGCCGGTATCAAAGACCTCGAACTCGGGCTTGATATCGTTCTTGACGACTTCCTGGCTCAGCAGGTTCAGGAAACGGGGGCTGTTCTCAAAGATGTAGCTGTTGGCCCAGTTGATGGTGTTGGGGTCGAAGGAGCACATCTCGGGCTTCAGGGCGCTCAGATGCTGCAGCCGCTTGTAATCCTCATACTCGCCGCCGGAGGTGGTGAGGTTGATGATCACATCCACGCCGGCAGCCTTGCAGGCCTCACGGCAGGCTTCCACCGCGTCGGTGAAGGGCTTGAGGCCCATGGACTTGTAGCCGATCTGCATCTCGCCGTTGACTACCTTGTCCTCACGCACATGGATGTGGACGACGGACGCACCGGCCTTGGCGACGGCGACGACCTGCTCCGCCAGCTCGGCGGCGGTGTAGGGCACAGTGGGGGCCTGCGCTTTCTTTGTTCCGGCGCCGCAGAGGCAGCACTGGATGATGATCTTGTTGCTCTTAGCCATTATTCAAATTACTTCCTTTCTTCTCAACAGCGCGATCACACAGGATCGTCCATGAACTTCTTGGCCACGCGGAACACCTCAAAGAGCTGCTTGTCGCGCTTTGCCTTCAGAGCGTCGATATCCACGCCGGTGTAGTCGTAGAAGCCCTTGCCGGTCTTGATGCCCAGGTTGCCGGCATCCACCAGCTCCTCCAGGCACTTGGGCATCTCGTCGCCATGCTCGGGCATGGTGTAGCTCTTGTTGCGGTAGTTGTTGGCGGTCATGTCCAGTCCGCCGAAGTCGGCCCTCTTGCACAGGCCCAGGACGACGGCCCTGGGGATGAAGGAGGCCTTGGCAGCCAGGTCGATGGCCTGGGCGTCGCAGTAGCCGTTGTCGATGAGGTAGAACACCTCGCGGTTCAGGCACTGCTGCAGACGGTTGACGATATAGCCGCGGATGAACTTCTTCATGAGGACGGCGGTCTTGCCGCACTTCTTCAGCATCTCCACGGCGATGTCGGCATACTCCTGGGGAGCCTGCTCGCTCTTCACGACCTCGACCAGTGGGATGAGCTGGGGGGGCGCATACCAGTGGCAGATGATCTGCTGGGGCAGCAGGGCCTCGGGAACCACCTCAAAGATGTTGAGGGCGGAGGTGTTGGAGGCGATGATGGCGTCGGGGGAAACGGTCTCCGCGATCTGGGCGTAGAGCTCCTCCTTGGCCTCCTTCTTCTCCACGATGGTCTCCATGATGAAGTCGGCGCCGTCGATGCACTCGGCCACGGTGGGCTTGAAGTTGATGCGGCCGTAGATGGCGTCGATATCCTCAGCCTTGATCTCGCCTTCCTCGGCAAAGGTCTGGAGGCTGGCCTTCAGGGCGGCCTTGGCCTTCTCGCGGGTAGCCTCGCTCCTGGTCCACATGGTGACCTCGTAGCCGCCGATGGCGAACGTCTGGGCAATGCCGGGGCCCATGGTGCCGGCGCCGAGCACTGCGATCTTCTTGATGTCGTTGATAGTTTTCATTATCGTACTACTCCCATTTTTCGGGAGCGCCGAAGCGCTCCCGAATCATTACAGCGTTTTTTTAGAAGCTGCCCTCTTCCCAGGCGACGAGACGGACCATGCCGCCGTCGGCCGCTTCGCAGCGGAACGGGAACGCGGCGATGATCATGCGCTTGCCGGTGACCTGGTCGATGTCGCCGCCGGCATTCTCGATGGCCATGAGGCCGTGCTGACCAAACAGGCGGTGGCAGGGCTCATAGTCGGGATAGTCCACGTCGATGTCGCGGCCGGTGGCCAGCTTGTAGTTGTTGTACAGCCAGGGCATCTGCTCCTTGCAGGGGCAATGCCACACGCAGGAGTCGGAGGCGCCGTAGGTACCGGCGATGGCCTTGATCTTCTTCTCATACATGAGCCACTTGGCAAGCTCGGGGCCGTTGCCGGGATAGTAGTTGAAGTACTTGTCGTTGTTGATGCGCCAGAAGCGGTGGAAGCCGGTGTTCAGCACGACGAAGTCGTTGGGACGGATCTCGAGGCCGTCCTTGTCAAGAGCCTTCTGCACGTCCTCGGGGGTGATGATGTGCCAGATGGCGCCCTTCTTGTCGGGGGTCTCAGCCCACTCGCCCATCTTCGCGGGGTCGCCGCCGGCCTTGTTGAAGGCCTCCTGGAACTCGTCGTACATCCAGGTCAGGTCCACGATGACGCCGGTGCCGATGGCATGCTCCAGCCTCATCTCGGCCAGAGTGTAGCCGTAACGCTCACGGTCGACCTCCTCCTCGTGGAGGGTGTGGTTGGGAGCGTCGCAGTGGGTGGCGGCATGCAGGGTGCCGGTGTAGGTGTTGGTGCGCTTATGGAATCTCTCCAGATACTGGCCGCGGGGGAAGTTCAGGTCGGAACGGGCGCCGGGGAAGGGCCACAGGGGGGTGTCCCAGCCCCAGGGCTGGGAGAGATCGTAGATCTTCGTCATCTTATCGGTTTCGAGATAGAACTTGCTCTTGTCGAGGGGCATGTATGCCATGATAGTAACCTCCTAAATTTAATTGATAAGCTGTTTTTTCTGCTTAAGTCTCTATTTTGGATTCTAAACCTTGGGATGATTCCAAAGTCAAGCAAAATCGCAATTTTTTGTTGGACTTTCAGTAAAAATACGCTATAATATCCATAAAAGCCGTTATTTTATCGTGCGGGAGGCGGACTGCAGCCGTTTTTGGCCGCTTTTCCGCGGGCTTTTGGCCGATCCCGCCCGCTCATTTTTCCCGAAACCATCTTCCGGAGGAGGCTCGCCATGCGTTACAAGATCGGCGATGTCGCGCGGATCCTGGGTATTTCCACCGACCTGATCCGTTACTACGAAGAGCGGGGCATCGTATCGCCGGAAAAGGACCCCAACAACAACTACCGTTACTACGACACCTGGGACATCAACTACCTGATCGACTGCCTCTGGTACAAGCAGTTCGGCTTCGGCATCGACGAGATCGCCGGGATGGCCAGCGCCATCACCGTGGACGAGCTCACCCGCTGCCTGGATGCGAAGCAGGCGGAGATCGCCGCCGACCTGCGGCGGCAGGAGCTGCTTCTGGAGCGGATCCGCCAGTACCGGGAGAGCCTGATGCGCATCCGCAGCTTTGTGGGCAAGTGCGACGTGCGTCAGACGGCGGAGTTCGTCTGTTATCTGAACCGGCACAACGCCCAGTACGACAACCGGCAGGAGCTGCAGCGCCTCTCCCGCCAGTGGCTCAAGTACATGCCGTTCACGAAACGGTACTTCGAGGTCTCCCTTGTGGACGTGCTGGATAACGGCGACGATTACTCCTGGGGCTTCTCCCTGGGAATGAAATACGTCCGGGAGTTCGGGCTGGCCATCGAGCCGCCCATCCGCTTCATGCCCTCCCGGCTATGCATCCACTCCGCCTTCAAATCCAGCGGCAAGGGGGCCTTCTCTCCCCGGCGCATCGGCTTCATGAAGGACTGGGCGGAGGAGAACAGCCTCACCATCGCGGGCAACGCCTTCGGCAACCTGGCGTGCAGCGCCCTGGACGAGGGGAAGACGACCGGCTTCTTTGAGGTGTGGCTCCCGGTGGAGCCGAAGGTCCACAGTCTCCGGTAGGCGCCCCCGATTCATAAACGGATCCCACGCAAAACGCTTGCTTTTGCGTGGGATATTTAATAGAATAAGGATACTTATGGACATTGAGGCGATGGGATGAGTATGGTCGATCAAATCGCGCGTACTATGCGCGCGCCGCTCAGCCTGGAATGGCACGAGGAGCTGGACTCCACCAATACGGAGGCGAAACGCCGGGCCGAGGCGGGCGCGGACGAGGGGCTCGTCATTCTGGCCGGCCGGCAGACCGCAGGACGCGGGCGGCTGGGGCGCAGCTTCTTTTCCCCGGCGGCCGCGGGACTGTATATGAGCCTGCTGCTGCGGCCGGGGGCTTATGTGGACAGGCCGGTGCGCATCACCACCGCAGCCGCAGCCGCAGTGGCACTGGCCGCGGAGGCTGTCTCCGGCAGGGCGTGCGGCATCAAGTGGGTGAACGATATCCTGCTTGACGGGAAAAAAGTTTGCGGTATACTCACAGAGGCGTCCTTCCTGCCGGACGGCAGCGCGCTGAAATACGCGGTGCTGGGCATCGGCGTCAATCTCTGCGACCCGCCCGGCGGCTACCCGGAGGAGCTTCGGCATACGGCGGGCTCTCTGTTCGGGCCCCGCGCGCCGGAGGGCGCCGCGGCGCGTCTCGCCGCCGGGATCCTGGACTGCTTCTGGGGCTATTACAGGGCGCTGGATAAAAAAGACTACCTCGCCCCCTACCGGGAGCGGTCCGTCGCCGTTGGCCGCACGGTGGAGGTCATCTCCCCTTCCGGCTCCCGCCGCGCCTTCGTCACGGGGATCGACGACGACTCCGGGCTTCTGGTGCGCTACGGCGACGGGACGGAGGACGTGCTCTCCTCCGGAGAGATCAGCATACGGCTCTGAAAGAGCGGTATTCCATAATCTGGAATTGTACGGGTGATACGGATGCGAATGAGAAAAAAGCCGAACCTCATCCCCAGGATGGAGCGGTGCTCCGCCGTGCTCATCAGGGAGCCGGAGGCGCTGCAGGGCCGCTGGCTGGAGACATTTCCGGCGTATCAAAGGCTCTATGTGGAGCTGGGCTGCGGCAAGGGACGCTTCACGGCGGAGACGGCCCGGACCATCCCGGACACTCTCCTCGTGGCGGTGGAGCGCGTGCCGGACGCCATGGTCGTGGGCATGGAGCGGGCCGTGGACGGCGGCATCGAAAACGTGCGTTTCCTGGACAGGGACGCCCAAAACCTGCCCGCCATCTTCGCCCCCGGCGAGGTGGACAGGATCTACATCAACTTCTGCGACCCCTGGCCGACCAAGCGCCACGCCAAGCGCCGCCTGACCAGCGAGGGCTTTCTGAAGATCTACCGCGGCGTGCTGAAGCCCGGCGGGGAGATCCATTTCAAGACCGACAACGGTCCCCTGTTTGAGTATTCCCTGGAGCAGTTCGAGGCGCAGGGCTTCACCCTCAGCGAGGTGACACGGGACCTGCACGCAAACGGGCCGGTGGGCGTCATGACCGATTACGAGGCGAAATTTCACGCCCAGGGCGTGCCCATCAACCGCTGCGCGGCAACATTGCAAACACCGGACGGTGAATAACGCCGTCCGAAAAGGTGGGGAAGACATTTGGGAAAGCTGAGATTCATCGCCGCCCTGTGGGCGGCCAAGCTCTGCCGGCCGCTGCTGCGGCTTCTGGGGAGGAACGCCACCAATTTCCCCGGCGAGGTGGCACTGAGGATCTGCCCGGATTTTCTGGGACAGATCGGAAAACCGGGGCGCATCGTCGCCGTGACGGGGACGAACGGGAAGACCACCGTATGCAATATCATCGTCTCCGTGCTGGAGCGGAGCGGGATCCGGCCCCTGTGCAACCGGGAGGGCGGCAACATCGCCTCCGGCATCTCCGCGGCGCTTGCCCAGGGGGCTTCCCTCACCGGGAAGACGAAATATGATGTGGGCGTGCTGGAGGTGGACGAGCGGTCCGCCCTCCGCATCTTCCGGTATATCGAGCCGGAGCTCCTGGTCATCACGAACCTGACCCGCGACTCCGTCATGCGCAACGCCCACCCGGCGTACATCGCGGATATCCTCACGTCGGCCATCCCCAAAAAGACGAAGCTCATCCTGAACGGGGACGATCTCATCACCGTGGGCGTGGCCCCGGAGAATCCCCGGGCGTATTTCGCCATCGACAGTCTCCCCGGCGATACGGTGGAGCTCAGGAACCGCATCGACGATCTGCGGGTCTGCCCCAGATGCGCGGGTGAGCTCAAGTACGTCTACCGCCGCTACCACCACATCGGAAAGGCGGTCTGCGCCGTATGCGGCTATACGAACCCGGAGCCGGACTACCTGGGCACGGACGCCGATCCGGAAAACCGCCGGATCACCGTGCGGGAGCGGGACGGGGACTGGAGCTGCCGTCTCCTCTCCGACAGCACATTCAATATCTACAACATCGTCACCGTGGCAGCCGCCCTGCGGGAATTCGGTCTGGCGCGGGACGTGATCGCCGCGGCGCTGGAGAAGACGGAGCTCCCCTCCTCCCGGTTCCACGCGGCGGAGGGAGGCGGCGTCACCGCCGTCATGCAGATGGCCAAGGACAAAAACGCCTTCGCCATCTCCCGGGTCTTCGACTACCTCTCCGGGCTGCCGGGGAAGAAGGAGATCATCATGATGAACAGCTGCATCGAGGACCATGTCCACGGCTCCGAGAACGTGTGCTGGATGTACGACTGTGATTTTGAGTTCCTGAATACGGAGGAAATCACCCGCATCGTGGTCACCGGCCCCCGGTACAGGGACTTCTACATGCGGCTCCTGATGGCCGGCGTGCCGGAGGAGCGGCTGAGACAGACGCCGAAGGAGCTGGACGCGCCGAAGGAGCTGGCCCTGGCCGAGGGGGAGGACGTGTACATCCTCTACGGCACCGCGGGCATCGAGCTGGCGGAAAAAGTACAGGCCGCCACACTCCGTGAGGCGGAGAGCAGGAGGTCACAGGCATGAGGATCGAGCTTCTTTTCCCGGACGCCTGCTATCTGGGCGGCGATACGGCGAACTTTGAATATCTCTGCCGCGCCCTGCCGGAGGCGGAGACGGTCCGGACCGGTATCCGGCAGCGCCCCGCCTTTATGGACGGGGACGTGGATATGATCCTTCTGGGCTCCATGACCGAACGGGCGCAGGTGCTGGCGCGGGACGCGCTGGCCCCCTGCCTGGACCGGATCAGGTCGCTTATCGACGGGGGCACGGTCTTCCTTGTCACCGGGAACGCCATTGAGGTGTTCGGACAGTACATCGGGGACGAGGACGGGACGCGCACCGGGATGCTGGGTCTGTTCGGCTATCACGCGGAGCGCCGCATGATGGCCCGGCACAACTCCCTGTATCTGGGGGAGCTCGACGGCAAAAAGATCGTGGGCTTCAAAAGCCAGTTCGGCCACTGCTACGGCAGCACCGAAGCGCCCCTGTTCCGCACCCTGCGGGGCGTCGGCCTGAACCCCGATACGGAGGGGGAGGGCGTCCTCAGGAACAATTTCATGGCCACGTACCTGCTGGGGCCGCTGCTCATCATGTCGCCGCCCTTCATGCGTTATGTACTGGAGCTGCTGGGCCGCCCCGACGCGCCCGTCCCCTTTGAAGCAGCCGCCCTGGCCGCCTATGAGCAGCGGATCGGGGAATTTGAGAATCCCCGGGTCCGCATGATCGACTGACATGGAATACCGGGAGACCGGCAGCGCGCTGTATCTCCGCCCCGGCGACGATTTCGACCCCGATAAGATCTTTGCCTGCGGCCAGTGCTTCCGCTGGCGGCCGGACGGGGACGGGGGATACATCGGCGTCGCCTTTGGCCGGGCGCTGAGTCTCCGGCGCGAAGGGGAGGAGATCCTCCTCCGCTGCTCCGCAGAGGAGTTTAACGAGGTCTGGCGCGGATATTTCGACCTGGATCGTGATTACGGCGCCATCCGCGGAAGGCTGGGGCTCGACGGCTTCATGCGCGAGGCCGTTTCCTTCGGCGCCGGCCTGCGCATCCTGCGCCAGGACCCGTGGGAGACGCTCTGCTCCTTCATCCTCTCCCAGTGCAGCAATATCCCGCGGATCTCCGCGATGGTGGAGCGCCTGTGCCGCGCCTTCGGGGAGCCGCTGAGCTATGAAGGGAGCACGTATCATGCCTTTCCCGATCCGGAGCGGATCGCGTCTCTCCGTGAGGAGGACCTGGCTCCGGTCCGGTGCGGTTACCGGGCGGGGTACGTCCTCGCCGCCGCACGGGCGGTATCCTCCGGCGCGCTGGACCTGGACGCGGCGGGGCGGATGGAGCCGGAGGCGGCGCTTTCCCTTCTGAAAGCGCTGCCCGGCGTGGGCGACAAGGTGGCAAGCTGCGCCGCCCTGTTCGGTCTGGGGATGCTGGACGCGTTTCCCGTGGATGTTTGGATGCGGCGCGCCATACGGGAGCACTACCCCGGCGGCCTCGATCCGCGGCGCTTTTCCCCCTGGGCAGGCCTCGCCCAGCAGTACATATTCTATTATGCCCGCAGCGGCGGAAAGCTGCAACTATTCGGCAAAGGGTGATCCCATGAAAAAGTACATCGCAAAAGAACCGGAATTCTACAAGTCTTTCTTCACGCTGCTGCTGCTTATGGCGTTCCAGCAGCTCATCGCCTTCGCGGTGAACCTGGCGGACAACTTCATGCTTGGCCGGTACAGCGAGCTGGCCATGGCCGGCGCGTCCCTGGTGAACCAGCTTCAGTTCATGCTCCAGTCCCTGGTCTTCGGCATCTCCAACGGCGCCGTGATCCTGGGCTCCCAGTACTGGGGGAAGCGGGAGATCGACCCCATGAAAAAGATCATCGGCGTGGCCGTGAAGCTGTCGCTCATCGTTGGCATCATCTTCTTCGTGGCCGGCCGGTTTTTCCCCGAGAAGGTGCTGCTCCTGCTGACGAATGACGCCGCCGTCATCGCCGAGGGCGCGAAATACCTCCGGGTGCTCAGCTACACCTACCTCATCTATGCCGTCTCCAACGCGCTGGTCATGTCCATGCGGGCCGCGGAGATCGCCACCATCGGCACGGTCATGTCCGCCCTCACCCTGGTGATCAACACCTGCCTCAACTACGTGCTCATCTTCGGCAACTTCGGCGCGCCGCGGATGGGCGTCGTGGGCGCCGCGGCAGCCACGACGGTGAGCCGGATCGTGGAGTTCATCGTCATCATGGTCTTCGCCTTCTGCATCGACAAAAAGCTGCGCATGAGGCCGCATGATCTGATCCGCTTCGACTTCACCTACTTCCGGGACTACATCCGGGTAGCGCTGCCCAGCATCGCCGCCAACGGCATCTGGGGCGCCGCGACCACGGTGCAGACCGCGATCCTCGGCCACCTGAACGCCAATATCATCGCCGCCAACGCCATCGCCTCGGTGGTGTTCTCGGTGGCGTCCGTGTTCTCCATGTCCGCGGCGGGGGCCTCCTCCGTCCTCATCGGCAAGACGATCGGAGAGGGGAAAATGGACAGGATCAAGCCATACACGATCACGCTGCAGCTCCTGTTCATCCTGCTGGGCATCCTTACCGGGCTGCTCATGTTCATACTCCGCACCGTCATCGTGCGGTTCTACAACGTGGAGCCGGAGACCCAGCGGCTGGCGTACACGTTCCTCACCATCCTGTCCATATCGGTGGTGTTCTCCTCCTATGAGTATCCCGCGGCGGGCGGCATCGTGGCCGGCGGCGGCGATACGAAGTACCCCTTCCTGGTGGACACCCTCTCCATGGTCCTGTTCACGCTGCCGGTCTCCGCGCTGTCGGCCTTTGTGCTCAAATGGCCGCCCGCCGTCACCTTCCTGCTGCTGAAATCGGACCAGTTCTTCAAATGCATCCCCAACGGGATCAAGTGCAACCGCTACAAGTGGGTGAAAAAGCTCACGAGAGACTGAACGGAGGTTTACATAATGTCTGATCTTCCCGCAAGAGACAGCGCATTGGCGCTGCTGAAAAAGTATAACAAGGAGGAATTCCACCTCCAGCACGCATTCACGGTGGAGGGCGTCCTGCGCTGGTATGCCGGGGAACTGGGCTACGGCGACGAGGCGGACCGCTGGGCCATGGTGGGGCTCATGCACGACATCGACTTCGAGCTCTACCCGGAGGAGCATTGCCGGCACGCGCCGGACATGCTGCGGGAGGGCGGCTTCGACGAAGCGTTCATCCGCTCCGTGTGCAGCCACGGCTACGGCATCTGCTCGGATGTGGCCCCGGAGCATGAGATGGAAAAGGTCCTGTTCGCCGCGGACGAGCTCACCGGGCTCATCTGGGCGGCGGCGCTGATGCGTCCGTCAAAGAGCACCAAGGATATGGAGCTCAAATCTCTCCGCAAGAAGTACAAGACCGTCACCTTTGCCGCCGGCTGCTCCCGGGAGGTCATCGCCCAAGGCGCGGAGATGCTGGGCTGGGAGCTGGATACGCTGCTGGAGAGGACGATCCTCGCCATGCGTTCCTGCGAGGACAGCGTGAATGCGGAAATGGCCGCGCTGAGGGGCTGAATCCGGCTTTGGCCGCGCGGGTGCGATCCACCCTGCGCAAATACGTATCGTGACGGAGCAATATGGAAACGATCAAACAATTTCTGGCGGAGCGGGAAAAGGTCTCCGCCTTTGACGAAAAGCCCAAATACTGGCTGGCGCTCTACGTGCCCGTTTATCTGATCATGTTCGCGGTTGCGGAGCATGTGGTGACGACGGATTACTATGTCTCCTGGGTACCGCTGGACGACGCGATCCCCTTCTGCGAATACTTCGTCGTTTTTTACTGCATGTGGTATCCCCTGCTTTTCGCGGCGGGTTTTTACCTGATGTTCACGGACGGGAAGCGCTTCAACCGCTACATGTACTTTCTGGCCATCGGCTTCACCGGGAGCCTGCTGTTCTGCCTCATCTTCCCCAACGGGCAGGATCTGCGGCCGGATCCCATGCCCAGGGAGAACTTTTTCACCTGGCTCCTCTCCCTGATCTACGCCGCCGATACGAACACCAACGTGATCCCCAGCATGCATGTCATCGGCTGCTTCGCCGCCTCGGCGGGACTTCTGTCGAGCCCCAACGCCAGGCGGGGGATCGCCTGGGGCTCGGTGATACTGGGGGCCGCCGTCTGTGCTTCCACCGTGTTCGTGAAGCAGCACTCTATCCTGGACGTGTACATCGCCCTGATCGTCTGCGTGCCGCTGTATCTGCTGCTCTTCCGGCCGTTTACGGAGAGGAAACGAAAAAAGCATGGATAATAACGTGATCTGCAACAGCTGCCCGCGCCGCTGCTCCGCGCTCCGGAACGAACACCGGGGGCGGGGCTTTTGCGGTTTCGGCCTCAATCCCGTGGCCGCAAGGGCCGCGGCGCACATGTGGGAGGAGCCCTGCATCAGCGGGGAACGCGGCTCCGGCGCTGTGTTTTTCAGCGGGTGCGTCCTCCGCTGCGTCTACTGCCAGAACCGGGAGATCAGCCGGGGCGGCTTCGGCCGGGAGATCACCCCCGAACGGCTGCGGGAAATCTATTTCGAGCTCATCGAACAGGGCGTGCACAACATCAATCTGGTGAACCCCACCCACTTCACGGAGGCGATCCTCGCCTCACTGGAGGGCGGGCTGCCCGTGCCCGTGGTGTACAACTCCGGCGGCTACGAGCTGCCGGAAACCCTCCGCCGGTATGAGGGAAAGGTGGACGTCTGGCTGCCGGACATGAAATACGCCCTCTCCCCTCTCGCCGCCCGGTGCTCCGGCGCGCCGGATTACTTCCGGCAGGCAGACGCCGCCATCCGGGAGATGGTCCGCCTGGCGGGCCCCTATGAGATCGGTGAGGACGGACTCATCCGCCGGGGCGTCATCGTGCGGCACCTGGTGCTGCCGGGGGAACCGGAAAACACCCGGGGCGTCATCCGCTGGTTCGCGGAGACGTTCGCGCCTGGCGAGGCGCTGTTTTCCCTCATGAGCCAGTACACCCCGTGCGGAGAGCTGGAGGATTTCCCAAATCTCCGGAGACGGCTCAGCCGGGAGGAATACGACGCAGCCCTTGACGCGCTGGAGGAATTCGGGATCACCGACGGCTTCTATCAGGAGCTCTCCTCCGCCCGGGAGGAGTACATCCCGCCGTTTGATTTGACGGGGATCTGAATCAGCTATGAACAAAAAAGCCGGACGCATTCATGCGTCCGGCTTTTTGCGGGATCGTTGTTTATTTACCGTCAAACATCTGCTTCTGGCGCAGAAGATGCTCATAGCGCTCCTTCGCGGTCTCCTCCGCCTTCTTGAAGAGCACCTCCGCCCTGTCGGGGAAGGCCAGCTTCAGGGAGCTGTAGCGCACCTCGCCGTTGATAAAGTCGCCGTAGCTGGCGGTGGGGGCCTTGCTGTCCACGCTCAGGGGGCTCTCCAGCCTGGGATCATACCGCAGCAGGTTCCAGTACCCGGCCTCCACGGCGTTCTTCGCCTCAGTCATGGACTTGCCCATGCCGATGCGGATGCCGTGGTTGATGCAGGGGGCGTAGGCAATGATCAGGGAGGGACCGTTATAGCTCTCCGCCTCGATCAGGGCCTTGATCGTCTGCTGATAGTTCGCGCCCATGGCGACCTGCGCCACGTAGATATAGCCGTAGGACATGGCGATCTGGGCCAGATCCTTCTTCTTTACATTCTTGCCCGCGGCGGCAAACTGCGCCACGGCGCCGGTGGGCGTGGCCTTGCTGGCCTGGCCGCCGGTATTGGAGTAGACCTCGGTATCGAATACCAGGACGTTCACGTTCTCGCCGGAGGCCAGCACGTGGTCCAGTCCGCCGTAGCCGATGTCGTAGGCCCAGCCGTCGCCGCCGAAGATCCACACGGAGGGCTTTGTGAACTGGTCGCGGGCCGCGTAGAGGGCCTGCAGCGTCTCGTCGCCGCTGTCCTTGATGGCCGCCTCCAGTGCGAGGCCCGCCGCCTTGGAGCCCTCGCCGTCGTCATAGGCGTCCAGCCAGGCGCGGATGGCGTCCTTTACGGCGCCGTCGGCGGTCTCCAGCGCTTTTTCCGCCAGCGCCTTCACGCCGTCCCGGCGCTGCACGGCCGCCATGGCCATGCCGTAGCCGAACTCGGCGTTGTCCTCAAACAGGGAATTCGCCCAGGCGGGGCCGCGTCCGTCCGCCCCCACGGTGTAGGGGATCGCCGGGGCGCTGCCTCCCCAGATGGAGGAGCAGCCGGTGGCGTTGGCAACGTACATCCTGTCGCCGAAGAGCTGGGTGACCAGCTTGGCATAGGGCGTCTCGCCGCAGCCGGCGCAGGCGCCGGAGAACTCCAGCAGGGGTTTTTTGAACTGAGAGCCCTTGACGGAGGTCTCGGCAAAGCCGGTGTCCTTCATCGCCACATGCTTTACGGCGTAGTCGAAGCCGGGCTGCTGGTACTTGGCGTCTTCCAGCGGCTTCATGACGAGCGCCTTGTTCTTGGCGGGGCAGATATTGGCGCAGGAGCCGCAGCCTGTGCAGTCCAGGGCAGAGATGGCGATGGCAAAGCGACGCTCCTCATTGCCCTTGCCGGTCATTTTCACCGTCTGCATCCCATCCGGGGCTGCGGCGGCCTCCTCCGCGCTCAGAGCGAAGGGGCGGATGGCGGCGTGGGGGCAGACCAGCGAGCACTGGTTGCACTGGATGCAGTTTTCGGGGATCCAGCAGGGAACGTCCACGGCAACGCCGCGCTTTTCATAGGCGGCGGTGCCCACGGGAAGCAGCGAGCCCCCCTCGATATCCAGGAACGCGGAAACCGGCAGCTTGTCGCCGCGCATGTCGTTCACCGGCTCCATGACCTTTTTGATGTAGGACGCGGTGCGCTCGTCCCTGGCCTCCACGGGCGGCACGGGAGCATCCGGCGCGGGCGTTTTCCAGGACTCGGGCACGTCGATCATCGTGATATGCTCAAGTCCGGCGTTCACCGCGGCGATGTTCATGTTGACCACCTGCTCGCCCTTGCGGCCGTAGGTGGCGCGGATGGCCTCCTTCATATACTCGGCGGCCTCATCGATGGGAAGGATGCCGGAGAGCTTGAAGAACGCGGCCTGCAGGATGGTGTTCGTCCTGCTGCCAAGGCCCAGCTCCTTGGCGATGGTAACGGCGTCCACCGTGTAGAACAAAATGTTGTTGTCCGCGATGTAGCGCTTCGTCTCCGCCGGGAGGTGCTGCTCCAGCTCCTCCACGTCCCAGGCGCAGTTGGCAAGGAAGACCTTGCCGGGCTTCACATCCTGCACGATGTCGTACTTCTCCAGGTAGGAGGGATTGTGACAGGCCACGAAGTCGGCCTTGGTGATATAGTAGGTGGATTTGATGGGGCTGTCGCCGAAGCGCAGGTGGCTGATGGTGACGCCGCCGGATTTCTTGGAGTCGTACTGGAAATACGCCTGCACCTTCATATCCGTGTGGTCGCCGATGATCTTGATGGAGTTTTTGTTGGCGCCCACGGTGCCGTCGGAGCCCAGGCCCCAGAATTTGCAGGAGATGATGTCCCGCGGGGTGATGTCCGGCTCCTCGGTGATGGGCAGGGACAGGCCGGTGACATCGTCCACGATGCCGATGGTGAAGCTGTTCTTCGGCTGGGCGGACTGGATGTTCCGGAAGGCGGAGATGATGGCGCCGGGGGTAGTGTCCTTGCTGGCAAGGCCGTAGCGCCCGCCCACGACGGTGATGCCCGTGCCCGCCAGAGCGGTGACCACGTCCAGATACAGGGGCTCGCCGGTGGCGCCGGGCTCCTTCGTCCTGTCGAGGACCGCGATGCTCTTCACGGTCTCCGGCAGCACGGCCTTCAGATGCTTCACGGAGAAGGGACGGTACAGATGCACCTTCACAAGGCCCACCTTCTCGCCCTTGCCGGTCAGGTAATCCACGACCTCCTCCGCCGCCTCGCAGACGGAACCCATGGCGACCAGCACCTGCTCCGCGTCGGGCGCGCCGTAATAGTTGAAGGGCTTGTAATCGGTGCCCAGCTTCTCGTTGATCGCGTCCATATAGCCCTCGACGATGTCGGGCAGCGCGTCATAAGCGCCGTTGGCGGCCTCACGCGCCTGGAAGAAGATATCGCCGTTCTGGGCGGAGCCGCGGAGGATGGGATGCGCGGGGTTGTTGGCCCGCTCCCGGAAGCGGCGCAGGGCATCCTCATCCACCATGCTCTTCAGGTCGTCGTAATCCCACACGGCCACCTTCTGCAGCTCATGGGAGGTGCGGAACCCGTCAAAGAAGTGGAGGAAGGGCATCTCGCCCCGGATGGCCGCCAGATGGGCCACCGCGCCCAGATCCATCGCTTCCTGGGGACTGTTGGACGCCAGCATGGCGAAGCCGGTCTGGCGGCAGGCCATCACGTCGCTGTGGTCGCCGAAGATGGAGAGCGCGTGGGTGGCGACGGTGCGCGCGGAAACGTGGATCACGGCGGGCAGCCGCTCGCCCGCGATCTTATACATGTTGGGGATCATCAGCAGCAGCCCCTGGGAGGCTGTGAACGTGCTGGTGAGCGCGCCGGAGATCAGAGATCCGTGCACGGCGCCGGCGGCGCCGCCCTCCGACTGCATCTCCAGCACCTTGACCGTCTGACCGAACATATTCAGCCGGCCGTCCGCGGACCATTTATCTACATACTCCGCCATGGTGGAAGATGGGGTGATGGGATAGATTGCTGCGACCTCTGTGAAAGCGTATGCCACGTGGGCAGCGGCGTTGTTGCCGTCCATCGTTTTCAGCTTTCTTGGCATGATAAACCGTCCTTTCTGCTTTTCGCATCCTGTTCTATTCTTGTTATACCGCCGGGGCGCCGTGCGCTTCCTGCGGAGGTCATCGATCGCAAAGATCCGTTTTTGCAAGATTTTGCAAGATAATGCGGATGTAATTTCATATTATACCAGCGTTTTATCGGAAGTGCAACCCATTTTTCAATTATGGCATACCGTCTCATAAAGTCAGCTATTGAAATATCCTCATTGGTGATGATATACTAATTACAAAGCAAAAGCAGTGAAAAGGAGTGACCGGCGTGGTCTGTACCGTACATTCCATGGGCCTGGAGGGCATCCGCGGATATGAGGTCTCGGTGGAGTGCTTTCTCTCCAGCGGGCTGCCGGCGTTTGAGGTGGTCGGCCTGCCCGGCGCAGCGGTCAAGGAATCGCGGGAGCGGGTCCGCGCCGCTATCAAGAACAACGACCTCCGCTTCCCCGTATCGCGCATTTCAGTGAATCTGGCGCCCGCCGACACGAAAAAGGCGGGCACCGTATACGACCTGCCCGTGATGCTGGGCATCCTGGTGTGCACCGGCGTCGTGGACGGGGTGCCGGAGGATGCGGCCTTCATCGGGGAGCTCTCCCTCTCCGGGGAGGTGCGACCCGTTTCCGGCGCGCTGCCCATGGCGCTGGCGGCACAGCGAGCCGGGCTGAAGCGGCTGTTCGTCCCCGCGGCCAACGCCGGAGAAGCTGCCTTTGCCGACGGGATCGAGATCTTTCCCGTGGGCCATGTGACCGAGCTCCTGAAACACCTGAGCGGGGAGGAGCTCATCTCCCCCGCCGCCGCGCCGGAGCTCTCGGAATTTGCCGTTCCCCTGCCCGACTTCGCCGAAGTCAAGGGGCAGGAGAATGTGAAGCGCGCGCTGGAGGTGGCTGCCGCCGGGGGACACAACATCCTCCTGAGCGGGCCGCCCGGCGCCGGCAAGAGCATGATGGCGAAGCGGCTGCCATCCATCCTCCCGGAGATGAGCCGGGAGGAGATGATCGAATGCACGGAGATCCACTCCGTGGCCGGGCTCACAGACAGCAAAGCGCCCATTATCACCGCGCGCCCCTTCCGCGCCCCGCACCACACCGTCTCCGCCGCCGCTATGGCGGGCGGGAGCGCTTCGCCCCGGCCGGGAGAGATCTCCCTGGCGCACAACGGGGTACTGTTTCTGGACGAGCTGCCGGAGTTCCCTGCCGCCGCGCTGGAGGTGCTGCGCCAGCCCATCGAGGACGGGGAGGTCACCATCTCCCGGGTGACGGGCTCCGTCACCTACCCCAGCCGATTCATGCTGGTATGCGCCATGAATCCCTGCAAATGCGGATGGTACGGGCACCCCTCCGGCCGGTGCACCTGCACCGAGCAGTCGGTGAAGAAATACCTGAGCCGTCTCTCCGGGCCGCTGCTGGACCGGATCGACATGTTTATCGACGTGCCCGCGCTGGAATTCGACGAGCTGCGGGCCCCCGCCGCCGCGGAGACCAGTGCCGACGTGCGCGCCCGGGTCAACGCCGCCAGGGAGCTCCAGCGCGCCCGCTACGGCAGCGGGTCCGCCTCCAACGCCCACGCGGAGCCGAAGGAGCTGGAGAAGTGCTGCCGGCTGGACGTGGCCTGTGAAAAGCTCATGAAACGCGCCTACGATTCCCTTGGCCTCACCGCCCGGTCCTATGACAAGATCCTGCGGGTGGCGCGGACCATCGCGGACCTTGCCGGAAGCGGCGAGATCGTGCCGAAGCACCTGGCGGAGGCCATACAGTACCGCACATTTGACGTGAGAGAGGAACGCTGACATATGAACGACATGATCCTGCTGAAACAGGGGGAGATCGTCCTGAAGGGGCAGAACCGGCGCACCTTTGAGGCGAGGCTTATCCGCAACGTAAAGAACCGCCTGAAGCCCTTCGGGGACTTCAGGATCTACGCTGTGCAGTCCACCGTGTACGTGGAGCCCCAGGGCGACTGCGACATGGACGGGGCGCTGGAGGCGGCGAAGACCATCTTCGGGATCGCCTCCATCAGCCGGGCCGCGGCCTGCGAGAAGGACAGGGACGCCATCTGTGAAATGGCTATAAAATATCTTGGGCCTGCAATAAAGAGCGCCGCCTCTTTCAAAGTGGAATCCAAGCGTTCGGACAAGTCCTTCCCCATGACTAGCATCCAGCTCAGCCAGTACGTGGGCGGATTGCTGGCGGAGGCGTTTCCGGAAACGCCGGTAAACGTGCGGGAGCCGGACTTCACCGTGAACCTGGAGGTGCGGGATTATGCCGCCTACGTCCACGGTCCGGTGATCGAAGGGGCCGGCGGCATGCCCGTGGGCGCCAATGGAAAGGTCGTCAGCCTCCTCTCCGGCGGCATCGACAGCCCCGTATCCACTTATATGATCGCGAAACGCGGCGTGTCCGTGATCCCGGTGCACTTTTTCTCCTTCCCCTATACCTCGGAGCAGGCGAAGCAGAAGGTCATCGACCTGGCTGGCATCCTCACCGACTGGTGCGGACCCCTGCGGGTCGAGGTTGTCCCCTTCACCCATATCCAGGAGGAGATCCGCCGCTGCTGCCCGGAGGAGTACTTCACCGTCATCATGCGCCGCTTCATGATGCGCATCGCCGCCCGCATCGCGGCGGACAACGGCTGCAAGGCACTGGTCACCGGGGAAAACCTGGGGCAGGTGGCCTCCCAGACGCTGGAGGCCATGGCCGTCACCGAGGAGTGCGCGGGGCTGCCCGTCCTCCGTCCTGTGATTGCATTGGACAAGAAGGAGATCGTGGAGCTGGCCCGCAGGATCGGCACCTTCGAGACGTCGATCCTCCCCTATGAGGACTGCTGCACCGTATTCACGCCCCGTCATCCCCGGACGCGGCCAAGGCTGGACGAGGTACGGGAGGCGGAGGCAAACATGGACGTGGACGGTCTCGTGAACGAGGCGGTCCTGGGAACTGAAAGAGTGGAGGCGTAAACTTGGAACACACTGCGGAGATCCTGTCTGTCGGTACGGAGCTGCTTCTGGGCAACATCGCGAACACCGACGCGAAGGACGTGTCCGAGGCGCTGAGCGCCCTGGGCATCAACGTATATTTCCACACGGTGGTGGGCGACAACCCGGAGCGGGTGAAGCAGGCCGTGGCCATCGCCAAGACAAGGGCAGACATCATCCTCACCACCGGCGGCCTGGGGCCCACCTACGACGACCTGACGAAGCAGACCCTGTGCGAGGCGTTCGGGAAGAAGCTCGAGTTCCACGAGGACATCGCCAGGGAGATCGAGGAGTTTTTCTTAAAGCGCACCCACGGGATGCCCCTCACGAAGAACAACTATCAGCAGGCGTACCTGCCTGAGGGGTGCACCGTCTTCCACAATGACTGGGGCACCGCCCCCGGCTGCGCCTTCGAGGCGGAGGGGAAAACCGTGCTCATGCTGCCCGGGCCTCCCCGTGAATGCCGTGCCATGCTCCATGCCTGCGCCGTGCCGTATCTGAAGCGGCTCTCCGATTCGGAGATCCACTCCCACAATCTTCACATCATCGGCGTGGGTGAGAGCGCCGTGGAGGATCGGCTGCGTCCCATGATGCTGGAGCTCACGAATCCGACCCTGGCTCCCTATGCCAAGGAGGGCGAGGTGATGCTGCGGGTCACGGCCAAGGCCGGGAGCGCGGAGGAGGCGGAGGCGCTGATGGCCCCCGTGATCGAGGAGGTGAAGGCCGCCGTGGGCGACGCCCTGTACGGGATCGACACCGGCAGCCTTGAGAACACCATTCTGGACATCCTGCGGGAGCAGGGACGCACCCTTGCCGCCGCGGAGTCCTGCACCGGGGGGCTCATCTCCAAGCGCATCACCGATATCCCCGGCGCGTCCCGGGTCTTCCTGGGCGGAGCCGTGACATATTCAAACGGATCCAAGACCGCCCTGCTGGGCGTGCCCGCCGAGCTGATCCGGGAAAAGGGCGCCGTCAGCGCGGAGGTGGCCGAGGCTATGGCATCCGGCGCGCGCCGGGTGACCGGAGCCGACGTCGCCGTGGCGGTCACCGGTCTCGCCGGGCCGGACGGGGACGGGACGGACGTGCCTGTGGGCACCCTGTTCGTCGCCGTTTCGGATGAAAACGGCACGGCGGTACAGAAGCACGTTTTTGAGATCGACCGGGAGCGATTCCGCATCTTTGCCGCCTCCCGCGCCCTGGATATGGTGCGGCGCAGGATCTGCGGGCTCTCCCTCTGACATTCCGGCAAAAATCGGCACGATCCTCTCCACCGGCTCATAGGATAGGGGTGGAGGGGATCGATTATGAAGCTGATCGCAGAGGCCGGCACCGCGTTCCTGCTCTGTGCCGCCGTGGTATGCGCCGTACAGCTCATCCGGCAGGTGCGGCCGCCCGCGGCGCCCTGCGGCGAGGGCATGGGGATCTGCCTGCTCATCGCCGTCCAGGGGGACGCTCCGGAGCTGGAGAGCACGGTCCGCGCGCTGCTGAGCGGGCCGACCCGCTGCATCCTGATCGCGGACTGCGGCCTGTCGCCGGAGGCGCGGCGGTGCGCCGACATCCTTCAGCGGGCACACGATGAGGTGATGCTCCTGTCACCGGAGGAAATACCGAAGCTTTTGGGAGAAACGAAATGGACACCACCGACCACACCATAGAGATTGAAGGCACGGTATCGGCCGTCATCTACCAGAACGCGGAAAACGGCTACACCGTGCTCCGTCTTTCCACGGAGGAGGGCTCGGTGACGGCCGTGGGCTGCCTGCCGTCGGTGCTCCCCGGGGAGGAGGTCGTCCTCACCGGGGGCTGGACAACCCACCAGGCATACGGGCAGCAGTTCAAGGCCGAATGGGCCGAGCGGCGTCAGCCCAGGGGGCCGGAGGCCATCTTCCGGTACCTGGCCTCCGGCGCAGTCAAAAACATCGGCCCGGTGCGGGCGCGGGAGATCGTGGACATGTTCGGCGGCGAGACGCTGGACGTGATCGAAAACGAGCCGGAAAAGCTCACCGCCATCCGGGGCATCAGCGGAAAGACCGCGCTGGCCATCGGCGACTGGTACCGCCGTCAGGTCGGCCTGAGAAGGCTGATGGACTTTCTGGGGCATTACGGCATCAAGCCCGCCGTGGCTCTGCGCTTCTACCGGGTCTACGGGGACGAGTCCATGGCCGCCGTGCGGGACAACCCTTACATTCTGGCAAACGAGACCTTCGGCGCCGCCTTTCACGAAGCGGACGCCCTGGCTCTGGACACGGGCTTCGAGGGGGACAGCCCCCAGCGGGTGGAGGCCGCCGTTCTGTTCGAGCTGAGCCACAACACGCGCAACGGCCACGTCTTCCTGCCCCGGGAAAAGCTCATCGCCGCCACACGGCAGCTCATCGGCGTGGACGAGTCCCCCATCGGGGAAGCGGTGGATGTCCTGTGCGACGGGGGCTATGTGGTACGGGAGAAGGCGGCCGGCGTGGACGCCTGCTATCTGGAGCGGCTCCATGAGGCGGAGGAGTTCACCGCGCGCCGCCTGAGGGAGATGGCGGAGGCCGTCCCCTTCCGCACCGAGGACCTGAGCCGGCTCATCGACCGGGTGGAACGGGAGCAGGGCGTACGCTACGCCGCCGGACAGCGGAAGGCCGTGGAGCTGGCGGCAAGGCGGCGGGTCATGGTCCTCACCGGCGGCCCAGGCACGGGCAAGACCACCTCCGTCCGCGGCATCCTGGCCCTCTTCGACAAGCTGGGACTCAAGACCATGCTGTGCGCCCCCACCGGCCGCGCCGCCAAGCGCATGAGCGAGCTGACGGGGCGGGAGGCGGCCACCATCCACCGGGCGCTGGGCACCTACATGGGCGAGGACGGGGAACCCGTCTTTGAGCATGACGAGACCGAGCCCCTGGACTGCGACGCCGTCATCATGGACGAGTCCTCAATGGTTGACATAATGTTGATGCACTCCCTGCTCTCCGCCCTGCGGCCTGACTGCCGCCTGGTGATGGTGGGCGACGCGGACCAGCTCCCCTCCGTGGGGCCTGGCTGCGTGTTCTCCGACATCATCCGGAGCGGCGCGGTGGAGTCCGTCACCCTGACGGAGATCTTCCGCCAGGCGCAGGAGAGCCGGATCGTGAAGAACGCCCACCTGATCAACCGGGGCACCATCCCGGACCTTGCGGACAACAGCGGCGATTTCTTCTTCCTGAAGCGCAGCGGCGCTGCCCGTACAGCCGAGACTGTGGCCCAGCTCGTGACGAAGCGGCTGCCGGAAAACATGGGCGTCGACCCCTCCCAGATCCAGGTGCTCACCCCCACGCGGAAGCGGGAAGCGGGGACGGAAGCGCTCAACCGGGCGCTTCAGGCCGAGCTGAATCCTCCGCGGCCGGGCGTCAGCGAAAAAGTTTTCGGTGATTTTACCTTCCGCGAGGGCGATAAGGTGATGCAAATCCGCAACAACTATGATATAATATGGAAAAGCGCCGACGGGACCCGCGCGGGTTGCGGGATCTTCAACGGCGACGTGGGCGTGATCACGTCCATCGACACGGGCGCCGAGTCGGTGACGGTGGACTATGACGACAGGCTGGTCACCTACCTGTTCGACCAGCTCGGCGAGCTGGAGCCGGCCTACGCCATGACGGTGCACAAGGCCCAGGGCAGCGAATACCGCGCCGTGGTGCTGGCGGTGGCGGGGGTCTCCCCGCGGCTCCTCGTGAGGGGCGTGCTCTACACCGCCGTGACCCGCGCCAGAGAGCTTCTGATCATCGTTGGAAGTACCGACGATGTGGAGACAATGATAAAAACGGACAGACGGGCCAGGCGCTACAGCGGCCTTCGCTGGCGCCTCGCCGAGGGGTAAGGCTTCAAATCGCAAACGCTCCGCCGGCTTGTGATTTGAGGGGACGAAGTGCTCCTTCGCGCCCGCCGCGGCGTAAGACGCGCCGGGCATGGTCGGCACGAGGACTCGCTCAGCTCGTCCCAGGGTATTTTTCCGAGGCATACGTCCCCGGAAAACGATCGGGCTTTATTCGCGCCGTCCGGCGCGAACTCTGCCGAGGGCATTGTCAGAGGTCAAAGGGTCTTGTGGAGGTGCTTTTATGAACACATTCTCCGGCTTGCTCGATATCCTGTTTCCCCGGCGCTGCGTATTCTGCTCCCATATCCTGAAGAGCGGCGAGGAATCCGTCTGCCGCCAGTGCGCGGACTCCCTCCCCTATACCTCCGGCGGCGCCGTGCACCGGTCCGGCGATTACTTTGAGGACTGCGTGGTGCCCCTGCGGTATGAGGACAAGGTGCGCAAGTCCCTGCACCGGTTCAAGTTCAAGGGCGCCTCCAATTACGCCGACTGCTACGGGGCCATCCTGGCCTCCTGCATCCGGGAACATCTGGAGGGACGGTACGACCTGATCTCCTGGGTGCCCCTCTCCCCCGGGCGCATGCGCGCCAGAGGGTACGACCAGGCCATGCTGCTGGCCTGCGCCGCCGCGCTGGAACTGGACAGCGTGGCCGTGGAAACGCTCCGCAAGGACGTGGAGGCGGAGGCCCAGTCCACCATGGGCGGCAAGGATCAGCGGAAGGCCAACATCAGCGGCGCCTACTCCGCAGCGGACCATGAGCTCATCGCGGAAAAGCGCATCCTGCTCATCGACGATATCGTCACCACCGGGTCCACCCTCTCCGAATGCGCGAAGACGCTGCTGCTGGCGGGGGCCGATTCCGTCGTCTGCGCCGCGCTGGCCGGCGCCTGAGAAATCGCTTTTCATCGCCCCTTTTTTGGGGTATAATAGATAAATGCGCGGCATGACCGCGCCTTGAGAAAGACTTTACTTCTGGGGGGTTACCATGCTTTTTGGCAGAGATATCGGCATCGATCTGGGCACCAATAACGTCCTTGTTTCCGCCAGGAACAAGGGCGTGATCCTCCGTGAGCCATCGGTCGTCGCCATGGACAAGAACACCGGCCGCCTTCTGAACGTGGGCATGGCCGCCCAGCGCATGCTGGGAAGGACGCCGGGCAACATCGCCGCCATCCTCCCGGTGCGGGACGGGGCCATCTCCGACTACGACATGACGGAGCGGATGCTCCGGGAGCTGGTCAAAAAAGTCACCAGCTTCTCCCTTCTGAAGCCGAGGATGATCATCTCCGTCTCCAGCGGCATCAGCGAGGTGGAGGAGCGCGCCGTGATCGACGCGGGCATCTCCGCCGGCGCCAGGAAGGTCTATCTGATGGAGGCGCCTGTGGCCGCCGCCATCGGCGCGGGGCTCGACATCTCCAAGCCGGACGGGATCCTCGTCATCGACATCGGCGGCGGCACCACGGACATGGCCGTGCTGAGCCTCTCCGGGGTGGTGGTTTCGGAATCCGTCAAGATCGGCGGCAACGCCTTCAACGACGCGCTGATCCGCTACCTGAAGCGCAAGCACAACGTACTCATCGGGGACAGCACCGCCGAGGAGCTGAAAAAAAGCATCGGCTGCATCTACCCCCGGCAGGACACGGCGGAGACGGAGGCCAAGGGCCGCTGCCTCATGACCGGCCTGCCCCGCATCATCCCCGTGAACACCGCGGACATGCTGGACGCCTTTGAGGAGGTTTCCGAGCGGATCCTGGAAACGCTGCACACCGTGCTGGAGGAGACGCCCCCCGAGCTGGTGGCCGACATCTCCGAGAGCGGCATCGTGCTCACCGGCGGCGGCAGCCTGCTCTGGGGCTTCGACAAGCTCATCGAGGCGCGCACCGGCATCCCCACCCGCATCGCGGACGACGCGGAGCTGTGCGTGGCCTACGGCGTGGGCCGCGCCCTGGAGTGGATCGACGATTTGCACGAGGGCACCATCAACCTTTCCAGAAGAAAGCAAATGAAGAATTGATAAGGAGAGCGAACATTCACCATGGCAAAGAAACAGTTCAAATCGGAATCCAAGCGCCTGCTCGACCTGATGGTCAACTCCATCTACACCCACAAGGAGATCTTTCTCCGGGAGCTTATCTCCAACGCGTCCGACGCCATCGACAAGCTCTGCTACATCTCTCTGACGGATGACCGGGTGGGCATGGATCGGGATGATTTCCGCATCACCGTGAAAGCGGACAAGGAGGCGCGCACCATCACCGTCTCCGACAACGGCGTGGGCATGACCGAGGAGGAGCTGGACAAGAATCTGGGCGTCATCGCCAAAAGCGGCTCCTTCCAGTTCAAGAGTGAGATGGAGGACAAGGGCGACACCGACATCATCGGCCAGTTCGGCGTGGGCTTCTACTCCGCGTTCATGGTGGCCTCCAAGGTCACCGTCATCTCCCGGGCCTACGGCGAGGAGGGCGCCCACATGTGGGTGTCGGAGGGTTCCTCCGGCTACACGATCACGCCCTGTGAGAAGGACGCCGTGGGCACCGACGTGATCATGGAGATCAAGCCCGACGCCGAGGGGGAGGATTACAGCACCTTCCTGGAGGAGTACACCCTCCACTCCCTCATCAAAAAATACTCCGATTACATACGCTGGCCCATCGTCATGACGGTCACCAAGAGCCGCCAGGTGGAGACCGGCGAGAAAAATGCCGACGGCTCAGCCAAGAAGGACTGGGAGGACTACACCGAGGAGGAGACGATCAACAGCCGGGTGCCCATCTGGCAGCGGCCAAAGAGCGAGGTCTCCGACGCGGACTGCTTCAATTTCTATAAGGAACACTTTTACGACGCCGCCGATCCCGTGTCCGTCATCCGCATCGCGGCGGAGGGCACGGTAAGCTTCAAGGCCATGCTGTTCATCCCTGCGGCCGCCCCCTACGATTTCTACACCAGGGACTACCGTCCCGGACTCCAGCTCTACTCCTCCGGCGTGATGATCATGGAGAAGTGCGAGGCCCTGGTGCCGGATCACTTCCGCTTCGTGCGGGGCGTGGTGGACTCCCCCGACCTGTCTCTGAACATCTCCCGGGAGCTGCTGCAGCACGACAGGCAGCTCAAGGTCATCGCCACGAATATCGAAAAGAAGATCGCCGCCGAGCTGAAGCGCCTCATGGAGAAGGAGCCGGACAAGTACGCCGCCTTCTACAAGAGCTTCGGCACCCAGCTCAAATACAGCCTTCTGAACAACTACGGCACCAACAGCGACACTCTCAAGGATCTGCTCATGTTCTACTCCGGCGACGCGGAAAAGCTCATCTCCCTGAAATCCTACGCCGACAATATGCCGGAGAGCCAGAAATCCATCTATTACGCCTGCGGCGACAGCGCCGAGATGATCCGCCGCCTCCCCCAGACGGAGACCGTCCGGGAGAAGGGGTACGACATCCTCTATCTCACCGAGGACGCCGACGAGTTCGTGGTGAAGATGCTGGGCAAGTACGGCGAAAAGCCCTTCTGCTCCGTCTCCTCCGACGATCTGGGGCTGGAATCCGACGATGAGAAGGCGGAGACCGACAGGGCCGAGGAGGAGAACAGGCCTCTGCTTGACTTCGTGAAGGAGACGCTGGGCGACAGAGTCGCCGCCGTGCGCCTCTCCCACAAGCTGGTCTCCAAGCCTGTCTGCCTCACCACCCAGGGAGAGATCACCCTGGAGATGGAGCGGTATTTCGCCAACCTGCGGCGGGACAATGTGGAGCCCATGAAGGCCCAGCGGGTGCTGGAACTGAACGCCTCCCATCCCATCTTCGAGGCGCTGAAAAACGCCTATGACGGCGACCGGGAGCTGGCCGGCAAATACGCGGAGCTGCTCTACGGCCAGGCGCTGCTCATGGCGGGCGTGCCCCTGGAGGACGCTTCCCGCTTCTCGGAGCTCGTCTGCGAGCTGATGAAATAATCAAATCGCAGACGCTTTTCGCTTACAGCGCGGACTCCGATGAGATCAAAGCCCCGGACTTTTTGAGTCCGGGGCTTTCGTACAGGCGCAGGCCGGATGTTCAGGCAGACGCTCGCAATAAGAGGAGGTCATTCCGTATCGACCCGTTTGATAAACCTCGCCGGGTTTCCGGCAACAAGTACGCCTGCCTCCACATCATTCGTCACGACAGATCCGGCAGCAATGACTGCCCCGTCGCCGACCGTCACACCGGGCAGGATCGTGCTGTGTCCGCCGATCCAGACGTCACGCCCGATATCGATCCCGATCCCGTAACCGGACAGGGTCCTTCCCTCCGGCTTCAGGGAATGGCCTGCCGTATAGATGCCCACATCCGGCCCTATAAGACAGTTGTCGCCGATCGTGATCCCGCCCACATCCGCCATCGTACAGTTGAAATCAGCGTGAAAATTGTCCCCGACGCGGATGTTTTTTCCGAAATCGCAGTGGAAATTATCCCCGACAAACGGGTTTTCGCCGACGGAGCCGAAAAGCTCCCTGACGATCGCCTCTTTCTCTTCAAGCCGGTCGATCGTCATGCTGTTCAGCTTTTTCGTGAGCGCGGACGCGTTCGCCATAGCCTGCAGATACTCTTCTTTCACTTCGACTCTGCTGTACTCTGTTCTCTCTTTCATAAAGCTCTCCCCTTTAAATCCGCGGCCGCCTTCCGTTTCCATTCTAGCGGATGCGGCAGAACATTTCAACCGGAAAAGCGGCCGGGCGCCCGGCCGAAGCTGGCCGCAGCCGGCCATTGCCGGACGGCAGGATCATCAGCTTGACAAATCCCGCATTTTATTGTTTACTGAAACAAACTGAAACGGAAGAGGGAAACGACTATGTTTATCACCTGTTTGGATCTGGAGGGCGTCCTCGTCCCTGAGATCTGGATCGCATTTTCCGAGAAGAGCGGCATCCCCGAGCTGAAGCGCACCACCCGGGACGAGCCGGATTACAACAAGCTGATGAAATGGCGGCTGGGTATCCTGAAGGAGCATGGCCTCGGCCTCCGGGAGATCCAGGAGGTCATCGCCAACATCGATCCCATGCCCGGCGCCAAGGAGTTCCTGGACGAGCTCCGCTCCATCACCCAGGCGGTGATCCTCAGCGATACGTTCACCCAGTTCGCCCAGCCCCTGATGAAAAAGCTGGGCTGGCCCACCATCTTCTGCAACGAGCTGGTGGTGGCGGATGACGGCAGCATCAGCGACTACCGGCTCCGCTGCGAGAATACGAAGCTCACCACCGTGCGCGCGCTTCAGTCCTGCGGGTTTGAGACCATCGCAGCCGGCGACAGCTTCAACGATCTCGCCATGATCCGCGCCAGCAAGGCCGGTTTCCTGTTCCGCTCCACCGAGAGCATAAAGGCCGACAACCCCGACCTCCCCGCCACCGAGGATTACGGTGAGCTGCTGACATTCATCAAAGACGCAATGAAATAAACGGAAGAGCTGACCGGGAGACCGGTCAGCTCTTGTTTTTGCGCTTTCTTTTTTTCCGGAACGGATCGTCGGGGGTGTTTTTATAGCTCTCCCGGATGCCTTTTCTGTATCGGAACACGATCAGCTGAGGCAGGCTCGCTATATCGTCGGATGAGATGTCGATCTCTTTGCACCGGGCCAGGACCAGGCTCCTCGGCAGCAGCCAGGTGGTGATGTGCCTCCCCCAGCCGCCGTAGCCCCTGGCCCACAGATAGCCCCGCAGGTGGTACTCCAGCTCATAGGCCACACATTCGTCGCTGAACAGGAATTCCCGCCCGCTGCGCTCCCGGAACCGTGCGCATAGATGCCCGCTCATGATCCGGCACAGCTCCTTCGCCCCCAGCTGGGCGGCCAGGTCGCGCCAGCGGAGCGTCTCCGGCTCCAGATCCACGGAAAAGCCGTTTTCGACAAAGGTGGTGTGCCGGTCCAGCAGCTCGCAGACCGCCCCACGGTCGACGGATTCGCTCATACCCCGCCCTCCTCTTCGTTCTCTCTGGAAAAAGGATACCATATCCCGGCAGCGCTTTCAATTCCTTTCTCTGTCAGCTCGATTTGACAGGGTCTTTCTTTCCTGATACAATCATAAAAATCGGAAAGGGGGGACAGCGGCCATGACAAAGGATGAGATGCTCGACGAGATCGAGCAGTACGTGCGTTCCTGCGTGGACAACAATACCGGGATGCCTGCGATGGACATCATCGGCTCCAAATGGCTGATGCGCATCCTGTTTCATCTCTGCCGAAGGAGTCCGCTTCGCTTTGGTGAAATCAAGCGCATCATCCCCGATATCTCCAATGCGGCCCTTTCCTCCTCCTTACACAGTCTCCAGGATAATGGGCTCATTTCCCGGAAACAGTTCAACGAGCTGCCGCTGAGGGTGGAGTACTCCATCACAGAGGCGGGCGTCGAACTCATGAAGCTGGATCACCGCATCATAACCTGGGAGCGCACCTATTGTCGGAGCAAAAGACCTGATTGACACACTTCTCTGCAGTGACTCCAATTGCACAAGGCGCCGGGATCGAACGATCCCGGCGCCTTGTGTTGAATGGAGTTTAACTGTCAGGTGCCGCTGTCAGCAGAGTTTATGCTGCCGAAGGGCGGTATATCGGATCATTTCAGCGCTCTCCAGAGGAAGGCAACGATCTGGCCCCTGATGCAGGCATCTTCGGGGCAGAAGGCGGTCGCCGTTTTGCCGTTGGTAGCTCCGGTCTCCGCCGCCCAAAGCACCGCGCTGTAGTAGTAGGCATCCTCTTCCACATCGGTGAAGGCGCAGGCGCCCGTCGCAGCAGGCTCCCCCTTGTATCTCCAGAGGAAGGTCACAGCCTGCCCGCGGGTAACATTATCTTCAGGGGCGAAAGCGGTTGGCGTCTTGCCATAGGTAATGCCGTTTTCCACTGCCCACAGTACCGCGTCGTAATAGTAGGTATCCTTCGCCACATCAGTGAAGGGGCACTCTGTGAGCTCGGGCTGGGGCTTGCCCGCGGCACGCCACAGGAACGTGACAAACTGGGCGCGGGTGCAGGACTTATCGGGTCCAAAGTGCGTCTTGTCAATACCGCTGGTAACGGCGTTGTCCACGGCCCACTCCACCGCGTCATGGTAGTAGGCGTCCGGCTCCACATCCACGAAGCTGTAACCGACGTGAACGACGGCGTAGGCATTCGCCGCTCCCTCCGCCTTCACGGCCACGAAGTAGTCGCCGCGCTCCTTGAAGCTCAGCTCAAACACGCCGTCCACGGCCTTCACGCCGGAATCGGCAAGCTCGCTCCAGCTGTTGCCCACATAGACGTCGCCGTCCATGGGTACCTGCATAAAGGTATGGCTGGGCTGGCCGACCCAGGTCCTGGCGGCCATGGTCACTGTTTCGCTCACGCCCACCGTGATCTCCTCCGGGTTTACATAACTTGCCGTGAGCTGCTCATTGTCTTCGTTGAACAGGTTCAAATAGTAGCAGTTGCCTGCGAGTGCCGCGTCGGAGCTGGCCACATAGCCGTCATTGGAGTTCATGGCCAAGGCATATACTCCGTCGCCCTCATCGAGGCCCCAGATATTTGTGAAGAAGCCCCTGCTTCCCGCAGAGATCTCCGGGATCTCCCCGCCGGGGTATTCCGCCTCCTGCAGGGCGCTGAAGGCGTCGCCAACGGTCATGTTCTCGGTGAAGGGCACGGGATAGAGGATGATCTCCTTGCCGGACCTGCCCACCAGGGCGTCGGGTCCCAGAGTCACCGTGAGGTAGACATAATTTTCATCGCGCAGGGTCTCATAATCGTACTGGGCGGTGACCACCAGATGCCGATCCACCTTGTCGAAGGCCGTATCCCAGCCTTTGAAGGTATAATGCTCAAATCGGGGCACCTCGGGGGCTTCGGCAGCCGCACCGGGCTGGACATATTCCCTCTTCAGCGTCTGATACTCCACGCCGTCGCGGAACTCCACCAGGTACGGGCCGTCCTCATGCATGACATTGCCGTCCATATCATAATAGTCATAGACCAGTGTGCCGTCAGGCTTGATGGTGACGATCAGGCCCTTGGCCAGCACCCAGGCGCTGCCGCCGTAGGCGCCGGTATACTCTACGTCAGAGATGCAGCCCGCGGAGAGATAGGTAAAGTTGATCTCGCGGGAGGTGCCGTTCTGGTCGATGACGATCGTATCGCCGGGACGGTAGACCATATCGTAGCTCTCATCAAAGTCGGAATGGTTGTGGCCCCACAAGACGACCAGATTCGGATATTTGTTGAACACATCCAACAGCTTGTCGGCGTTCTCCTCCTTGCGGTCTCCCCAGAAGTGGACGGGGAAATGGGTCAGTACGAAGATGGGAATATCCGTGGGGGCGGTACTGAGATACGCGTCAATCCGGGCGATATCCTCATCGCTGTAGCCCTGGCTGTATTTGGAGGCGATGGAGCCGGCGCCCAGGCAATAGAAGATGTAATCGTCGGTCTTTATGGCCTCGCCCAGACGGAACAGGCGCTTCGCGGCAGGAACTTCATAGTTGTTCATGAAGTCGCCGCCGGCTGCGGGATACCACTCATGGTTGCCAAAGGTATAGATCGTGTTGCCGATGGCGCCATTTTCCACATTGCCGTCCATGTAATCGAAGACGGCCTGCAGGTTGGTCCAGTACTCCTCCGGCGTAGCGGAGTAGGCGCTGCCCATGTCTCCCAGCGAACCCAGCGCGTCGATGTATCCCACCTTCTCGGAGACATTGTCAAACCACACCTGGAGGTTGTTCTGGGCATACTGGGTGCTGTAGTGGATGTCGGTCACAAAGGCCAGCGTGATGGAGCCGTCGGCATTCTTCACCGAAGCCCGCTCCACACAGGGCAGGTCGCTGCCGTCAGGGATGTACTTTTCCTCCGCCTCAGTCTTGGGCATGACCCTGCCGTAGAGCGTGAAAGAAGCGGCGTCTGCCTCCTCAAGGCTCTGGTCGAACCTGCCGGTCGACGCATCGTAGGTCAGATAATACATCTTGTGCATCAGGATATGCTTTGTTTCGGCGTTATACTCAAAGGTACGGCCGCCGGTGAAGATCATCAGCCCGTAGCTGCCGGAGAAAATGAATGATCCCGGGGTCCCCGCGCTCTCCAATGTGTCGTCAGGCCTGCCGTACCAGACGCTGGCGGCTTCCGGATCGCGAATGGTGTCCCCCGTTACGTTTACGGGTTTGGAAATGATGGCCTCTCCGTCAAAGGAAAAAGCCACGTTCTTCCCCTCCGCCTCGGTGACGATAACGAACTGGTCTCCGTCCACCAGGGCGTCTGTTTTTGTGAACAGCGGTACCGGCTCATAAAGGGTGATATCCGCCGCGTCCGCCTCCTCGATGCTCTGATCGAACTTTCCTGTTGCAGCATCAAAGGTGAGATAGTACATCTTGTGCATCAGGATATGACGGGCTTCGGCGTCATACTCAAAGGTACGGCCTCCGGTGAAGATCATCAGCCCGTAGCTGCCGGAGAAGATGAATGCCCCCGGGGTCCCCGCGCTCTCGATGGTGTCGTCCGGCCGAGCGGTCCAAACGGCAGCCTTATCGCTCAGAGTAATGACCCCATCCGTCTCGGTGACGGGCTTGGCCGTGATGGCCTCGCCGTCATAAGCCAGGGCATATTTGGCTCCGCCCGCCTCCGCCACCACAAGGCAATCCATGCCCTCTGTGAAAGCTTCTGCGGGACGGTAGTCTGTTCCCTCCTCCGCCGCCAGCACGACGGTGCCGCTGAGCATAGATGCCAACAGGGCAAACAGGAGCAGGAAGACAAGTACCTGTTTTCCGTTTCGTGTTTTCATGAATACTCCTCCCTCAATAAAGTGATACAGTGAACCGCACACAGGAGGACGACCATTTGCCGCCCGTGCCGTCATACGGCTCAGGTTAATTGTATCGTCCCTTCTCCCCGTTTACAAGTAGTAGCTTTTTTTTGACCTGATCAAGTTGCTTTTCCCGGAAAACGGAATCCCTGTCCCGGCGGCGCTTTCAAATCTTTTTCATCGGCGCAACGACGGGTTGCTTGCCCGGAGCGCGCCAATCTGGTATAATGCAGCCATCAACAATGACAGGAGTGACATGATGGAGACCCGTGAGATCCTGAAAAGCCTGCGGGAGCAGCACCGGCTGACACAGGCGCAGCTGGCGGAAAAGGTCATGGTGACGAGGCAGGCGGTCAGCCGCTGGGAAACGGGCGAGACCCAGCCCAATACGGAAACGCTGAAGCTGCTGTCCCGGGAGTTCGGCGTTACGATCAATACCCTGCTCGGCTCCCCCAGGCAGCTTGTCTGCCAGTGCTGCGGGATGCCCATCAGCGAGGACGGCTATGTCAGCCGGGAGCCGGACGGCTCCTTCAATGAGGATTACTGCAAATGGTGCTACGCGGAGGGGCTCTTCACCTATGATTCCAAGGACGCGCTGCTGGATTATCTGGTGGCGCACATGCCGAATCCGGAGCAGCTCTCCGACGAGGAACGGCGCAGGAGCTTCGACGGGTATCTCTCCCTCCTGAAGCACTGGGCGGAATAGGGCGCCGCCGCGGTTCGGACAGCCGGCGTGGCCGTCCAGCGCCGCAAGGGATTATTGAGTTTTGTGAGGAAGAATACAATGCAGGAAAAAAGCATCGATATGGCCGTTCTTACGGCAAACCGCGAAAAAGCGATCGTAAAAACGAGCATCATCGGCATCGTGACAAATCTGCTCCTGGTCGGCTTCAAGGCCTTTGTCGGACTGATCTCGAATTCGATCGCCGTGATCCTGGACGCGGTCAACAACCTGTCTGACGCACTGTCGTCGGTCGTGACGATCATCGGCGCGAAGCTCGGCGCAAAGCAGCCGGATAAAAAGCATCCGCTCGGTTACGGCAGGATCGAATACCTGAGCTCCATGATCGTCGCGGCGCTTGTGCTTTACGCCGGTATCACGTCTCTTGTGGAATCGATAAAGAAGATCATTCATCCGGAGGCGGCCGATTACAGCACGGTTTCGATCATCATCATCTCCGTGGCTATCGTCGTGAAGCTGCTGCTCGGCATGTACGTAAAGCGGCAGGGGAAAAAAGTCAATTCCGGCGCTCTCGTCGCTTCCGGTTCGGACGCGCTTTTCGACGCGATCCTCTCCGCTTCCGTCCTTGCCTCGGCGATCGTTTTCCTGATCTGGGATATTTCGCTTGAAGCATACGTAGGTGTTGTGATCGCCGGGTTCATCATCAAAGCCGGTATAGAAATGATGATCGAAACGCTGAACGACATTATCGGCAAGCGCGAGGACGCGGAAACGAGCATGGAATTAAAGAAGATCATCTGTGAAGAGGAAGCCGTGCTCGGCGCGTATGACGTCACACTTTTCAACTACGGGCCAAACAGGAACTACGGCTCGGTCCATATTGAGCTGCCTGACACGCTGAACGTTGACGACGTTGACCGGATCACGCGGAAGATTCAGGCTGACGTTTATCAGAGGACCGGCATTATCCTGACGGGCATCGGTGTATATTCGTTCAATACTTCCGATGAGGAAGCGGCCCAAATGCGCAACTCGATCCAAAAAGCGGTTCTGTCGCACGACTGGGCTCTGCAGATGCACGGCTTTTACGCAGACACAGAGAAGAAAACCGTTCGCTTTGACGTGGTCCTCAGTTTCGATATAGACAGGAAAGAGGCAATGACGGTCTTGTACAGCGAGATCTCCGCGATGTATCCCGATTATGAGATCGTCATCGTGCCGGATGTCGATGTTGCGGATTAAGCAAAACAGCGTCACCGATCCGATGGGTCGAGCCCTCCCAATATGCAAAACGCCCTTCGCCGCACGCGGCGAAGGGCGTTAATCTTCCCACAGATCCCTGCAGAGGTCGGTGATTTTTCAGCGAACAAAACCCCATCGTTTTTGCAGCGGCAAAAACGCTATCAGACGAGTCTCGCGCGTCACCGATCCGACCGGGCGCGGCGCGCTTTACGCCGCGGCGCATGCGACGGAGCTCGAGCCGTTTCCCCCGTCCCCTCAAATCGCAGGCCGAAGCAGCGTTTGCGATCTGACGCTCTTACCAGCGGGTGCCGAGCTCCATGGCGGCGTTGAACCCGAGACGGTTCGCCTCGGCGATGTTCGCTGCGGCCAGGCAGTCGCCGACCTGGTAGAAGACGGGCGCCGCCTGGGCGAACGCGGCCGCCTCCTTCTGGCGGCCCCTCATGCCGGCGGCGATGACCACGTGATCCGCCGGGAAGAACGCCTCGCCGTCGGGGCCCTGGCAGGTCACGCCCTTTTCGTCGATCTTCAGCGCCTTTGTGGACGTGTGGGTCTCAAGGCCGTTGCGCCTGATCTCTGCCATGACGCCCCATTCGTGGACTATGTTGTCCCCGCAGTTCAGCTTGTCGGCCATCTCGACCACCGCCACGTCCTTCCCCAGATTTTTCAGGAAGATGCCCAGCTCGACGCCCACCAGGCCGCCGCCCAGGATCACGGTCCTGCCGTCCAGCTCCTCCGCATGGGTGTAGGCATACTGGGCCTGCATCACATTTTCGCCGTCCACGCCGGGGATCGGCGGAACGACGGGATCGGAGCCGATGGCCGCGATGATGGCGTCGGGCTTCATCTCCTCCGCCTGCGCCGGGGTCAGCGCCGTATTCAGGAGCACCTCGATCCCGGCCTCTTCGATTCGGCGGATCTGGTTTTCGATGTACTCATGGAGGTGGCGCTTGAAGGGCACCTCCGCCTCGCAGAGCAGGATCCCGCCGAGGCGGTCGCTCTTTTCGGCCAATGTGACGGCGTGTCCGCGCCCGGCCGCCGTCAGCGCGGCCTGCATACCCGCGATGCCGCCGCCCAGGACAAGCACCTTCTTCGGATGGGTGACCTTCAGGGGCTCCGTGGTATATTCGCGCTCGCGGCCGATCTCGGGATTGAGGGCGCAGGCATACTGGCCCGTGGTCACAAGATGGGAGAAGCAGTAGCTGCACCGGAGGCACTTGTTGATGTCCTTTTCGTGGCCGGTCCGCGCCTTCAGCGGGAGGTCAGGATCAGCAATCAGGCCGCGGGCCATGTTCACGATGTCCGCCTTTCCGCTGGAGATGATCTCCTCCATCAGCTCCGGGTCGGAGAGCGCGCCCACGGTCCCCACCTTGCTGTATTTGATGTGGGGTTTGATGGCGGCGGCGTACTTCACGTTCACGCCGTCCGGCATGAACATGCTCGGGCACATGACGGTGAAGGCATCGTCGATGGTGGCGTGGCCCACGGAGACGTGGATGATGTCGGGATAGCCGTCCAGCGATTTCGCGATCTCGATGCCGGTCTCCACGCCGTAGCCGTCCTCAAGGCCTTCGCCGCCGGAGATGCGCAGCTCGACCACCAGGCCAGGCACCTTCTCGTGGATGCCCTTGCAGATTTCGCGGGCGAGGCGGGCACGGTTCTCGATGCTGCCGCCCCACCGGTCCGTGCGGGTGTTGAACAGGGGGGACAAAAACTCGCCCAGCAGCCAGCCGTGGCCCCCGTGGACGGTGACCATGCCGAAGCCGCAGCGCTTCGCCCATTTGGCGTGCTCGATAAAGGCGTCGATGGTGGATACGATCTGCTCCTCCGTCATGGGGAGCACGTGGAAGCCGTCATAGTCGCCTTCCACCGGCCCGTAGATGGGATGCCCCGCCCTGGCGGACTGCTGGGAGAAGGCGCCGCTGTGCTGCAGCTCGATGGAGGGAACGGCACCGTGGCGGCTGATGGCGTTCGTATAATAGCTGAACCAGGCGATGCCCCGGTTGTTCCTGAGCGGGATCACGTTGTCCCCGAAGTTCAGGCCGGAGACCGGGTCCACGCTGCGCACGCCCATGCAGGTGGTGGCGGCGCCGCCGATGGCCTTCCGCTCGTAATAGACCGTGACCTCCGGCGTGGGGAGCTGCTCCACCTCCAGATAGGAGGAGCCCTGGGGCGAGGCGAAGATGCGGTTCCTGAAAACGGTGTTTCCGATGATCAGCGGCTCAAAAAGATGGGGAAACTTCAAAACGCTCATAATTACACTCCTTTTTCAAGTTGTGGGATGATTGCTCCGGGCGGTCAGAAGCGCGGGGGTCTCAGCATCTCCGGGAGCTTGTCCATGATGGCCGGGACCTCGATCCCCTGAGGGCAGATGCGGCTGCAGGCGCCGCAGCCCACGCAGCGCCGGGGATCCATATCAGGGACTTTGTCCGGATCGTAGATGGACATGAAATCGCCGTTTTTCACACCGTTGTAGGCCGCGATGATCTTCGGGATCTCCAGCCCCACGGGGCAGCCCTCGGTACAGTAGCGGCAGCCGGTGCAGGGCACCAGGTCCAGCATGATGTCCGCTACCTCCGCCAACAATGCCTTCTCCTCCTCGTCCAGCGGATCGGGGGCGGCAAAGGTCTCGACGTTCTCTTTGATTTGCTCCAGCGTAGTCATGCCGGACAGCACCACCGCCGCCTCCGGCAGTCCCTGGAGCCAGCGCAGCGCCCATCGGGCTGCGGAATCCTCCGGCCGCAGCGCCCGGAGCTTTGCCATCTGCTCCTCGGGGAGCTTTGCCAGCCTGCCGCCGCGCACTCCCTCCATGACCACCACCTTCACGCCGTGCTTCGTGATGGCCTCATACTTGCCTCTGGCGTCCTGCAGCGTCCAGTCCAGATAGTTGAGCTGGATCTGCACGAAGTCAAAGACCCCCTCATGCCTTGTGAGGAAGTCGTCGATGGTGGCCGCTGAGGAGGCGTGGGAGCTGAAGCCCAGGTGTCGGACCTTCCCCTCCGCCTTCATCCGCTTCACGAATTCCACCACCTGCAGCTCGGGATCGTCGTAGATGCCGAGGGAATTTTCGCTGACATTGTGCAGAAGATAGAAGTCGAAATAATCCACCTGGCACTTTTCGAGCTGCTCCGCGAAGACGCCCGCCACCGTGTTGTCCGGCCATCCGGCGAGGCCGCTGGTGAAGCCAACGACGCCGTTTTCCTTCTTGACCATCATGTGGCCGGGGAACTTGCTGGCCAGCAAAAAGCTGTCCCGGGGATACTTTTTCAGCGCCTGGCCGATGAATCGCTCGGATTCGCCGCCGTGATAGCGGTAGGCCGTGTCGTAGTAGTTGATCCCGTGGCTCATGGCGTAGTCGATGATCTCCTGCGCCTTGTCATATACGATCTTGTTGTCCTGCCCCTCGAGGGTAGGGAGCCGCATATTGCCCATGCCCAGGGCGGAGACCTTCACGCCCGCGATTTCCCTGTAATACATACGATGCCTCCTTATTCGTTTTTTCTGGCCTCTATTATAGGGGAATCCGCCATAGGAATCAACACCGGATCTGTGAAACGCCCTGCCCGGCTTCGCGGGTCCCGCTTCTCTCGGAACTCCCATAAAAATCCGCAAGAGCCGAACGATCCGGAGATCGTTCGGCTCTAATCAGGTCGCTATGGGCATTCACTCCCACTCGATGGTAGCGGGGGGTTTGCCGGTCACGTCGTAGACCACGCGGCTGACGCCCCTCACCTCGTTCACGATACGGGAGGCGGTGCGTCCCAGAAGCGAGTGGCTCAGCCGGGCGTATTCACAGGTCATGAAGTCCGTGGTCTTCACGGCCCGGAGGGCGACGGTCCAGCCGTAGGTGCGGAAATCACCCATGACGCCCACGGAGCGGGTGTCGGTAAGCACGGCGAAATACTGGTCCGCCCGGCACCGGGAGCGGCGCATCTCCTCCCGGAAGATGGCGTCCGCCTCCCGGAGGATGTCCAGCTTCTCCTTTGTCACTTCCCCGATGACCCGCACGGCGAGGCCGGGCCCGGGGAAGGGCTGCCGATCCACAAAGCGCCTGCTCAGGCCGAGCTGGCGGCCAAGGGCGCGGACCTCGTCCTTGAACAGGTCCCGCAGGGGCTCCACCAGACCGGTGAAGCTCATGTCCTTCGGCAGTCCGCCCACGTTGTGGTGGCTCTTGATGGCGGCGGAGTTCCAAGCGCCGGATTCGATCACGTCAGGGTAGATGGTGCCCTGGGCCAGGAAGCGGATCGTGCCCAGGCGGCGCGATTCCTCCTCGAAGACCCGGACGAATTCCTCGCCGATGAGCTTGCGCTTCCGCTCCGGCTCCGTGACGCCCCGGAGCTTATTCAAAAACCGCTCCTCCGCGTTCACCCGGATGAAGTCCAGCTCCCGTCCGCTGAAGGCGGCCTCCACCTCGTCCCCCTCGTTTTTCCGCATAAGCCCGTGATCCACGAAAATGGCATGGACGCGGCCGGGGAGCGCCTTGGCCAGCAGCGCCGCGCAGACGGAGGAATCCACCCCGCCGGAAAGACCCAGCAGCACGTGCTCCTCCCCCACCTGCTCCCGGATCTGCGCGATCATCCGCTGCTCATAATCCTCCATGCTGTAGTCCCCCGCCGCGCCGCAGACGCGGTAGAGGAAATTGCGGATCATCTCGGTGCCGTTGGGCGTGTTCTCCACCTCCGGGTGGAACTGCACGCCGTAGAGCTTCCGCTCCTGGCAGGCGATGGCGGCGTTGGGGCAGTTTTTCGTGGAGGCGGCGGAGATAAACCCCTCCGGCAGGCGGCTCACCTGATCCGTGTGGCTCATGAGGCCGATCTGCTGTTCCGCAAGGCCGCGGAACAGCGCGCAGGACTTCTTTACCGTCATCTCCGTCCTGCCGTACTCGCTGACGGCGCAGGGGGTGACCTCACCGCCCAGGGTATACGTCATGAGCTGGAGTCCGTAGCAGATGCCCAGCACCGGCACGCCCAGCTCAAACAGCGCCGGGTCGCACCGGGGCGCGCCGTCCCGGTATACGCTGTCCGGTCCTCCGGTGAGGATGACGCCGATGGGCGAGCGCGCCCGCAGCTCCTCCAGCGGCAGGTTCCCCGGCAGGATCACCGAGCATACGCCGCACTCCCGCACCCGGCGGGCGATCAGCTCCTTGTACTGGCCGCCGAAATCCAGCACGACCACGATCTGATTTGACATTTTCTGACACCGCCTGTCATTTTTTCCGTGATTTTAGCATGCAGTCCCTGTCTTGTCAACAAGCGCCGGGACTCCGCGAAGGTTGACACGTCCTCTGCTGCCGAATATAATCGAAACAGGAACGATAAGGAGGTCAGCCATGGACGCCGCTCAACTGAAAAACGACCCGAGAATGAAGCTCATGAAGATGCAGACCGCCATCCTCGCCGCGATCCTGGTGATCCTGCTGATAGCGGGCATCTTCGTTGCCGCGGAGTTTTCCACGATCCATCGCAGCATCTCCACCCTCCAGACCGAGGTGGAGTCCCTGGAGATGGACAGCGTCAACGACGCGGTAGCCGCCCTCACCGAAGCGGCGGAAAACCTGGCCGCGGTGGACGTGAGCACCCTGAATGAAACGGCCGTCTCCCTCCGCGAGGCCGCCGATACCCTGGCCGCCGTGGACGTGGGCACCCTGAATCAAACAGCCTCCTCCCTGCGGGAGGCCGCCGACACCCTGGCGCTGATCGACACGGACACCCTCAACAGCACCGCCGCCTCCCTGAAGGAAGCGGCAAACAACCTCTCCAAGGTGGATACGGATTCGCTGAACAGCCTGGTCCAGTCCCTGGGCACCGTGGCGGAAAAGCTGGAGAACGCGGTGAACACCCTCTCCAACCTGTTCCACCGCTCATAAGGCGCCCGCTTTGGAGCTTCTATTCACTGTCCTCGCCGCGCTCGCCGCCTGGCTCCTGATCAATGCCGTCCGCAGGGGGAGCCGGAACGCCCGCGCCCGGAAGCAGTCCCGCAAAGAGGCCGAGGAATCCAAACGGCGGGCGAGGCACTACTTCGACGCGCTGCACGCCAGGCTGGGGCCCGCCTACCGGACGCTGGAGCTCACGGCGGAGGACCGGGAGTTCATGGCCCTCCACGGGTACGGCGAGGCTGCCGTCCGGCGGCTCATCTCCCGGATCATGATCCACCTGGGCATGCCCTACAGCGATTTCAGGGTCGTGATCACCGACGGGACGGACGCCTAAACGGCGGGCACCTATCAGCACGACCCCCTGCATCCCACCATTGGGCTGCAGCTCCGCCCCGGCTACACCACGGAGCAGATCGTCGCCATCGTGTGCCACGAGTGCGCCCATCACTTCCTGAATGTGAAGAAGATGAAGGGCGCCTCGGATCACGGCAACGAGCTCCTGACCGACTACGCCGCCGTATACACCGGGATGGGACCCCTGCTGCGCGCCGGGTACCAGGATCCGGCGAACCTCTATAAGGAGAAGGCGGACCGCACCAGGGTGGGCTATATCACGGCCGGCGACATCGACGCCGCCATGTCGGTATTAAATGAATACGGGAAATAAAAGAGCGGTCCGTGAAGGACCGCTCTTTTATTTCGTTCGCTTACGCGGCTGGGGCAGCCTCTTCGACGGCCTCCTCCAGGGCGGAGGTATCGGCTCCGTCGGTGACGACGCCGGTGATCTCATCCCGCTTGGCGCAGAAGGCGCAAAGCCGGGTGCGGTTGGCGGCGATAGCCTCCTCCACCGTGCCGTAGGTGAGCTGATCCGTGTGGTTCAGCGCCTGGCAGTCCTCGTTGGTGTGATACACGTGGCCGAAGGGGGTCCAGTACACGTCGGTCTGTATGGCCTCCATGGCGGCCTGCTGCTGCTCCGCGGACACGGGGTTGAAATCGTAGCTCGCCACGCCGCCGATAAGCAGCGCGATGATCGCCGCCACCAGGGCGATGACCTTGGTCTTCTTGTCGATGGACTTGTTCGCCAGGATGATGATGATGAGCGGCACAAAGGCGATGACGCAGACGATGACGCCCATGTTGTTCCAGACCCAGAACAGGAACTTGTTTTTCTCCGAGGCGGGCTTGATGTGGTTCGCCTTCTTCCAGAGCTGGGCGCCGATGATGACGCAGGCCAGATCCAGCACGATGAAGATGATGAGCTGCCACACCGAGGGGATGAACTTCAGGTCCAGCTTCCCCAGCACCACCAGCAGCGCCAGCACCTCAAAGACGATCGCCAACACCCACAGCGCTACGGCGCCGATGCGCAGACCGACGGCGTTGCCCACCGGGGCGGCCTGGGTCATGGTCGGCCGGGGCTTCGCCGGGCCGGGCTTGACCTCCTCGCCCGTGGAGGCCGATACGATTTTATGTTCCTTTTTCTCTTTCTCTGCCATAGTCATTCTCCTATCTGAATCACAAGATAGGGTATCCCTCTACCCTCTGGTTTACATTATATTGATTTTTCCTCCAGATACAAGAGTTTCTGCGTATTTTTGGCGTTTTTTTGGCGGACATTGACTTTATTTGAGTTATTGCGTATAATCAGGGCAAGATCGAGCACAAGGAATCAACGCTGAAAATACGATAATGGAGGTCAAAGAATATGGATATTTCCGCACTTATGAGCACCATGCTCAGCGGCGACGCGCTGAGCCAGATCGGCAAGGTCGTCGGCGTCTCCGAGGACGAGGCCAAGAACGTCATCGGCACCGCTCTCCCCGCCCTGATCCACGGCGCGGAGAATCAGGCCAAGGATGACGCTACTTCCGCCGGTTTTGCCGGCGCCCTCAACGACCACGCCCAGGCCGACACCGCCGACCTGACCGCCTTCCTGTCCAACGTGGACGCCGAGGACGGCGGCAAGATCATCAGCCACCTGCTGGGCGGCGAGAAGGAGGCCGTCACCTCCGCCGTCGCCGAGCGCGCCGGCCTGGGCAGCGCCCAGACAGGCAGCATCCTCTCCCTGGCCGCTCCCCTTCTCATGAGCCTGTTGGGACAGCAGACCCAGAGCTCGGCCAATTCCGGTGCCGGCGTCGCCGGCCTCATGGGCAGCCTGCTGGGCAGCGGCGATATGGGCGGCATCCTCTCCGGTCTGCTGGGCGGCGGCGCTGCAGCGCCCGCTCAGGCGGATGTGCAGCCTCTCACCGAGCCTGATGAGAGCAAGCCCTCCGGCCTGCTGGGCACCCTGTTCAACCTGCTGAGATAATCAGATCACAGACGCATCCATGTTCGGGCCCGATCCGCCGCAAAACCGCGGACCGGTCTGAAAGCAGCCGAAAACGCTCCCGTGCAAAACACGGGAGCGTTTCTGTTTTTCGGCAGGGCCGCGTTTTTGCCCTATTTTCAGGTTGACGTACTGACGCGGATGGAATATACTGACTTCACCGTCTTTGCGTGGTCACGGCTTCCACACAATGATAATTGAGAAGAATGGAGAACGAATATGCTGTCAGGAAAAGAAAACTTTTTGAAGTGCGCCCACGGCGAACAGCCCGACTGGGTCCCCACGTACACCATGGGCTTCCTCGGCGAGTCCTTTGACAAGATGATCGAGCCCAGCATCATCAACGAGCACCGTATCCGCGGCGGCGGCCCGGACATCTTCGGCGTGGAATACGTCCCCACCGATTCCACCGGCGGCGCCATCATCCCCAAGACCAGCGACTTCATCCTGGAGGATATCGCCGACTGGCGCGATGTGATCAAGGTCCCGGATCTCTCCGGCGTGGACTGGGAGCAGATGGTGAAGGACGACTTCAAGCGCATGAACGTCAACCGGGAGAACACCGCCATCTGCATGAACCTGCACATGGGCTATTTCCAGGATCTCATGAGCTTTATGGGCTTCACCAACGGCCTCATGGCCTTCTATGAGGATCCCGACGAGGTCAAGGCGCTGTTCGATTACCTGTGCGACTTCTACTGCACCATCGGCGAGAAGTACGGCGAGTACTGCGATCCCGACGTGTGGACCATGATGGACGACACCGCCGCCTGGGCCAACCCCTTCATCTCCCCCGAGATGTACCGGGAGTTCCTGATTCCCCTGTACAAGCGCCAGGCCAAGTTCGCCAACGACAGGGGTCTTCCCATCTCCATGCACAACTGCGGAAAAGCCGCCTGCTTCTTCGACGATCTGGTGAATGAAGTGGGCGTCACCATGTGGGACCCCGCCCAGACCTGCAACGATCTGGCTGCCGTGAAGGCAAAGTTCGGCAACCGGCTGGTCATCGCCGGCGGTTGGGACGCCAGGGACCGCCTGCTGGATGACGACGTGACTTATGAGGAGATCTATGAGTCCGTGAAGAAGTCGTTCGATATGCTGGCCCCCGGAGGCGGCTATATGTTCATGGGCTTCTTCATGGGCGCCAAGGGCGACGAGATCGCACTGAAGAAAAACCAGATGCTCTATCAGGCCGTCGCTGAACTGGACCACAAATACTATTAATAACTATAACGACAAACGCTGCCCGTTTCACCGGGTACGCATTTGACGGCACGAAAGGACGGCGCGCTCCTCTTTCGCATTCGCTGAGCGCCCGAACTCTTCCGCGTTGCAGCAGAAATAAAGAGAGCGGACATGGGCTCCCACAGGAAAGAATTATTACCTGCAGGAATGGCATGACCTTGGGCGCTTTCACTTAGGGATTCTGTTGCCGCAGCGGCACATTTATTTGTGAAATACTGCGTTGCAGGGGCCGGATATCCGTCAGGATGATCCGGCCCCTGCGCCTTGTCTTTCGCGAAAACTGCATCCGCTGCGGTGCGCGGCAGTTTTTCGTATGTTTTTTTCGTCTGAACAAGCCGACCGGCACAGGGTCATCCTGACGGATACCCTGTGCCGGTCAGGCAGTTACGGCGGAAAAGAGCCGCGAAAAACCAATATGATCCTTAAGCGAGAGCGCACTTCTGGTCATGCCATTTTTCATTCCCGCATCGGGACGAGCCGGAGCAGGCCATAGCTGAACCGGATGCTCCGGAATGGTCCGGAGGCGCATGCCCCCGCGGACGCGGGCCCAAGGTTTCCCGAGGTTCGCCGCCGTCTCTGCTGCGGCGCCGCTTTCCGAGGGCAGCAGAAGCGTCAGCCCTCCCGCCCGACTCACAGGGCGTCCTTCGTCACGGGCTTTCCGCAGACGATATTCAGGTTGCCGTTTCTGGTGCGCAGCTCGTCAAGGAAGTCTTTGGTCCCGCGGGCGTCCCGGAGCACGATCTTGTAGCTCAGCTCATAGAGCGTACCCATGCTCGTCGTCCTGACGCGCTCCAGCTCCGCGCTGCGGGTGTACTGCCGGAACAGATCGTCAAACAAACCGTCGTAATCCAGATTCTCGGGGATCGTGATTTTGAGCTCGCGCTCGTCTGCCGCGCCCGCGCCGAAGCCTGTCAGCGTCAGAAGCAGCGCTGCGGCGGCGATGATGACAAAGAAGACCGCGGCGATCACCACGTAGCCCATGCCGGTGGCAAGGCCGACGGCAGTTGCCAGGAAAACCAGGCCGATCTCCCTGGCGCTGCCCGGCGCGCTGCGGAAACGGATCAGGCCGAACGCGCCGGCCACCGCCACGCCCGCGCCGATATTTCCGTTGACCATCATGATGACGATCTGCACCATCGCGGGAAGCAGGGCCAGGGTCAGTACAAAGCTGCGGGAATACTTGGATCTGTACATGCTCAGGGCGGCGGCGCCGAGGCCGATCACCAGCGAGACCGCTGTACAGATGAAGAATGCGGAAACGGTGATCTCCGTTCCTGTAATGATCGAGTCAAGCACTTAGAAGAGCCTCCTTTCGAATTGCGGCGGATCTGCCGCCGAGCACGAATCGTTTGTAGTATGTTCCATACTTGGAGAATGAGTCGGGGAAGATATGCTCCTCGGAAAGCAGCTGTGCCAGCCACAGCGGCGCAGTGCCCGGGATCTTGATTTCCATCAGAACCAGGTCCTTATCCATAAGCGGCACGCCGTGATCGCCGGAGCGCAGGTCCAGGTCGACGGCGCGGACGCGGAGCGCGCTGTCGAAGGTGAGCCGAAGCTCACCGCCGTCCGCTGAGGCGTACGCCTCCCGGTCATAGGCGATGAACACCTTTGGTTCCGGCCGGTAAAACCGCAGGAACCAATCGAGCTCACGGCCGATCTGGCTGCCGTCGCCGTTCCGCGCGCCCTCAAGATAACGCACCGCATCCTGGGCTGCCATCGTGACGCGGCGCTTGTAGACCACGCCGTCGTATTTTTTCTTGACCTCCACGAACACCGGATCACGGCCGTCCGGCACGCCGTAGCTGCGCAGCCGGAGTTTTTCCTTGTAGACAGGCTTCTCCAGCGACGCACGGATCAGATCGTAATGCCCGGTGTCGTAATAGACGCTGCAGACAGTGTATCGGGGATGCGGGTCCGGCTTCATAAACGGGGCCATGCCGCGCTTCACGGCGCGGTACTGCTCCTGTGTAAGCAGATATTTTTTCTCATAGCGTCTGAAGCAGCTTTGCAGCTCACTCACGTCGATTCCCTCCTTTGTCAGGACTCCGGCCGTGTTCTGCGCCGACCGTTTTCATAGTGCGATGATAGCACAGGCCGGAGAAGGAAATCTCCGAGATACGGCGGCAAAAAATACGAAAACCGTACGAAAGCCTTCGTATGGATTGCCGGAGTTTCGCGTGCTGATCCACATTGTTTTTGGGGCGAAGAGCTGTTATAATCAGGTCAAACCGAAAATGAGGCAAAATGAAATGGATGCTATGAAAAAAAGGATTTATATTGCGGACGACGATGACAATATCCGCCAGGTCGTCAAGACCTTTCTGTCCAGCGACGGCTACGAGACCGAGGATTTCCCGACCGGGGATCTGCTGCTGGAGCGCTTCCGGCAGGAGCCCTGTGATCTGGTGATCCTGGATGTGATGATGCCGGGGGCAGACGGCTTCAGCATCTGCACGGAGCTCAGAAAGCTCAGTACCGTTCCGATCATCATGCTCACCGCAAGGGACACGGAAAACGACTTTGCCATGGGCCTTGGCCTCGGCAGCGACGACTATATCACAAAGCCTTTTTCCGCCATGGCGCTGCTGATGCGGGTCCGCGCCATCTTCCGGCGGATCGACTTCGAGAGCCGGAAGCACGAGACGCCCGCGTATGCGCCCGTTTCCGTGGGAAAGCTGACGCTGGACGAGGATAAGCGGCGCATTCTCGTCGAGGGAAAGCCCCTTGCGCTGTCTCCCACGGAGTACGATGTTTTGAAATATCTGATGCTTCACGCGGATCAGGCCGTCTCCAGAGAGGAGCTCCTTAATACCGTCTGGGGCTTTGAATCGGTGGTGGAGACCAGGGCAACGGACGATACGGTACGGCGGCTGCGGCAGAAGCTGGGCGGGTGCGGCGTGAACATTGCCGCAGTCTGGGGCTACGGCTTCCGGCTGGAGGAATCCAAATGAAAAAGCAGCGACATATCCGTACGCGGCTGACCCTAGCCATCATGGGACTGAGCTGCACGGTTTTGATCGTGGTCATGCTGGCATTCAACATCGCGGTCCGGAGCCATATCCGTTCCATGGTCTCCGCTCAGCTGAGCGAGGTAACGCAGAGCGTATCCGACGACCGGCTCGCGGGAGACCGCCTGCCGAAGGGCGACATGCGCTTTGACGACCGCCCGGACCGTGTGCCGGGCGCGGAATACAGCGCCGCGGTACTGACGGAGGACGGGATCCTGAAAGCCGTCCTGCACGGAAACGACGCCGTGGCGCAGGAGCTTGCGCGCTATGTCAGCGACCATGAGCTGTCCGCGGGCACGGAAGGCAGGGTCGTCTCTCTGGACAGCGGCACGTATACGATCTCCGTCCTGCAGGACCCGAAGGAGGCCGACAGCCGCCTGATGATCTATGCCGACGTGACCTCCATCACGGCTTTTACCCAGCAGGTAAACGTTATCCTTTTGATCGTGGTCCTTGCGGCCGTGGTGATCTCCGTCCTTCTGAGCCGCCGCTTTGCCAGGTCCTTCGCCAGGCCGGTCCAAACGCTTTCCGGTTTTGCGGCCCAGATCGGAAGCGGAAAGCTGGATCAGCGGGAGCTTGCCTTCCGCGACGCGGAATTCCAGCAGCTTGCCGATTCCATGAACGGGATGGTGCGGGAGCTTAACGACGCAAAGCAGAAGCAGGAGACCTTCTTTCAGAATGTTTCCCACGAGCTTCGGACGCCGCTGACCTCCATCCGCGGAAACGCGGAGGGCATCGTGTATGGGGTCATCGAGCCCCAGAAGGCGGCCCGGGTCATCCTTTCCGAATCGGACAAGCTCGGCGGCATGGTGGAGGATATCCTCTATCTGTCCCGCATGGGCAGGGGCAGGCCGGAAGGCTGCACGGAGACGGTCGATCTCCGGGAGGTCCTGTCGCTGTGCGTATCCGAACAGCACACGGAGGCGGAGCGAAAGGCGCTGCATTTCGCGTTCGACTTCGATGATGACCCTGTCATGCCGGCGATCCGCGAGCAGGACGCGCAGCGGCTCTTTGGGAATCTGATATCCAACGCGGTCCGCTATGCGGACAAGGAGATCCGTTTGAGCTGTCACAGCATCGGCGGCAGGGCTATCGTCAGGGTCGCGGACGACGGGTCTGGCATCGCGGAGGAGGACCTGCCCCATATATTCGAGCGCTTCTATAAAGGCAAGGACGGGAAGCACGGCATCGGCCTGGCAATCGCCCGTTCCGTCGCGGAAGCGTATCACGGGTCGCTGCGGGCCTGGAACGAGCACGGCGCGGTATTCGAGGCCGTTTTCCCCATTGCCGGGCAACAGGATTCATCGAACTGAAAAAGACGCTGACCGGGCGGTCAGCGTCTTTTTTCGTGTATTCTGCGTATTTTTCGCCGTTGGTTTTCGGAGATTCTTTCGTTTCCGTGTGCTACGATGACGCCAGAATCCAAACATGAATGGAGGGCAACCGAAATGACTCATCTAAAGAATAAATCTCTCATCCTTCTTGCCCTGCTCCTGGCGTCGGCCCTGATCCTGTCCGGCTGCGGCACGGCGGGAAGCCGGGCTGCGGGAACGGCAAGCGCAGCGCAAACCCCCTCTTCCGAAGGATCGGCCAGCCCGGCAAGCACCGTTGCCGAATCGGCAGGCAGCAGCGAAAGCGATGCAGAAAGCGCGGATGAAAGCGAGGCATTCTCCAACCGGGATCTCTCCGGGGAATACGATGCCGGCGAGGCTGTGACGATCTCCCTGAACGGCACGGCCGCCGAAGCCTCCTCCGAGACGGTGCAGATAACCGGCGGCACCGTGACGATCACCGGCGAAGGCACCTACATTCTCTCCGGCACCCTGGAGGACGGGACCATCGTTGTGGACGCGGCCAAGGAGGACAAGGTCCAGCTCGTGCTCGCGGGCGTGAGCATCCAGGCCTCCGACTACGCGGCCATATATGTCAAGCAGGCAGACAAGGTCTTTGTCACCCTGGCGGACGGGACCGAGAATACCCTCGCAAACGGCGGGTCCTTCACGCAGAAGGACGAAAACGATGTGGACGCCGTGATCTTCGCGAAGGACGACATCACCTTCAACGGGACCGGCACGCTCCGGATCAGCTCCCCCGCCGGGAGCGGCATTGTCGGCAAGGACGAGGTGACGATCACCGGCGGCGTCTATGAAATCTCAGCAGACAGCCACGCGATCCGCGCCAAGGACAGCCTCGCCATTGCGGACGGCAGCTTCACCCTTTATGCGTCGGAGGACGGCCTGCACGCCGAGAACGGAGACGACGAGACCCTGGGCAGCATCTACATCGCGGGCGGCAGCTTCGTGATCCAGGTCAATGACGATGCGATCCACGCTACCACCCTGCTGCAGATCGACGGCGGTACGTTCGACATCACGGCGGCCGAGGGGCTGGAGGCGACCTACATTCAGATCAACGGCGGCGATATCCGGATCTCCGCCTCCGACGACGGCGTCAACGCGGCCCGGAAGTCCTCTGTCTGCACCCCGACCTTTGAGATGAACGACGGGACCCTGACCATTGTCATGGGCGCCGGCGACACCGACGGCATCGATTCCAACGGCAATATAGTCGTCAACGGCGGCACCATCGACGTGACCGGCCAGTCCTCTTTCGACTGTGACGGCACAGCCCAGTACAACGGCGGTACGATCATCGTCAACGGCCGGCAGGTCAGCGAGATCCCCAACCAGATGATGGGCGGAGGCGGCTTCGGCGGAGATATGGGCGGTATGAGAGGTGGCTGGCGCCCTTAACAGGATTCCGTCTCCCCGGCTTTTCCGACCCGCCTGAGAAAAGCCGCGGTCAAAACGCGCAGAGGCGCCAAAAGAGGGGAGGTCCCGTACGGGACCTCCCCTCTTTGATACAAATAAAGTTAACGACAAACGCGATCTCCGAATCGACGTCCGGCGAAGCGGGTCGATCCGGGAAGGAGAAGCAGCGGAGTAAACGAGAGACGTCGTATGCTGTGAAAAAGAAAACGCCGTCGCGAACGATACGATGTCCGCGACGACGTGGTGCGAGAGATGGGACTTGAACCCACACGCAGTGTCTGCACACGCCCCTCAAACGTGCCTGTCTACCTGTTCCAGCACTCTCGCAAATAGCAAAGGTTATTATATCTGCGGGCGTTAGGTTTGTCAATACGCTTTCTTAATTTTTTTCCAGTGTCCCGACGACCTCCGCGGCGGCGTCGGCAAACAGCCGGACGGCCGTCACCGCCTCGCTGAGTGTGTTCCCGTTGGTGCCCACCTCCACGATTAAAGCGCCGGGGCAAACGTCCTGGTTATACCGGTACTGGGAGATGTTCAGGGGCCGCGCCAGGGTAGGATACAGAGCCTCCATGGCGTACTGGAGGCGCAGGGCCAGCTTCAGGTTCTCCCGCCAGGCCGGATGCTCCAGCCCGGAATAGTCGGTACCCGCCACCAGCATCACCTGGGCGCTCTCGACCCCGGGGAAGCTGGCGACGGTGCGGACATAGGTGCCGTCCTCGTTCTCGATGGCGTCCCGGTGCAGATCGACGACGAGCTGGAGGGAGGGGTACGCCTCCAGCCACGCCTCCACCGATTCCAGGGACCGGGCGTAGGAACCCGTGTAGCTGGGGTAGTCGTAGAGCTCCCGGTCGTGGACCGCAGGGATGCCCCGCTCCGCCAGGGCAGCCGTCAGCTCGTCGCCCACGCGGATGACGCTGTGGGTTTTGTCCTCCGTGCGGGAGGGGTCGGACTCCTCATAGGTATCGCCGGGGTCGGGGGCGTAGGCCTCGCTCCCGTGGGTGTGGATCACCAGCACCAGCGGACCGTCTGCGGACGTGTCGCGGAGCGTGAGCGGCTCGTTCAGCAGCGCCGTGCAGTCGATGTCGTAATCCGTGTAGTTCTTCACCGACAGGCGCTCGGCGGAGAGATCGCCGGAGAACACCCGCTTCAGTTCCCGCACGGGGATGCGCTCGTCCGCGCTCTCCGCCGCGACGCTTCGGGCGGACAGGGGGGCCCGAAGCCGCTCCTGCGCTTTCGGCGCGGGCGTCTCCGGCTCCGGTGACAGCTCTGCGGGAGAGGGCTCCGCGCTCTCTCCGCCCAGCTCCATGCACAGGATCGCCTCCGTTACCCCGTCCCGGGAGACGATGTCCGCCAGCAGTCCGTCCATGGCGTCCTCCGCGCCCAGGGTGGACAGCAGCCGCAGTGCGGAAAACAGCGCCAGCAGCACCGCGGCGCCCTTTACCGCCCTGGCGCTGCGCATCACAGCGGACCTGTCCCGCCGCCTTCTCCTCATTTCCCGTCACCTCCGCAGTCTGTATACGGACATTCTATGCGCGCGGCGGCACGAATATGTTTGTCAAGGCGGACAAACTGTGGTATACTTTTCTAAATAATGCGCACAGCGCGAACTTAACGGGAAAGAGGGTTAGCGAATGATCTCATACGCCACGAGAGGGACATGCGCGCGCCAGATCGACGTGGAGGTGCGGGACGGTATTGTCACGTCGGTCCGGTTCCACGGCGGCTGCCCCGGGAATCTCCAGGGGGTGGCGCGGCTGGTGGAGGGCATGCCCGCCGAGGATGTGATCGCGCGGCTGCGGGGCATCCGGTGCGGCTTCAAGCCCACATCCTGCCCCGATCAGCTCACATACGCGATCGAGCAGGCCATGAACGAGTGATCTTACGAAACAGAAGGGAGCGCATATGAACGAAACCATCAAAACGATCCTTGGGCGACGCAGCATCAGGAAATACAAGGATACCCCCGTGCCCCGCGAGCTGCTGGATATCCTGGTGGACTGCGGCAAATTCGCGGCCACGGCCAGGGGCATCCAGCCCTGGTTCTTCTCCGTGGTGACGGACCGGGCCGTGCTGGACCGGATCTCCAAATGCAACCGGGACTTCATCCTCTCCCTGCCGGAGGGAGCCATGACGGAGCGGGCCAGGGACCCCGCCTTCGACAACTTCCACCATGCCCCCGCCGCCATCATCATCTCCGGCTGCTGCGGCGACAATCCGGAGGAGTTTACCATCGCGGACTGCGCCAACGCGGCTGAGAACATCTGCATCGGCGCCGAGGCGCTGGGGCTGGGCTCCTGCTACATCGCGTCGTTCAAGTTCTGCCTCTCCGGCCCCGACGGAGACTGGATGTACTCCGCCCTGAAGATCCCCAACGGGTACGAGCCGTACTATGCCGTCTCCCTGGGCTACCCCGACGAGACGCTTGGCGAACGGGCTCCCAGACGGGAAAACCTGGTCGCCTATATCGGGTGAGGTGACAGTATGAAGCCGGTATTCAGCAACACGTTCAACGTGACTCACAACAAGACGAAATCCGAGGTCGCCCTCACCTTCACCCACGTGTACACGGAGCACAACTTCTCCATGCAGAGCGGTCAGCTCACCGACGTGTCCGCCCAGGTGTGCGACGACGTGGCCAGCGTCCTCCTCACGAGAGAGGGCACCGTGGCGCTGGCAAAGCTGCTTTACAAGATGGTGTCAGGCTGGGGCGTCGACCTGGACTGACGAACGCCGCAAATCGGACCGTCTCGCCGGTCTGCGCTCCCCGGCCCGTTTCCGGACCGGGGAGTTTTTGCGCGCCGCGATAGTGCGGCACAGGCCTCGTACCCAGGGGGCGTCTGGCAAAAACTGGCGCCCATATGCCAAATCGGTATACGGGTTGACACAGGGGAAACAATGTGTTACAATCTGGTTACATTTTTTGAATCGGTAAGGAGGCAGCTATGGCTTCAACAGTCCTTGAATATAAAAACCATCCCCTCAGGCGGAAGGACAATCTGATCTACTACGGCAGCATGGACGACAAATACATCATCATGATGCAGGTCTCCGAGACAAAGAAGGTCAAGGATATGGAGGTGGCGACCCGTATCTCCGTCCAGCTCCAGCTCACAGATCCCGACCTCAAGTCCAGGGACCGGGTGGTGAAGAAGAGCGAGAAGAACAGCTTCTACTCCGCTATGGACGTAGCCGCCGTATGGCTGGACAGGGCTCTCGCCTCCAAGTAAGGGGAATGTGATGAAAACAGCGAAAAAACTGACCGCCCTGCTGCTGGCGCTGCTGATCACGGCGTCCCTGGCGGTCATCACCGCCGAGGCGGCAGGCGTTGCCTCCGGCGTCGCCGCGGTGGAGGCGGAGCATATCAGCGTCCGCAGCGAGCCCGGCGCCGACGGCGCCGTCATCGCCCGGCTGAGCCGCGGCTCCGTAGTCGTGGTGCTGGAAAAGGCTGGCGCCTGGTACCGCATCAACTACAACGGCATCGTGGGCTACGTGCCCGGCCGCTACCTCTCCGGCATCTCGCCCGAGGCGGATCTCCTCGCGCTGGGCAAGGTCACGGACGAGGAAGTGAACATGCGGGAGGAGCCCACCACGAAAAGCCAGAGCTACGGCGTCCTCAACACCGGCGATATCCTCACCGTGCTGGGGATCGAAAACGGCTGGTACAAGGTCCGCATCGGGGACAAGACGGGCTATATGCGCTCCGACTACGTGGAGATCTGGTCCTCCTACCGTCCCTCCCAGGCGGGACTGAGCACCGACCCCGTGGGCAAGACCCAATTCCACACCCCCGCGCCTCCCTCCAATGACGAGACTATCGCCCTCGGCCAGCGGATCGCGGATTACGCCGTCCAGTTCGTGGGTTACGACTATGTCTACGGCGGCGACTCCCCGGAGGAGGGCGGCTTCGACTGCTCCGGCCTCGTGACCTATGTGTACGCCCAGTTCGGCTATAACCTGTACCATGGCTCCAACAGCCAGTACCGCATGTACGGCGTGGAGGTGGCCTATGAGGATATGCTCCCCGGCGACCTGGTCTTCTTCTCCTACGACGGAGGCAATGACATCGCCCATGTGGGCATCTACCTGGGTAACGACCAGGTGGTCCACGCCTCGGATTACGGCGTCGGCGTCATCATCTCCGATCTGACGAGCGACTGGTACCAGAGCTTCTATTACGCCGCAAAACGCATCATCCTCCCCGAAGAAGAGTAACCAAACGTGAATAAAAAACGATCCCGGAAACGTTCGTTTCCGGGATCGTTTTCTGCTTATGCGGGCATCGCGGAGTTCGCCCCCCTCAAATCGCAGCCCAACGAAGCGGGTGCGATTTGAGATCAGAGCTCGTATACTCCGGAGAGGTCGACGGAGCCGGCGGGTCGTGCCAGCGCGCCCATGACCTCGATCATGACGCAGTCGCCGCCCATGCCCACGCCGAAGGTGAAACCGCAGTCGTGCATGAGCCGCAGGTTCATGGCGGCGCAGCCCATGATGCCTTCCCATTTCTGCTCCACCCAGTTCATCACATACACGTCCTTGCGGAGCTTGATATACTCGCAGGGACTGCTCCAAACGTAGCCGCCGGCCCGGTTCATGGGGTCGCCGGGCTTTGTGTTGTTGATGATCGTCCAGGAGTAGGAGTGGGGGGAGTTGTAGATGTGCTGGGAGGACATCATATCCGAATAGGTCCAGGTGAAGGACCGGCCCAGCAGCTCCCTGGTGAAGCCGTGGCGCATGAGCCGCGGAGGCTCCACGCCCTCGGTGATCATATAGCCGAAGTGGTAGCGGGGCTCCACGTCCCTCAGGTCGTTCTTGCTGCCCAGCACCGCCTCGATGCAGGTGGCGCAGCCGTTGTGGAAGTCCAGGAACAGGATGTGGCTCGTGGGCGGGTATTCGGCGGAGCAGTAGTGCCCCACCGCCACAAGGCCGTCATCCAGCCGGAAGGGCTTGCACATCTCCCTGTGCCACTCCGCCTCGCCGGGCTTCCTGAACTCCAGCTCGTGGATCGAGGGGAACCGGTAGTCCCAGGCGGCCCCGTCGTCGAACCGGAGGGAGATCTCCTTCCCCACGCACAGGTCGCTCTCGCCCATGAGCTCCTTGGAGGACATCATCTGCTGCTCGCCCTGCTGCATGGAGGGGAAGATGTGGGGCGCTTTGGCGAACTCGCGCATCATATCCTCGTTGAAGGGGTGGGCCAGGACGCTGGTACGGTAGGTGGCCCGGGCGCCCCTGCGGGAGTAGTCCATCCGCTCGGTATGGGTGGGAGAGCGGACGAGGCCCTTGTCGTTGAAGTCGTGGAAGGTGGCGAGCTGGCCCAGCATGCGGCCCTTGCCCCGGTAGAGGCTGTACTCGTACCGGTCCTTTTCGTCGATGCCCAGGATCACGCCGATCTTCTCGTTCAGGAGGATGTCCACCACCTCCACGCTCAGGCGGCCGGAGTACTCCACCTCGCCGCAGGAGAAGACAAACAGGTCATCGCTGATCTTATACGTGTCGGAGGGGAAGGTGAGCACGTCGTCCCCGTCCGGCGCGTCGGGCTCCACCATGGTGCAGAAAAGGGACGTGGCGTAGGTGAAAAGCTGCCGCCTGCCAAGATCGTCGTCCCACAGGATCATCCGGTTGTCCAGCCGCAGCGTCACGCTGTCCCGGATCGTCGGGGGCTCCGCGCCCTCGGCCTTCGCGTAGCCGGTGTAGACCTGGCGCTGCACCTCACGGTTGATGAAGCCGTCCAGCGCCGAGGGGGCGAACACGTCCATGCCGGACTCCCGGTAATCGGTCCCCTCGTGGTCGATGAACCACATCTCGAATACGGTGACCACATTGGTCTCCCGGTTGAGGATCACCGTGTAGCCCCGGAGGGTGCCGGGGATCATGTGGGAAAACAGCGTCATGTGCCGGTGGGAGAGGGCGCCGTAGCCGCACTCCGCGGGCTCGCCCCCGTTCTCGCTGAGGAGAAGCCGGTCCTCGCTGAGGAATTCATAGCGGAGGACGGGACCGGGCACCGGCTTTTCATCCAGCACCAGCTCCAGCTTTTTGCCGACAAGGCAGGGGCACAGGGGGGAGGCGTGCTCCGGCGCCTTCGCGGGATCCACGAGGGCCTGTACCTGACTGAGATTCAAATCGCTGTATTTTACCCTGAACATATCGCACCTCTTTCAATGTGATCGGCGGGACGCGCCCGCTGTTGTCGCGCAGGTCAGTCCTGCTGCTCCTTTGCCCGGCGCTCCTCCTCGTCCAGACGGTCGAAGTCGATCTCGTCCATTTTGGGGAAGCAGGCGCCGCAGATGTTGCACCGCTTCTGCCTGTTGAATTTGCAGAAGCGCACGTTGTCGCCCATGTAATCGTAGCGGTAGTGCCGGTCGAAAAGGGCCGACGCGTCGGGGTCCGGGTTCTCCTTCCGGGTGATGGTGCCCCAGGTCCCGTTCAGGAAGGCCGCCTGGAAGATCAGGGGCTTTTTCATCTGCCGGAACTTGATGGGGCAGTGCCACACATTGGGCGGCAGCCGCACCACGGTGGGCTTCGTGATCATCCGGGACTCCATGTGGTCCGGATCGTCCCCGATCATGAACTCGATCTCCGCGTCGAAGTCGCCGGGCTTCGTGGGATCGGCGCTGAGGAAGAAGATGTACTCGTCCACCGCCTGATGGAAGTGGGGCTCCTCCATATTGTTCGCGGCGGTGAACACCTGGAAGCCCACGTTGTAGTAGGAGTCCTCCATGTAGATGTCGCCCCGGAAATACGCCTGGGGCGAGGGACACCAGGGTCCCCACTTCGTCTCCTCCCTGGGTACGGCCAGGACCATCTTCGCCGTCTCCGGCCGGAGGGGCGGCTTCGCCGTCAGGAGCGCGGACGCTTCCGTATACGTGTTCGTCACGTAGCCTGGCCGCACCACGCAGCCCTGGGAGTCGGGGGCCTTCGTGTCGTCATAGGAGCCGTCCTCCGTGTAGATCTCCACCCCGTCCTCGTTCACCGCCCGCCAGGGGGCGCACTTCAGCCCGGAGCGGAAAAAGTCGCCCTCAGCGCCGTCGATCTCCCGGAGGTAGTGATACCGCAGTCCGTCCTCCCCCTCCGCAAGCTGGACGCAGTCCGCCTCGCCGGCGAACAGCACGTTTTGGAAAAAGAGGGGTTTTCCCGTCCGCACGATGCGCAGCGGCCCGTGCCACCAGCCCTTGGGGATCTTCACGATGGTGGGCTCCGTGATCACGATCTTCTCCATGTCGTCCAGACTTTTGCCCATGTAGAGGTGGATCTCCGCGTCGAAGGACTTGAACACGTCCGGGAATCCGGCGCCGAAAAAGACCATATGGGCGTTGCACGGACGGAAGACCGGCTGGTCGAACAGCTCCACCGGCTTCGTGATCACCTGAAAGCCGCAGTGCATGGTGGCGCCGGGCATGTCCCGCGTGCCGCGGAAATAGACCTGCTCCGTGCTCAGCCAGCTCCGTCCCACGTTCTCCTCCGTCTTCAGTTCGTGAAACAGCTTCTCGTATTTTTCCTGCATACTGCTCCTCCCTTCATTCTGTGCTGTGGGCGTTCGTTTTATGGCACCACTATACCACAGCTCCCCGGCGAAATCTACGCGTTCGCCCGCTTTTTCGCAGAAAAATCTGTCTCCCGGGGCGCTGCGGCAGCCGGAAGCCGTTGCTTTTGGCGCAGGAATTGGATAGAATAAAAAGAACCTGAATTTCAAGCTGCGAGGTGGACCATGCGACCCTATGACAAGCTCTGGAAACGAGCTGCGGTGACCGGCGTCTGCGTCTTTGCGGGGAACGCGCTGATGGCGTTTCTGGTGGCGGCGTTCATCATCCCCCACGACATCGTCATGGGCGGCACCACTGGCATCGGCCTGGTGCTGCATCGGCTGCTCCCGCAGCTCGACGTGTCCCTGTTCATCCTGATCCTGAATATCCTGCTGGTGATCCTGGGCCTTATCGTGCTGGGGCGGAAGTTCGCCCTCACCACCGTGGCCAGCTCCCTGATGTACCCGGTGCTCCTGGGCCTCATGCAGCGCCTCCCCGGCATCGGGAGCCTGACCGATTCGCCCCTGGTGGCCGCGGTATTCGCCGGCAGCCTCATGGGGGTCGCCCTGGGGCTCGTGATGCGGGTGGGCTCCTCCACCGGCGGCACCGACATCGTGAACCTGGTGCTCAGCCGCGTGACCCACCGGCCCGTGTCCGTTTTTGTCTATATCACCGATCTCGTCATCGTGGCGCTGCAGGTGCTGACGGCCACCTCGGAGCAGATCCTGCTCGGCGTCATCGTCATCGTGCTGGAGACGCTGGTGCTGGATAAGGCCATGCTGCTGGGCAAGTCCCGGGTGCAGGTCTTTGCCGTCACGGAGCAATATGAGGAGGTGCGTGCCCTGCTGCTGGACCGGGCTGACGTGGGCGTGACCATGCTGCACATCGAGACCGGCCGCCTGGCGCGGGAGGGAAAGGGCGTCCTCTGCATCATCCCCCAGCGGAAGCTCTTTGAGGCCACGGAGCTGATCCGTGCCGCCGACCCCCACGCCTTCATCACCGTGACCCAGATCCGGGAGGTGCGGGGCCGGGGCTTCACCGAGGAGCGGGCGCGGATCCCCGGCGGCGGAGAACGGCATAAAAATGAGACGGGAGGCGCGATATGAGACCCTATGACAAGACATGGAAGCGTACGCTGGTGACCGGTGTCTGCATCGCGGCGGGGAATGCGCTGCTGGCGTTCCTGGTGGCGGCGTTTATCATCCCCCACGGACTCATTATGGGCGGCACCACCGGCCTGAGCCTTGTGCTGAAGCGGCTGTTTCCCGCTCTGGACGTGTCGCTCATCATCCTGATCCTGAATATCCTGCTGGTATTCCTGGGGCTCATCGTGCTGGGGAAGAAGTTCGCCCTCACCACCGTGGCCAGCTCCGTCGTCTACCCGGTGCTTCTGGGGATCATGCAGCGGATCCCCGGTATCGGGAGCCTGACCGATTCGCCCCTGGTGGCGGCCATCTTCGCCGGGTGCCTGCTGGGCGTGGCCCTGGGGCTCGTGATGCGGGTGGGCTCCTCCACTGGCGGCACCGACATCGTGAACCTGGTGCTCAGCCACGTGACCCACCGGCCCGTGTCCCTTTTCGTGTACATCACCAACACGGTGGTGGTGGGAGTGCAGGCGCTGGTGACGCCGCCGGAGCGCATCCTGCTGGGCATCATCGTCATCGTGCTGGAGACGCTGGTGCTGGACAAGGCCATGCTTCTGGGCAAGAGCCAGATCCAGGTCTTCGCCGTCACGGAGCAATATGAGGAGGTGCGCGCCCTGCTGCTGAATCAGATGGCGGTGGGCGTGACCATGCTGCACATCGAAACGGGCCGCCTGGGCGAGGAGCAGGAGGGCGTCCTCTGCGTGATCCCTCAGCGAAAGCTCTACGACGTGACGGAGCTGATCCACGCCGCCGACCCCCACGCCTTCATCACCGTGACCCAGATCCGGGAGGTGCGGGGCCAGGGCTTCACCGAGGAGCGACACCCCCTCCCCGCCGCGGAGCACGGAGAAAATGAGCAAAAGATTTAATACTTCTTTCACGATTTTCCCGTTTACTTTCTTATGTCACCTGATATATAATACTATGATAGATACGTGTGCGCCGGTTCCGGCCGCACCGTATGAAGACTGAAAGACAACGCGAGGTGCGCGATGCTCGAGATCCTGTCGCCCGCCGGCTCGCCCGAGGGCGTGGTGGCCGCCGTTCAGAACGGGGCCGACGCTGTATACCTGGGCTTTGGCGGCTTCAACGCCAGGCGGAACGCCAAAAACTTCACAGCGGACGAGTTTGAGCGCGCCGCGGAGTACTGCCGCGTGCGGGGCGTCAAGACCTACGTCACACTGAATACCCTCGCCTCCGACCGGGAGCTCGGCGAGGTGGCGGAGCATGCCCGCCTGGCCTCCCGACTCGGGGCGGACGCGGTGCTGGTGCAGGACCTGGGTGTGATGCAGGCGGTGCGGCAGGCCGCGCCGGAGCTGCCCGTCCACGCCAGCACACAGATGTCCGTCCACAACCTGGAGGGGGTGAAGCTGGCCGCGGCCATGGGCGCGAGCCGGGTGGTGCTGGCCAGGGAGCTCAGCCGCCGGGAGATCGAGTATATCTGCCGAAATTCCCCCATCGAGATCGAGGTATTCGTCCACGGGGCCCTGTGCATGTGCTATTCCGGCCAGTGCTACATGAGCGCCGTCATCGGGCGCAGGAGCGGGAACCGGGGCCTGTGCGCCCAGCCGTGCCGTCTCAACTACTCCGCCTCCGGCCACGACGCCCAGTACCTGCTGAGCCTGAAGGACTCCTGCCTCGTCCGGTATCTGGATGAGCTGGAGAAGATGGGCGTCGCCTGCGTAAAGATCGAGGGAAGGATGCGCCGCCCTGAATACGCGGCCATCGTGACCGGGGTCTATTCCCGGGCCATCAAGGACAGGCTGCCGCCCACCCGCGCCGATATGCAGGCGCTGCAGGCGGCCTTCTCCCGGCAGGGCTTTACGGACGGCTACTACCGGGACCGGAAGGGGCCGGAGATGTTCGGCGTCCGGGAGGAGGACGACCGGGGGAGCGAGGTCATCTTCTCCACCGCGAGAAAGAACTACCTGAACGGGGAATACCAGCGGATCCCCGTGCGTTTTGCCGCCATCGTCAAGGCCGGGGAACCCGCGAAGCTGGCCGGAATGGACGACCGCGGGCACATCGCCGACGCTGCGGGGATGACGCCGGAGCAAGCGGTCAACCGCGAGCTTACGCCTGCCCTGTTCGCCACCCAGCTCCACAAGACCGGCGGCACGCCCTTCATCTGCGCCGGCGTCAAAAGCGAGATCGGGGAGGGGCTCTCCCTGCCCACCTCCGCCATCAACGAGCTGCGGCGGGAGGTGCTGGCAAAGCTCATGGACATGCGCCGGGCTCTCCCGGAGCGGGAGGAGCGTGACTATACGCCTCCCGAGCCTATCGAAAACCGGACCGAGCCTCCGGTCCTGAACGTGCAGCTCATGCGGGCGCGGCAGCTCTCCCGGGAGCTGTTCGAGCTGAAGCCGAACATCCTCTACTTCCCGCTGGAGGAGCTGCAGGAGGCGGGACGCGAGCTGTGGCCGTTCCTGGACAGTCAGGAGATCACGGTCTGCGCCGTGCTGCCGAGGATCATCCACGACCCCGAGCTGGACGACGTGTCCGCCATGCTGGAGCGGGCGGCGGGCATGGGCATCGGGGAGGCTCTGGTGGGCAACCTGGGGCAGATCCAGCTCGCCAGGAGCCACGGCTTTGCCGTACGGGGCGATTTCGGCCTCAACATCTACAATTCCCACGCCCTGCAGGTGGCACGGGACCTGGGTCTCGTTTCCCAGACCCTCAGCTTCGAGCTGCGGCTGGAGCAGATCCGGGACATTGCCAAGTGCATCGATACGGAGCTCATCGCCTACGGGCGGCTGCCCCTGATGATCACCGAGAACTGCATCGTGAAAAACAGCACGAAGGCCTGCGCCTGCGACAGCTTTACCGGCATCAGCGACAGGCTGGGCGCCATCTTCCCGGTGGTCAAATCCTACGGCTGCCGGAATACGGTGCTCAACTCGAAAAAGCTGTTCCTGGCGGACAAGCGGCGGGACACCGCCTCCCTTGGCCTGTGGGCGGAGCGTCTCTGCTTCACCACCGAGAACAGCGCGGAGTGCGCCCAGGTGCTGCGCCGCTACATGGGCACGGAGGACTTCGAGCCCGTGAGCATCACAAGAGGACTGTATTACAGAGGAGTGGAGTAATGGCCATCGTTCTCGCATCGGCGTCGCCCCGGCGGCGGGAGCTGCTGGAGCTGATGGGGATCACGGATTTCATCGTTTGCCCCGCCTCGGGAGAGCCGGAGCTGAAAGGTCTCGCCCCGGATGAGACGGTGCGCCGCATCGCCCGCTTCAAGGCGGAGCACGCGGCCGCGCTGCACCTGGATGCTGCGGTCATCGCGGCGGATACCCTTGTCTTTGCGGACGGCCAGGCTCTCGGCAAGCCCCGGGACCGGGAGGACGCCGGGCGGATGCTGCATATGCTCTCCGGCAAACGGCACGCGGTGTACACCGGCGTGGCGGTCATCCGCGGGGCGGATACTCTGGCAAAAGCAGTGCGGACAGATGTGTACTTCCGCAGTCTGACGGACAGGGAGATCGAAGAGTATATCGACACGGGAGAGCCCATGGACAAGGCCGGGGCCTACGGCGCCCAGGGCCGGGCCGCCGTGTTTATCGAGCGGATCGACGGCGATTTTTTCAACGTGATGGGGCTGCCCGTCTGCGCGCTGGCCCTGATGCTGCGCGCTCTGGGCATCCGGCCGTAAAGGCGGCGTTTTCATAAGGAGCGAACATGAAGAGACGTTTGAGCAGAAAAGGACTGATCGTGCTGGCCGCCGCCGCGGTCATCGCGCTGATCACGCTGATCTCGGTCAGCGCGGGGGGCCGCGGCGGGATCTTCACCTCCGCTGTGAACGGCGTATCCATGCCTCTGAAGCGGCTGTCCGCAGCCGTGGCCTCCCAGATCGAGAGCATCTACGGCTATATGTACAAATACGACGAGGTGGTCAAGGAGAACGAGCAGCTCCATATGCAGCTCGCCGCCCTGGAGCGGGAGCGCAGGGAATACGTGGAGGTCTCCGAGGAGAACGAGCATTTCCGTCAGCTCCTGCAGCTCGCCTCCCGCCACTCTGACTATCAGTTCGAAAACGCCTCCGTCATCTCCTGGGGCGCCTCCAACTACACCTCCTCCTTCACCGTCAGCAAGGGGAGCGAGAACTCCGACGTGGCGGTGGGAGACAGTGTCATCACCGAGTCGGGCGTGCTCATCGGCGTCATCACCGAGGTGCGGGACAAGACGAGCGTGGCCGTCACGGTGATCGATACCAAATTCTCTGCCGGCTGCGTCATCGAGTCCAGCGGCGACACCGCCGTGGCCTCCGGCGACTACGCCCTCATGCGGCGGGGGATGCTGACCCTGGACTTCCTCGCCAGCGACACCCGGTTCATCACCGGGGACTCCGTGGTCACCAGCGGCAGGGGCGGCGTGTTCCCCAAGGGGCTCGTCATCGGCTACATCGAGGATGTGGAGCCCGACCCCGCCGGCAACGGGAGCAAGGTGACCGTCTCTCCCGCGGCCGATCTCCGCAACGTGATGGACGTGTTCCTCATCACGGATTTTGAGACCAGCGAGTGAGGTGGCCCATGAGCAAGGGTAAGATCGTTTGGAAGGTGATCCAGCACGCGTTGCTGCTGCTCATCGCCTACATCCTTCAGGGGATGGTGCTCCCCTATATCCCCCTCCGGGGGATGGTGCCCCTGATCCTGCCGGTGACGGCGGCGGCCGTCGCCATGTTCGAGGGCGGTTTTTACGGCGCTCTGTTCGGGCTCTTCGCGGGTATGTTCTGCGACTGCTCCTTCAACGCGCCCACCATCATGTTCACCCTCACGCTGACGGTCATCGGGCTGGCTGCCGGCTGGCTCGGCCAGACCGTGGTGGCGCGGGGACTCGTCTCCTATCTCGTCATGTGCGCCGCCGCGCTGGTGATCTGTTCCGGGGTGCAGAGCTTCAGCCTGCTGTTCTTCCGGGGGCAGTCCTTTGGCGCCCTGGCGCTGGAGGGACTGCTGCAGACGGCCTATTCCCTCCTCTTTGCCATCCCAGCCTACTTTGCCGCGCGGGCCGTATCCAGGGGCGTCACCCCGGCGTGACGCCGATCGAAAGGAACCAAACATGCGCAGATTCGTGAACATTGCGAGGATCGTGATCCTCCTCATCCTCGTGGCCGCGCTGACCATGGTGTACATCAGCGCGCTGTACAGGCTGCAGCTCTATAAGGACAGCTCCGATCCGGAGAATCTGTCCGCCCTGAACACGTCCACCAGCCGCATCACGCTGGACGCCGCCCGGGGCGATATCCTGGACCGGAACGGCGTGCCCCTGATCGCCAGCCGGGCGACCTACGGCATCACCCTGTCCAGGGACCAGCTCCTCAACGCGGTGGACACCAACGGGGAGCTCATGCGGATCATCGAAACAGCCCGGGAATACGGCGTCGCGTATACGGACACGTTCCCCATCACCATGGAAGCGCCCTTCTCCTACACGAGTATGGACGAGCAGCAGACCTACTGCTTCGAGCAGTATCTGGACTTCTTCGGTCTGCGGCACGACATCCTGGCCAGCGACCTGATCGTTTGGCTCAAGGACCACTATGAGATCAGCTTCACCACCAGCCTCAACGACGCCCGTCGGATCATCGGCCTCCGCTACGAGCTGGAGCTGCGGGTGATCGTCAATATCGACCCCTACGTGTTCGCCTCCGACGTGGACGCGGACTTCATCGCCGTGATGAAGGAGCGGGGCTTTATCGGCGTGAACACCACCACCGACTATATCCGGGAGTGCTTCACCGCCAGCGCCGGGCACCTGCTTGGCTACACCGCGTATATGGACAGCGAGCAGTATGAGTATTACGAAAAACTGGGCTATCCCATGAACGCCCAGGTGGGTCAGGCGGGGGCCGAGAAGGCGTTCGAGGAATACCTCCACGGGAAGGACGGGATCCTGCAGGTGACCACCCTGGAGGACGGGACCGTCGTCTCCGAGAAGGTGATCGAGCCCGCCCAGCCGGGGCAGAATGTGTACCTCTCCCTGGATATCGAGCTCCAGAAGGCCTGTGAGGACTACCTGTCGTATCTGATCAGCGATATCAACTCCACCCGCCCCGACCCCAACGACTGGGCCACCGGCGGCGCCCTGGTGGTGGTGCAGCCCAAGACGGGGCAGGTGCTGGCCTCCGTTTCCTACCCGTTCTACGATCCCTCCACCCTGAGCGAGGATTACGATCGGCTGCTGGCCGCGCCGAACCAGCCCCTGTTCAACCGGGCCACGAACGGCATCTACAACCCCGGCTCCACCTTCAAGATGGTCACGGGCTTCGCCGGGCTGAAGACCGGCTTCATCAAGGAATTCTCCACCTACACCGACCTGGGCGTGTACACCGCCTACGAGGACTACCAGCCCGTGTGCTGGATCTATTCCAACACCGGCGGCGGCCACGGGGAGCTGGACCTGGTGGGCGCCATCCAGAACTCCTGCAACGTGTTCTTCTACTGGGTCGGCGACAATATCGGGATCGACGCGCTCTCCTCCGCAGCGAAGGAATTCGGCCTGGGCGTCCCCACGGGCATCGAGGTGGACGAGGACGCGGGCACCCTCTCCACGCCGGAGTACAAGGCCACCGTGGACCCCAACCCCTGGTACCCCGCCGACACGATCATCGCCTCCATCGGACAGGGCTACAATATGTTCACGCCGATCCAGCTCGCAAACTACTGCGCCACCATCGCAAACGGCGGTACACACTACGCCCTGACCCTGCTGAGCAAGACGAAGAGCGCCGATTACGCGGAGGTGACCCACGCCCCGGATCCCCGCGTCCTGAACTCCATCGCGGAAAAGGACTACATCCGTATCCTCCAGAAGGGGATGGAGGCCGTCACGGTGGGCGAGGGCTCTGCCCAGCCGATGTTTGAGGACGCCCCCGTGAAGGTGGCGGCCAAGACCGGCACCGTCCAGTCCGACGGCACCACGCTGACCAACGGCGTGTTCATCTGCTACGCTCCGGCCGACGACCCGGAGATCGCCGTCGCCGTGGTGGTGGAGAAGGGCAAGTCCGGCGTCAACATCATGTCCGCCGCCCGGCGGGTCGTGGATTACTACTTCTCCGAGAAGGAGGAGGAGCATATCGCGGCGGAGTATACCCTGCTGCCGTAAGCCCTTATATCCTGTCATCCTGAGTGAGCGGTGCGCGCCGAGGATCCCATCCGGCGCCGTCAGCCTGAATGAACTCTCTGCCTCCCCTTGGAGGAGATGCCGACCCTGCGGCGGAGCCTCGCTGCCGCCCCCAAAAACAAAACCCACAAAAAAATCTTGAATCCTCAAAGAAAATTGTGTATAATATTTTAGCTGATTCCGGAAAGGTGGCGAGCGTCAATGGGCAAGGTCATAGCTGTTGTATCCGGAAAGGGTGGAACGGGGAAGACGACCACCGTGGGTGCCATTGGCTCCTGCCTCGCCGTGATGGGTCACAGGACGCTCTGCGTGGACTGTGACTCCGGTCTTCGGAACCTGGACCTCACACTGGGGATGAGCGAGCGGGCCGTTCGGGACTATTCGGACGTGCTCTCCGGCGCCGCGATCACGGAGGCCGCCTCCGAGCATCCGGAGGTTCCCGGCCTCTGGTTTCTGTCCGCGCCGTCCGTTTCCGCCGCAAGGGAGGCGGACGTGGGCGCGCTGGCCGGCCTTGCGGAGTCGGCGCGGGAGGCGTTCGATTTCTGCCTTCTGGATTCCCCCGCGGGCATTGGGCCAGGCTTCCGCTTCACCGCCTGCTGCGCCGATGCGGCGCTCATCGTCACCACCGGCGACGCCGCCGGTATCCGGGGCGCGCAGCGCGTGTCCCAGGAGCTGGACGGGCTGGGGGTCACGGAGCAGCGGCTGATCGTCAACCGGGTGGACGAGCGTCAGTTCCGGCGATCCGGCATGACGGTGGACGATATCATCGACATCACGGGCGTGCAGCTCATCGGCCTCGTGTACGAGGACCGGCGCGTCCCCCTGGCAGCCAATTCGGAAAAGGCGCTGGTCCTGTATGAGCGCAGCGGCGCCGCCGTGCAGTTCCTGCGCGCGGCCCAGCGGCTCTGCGGCGAGCGCGTGGACGTATCCCCGACCAGTAAAAGGTAAATAAACATTTTACATAGAAAGAGGGCGGAGAAATGAATATCGCATTGATGGCGCACGACCGGAAGAAGGAGCTGATGGTGCAGTTCTGCATCGCCTACTGCGGGATCCTGTCCGGGCACAACATCTGCGCGACGAACACCACGGGACGCCTGGTATCCGACGCCACTGGTCTGCCGATCACACTGTATCTGCCCGCGAGCCAGGGCGGGGCGCAGCAGATCGGGGCGCGCATCGCCTACAACGAGCTGGATATGGTGCTGTTTTTCTGCGACCCCAGCATCGGGGACCCCAACGGCAGCGTCAATGAGATCTCCCGTCTCTGCGACCAGTACAATGTCCCTTATGCGTCCAACGTGGCCACGGCGGAGGTCCTGATCCAGGGGCTCAAGCGCGGCGATCTGGACTGGCGCGACATCGTTAACCCAAAGAAATAAAGCAACGAAAACTGCGCTCATGGGCGGAGGCATCTCCGCCCTATCGCTTTGTATCATACCTTACGCAAGAGGAGAGATGGAAATGGAAAAAGTGAAACCGCGCACCTTATCCGGCTTCATGGAGCTGCTGCCGGAGAAGCAGGTGCTGTTTGACAAAATGACCGACAAGCTGCGGGAGGTCTACGCCCTCTACGGCTTCACCCCCCTGGACACGCCGGTGATCGAATCCGCGGAGGTGCTGCTGGCCAAGGGCGGCGGCGAAACGGAGAAGCAGATCTACCGCTTCGCCAAGGGCGACAACGACCTGGCCCTGCGCTTTGACCTGACGGTGCCCCTGGCGAAATACGCCGCCATGAACTGCGGGCAGCTCACCTTCCCCTTCCGCCGGTACCAGATCGGCAAGGTCTACCGGGGCGAACGGGCACAGCGGGGCCGGTTCCGGGAATTCTACCAGGCCGACATCGACGTGATCGGCGACGGGGAGCTGGACATCATCAACGAGGCGGAGATCCCCAGCATCATCTACCGGGCGTTCACCGGCCTTGGGCTGGAGCGGTTCGTGATCCGGGTGAACAACCGGAAAATACTGAACGGCCTCTTCGCCCTCCTCGGAGAGGCGGAGCGGGCAACCGGCATCATGCACCAGGTGGACAGGCTGGACAAGGTCGGCCCCGACAAGGTGCGTCAGCTCCTCACGGAGGAGGAAGGCGTTCCCGCCGACACGGCTGCCCGGATCCTGGAGATTCTCGGCTCCGATGATCCGCTGGCGGCGCTGGCCGCCCTCAAGGGTCAGAATGAGACGTTCGACCGGGGCGTGGAGGAGCTGGAGACCGTGTGCCGCTATATGACCGGCTTCGGCGTGCCGGAGGACCACTTCAAGGTGGACCTGACCATCGCCCGCGGCCTGGACTACTACACCGGCACCGTGTATGAAACGACGCTTCTCGACCACCCGGAGGTGGGCTCGGTCTGCTCCGGCGGACGGTACGACGATCTGGCGGGCTACTATACGAACAAAAAGCTGCCCGGCGTGGGCATCTCCATCGGGCTCACCCGGCTGTTCTTCGTGCTGGAGGATCAGGGGTATCTGAATGAGGAGCTGCTCACCGCCCCCATGGACGTGCTGGTGATCCCCATGACGGAAGATATGGGCCCCGCCGTCTCCCTGGCCACCGCCCTGCGGGATCAGGGGCTGCGGGTGCAGATCCACAGCGAGAAGAAAAAGTTCAAGGCGAAGATGTCCTACGCCGACAAGCTGGGCGCGCCATACGTCGCGCTCCTGGGCGAGGATGAGATCAGCCAGGGCAAGGTCACGGTGAAGGACATGCGTACCGGCGCCCAGACCACCGTGTCGCCCGCCATGGCAGCCCGGGGCATCCGGGACGGCATCGAGTCACTACGCGGCGGCGCGCCCATCCGCGAGCCGGCCGCTGAGGAATGAGGAGAGAGGGAAATGGACAATCTACAGGGTTTTAAAAGAAACGCGTACTGCGGGGAGCCGCGGCTTTCCGACGCCGGGAAGGAGTATTCCGTCTGCGGCTGGGTGCAGCGGCAGCGGGACCTGGGTCAGCTGATCTTTGTGGACCTGCGGGACCGCACAGGCATCCTGCAGCTGGCCTTCGACGACGGCACCGACCGGGAGATCTTCAAAAAAGCATTCGCCGTCCGCTCGGAGTACGTACTGGCGGCAAAGGGCGTCCTGCGGGAGCGCTCCTCCAAAAACAAGGACATCCCCACCGGCGACGTGGAGCTGTTCGTCACGGAGCTCCGGGTGCTGGCCGCGGCGGAGACACCCCCCTTCGAGATCGTGGAGGATTCCGACGTGAACGACGTGCTCCGGCTCAAGTACCGGTATCTGGACCTGCGCCGGCCGGATATGCAGCGGCAGATCGCCCTGCGGCATAAAGTGACCATGTGCACCCGGCGCTATTTCGACGAGCAGGGCTTTTATGAGATCGAGACGCCCATGCTCACCAAATCCACCCCGGAGGGTGCCCGGGACTACCTGGTGCCCAGCCGTGTGCACCAGGGCAAGTTCTACGCTCTGCCCCAGTCGCCGCAGCAGTACAAGCAGCTTCTGATGCTCTCGGGCTTCGACCGGTATTTCCAGATCGCCCGCTGCTTCCGGGATGAGGACCTGCGGGCCGACCGGCAGCCGGAGTTCACCCAGATCGACCTGGAGATGTCCTTCGTGGAGGTGGACGACGTCATCGCCGTGAACGAGGGCTTCCTGAAGCGCGTGTTCGGGGAGGTGCTGGGGATCGACGTGCCCACTCCCATCCGGCGCATGACCTGGCGGGAGGCCATGGACCGCTTCGGCTCCGACAAGCCGGACCTGCGCTTCGGCATGGAGCTGAAGAACATCAGCGACCTGGTGGAAAACTGCGGCTTCAAGGTGTTCACCGAGCCGGTGGCCGCCGGCGGCAGCGTACGGCTCATCAACGTCACCGGCGGGGCGGAGAAGTTCCCCCGCAAGCAGGTGGACAGCCTGGTGGAATTCGTAAAGACCTACGGCGCCAGGGGCCTCGCCTGGGTGAAGCTGGGGAAGGACGGCACGTCCTCCTCCTTCGCCAAGTTCATGTCCGAGGACGAGATGGCCGCCATCCTTGCCCGGGCCGGGGCCGAGACCGGCGACCTGGTGCTGATCGTGGCGGACGCAAAGGACGAGACCGTGTTCGCCGCCTTGGGCGCCCTCCGGTGCGAGTGCGCCAGGAGGCTGGGGCTTATGGACAAGAACCGCTATGAATTCCTGTGGGTCACGGAGTTCCCCATGTTCGAATACTCGGAGGAGGAGGGGCGCTATGTTGCCATGCACCACCCCTTCACCGCCCCCATGGACGAGGACGTGGACCTGCTGGAGAAGGACAAGAAGAACTGCCGCGCCAAGGCGTATGACATCGTGCTCAACGGCACGGAGATCGGCGGCGGCTCCATCCGGATCTCCACCCCGGAGATGCAGGAGACCATGTTCCGGGCCCTGGGCTTCACCGAGGAGGACGCCATGATCCGCTTCGGGCACCTGATCAACGCCTTCAAGTACGGCGCGCCCCCCCACGGCGGCCTGGCCTACGGGCTGGACCGGCTGGTGATGATCATGTCCGGCGCCGATACCATCCGGGACGTGATCGCCTTCCCCAAGGTGCAGAACGCCTCCGAGCCCATGACCGGTTGCCCCGACGTGGTGGACGCCAAACAGCTTGACGAGCTGGACATCGAGCTGGCCCATCCCCCCGAGGAGGAGTAAAGTCGCGCTTCGCTCCGCCCCTCCCCGTTCCGGGCGCGGCGTGCGCCGCTTTTCAAATCCGAATAACCGCACATACCGCCGCCGGGAATCCGGCGGCGGTTTTTCCGCGGACTTTTGCGCCGGGCGCTTTCCTTTTGTGATCGCTTCTCCCGGTCGAGCCCCTTCGGGGGCAGGCATTCGTCCCCCCCTCCGGCGCGGGGCGGCTCTTGCCGCTGCGCCGCCCGGGGTGAGACGGTTTCCCTGCGGGGGCAGCTTTTCCCTCGCGGGGGCGCCCGCCAGTTTTTGCACGGCGCAGGGGAAACCGCACGCGCCTGCGTGGACATCGAAGGCCGTGAAAGCGCTGAAAATCCCCAATTTTTCACAAGCAACTTGACAAATAATTGTTGACACACCAAGAATATGTGATATTCTGGTGATAACAACGACAGGAGGTGACCGCCATGCGGTTCGGAGACAGGATGCGCGCCCGGCGGGAGGAGCTGGGCCTGAAGCAGAGCGAGCTGGGAAAGATGATGGGCGTCACCGGCTCTGCCGTGGGCAATTACGAGACCGGCGTCAGCTATCCCAAGGCGGACGTGCTGCTGCGGGCGTTCCGGGCGCTTGACTGCGACGCCAACTATCTGTTCCAGGATTCCCTGGAACTGCGGGACGCGCCCTCGCCCGAGCTGGCGGAGCTGCTGGAGACGATCCGCAGCCTTGACGAGCACGGCCTGCGCACCGTGCGGCTCGTGGCGGAGGAGGAGGCTCTGCGTATGACCTCCGGCGGCGTATCGGAGCAGACACGGGTCATCCCCCTGTACCTGACCCCGGCGGCGGCGGGCTATGTGTCCCCCGCCTACGGCGACGACTACGTGGACCATATCGTCCCCGCGGCCAGCCCCGCGGACTTCGCCGTGCGCATCTCCGGGGACAGCATGGAGCCGTATATCCGCGACGGCGATCTGGTGCTGGTGAAGCGGCAGACCGACCTGCGTCCCGGCGACGTGGGCATTTTCTACGTGGACGGGGACATGAAGTGCAAGCAGTATTTCGCGGACCGGATGGGCAACGTGTATCTGCTCTCCCTGAACCGGGCGCGGCAGGACGCTGACACCGCCGTCCTGGCGGGATCCGGGGTAACGCTGCTGTGCTACGGCAAGGTGATCCTGGAGCAGCAGCCTCCCCTGCCGAAGCTGTGACGGAGCAGGCGCAATTCGATATCGCCTTATGGGACCGCGCCGCGCGCGCGGTCCTTTTTGCGCCTTTTTCCTCTGGCTCGGACGGCCGAAAACGCGGAAAACCGCCCGCAGGTGTTTCCTGCGGGCGGTTTCTCACAATCACGGTCTGCCCGTTGTTATTTCAGCAGCTCCTTCACTGCCAGGGCCGCGGAGCATGCCGGGCAGTCGCAGGTCAGCGCGCCGGACGCCTTGAGCTCCTGCGCGTGGGCCAGGAAGGCCGCCGCCTTCTCCTCGCCGAAAATCTTTTTGGCGTGGTCGGAGCCGGCAAAGGCCACGAGCCCGTCAATAGGGGTCACGTCCTCTTCGATCTCCGCCAGGAGCCGCTGTGTCGCCTCTGCCTCCTGCTCCGTGCCGGCGGCGTCCAGCCAGGCCTGGCCGGCCTCCTTCAGTTCCGGGCAGCAGTGAGAGATCATTTCCTGTACTTTTTCTCTGATCGCATCCATCATAATGCCTCCTTCGTATTATTGTCGTCCCATCAGCAGGACAGGATGTATCCGCCGTCGATGACCTGGACGGTGCCGGTGACCTGAGCCGCGGCGGGGGAAGCCAGGTACACGGCCAGGGCGCCGATCTCGATGGGCTCGCCGAAGCGGCCGAGGGGCATCTGGTTGTTGATGTAGTCGAACATATCCGGCGGGATGTGGCGGCTCAGCTCCGTGTTGGTGAAGCCGGGGGCGATGGCGTTGACCCGGATATCGTACTTGCCCAGCTCCACGGCCATGCAGTGGGTGAAGTGGTTGCCGGCGGCCTTGGCGCAGCTGTAGGGGGACATGGCCTGGGTCTTGTTGACGATGAAAGCGGCGTTGGAGGTCACGTTGATGATGCAGCCGCCCTTGCCCGCGTCGCGCATGCGCTTGCCCACCTCATAGGTCATGTGTACGGTGCCGTTCAGGTCGGTGTTGATGACGCTGTACCAGTCGCTGAGCTCCTCGTCCATGTCCAGCAGCTCGCTGACACAGGACACGCCCGCGTTGTTCACCAGGATATCGATCTGGTCAAAGGCTTCGTACACCTCGCCCACAGCCCGCCGCACGTCCTTAATGTCGGTGACGTCGCAGCTGAAGCTCTTGCAGACAGTGCCGAAGGGCTTCAGCTCCTCCAGCGCTTCTTCGGCCTTCTTCGCGTCGCGGCAGAGGATGGCGATGTTGGCGCCGCACTCCGCGAATGCGAGCCCGATGCCGAGGCCAAGTCCGCGGTTGCCGCCGGTGATGATAGCGGTCTTCCCGGTGAGGTCAAAGGCGTTTTTCATGCTGGTGATCGGTTTTATCATGGAAATACCCTCTTTCTGAAATGAAGTAGCCTGTCTGAAAAAAAGAAATAGTATAATGCCTCTCTGGAGACATTATACTATTCGGCGCGGCGATTGAAAAGAGTTTTTATGAATTCGAGCTATTTGCCGGCATATTTTCGATACGGCTGCGGATATAATCCGGCACGTCGTCCGGCTCGATCTCCAGCGCGGCGGCAAATTCCCCGAACAGAAGCTCCTCTGCCCGCTTCATGAACCGCTCATCCACGGAGCCCAGCTTCCTGTTCTGGCTGACGGCCAGCTCCCTCTTGGCATGGATGGACATGGTCAGGTCGATCAGCTCGCCGCAGTCATGGGAACGGATCTTGTCCTCGTAGTATTTGGTGAGCTGGCGCAGGGCCCGGTCTTGGCACGCCTCCGCGCTCCGGTGGGGGATGGAGTCGATGAGCCGGTCGGCCTCGCTTCTGGATATGATGGGCCGCATGAAGACCTTGTCGGAGTCCACCGGCGCGGAGATGGTACATTTCTGGTAAAGCGGCTTGAGGACATAGAACAGCCTCTCACCGCCGTCGGCCCCATTCCTGTGAGCGATCTCAGAGACGAGACAGACGCCGGTGCTCCCATAGACGATCAGATCGCCGACATGAAACATCCGAACCCCTCCGTTTTCCCGAATACTTACAGTATACCACAGCTTTTGCCGCAATGTAAGCACAAATTTTCAGCTTTTTTTCATAAATAATCACGCTCCCGTGAAAGGGAGCGTGACTTTTCCGCGCTATTTGATTCCTCTTTGGAATAAACGGGCTCATTCGCGGCCGTAGAGCTTGTTGTAGTGCTGCAGGGAGTAGCGGTAGATCTCGTCGTAGACGATCTCAGTCTTGTCGGGGGGGCACATGGGCCAGCAGAAGGTGCGGCCGGTGCCGCCGTAGCGGTCCACAAAATCATCGCACAGCCTGCGGATCTCATCCTCCCCGGCCTCAGCGGGGATCTGCAGGGGGATGGTGAAGCCCATCCTGTCCCCATAGGTGTCATAGAGGAAGTCCAGATCGTTGCAGCGGAACTGGGGCGTCCACATGTCGATGCCCAGCTCGATCATCTGGGGCACGTACTGCATATTCCGGCCGCAGGAGTGGAGCTCGATGAACTTGCCGTTTTCGTGGAGGAAGTCGAAGAACCGCTTGGTGGGCGGCATGAGCTGCTCTTCGAACATGTCGTTGGAGAAGAAGCCCGACTTTTCGGCGCCCCAGTCGTCGTGGTACAGCACGCCGTCCACGGGGGCGTAGTATTTGAAGATCTTCTCGCAGCTCTCGATCTTGTAGTCGGCCATCTTCTGGAAAAACTCTTCCAGCAGCTCCGGCTCCTCGTAGAAGGCAAGCAGAGATTCGTCGAAGGGGATCATCTCGTGGAGCCGTTCGAACAGCCCCTCCACGCACTCATAGATGTGGACCCGATCGGGGTCGTAGTTGGAGGAGATCTTTTTGCCGTCGGTGGCGAAGTCCACAAGGCTGAGGTCCGGCCACTCAAGCTCCTCCTTCCAGTTCGCGAAATCGGAGATGGTGCGGGTGCCGGGCTTGGTGATCATGCCGCCGATGGTCTCCTCCATGTACCAGTCCACACCCCACCAGTCATAGCCGTTGACCTCGGGAACGGGGTGCTCCTCCATGGCGTCGGGCCACACGGTATTGCTCTCATACATCCAGATGGGCATCCAGTAGGGCTTGCCGCCGGTGGCGGCCCGGATGTAGTTCTCCCGGACGCTGTAGGGGCGGCCGGTGATGGGGGCCTTCTTCTTCTGGAACTGCGCCGGCCAGGACGCGGGATCCTGCCACCACTGGGTGTAATCCCGGGTCGCGGCGCGCTGCATAAACTTGCCTGCCATTTTTATTCTCCTTCCTTCTTGCTGTGATCGGATCTCAACTCATATACAGCCGCATACAGACTGCATGAAAACACTTGCCGGAGCTCGCTTCCCCGGCGCTTCCCGCCGGAAAGCCGCTAATATTATACGCAAATCGCCCCGAAGTGTCAAGGCGTCCGCCGGATCTGTACGCAGCCGCGCGGGCGGGTCGGCGCCGGGCCCGGAGCCGCCGGAAAAGCCGCAGACCGCGGAAAGTGCGCCGTCCGACCGCTCCGCACAGGACAGGTTGCATAATAAAAAAGCAAAACTTGGGCGCAGGATAAGCGGCTATCAATTATTGACAGGGAATTTTCGCGCTGATATAATTATCTGGAAACAGCAATGCTGCGTGTTTTGTTGGATTACAAAAAATATGATAAAAGGAGTGCTCCACTATGCTTGATCCGACTGTGTACAAAGACTGGCAAATCGCGGAGGATGCAGAGAAGCGTCTGCCGTCCATCGACTACTTCCGTGAGAAGATGGGCCTGCTGCCTGACGAAATCATCCCCTACGGCCGCACCCCCAAGCTCGACTTCCTGAAGATCATGGAACGTCTGAAGGACCGTCCCGACGGCAAGTACATCGAGGTCACCGCCATCACCCCGACTCCCCTGGGCGAAGGCAAGTCCACCACCTCCCTTGGCCTGATCGAGGGTCTGGGCAAGCTGGGCAAGAACGTGGGCGGCTGCCTGCGTCAGCCCTCCGGCGGCCCGACCATGAACGTCAAGGGCACCGCTGCCGGCGGCGGCAACGCGCTGCTGATCCCCATGACCGAGTTCTCCCTCGGCCTGACCGGCGATATCAACGACATCATGAACGCCCACAACCTCGGCATGGTCGCCCTCAACGCCCGTATGCAGCATGAGCGCAACTACGACGACGAGAAGCTGGCCTCCATCGGCCTGAAGCGTCTCGACATCGACCCCGAGCGTATTGAGTGGAACTTCGTCATGGACTTCTGCTGCCAGGCTCTCCGCAAGATGGAGATCGGCCTCGGCGAGGGCAAGATGGACGGTTATCGCATGACCACCCGCACCAACATCGCTGTTTCCTCCGAGCTGATGGCCATCCTGGCCGTCGCCCGCGATTTGCCCGACCTGCGTGAGCGCATCGGCAAGATCGTCCTGGCCTACGACAAGCAGGGCAACCCCGTGACCGCCGAGGATCTGGAGGTCGCCGGCGCCATGACCGCCTGGATGCGCAACACCATCAACCCGACCCTTTGCTACACCGTCGAGCATCAGCCCTGCCTGGTCCATGCCGGCCCCTTCGCCAACATCGCCATCGGCCAGAGCTCCATCATCGGCGACCGTCTGGCCCTCAAGCTCTTCGACTACCACGTCACCGAGTCCGGCTTTGCCGCCGACATCGGCTTTGAGAAGTTCTGGAACGTCAAGTGCCGCCTGTCCGGCCTGAAGCCCCACGTCTCCGTCGTGGTCGCCACGATCCGCGCCCTCAAGATGCACGGCGGCGGACCGGAAGTGCGTCCGGGCCGTCCTCTCCCGAAGGAGTACACCGAGGAGAACCTGGAGCTCCTGGAGAAGGGCTGCGAGAACCTGTTCCACCACGTCAAGAACGTGAAGAAGTCCGGCATCAAGCCCGTCGTCTGCATCAACAAGTTCTACACCGACACCGACGCCGAGATCGAGCTGATCCGCCGTCTGTGCAAGGAGCAGGATGTCCGTTGCGCTCTGAGCGAGCACTGGCAGTACGGCGGCGAGGGCGCCCTTGAGCTGGCCCAGGCCGTTATCGACGCCTGCAACGAGCCCGAGGAGCCCATCCACTACCTGTACGAGCTCGACACTCCGCTGCGTCAGCGCGTGGAGCTCATCGCCAAGGAAGTCTACGGCGCCGACGGCGTCGACTGGTCGCCCCTGGCTATCGAGAAGGCCGAGCGTTTCGAGAACGATCCCAAGTATGCCGACTACTGCACCATGATGGTCAAGACCCACCTGTCCCTCAGCCACGACCCGAACCTCAAGGGCGTGCCGAAGAACTGGCGTCTGCCCATCCGCGACATCCTGGAGTATGGCGGAGCCAAGTTCCTCTGCCCGATGGCCGGCACCATCAGCATGATGCCCGGCACCGGCTCCAACCCCGCCTATCGCCGCGTCGACGTGGACACCAAGACCGGCGCTGTCTCCGGCCTGTTCTGATGCCGCGCGGTCGAACGGCTCTTTCATGAGCCTTCGATCGAAGGAAAACGAAATTCTCATAACAGACGCACGGTTTATACCCGTGCGTCTGTTAAAAGAGGGGGGCTTCGGCCCCTTGCCAAGGAGGAAATAACATGTCAATGAACGATATGAGCGTGCGGGAATTCGGCGCGATCCTGGCGGCGAAGACCTCCGTGCCCGGCGGCGGCGGCGCCAGCGCGCTGGTGGCTGCGATGGGCGTGGCGCTCGGCTCCATGGTGGGCAACTTTACCCTCGGCAAGAAGAAGTACGCCGATGTGGAGCCGGAGATCATCCGTCTGATGGACGAGGCGGAGAAGCTCCGCGGCGAGCTGCTGGACTGCATCGACGAGGACGCCGCCGCCTTTGAGCCGCTCTCGAAGGCCTACGGCATCCCCAAGGAGGAGCCGGGCCGCGACGAGACGCTGGAGAAGTGCCTGCGCGACGCGGCCGGAGCGCCGATGAAGATCCTTGAGCTGAGCTGCCGCTGCATCGAGCTGCACAAGGAATTCGCCGAGAAGGGCAGCACCATGATGGTCTCCGACGCCGGCACGGGCGTCACCTTCTGCCAGGCAGCCATGCGCGGCGCTGCGATCAACGTGAAGGTCAACACCAAGCTCATGAAGGACCGCGCCCACGCAGAGGAAATGAACAAGCACGTTGACGAGCTGATGGCGAAGTATATCCCGCTGGCCGACGAAGTATTTGAATCCGTATACGGGAGGTTCAACTGAAATGGCTGAGATTTGGAAGGGCAAGGCCGTTGCCGACGCCCTGAACGAGAAAATGGCCGCCGACGTGGCGGCGCTGAAGGATAAGGGCGTCGTCCCCACGCTGGCGATCTTCCGCGTGGGCGAGAGGGAGGACGACCTGAGCTATGAGCGCGGCGCCATGAAGCGCTGCGACGCTGTGGGCGTTGCCGTCAAGAGCGTGGTCCTGCCCGCCGACGTGGATCCCGACACGTTCTTCAAGACCCTGGACGAGCTGAACAACGATCCCGAGGTCCACGGCATCCTCATGTTCCGTCCCCTGCCCAAGCAGCTGGACGGGGAGAAGGCCCGCAAGGCCCTCAACCCCGCCAAGGACGTGGACGGCTGCACCGACGGCTCCCTGGCCGGCGTGTTTACCAACACGGAGCTGGGCTTCCCGCCCTGCACCGCCCAGGCCGCCATGGAGATCCTGGACTTCTACGGCGTTGACTGCAAGGGCAAGCGCGCCGCCGTCATCGGCCGCTCCCTGGTGGTCGGCCGTCCGGCCGGCATGATGCTCATGCACAAGAACGCCACCCCCACCATCTGCCACACCCGCACCGTCGATATGCCCTCCATCATCCGTGAGGCGGACATCGTCATCGTGGCCGCCGGCAAGATGGAGACCATCGGCAAGGAGTATTTCCGTGAGGGCCAGGTCGTCATCGACGTGGGCATCAACTGGAACGAGGAAAAGGGCAAGCTCTGCGGCGATGTGAAGTTCGACGAGGTCGAGCCCATTGTTGCCGCCATCACCCCGGTGCCCGGCGGCGTCGGCAGCGTGACCACCAGCGTGCTCGTTTCTCACGTGGTGGAGGCCGCGAAGCGCATCGTCGGCTGATCGATTCCCGTCATATAAAACCGTCTCCCTCCCGCTCACCGCGGGAGGGAGAATTCCGAAAGCCCGAGTGCGGCCGCCGCGGGATTTTCTAAAAATCGTGCAAGGGAGAGAAATCGTATGGATGCACTGAAAAAGGATGCCGGGAAGCTGTTCTTGCTGTTTTTCCTGTGCATATCCGTTGTATTTATGGCTGCCGGGGTGATCGCCGGCGGCGCAGACGCGTTTTCCGGGCTTCTGAGGGTCATGACCTCCTCCGAAAAGCTGGTCACCGACGTACTGGCTGACCAGATGGGCGGCCTGGGCGGCGGCCTGCTCAGCGTGGGCCTTGTGGGGCTGATCTCCTGGGCCGTGCTGAAATTCAGCGGAGCAAAGATCGGCGGGGCGTCCTTCGGCGCGTACTTTCTGATGCTTGGCCTGGGCTTCTACGGGAAAAATCCGCTGAACATTCTTCCCGTTCTCCTGGGTTCGTTCCTCTACGCCAAGGTGAAAAAGGTCTCCTTCGGCAGCGTGGCCAACATGGGTCTGTTTGCCTGCTCACTGGCCCCCGCCGTCTCCGAGATGATGTTCGGCTCCTGCAATCCCTGGTCCCAGGTCGTCGGCATCCTCATCGGCGTGGTGCTGGGCCTTGTGATCGGCTTCGTGTTCGCACCTCTGGCCGGCCACGTGGCCAATATGCATAAAGGCTTCAACCTCTACAACGCCGGCCTCACTGCCGGCCTTCTGGGCATCCTGCTGGGCGGCATGTACAAGCAGCTGGTGCTCACTCCCGCGGGCACCCTGGCGGATTACGCCGTCAACGCCGTGAAGGGCGGATCCCATCAGATGTTCTTCAATATCTTCCTGGGCGCCATTCTCGTCCTGACCTTCGTGTTCGGGCTGATCCTGAACGGCGGCTTCGGCGGCTTCGGCACCCTGCTCAAACGCACGGGCTACAAGAACGATCTGTCCGCTCTGGACGGCGGACCGCTGTGCCTTATCAACTTTGCCGTGCTGGGCGCCTTCGGCCTGCTGTACATGAATATCGTCGGGGCCCCCTTCACCGGCCCGGTGATCGGCGCCTACATCAGCATGCTGTGCTGGGCCGCCAACGGCAGCCACGTGCGCAACGTATGGCCAATTTTCGCAGGCTATGTCCTGGTGTCTCTGTTCCAGGGCGACGGCCTGACCTGGCTGGGCGGCCAGGGTATCCTCCTGGGCGTCTATTTCGCCAGCGGCCTCGCCCCCATCTCGGGCAAATACCACTTCTGGTGGGGCATCGTTGCCGGCGCCCTCCATGCCTGCGTCGTTCCCTATGCCGGCGGGTTCCACGCCTGGCTGAACTGCTATAACGGCGGGTTCACTTCCGGCCTGGTCGCCATGGTGCTGATCGCGATCCTGGAGGCCTTCGTGCCCGAAAAGCACACGGTAAAATAAATACGGCTCCCCGGGCCGCACCGTACATGCGCAGATACTTATAAATCACGCTCCCCGTGACCGACGGTTTCCGTCCCTCACGGGGAGCTTTTTGGCTCCGGAAGAACCCGCTTCCCGGCCAACAGAAGTTTTTCGCGGAGACTATTGTCAAAGCCGCCGATATCCTGTATCATGTAATCAATATTATTATGCGAGGTGTTCTATATGGCCCTGAATCATTTTCCGCACATCTACCAGCCCATCCAGGTCGGTACGATGCACATGAAGAACAGGATCCAGTACTCCCCCATCGTCACAAACCACGCGGAGTTTGAGAGCGGCCGCGTCACCCGGCAGCTTCTTGAATTCGTCAGCGCCCAGGCACAGACGGGCTGCGGTCTGGTGACCATCGGCTCCACCCCCGTGGATTTCGAGCACGGCCGCGACTTCTACGGCTGTATGTCCGTTACGAACGACCACGACATCTCCGGTCTCCGGCTGCTGACCAATGAGATCCACACCTACGACTGCAACCTGTCGGCGGAGCTGATCCACGCCGGCCAGTGGGCTGCCCTCAACGATATCGAGGCGTGGGTCCCCTCCATCATGGACGTGTTCCCCAAGGACAAATCCCTGTACAAGGAGATCACCAGGAAGGAAATGGACGTAGTGGTGGATCACTTCATGAAGGCCACCGAGCGGTGCATGAAGGCCGGCTTTGACATGGTCATGTGCCACATCGCCCACGGCAACCTGCTGTCCGCGTTCCTCTCCACCTACTGGAACCACAGGAACGACGCTTACGGCGGCTCCGCCAAAAACCGCTGGAAATTCCCGCTGGAGGTCATGGAGGCCATGTACTCCGTCACCAAGGGCCGCATCCCCATCGAGGTCCGCGTGGTGGGTGACGAGCGGCTGGAGGGCGCCACCGACATCCGGGAGCGCATCGAGTTCCTCAAGGAGGCGTCCAAATACATCGATATGCTGTGCGTCTCCACCGGCACGCTGTTCTACGGCAACGCCATGTGCTACAACATGCCCAGCTACTACGTCCCCAACGGCTGCAACATCGAGCATGCCGCCGCCTTCAAGGAGGCGCTGGGCGACAAGGTGGCCGTCTCCGTGGTGGGCGGCATCAACTCCCTGGAGCTGGCGGAGAAGGTCCTGGCCGAGGGCAAGGCGGATATCGTCGCCATGGCCAAGGCCCTGATGGCCGACGACCGGATGATCGTCAAGGGCGAGCGCGGCCAGGAGAAGGACATCGTCCCCTGCATGCGCTGCATGTACTGCCTGCGCAACCAGGGCACCGACGAGTCGATCCACGGCTGCGCGGCCAACCCGCGTCTGGGCTTCGAGTACCGGTTCCCCCGGTTCATGCCTGCCAAGAAGCACAAGAAGGTCATGGTCATCGGCGGCGGCCCGGGCGGCATGTTCGCCGCCTCCACCCTGGCGGAGCGCGGCCATGAGGTCCACCTGTTCGAAAAAGCGAACAAGCTGGGCGGCAGGCTGCACGAGGCGTCCTCCCTCTGGCTGAAGGAGGGGTTCCGCCGGTATCTGGAGCGGGCGGCACGCGGCACCTTTGAGAGCGGCGTCCACGTCCATCTGAATACCGAGATCACGGCGGATATGGTCCGGGCCGAGGCGCCGGATACCCTCATCATCGCCCTGGGCGCGGATGAGTTCGTACCCAATATCCCCGGCGTGGACGGCCCCAACGTGGTCAGCGTGGTGGATGTGGACCGCGGAACCGCCAAGGTGGGCAAGAAGGTCGTCATCTGCGGCGCGGGCCTCTCCGGCGCGGAGTGCGCCATGGGCCTTGGCCACGAGGGCGTGGACTGCACCATCGTGGACGTCCTCCCCGAGGATCAGCTCTACACCAACATGAAGGACTTCACCCTGCCCATCTTCAAAATGCACCTGGACGACGGCAAGGTCAAGCGCCTCTATGAGACCGCGGTGCAGGAGATCACCGAAAAGGGCGTGGTGGTGAAGAAGAACGGCCGCAAGCGCACCATCGAGTGCGACACCGTCATCACCGCCTTCGGCCTGAAGAAGAACGACGCCTTGATCGCCGAGCTGAAGGAGATCGTGCCCGAGACGTACGTGATCGGCGACGCGCGGAAGGTCGGCCTGGTGGGCGACGCCACCAACAGCGCCTACTACGCCTGTATGTCCATCGACAGCTGAACAAAATCCGTCAAATAGAAAAAACCGCTCCCCGTGCGAACGCACGGGGAGCGGTTTTGTTGCTATTCGTCGTCTTCGTCACTGTACTCTTCTTCGTATTCTTCGTCCGCGTCGTCCTCGAACTCATCATCCTCGAACTCTTCGTCCTCATCCTCGGGAGGGTTCCCGTAGGGGTCGAAGTATTGCTCCGCCTTCTTCTCCTCCTCCGCCAGGTCATGGTATTTCTGGGAGGTTTTCACGGACATGACGAGGGAGGGGATCGCCAGGACAGCCAGGATCACCAGCCGCAGGGGGCGGCTCAGATCCGTCTTCCCGATGATAAGCCCCGCGATGAGCCACAGCGCACCCAGGAGCAGATTGCTCAATCCGATGGACTGCTTGTACTTCTTCAGCCAGCTCTTGCCGGTAAATTCCGGCGGGGCTTTCTGAAACCCCAGCACACCGGCGAGTCCGTAGACGCCCCACACGGCGCCGATGACAGCGATCCAGTTCACGGTCCCGTTCACACGCAGCACCTCCGCAGCTTATTCTGGGGAGATTATACCGCAGCTTCGGGAAAAATGCAACGTCAGTCGGAGAACAGGGGGGTGGAGAGATAACGGTCGCCGGTGTCGGGCAGGAGGACCACGATGGTCTTGCCCTCGTTCTCCGCGCGCTTTGCCAGCTCGATAGCCGCCCAGAGCGCCGCGCCGGAGGAGATGCCCACCAGCACGCCCTCCCTTTTGCCGATGAGGCGTCCCGTCTCAAAGGCGTCCTCATTGGTCACGGGGATGATCTCGTCATAGACCTTGGTGTTCAGCACATCGGGCACGAAGCCGGCGCCGATGCCCTGGATCTTGTGGCTGCCGGCCACGCCGGTGCTCAGCACGGCGGAGGAGGCGGGCTCTACGGCCACCACCTTCACCTCGGGCTTCTTGCTCTTCAGGTATTCGCCCACGCCGGTGACGGTGCCGCCGGTACCCACACCGGCCACGAAAATATCCACCTCGCCGTCGGTGTCCTCATAGATCTCCGGCCCTGTGGTCTCAAAATGGGCCTTGGGGTTCGCGGGATTCACGAACTGACCGGGGATGAACGCGCCCGGGATCTCGGCCCGGAGCTCTTCTGCCCTGGCGATGGCGCCGGTCATGCCCTTGGGCCCCTCGGTGAGCTCCAGCTCCGCGCCGTAGGCCTTCATGAGCTGCCGCCGCTCCACGGACATGGTCTCCGGCATGACGATGATCGTCCGGTAGCCCCTGGCCGCCGCCACGGAGGCCAGGCCGATGCCCGTGTTGCCGCTGGTGGGCTCAATGATCACGGAGTCCGGCTTCAGCAGACCTTTTTCCTCGGCCTCATCGATCATGGCCTTGGCGATCCGGTCCTTCACGCTGCCGGCGGGGTTGAAGTATTCCAGCTTTGCCAGGACCCTCGCCTTCAGATCCAGCGTCTTTTCGATATGCGTCAGCTCCAGCAGCGGCGTCTTGCCGATGAGCTGATCCGCGGATGTATAGATATTTGCCATGGTATCGTCTCCTTTTATTTGACCGCTTCGAAGCCCTGCTTCAGGTCCTCGATGATATCGTCGATGTGTTCGGTGCCGATGGAGAGCCGGATGGTGCTGGGCTTGATGCCGCCGGCCAGCAGCTCCTCCTCCGAGAGCTGGGAGTGGGTGGTGGACGCCGGGTGGATCACCAGGCTCTTCACGTCGGCCACGTTGGCCAGCAGGGAGAAGAGCTTCAGGCTCTCGGTGAATTTCTTCGCCGTGTCCGCGCCGCCCTTGATCTCAAAGGTAAAGATGGAGCCTGCTCCGTCGGGGAAGTACTCGTCGTAGAGCTCCTTGGCCCGTCCCGTTTCCAGGGAGGGGTGGTTGACCTTCTCCACCTGGGGATGTTTTTTCAGGAAGTCCACCACCTTGAGGGCGTTTTCCGTGTGCCGCTCCACCCGGAGGGACAGTGTCTCCAGCCCCTGGAGGAGCAGGAAGGAGTGGAAGGGGGAGATGGTGGCGCCCTGGTCCCGCATGAGGGTGCAGCGCAGCTTGGTGATATAGGCTGCGCTGCCCGCCGCGTCGGCGAACACCACCCCGTGGTAGGAGGGATTGGGCTTGGAGATGCCGGGGAACTTGTCGTTCTGCGTCCAGTCGAATTTGCCGCTGTCCACGATCACGCCGCCCATGACGGTGCCGTGGCCGCCGATGAACTTGGTGGCGGAGTGGACCACGATGTCGGCGCCGTACTCGATGGGCCGGAGCTTGAAGGGAGTGGCGAAGGTGTTGTCCACGATCAGGGGGATGCCGTGCTTATGGGCGATGTCCGCGATGGCGCGGATGTCGATCACGTCGGCGTTGGGATTGCCCAGAGTCTCCGCGTAGAGGAGCTTGGTGTTGGGCTGAATGGCGGCCTCAAAATTCGCGGGATCGGAGGGATCCACAAAGGTGGTGGTGAGCCCCTGGTCCACCAGGGTGTTGGAGAACAGGTTGTAGGTGCCGCCGTAGAGGTTGGTGGAGGACACGATGTGGTCCCCGGCCAGGGCGATGTTCTGCACCGCGTAGGTGATGGCGGCGGAGCCGGAGGCGGCAGCCAGTGCGCCTACGCCGCCCTCCAGCGCGGCAATGCGCTTCTCAAACACGTCGGTGGTGGGGTTCATGAGCCGGGTGTAGATGTTGCCGCCCTCCGTCAGGGCGAAGCGGCCGGCCGCCTGGGCCGAATCCTTGAATACATAGCTGGTGGTGGCGTAGATGGGCACCGCGCGGGCGTCGGTGGCGGGGTCGGCCTGCTCCTGGCCCACATGGATCTGCAGTGTCTCGAATTTATAGTTTGACATGATTTGTCGTTCCTTTCATCTTATATTCGTTTATTCGGAAACCGGGACATCGCCCGGACCGGAAATTCTGCCTCAGCAGCTTGTCAAACAGGGATCTCATTGGTTCTCCTCCCGCGTTATAAATTATACCAACCAAGTAGGTTGGTCGTATAATAGCACGGGAGCAACCGTTTGTCAACTGTTTTTTTGAAAAAAGTTTGAAGCCGCATGCGAAGACGCCTGTACCGGGTATCCGACACAGCCGCCGCCTTCGCGCCCGGCTCCTATATCACATAGTTCGCCGCGGTGTCGGTCTTCATGAGATCGGCCAGGGTGATGCCGTCAAAATACTCATTGGTGAGGCGCAGGAATTCCGTCCACATGGGAAGGGTACGGCACTCCGCCATGCGCTCACAGGGCTTGGCGTCGCTCTCGAGGCAGCTCACCGGGGCCAGATCCCCCTCCATGATGCGCAGGATCTCCCCCACGGTGGTATCCTCCGGCGCGCGGCACAACCGATAGCCGCCGCCCCGGCCGTGAACGCCCTCCAGCAGGCCGTTCTGGGTCAGCAGCGGCAGGATGCGCTCCAGATACTTGAGGGATATCTCCTGTCTTGCGGCCACATCCTTCATGGGGATGTACTTTCCGTTTCGGTGCTCCGCCAGATCGATCATGACCCGGAGGGCATACCGTCCGCGCGTTGAGATCATCATATGCTCTCATCTCCTTTCCCTGTGGAATGTGATTCGATGGTGCCGCCGCCCAGGACCTCGTCCCCGTCGTAGAGGACGGCGGCCTGACCGGGCGTGGCGGCGCGCTGGGGCTCGTCAAAGGTGAGGAGCACCCGGTCCCCCGCCGGCTCCGCCCAGGCGGGCTGAGGCCGGTGGGCATAGCGGAGCTTCGCCGTACAGCGGATCGCGCCGTCAGGACTCTCTCCGGAGACCCAGGAGAAATCCCGGACCTGGACCTCCCGCCGGAACAGGTCCTCCTGCCTGCCCAGCACCACCCGGTTGCTCCCCGCGTCGACGGCGCAGACGTACATGGCCTCCGGCAGGCTCAGGCCAAGTCCCCGGTGCTGGCCGACGGTATAGCGGATGATGCCCCGGTGGCGGCCAAGCACCCGGCCGTCCCGGT